>NZ_BAAANY010000042.1:171598-200890 GCF_039530045.1 Fodinicola feengrottensis | reverse complement strand
TCTCAAGGCCCCGCAAAGACCGCGGGGCCTACAAAGGCGGACGCTCCTGCCGGAGGGGCGACAACATCGGCCTGGCGGCCGATGGCGCCGGACGGGGCTGGGTCCCGTCGAAGTTGACCAACTTGATGGAAATGGTGGCGGTCCCGCACGGGGTCGGTCACCGGGGCTGGGCCTCGTAGAAAATTGGCCAACTGTGGTTTTGAAGGTGACGGTTGCGCGCGGGCTGGGGTCGCGGGGGTGGGTCCCGCCGGAGTTGGCCGAATGTGGTTTGAAGGTGACGGTCCCGCTCGGGGGTTAGTCGGCGTTGGCGTCTAGTTTGGCCAGTTTTAGGCGGGTTTCTTCGGTGGCGGGGGCGTACGCGAGGAGGCGGGTGCCTAGGCGGCGGTCTAGCCAGAGCTGCGAATAGTCGACGTCCAGGACGCCGTGCTCGGGGTGCAGGACCTGCTTCGTACGGCTGCCTTGCCACGTCACGTCGTGCCGGTCCCACACCGCGGCGAATTCGGGCGATGCTTCCTGAAGTCGGTTGACCAGGCATTTCCAGGCCGGTTCGGCCATGTGGTCGGCCATGGAGGCGCGATATTGGCCGACCATCCGGGCCGCCGCGTCCTCCCAGTTGACGATGGTGGCTCGCCACGCCGGGTGGGTGAACGCCAGCCAGAGCGTGTTCCGTTCGTCGTACGGCAGCGCGTCGAGGTCGATGATCCAGGTCCCGTAGACGCGGTTGTACGCGAGGATGTCGTTGCGCGCGTTGACGATGGTGGCGGGGAAGGGCCGCAACTGGTCGAGGATGAGTTGCATGTCACGCGGGATCGTGTCGCAGCCGCTGGTGCCGTCCGGATCTGGCAGCCCGGCCAGCCGGAACAGGTGCGCCCGCTCGTGCCGGTCGAACCGAAGTGTCCGGCCGATGGCTTCCAGCACCTGGTCGGAGGCGTGGATGTCACGACCCTGCTCCAACCACGTGTACCAGGTCACCCCGACCCCGGCGAGCTGCGCGACTTCCTCGCGGCGCAGCCCCGGCGTGCGCCGTCGGCCGACCGGCGGCAGTCCGACCTGCTCGGGGGAGATGCGCTCCCGGCGGCTGCGCAGGAACGCGGCCAGCTCGAGCCGGCGGGCCCGGCCGGCGTCTGCGATAGCTTCGGTCATGACACCAGGATCCCGCTTACCGGATGCTGTTGCCAGGTTCGGCTGATACCTGGATAACCACACTCTCGATACCACTCTGAAAACGACGCAGAGTGGTCTCATGACCGTTACAGATCTTGAGAAGCGGACCGCGCCGCAGTCGACACGCAGCGCGGAGCACGTTCCGGGCCTGTCTGGCCTCGGGCTGTTCACTGTTCTGCTGGGTGCGTTCCTGTCCATCGCGGACTACTTCATCGTGAATGTGGCGCTGCCCACCATCGGCACCGAGCTGCACGCTTCGCCGGTGACGCTGGAGATGGTGGTGGCCGGCTATGGGCTCTCGTACGCGTTGTTGCTTGTCATCGGCGGCCGGCTCGGTGACGCGTTCGGCCGGCGCCGGCTGTTCCTCGCCGGCATCGCCGCCTTCACCGTCACCTCGCTGATCTGCGGCGTCGCGCCGGACGCGGTGACCCTCGTAGTCGCCCGGATCTTGCAGGGCGCGTCGGCGGCGCTCATGGTGCCGCAGGTGCTGGCCACCATCCAGGCCGCCACCACGCTCCAGCGACGCAGCCGGGCCATTGGTCTTTATGGCGTCACCGGCGGGATAGCCGGGGTGATCGGCCAGCTGGCCGGCGGCCTGCTGATCGCGGCGAACGTGGCCGGCACCGGCTGGCGGCTGATCTTCCTGGTGAACGTGCCGATCGGCCTGGTCGCGCTGCTGTTGGCGCTGAAGACCACGCCGGCGACCCAGTCCCATGATCCGGCCAAGGTGGACGTGAGAGGCACTATTCTGCTCGGTCTCGCGGTGCTCTCCTTGTTGGTGCCGTTGACGGTTGGCCGTACGCTCGGCTGGCCGATCTGGACCTTCGGGTTGCTGGCCGCCTTCCCGGTCATCGCGGTCGCGTTCGTGCTTTTCGAGCGTAAGCTGGAAAAGTCGGGCCGGTTGCCGCTCGTACCACCCTCGCTGATGCGAGTGCCGAGCATGCGTCGCGGACTTCTGCTGGCCGTGCCGTTCTTCACCGGCTTTGGTGGTCTGATGTTCTGCTTCGCCGTCGCCATGCAGTCCGACCTGCGGATGTCCCCGCTGGAGGCCGGCCTCACGTACGTGCCACTGTCCATTGCGTACCTGTTCAGCTCGCTGTCCGCGGCCCGGCTGGTCGACCGCTTCGGCCGTACCGTGCTCACTGTCGGCTCCGCCGGCACCGTGGTTGGCTACGTGATCATCCTGATCACCGCCTTGTCGAGCTGGTCAAGCCTGTCGCCGCTGACGCTCGCGCCCGGGATGGTGATCCTCGGCTTCGGCCAGGGCCTGGTGATGACCCCGCTGTTCCGGCTGGTCCTGTCGGACGTGCCGGCCGACCGCGCCGGCGCCGGCAGTGGCGTGCTGATCACCACCCAGCAGACCTCGCTCGCGCTCGGGGTGGCGTTGTTGGGCGGGATTTTCCTCAGCCTGACCGGCGTCGGCGGACCTGCTGGTCGTACGGCCTTCGCGGTGGTCATGGTCGCTGAGTTGGTGGTCACGGTCGTGGTCGGCATCGGCAGCCGCTGGTTGCCGAACCCCGCCGGCCGCTCCGGCCGGGTGATCGTCACCGACTAAGCTGGCCGGATCCGGCCGAACTGGCTCGGGATTTGGTGCTAACGGGGTAATTTCGGCTCGACTCGCGGTCGCTCCTGCGCGCGATGATCTCGCCCGTGACGCTCCGGAAGGGGTGGCTGTGCCGCGCCGTTCTCGCCTGCTTGCCGTCTTCGTGGCCGCCGTGATGGCCGGCCTGTTCGCACTGACTCCCACGGCGTCTGCGGCGGCCGCGCCCAGCGCGCTGCCGTACGTCAAAGACAACGCGACACAGCCGGTCTACTCGTACCAGAACGCCATCCGGGAGAGCGTCTGGCTGCCGATCCCGTTCGACAGCGACCGAGACGGCAAGCAGGACCGGGTCCGCCTCGACATCGTGCGGCCCCGTGAGGCGGCCGCGGCTGGCGTCAAGGTGCCGATGATCTTCGAGGCGTCGCCGTACTGGAGCTGCTGTGCGCGGGGCAGCAAAAAGCAGGTCAAGGAGTACGGCTCGGACGGCAACCTGACGTTGATGCCGGCCTTTTACGACAACTACTTCGTGCCGCGCGGCTATGCCTTTGGCGGGCTTGACCTGACCGGTACCAACAAGTCGGGCGGCTGCCCGGACGTTGGCGGCCCGGCTGAGATCGCCGCCGGCAAGGCTGTCGTGGACTGGCTGAACGGCCGGGTGCCAGGCTATGGGCTCGACGGCAACCTGAAGAAGGCGGACTGGTCGAGCGGCCGGGCCGGCATGGTCGGCAAGTCGTGGGACGGCACCATTCCCAACGGCGTGGCCGCGACCGGCGTGCCGGGCCTGGAGACGATCGTGCCGGTATCGGCGATTTCCAGTTGGTACGACTACGAGCGGTTTGGCGGGGTGCTCCGCTCGCCCGGCTATGTCGACTACCTGGCCAACTATGTCAACGGGCGCCCCAAAGGCGTGTGTGACGCCTCGATCGCCGCCGATCAGGCGGCCAGCGACGACAGCACCGGAAACTACAACGCGTTTTGGGCGGCCCGCGACTACCGGCCGAGCGCGAACAAGGTTCGCGCCAGCGTTTTCGTCATCCACGGCATCAACGACCTCAACGTGACGACTTCGCAGTTCGCCACCTGGTGGGACGACTTGGCCGCGCGGGGGGTGCCGCGCAAGATCTGGCTCACCCAGGAAGGCCACATCGACCCGTTCGAGATCCGCCGGGCCCAGTGGGTGGACACCGTGCACCGCTGGTTCGACTACTGGCTGCAGAAACTGCCGAACGGGATAATGTCCGAGCCGATGGCGTCGATCGAGCGGCCGTCCGGCGACTGGACCACGGCCTCCACTTGGCCGGCGCCCGGCGCGGTCGACCGGCCGGTTTTCCTGGGCAGCGGCGGCGGTACGACCGGGACGCTCGGCGGTGGGATTTCCGCGGCCGTACGCACGATCACCGATGATCCCACCCTGACCGAAAGCACCGGGGTCGCCAACCCGAACCAGCCGTTAGGCTCCCGGGCCGTTTTCCTGTCCGGCACGCTCACTCACGACCTGCGAATTTCCGGGATTCCGAGGGCAAACCTGCGGGTCAAGGTAAACAAGCCGACGACCGAGCTGACGGTGAAACTGGTCGACTATGGCGAGCAACACCGAGTTGACTATTTGTCGACCGAAAATCCAGGCTCTGGCGTGCATTACCTGTCCACCGAATCGTGTTGGGGCGAGTCGACCGCGATCGACACCGCCTGTTTCAACGACGACGCCGAGGATTTCGTCGACAGCGATGTCGATGTGTTGACTCGTGGTTATCGCGATGCCGCTCATTACCTGAGTTTGCGAACGGTGACTCCATTGCAGCCTGGTCGCTGGTACAACGTGCCGGTTTCGCTGGACGCGTACGAAACAGTCGTCAAGGCCGGCCACGTCCTGGGCATGGTGGTCACCGCCAGCGACAACGAGGCAACCTCGCCGACCAGCACCGGCGCGACGATCCAGCTTTCGTTGGCAGGCAGCTATTTGCTCTTGCCGAGCACCAGTTCGCTGCCGTTCGTCGCCCAGCCGCCACAGGTGCGTACGACCGCGAAGCCCGAGTCTCTTTCGGCGGCCATCCGGCACGACCGTTTCCAGGTCCCCTGGAGCTGAGTCCGGAGCAGGCCCCAGGGCTATGGTGACTGCCTAGTGGGTATTTCGGTGGACGCGGGTGTGGCGCGCGATGAGGCATCGCGGCCCAAAAGATCCTAGGCTGGGTTGATGGGTAGCAGTGCTGAGCAGGTGCGTGAGGTCGCGGTCAAGGCGAAGGCGGCGGCGGCCGAGTTGGCGCCGATGACCAGGGCGAGCAAGGACGCCGTGCTGCAGGCGATGGCCGACGCGCTGGTCGAGCGGGCCGACGAGATCCTCGCGGCGAACATCGTCGACCTCGAGAACGGCACCGCGGCGGGCCTGTCCGCGTCGCTGCTGGACCGGCTGCGGCTCAGCCGCGAGCGGGTGGAGCAGATGGCCGGCGGGCTGCGGGACGTGGCCGCGCTGCCGGATCCGGTCGGCGAGGTCATCCGTGGTTACACACTGCCCAACGGCCTGGAGGTCCGGCAGGTACGGGTGCCGATGGGTGTCATCGGGATCGTGTACGAGGCTCGGCCCAATGTCACCGTCGACGCGGCCGGACTGTGCTTGAAAAGCGCAAACGCGGTGTTGTTGCGCGGCTCGGCGTCGGCGTACCGGTCGAACACGGTGCTGGTCGAGGTGCTCGCTGCCGCCGCCGAGAAGGCGGGTGCGCCGACGGACAGCATCCAGTTGGTGCCGGGTACGGACCGCGAGTCGGTCACCCATTTGTTGCACGCTCGCGGCTTGGTGGATCTGGTGATTCCGCGCGGCGGCGCGAGTTTGATCGCGCACGTGGTGGAAACCGCGACCGTGCCGGTGATCGAGACCGGGGTCGGCAACTGCCATATTTATGTGGACGCGGCGGCCGATCTGGAAATGGCCGAGCGGATCGTGATGAATGCCAAGGTGCAGCGGCCGAGCGTCTGCAACGCGGCCGAGACCTTGCTGGTGCACCGCGAGGTGGCCGCCGAGTTTTTGCCGCGAGTGACGGCATCGCTGGCCGATGCGGGCGTACGCATTCACGGCGACGAAATGACCGCGTCCATTGTGGATGGTCCGGTTCTGCCGGTGACGGACGACGACTGGGCCAAGGAATACATCGACCTGGATCTCGCGGTCGGAGTAGTCGACTCGGTCGACGAGGCGATCGCGCACATTCGGCGTTGGACCTCCGGGCACACCGAGGCGATCATCTCCACCGACGCGCGGGCGATCCGCCGGTTCGTGTCCCGGATGGACAGCGCGGCGGTGATGGTGAACGCCTCGACCCGCTTCACCGACGGCGGTGAGCTGGGCTTCGGTGCCGAGATCGGCATCTCCACCCAGAAACTGCACGCGCGCGGGCCGATGGGGCTGCCGGAGATGACGAGCACGACCTTCGTGATCACTGGGGATGGGCAGACCCGGTAAAGAACTGTCGTCCCGGTGGGAGATGATCGACCGGTGACCAACGGTGTGAGTGAGTTCATGCGGGCCTATTGGACCCGTGGCGAGCCGGGGCGTGCGCTGCCGCGGTCGCTGACCGTGCGGCTTTACCAGCTCTGGCTGCTCGCGTTCCTGCTGAAATCGCTCGGGGCCGCCTGGGATATCTCCTGGCATTTCATGTCGCTACGGGATAATCCGTTCATTCTCCCGCACGACGTGAACCTGGTCGGTGAGGGAATAGCCATCGCGCTGATCATTTTCCACACGTACACCGGCTACGGCATGGACAAGGCGTCGCTGCGGCTCACCCAGGGCGGCATGATCACGTTCCTGGTGGCCGCGCCGCTGGACGAGATCAACCATCGCATCAACGGGCTGGACATCACCACCTGGAGCCCGTCGCATTTCCTGCTGTTCCTGGGCACCGGGATCTGCATGGCCGGAGTGACCCGCGGTGCGATGGTCAACCTGGACAAGTCCCCGTTCCGGACCATCGCGTTGCTCGCGATGTTTTTCTATATCTTCGAAGACGCGATGTTCCCGAACGGCCAGCAGGAATACGGGATTTTCGAGATCATGGCGTGGGACGGCGGCAAGATCGAGGCCAGTTCCGACCTGTTGGCCTTTCTGGCCAACGAAATCCACCGGGCCCCGGACCGCGCCGCGATCCTGCAGTTCGCGTTGCCGATCCCGAGTTGGTTCTATCCGCTCTGGGGGATGGTGGCCGCCGCTCTGGTGCTGGTGGTGGCCCGGAAGGTGATCGGGCTGCGGTGGACCGCGACGGCGATCGTCGGCGGCTATCTGGCGTATAAAAGCGTGCTGTGGCTGGCTTTCGTGGCCGCCGGCTTCACCAAGTCGGCAGTCCCGTTCTGGCTGATCGTGGTGGGCGTCGCGGTCGATGTGGCTTTCGCCGTCGCGTGGCCGTGGTTCGTACGAGTGCTGGTCGGCTCTGTGCTGGTCGTCGGGCTCGGCCATCTGGCGATGCTCGCCCAGGACCGGTTGCTGGTGCTGCCGCCGGTGAACCATTTCATCGCGCCGGTGAGTTTCGTTGTCCTCGCGGTGTTGTGGGGGCTCGGCGAGCGCTGGTGGCCGCCCTATCAGCGGCGCTGGATGACTCGTCTCGGCCGGCCGCGAACTCCCGCGCCAGTGCCGGTCGTTTCGTCGTAGCCTAGCGTCGAAATCCGCCATCGGCTGCTGGTGGATAATCGGAAACCGTCATCGTGCCCTCCTTTCGTCGCTGTTCCAGGACTTTCACCTCAGGTTGGTGATCAGGCCGCTGCACGCGGTCAGACCACCTCACGCAGGAGCTGGAAATGGACGCGGATGTTGTTGTCGTGGGAGCCGGCCCGGTCGGCATGACCCTGGCCGCCGAGTTGGCGCTCGCGGGGGTAAGAGCGATCGTCGTCGAGGCGCTGCCTGAGCGCAGCAAACTGTCGCGCGCCGGCGGTGTTCACCCGCGTACGGCCGAAATGCTCGATCAGCGCGGGCTGCTGGGGCCGCTGCTCGCGACCGGTGACTACCAGGAATACGACGGCGCGCACCTGGCCGGGCTGACGATCTCGTACACGTCCTGGAACAGCCGTGAGCCCGGTCGTTTCATCCCGCAGACCCAGGTCGAGGCCTTCCTGGAGCGCCAGTTGGCCGGCCGGGTCCCGATCCGTCGTGGCCATCGGCTGGTCGGTGTCGAGCAGACCGCTGATGGGGTGGTCGCCACCGTCAGCGATGGCGAGCGCGAGTCGACGCTGCGCGCGCTCTACCTGGTCGGTGCGGACGGTGCGCACAGCTCTGTCCGCAAGCTGCTGGGCATCGACTTTCCCGGCCGGGCGGGCACTGACACGGCGGTGGTGGGTGACGTACGGGTAACGGGCCCTCGCGCCGGCGACATTTACCACGAGCCGCCGGGACAGGTGGTCCGCAGCGAAGACGGCCGGTGGGCGGTCCGTTTCCCACTCGGGGACGGCCTCCAGCGACTGGTGATCGGCGGCACGGGCGCGCAGGTCAGCCGCACCGAGCCGGTCACCGCGGACGAGGTCCGCGACGGGCTGGCGGCGGTCTACGGCGGCGACGTGGAGCTGGTCGACCTGCCTTACGTCACCCGGATCGCGGACGCGGCCCGGCAGGTGCGGGACTACCGGCTGGGGCGGGTGTTCCTGGCTGGTGACGCGGCGCACGTCCACCTGCCGTTGGGTGGGCAGGGCATGAACGTCGGCATCCAGGACGCCTTCAACCTCGGATGGAAGCTCGCCGCCGCGGTGCTGGGGAGGGTCCCTGACGGGCTCCTCGACACGTACAGCTCCGAACGCCATCCGGTGGCCGCGAGGGTCATTCGGAACACCCGGGCGCAAAGCGTGCTGACCGACTGGGCGGGCACCGGCAACCCGGACCTGCCCGAGCTGCGCTCCTTCGTCGCCGACCTGTTCGCACTGCCGGACGCGACCCACTTCATTGGCGGCATGATCTCCGGTCTGGACGTGCATTACGACATGCCGGACCAGCCCGAGCACCCGCTGCTCGGCTACCGGCTGCCCAACCCGGACCTGAAGACCGCGGACGGCACCGTACGGCCGTACGAACTCCTTCGGTCCGGCGGGGGACTGCTCATCGACTTCTCCGGCGACAGCGTCCATCTGAGCGCTGAGGTGCCTTATGTACGTGCGTACGGTGACCTGGGCGCGGACGTGCTGCTGGTCCGGCCGGACGGCCATGTCTGTGCCACCACGACCGACGGCCTGCCGGCCGGACTGTCCCGCTGGTTCGGCACCGCGACAGGGGCAGACTGGCGCATTTCCGCGACGTAGTGTGGCGGCATGAGTCATACGCCGCAGTTTTCGTCGGTGCAGGACGTGCGGGAGCGGCTGTCCGCGGTTGGCTACCTGCCCGACGACGCCACCGCGACCAGCGTGTTCCTGGCTGGGCAGCTCGGCAAGCCGCTGCTGGTCGAGGGACCGGCGGGGGTCGGCAAGACCGAGCTCGCGAAGGCGGTGGCCGCCGCGACGCAGGCCGATCTCGTACGGCTGCAGTGCTACGAGGGCATCGACGAGGCCCGCGCGCTTTACGAGTGGAACTACCGCAAACAGCTGCTGCGGATCCAGTCGGCCGGCGACGAGCGCAGCTGGGACGCCACCCACGACGAGATCTTCAGCGCCGAGTTCCTGCTGGAGCGGCCGCTGCTGTCGGCCATCCGGCGGGACGAGCCGACCGTGTTGCTGGTCGACGAGACCGACAAGGCCGATGTGGAGGTCGAGGCCCTGCTGCTGGAGGTGCTGTCGGAGTTCCAGGTGACCATTCCAGAGCTCGGTACGATCGTGGCCACCCGGCGCCCTTTCGTGGTCCTCACTTCAAATGCCACCCGCGAGCTGTCCGAGGCATTGCGCCGCCGCTGCCTGTATGTCCACATTGGATATCCGACGGCGCAGCGGGAGCTGGAGATCGTGCTGGCCCGGATCCCGCAGGCACCGGCGGACCTGGCCGAGCAAATTGTGCGTACGGTGCACGCACTTCGTGAGATGGAGCTGAAGAAATCCCCGTCGATCGCGGAAACCTTGGACTGGGTGCACACGTTGTTGGCGCTGGGCTTGGATACTTTGGATTCCGCGACCGTGAGAGCGACCCTCGGAGTGGTCACCAAACACGCCAGTGACGCCGAAAAGGCCGCCAGGATGTTGAAACTGGGCTGATGGCGGACATTCGGGCGGATCACGTCGGTGGCGGGCTTTTCGGTCGTCTCGTACAGTTCTCGCGCGCTTTGCGGCACGCGGGTATTCCGGTTTCGGCGTCCGAGGAGATCGACGCGACCGCGGTGATGACCGCGATCGAGCTGACCGAGCGGTGGCAGCTGCGGGAGGGGTTGGCCGCCGCGCTGGTGAAGAATCCCAGCCACCGCAAGACCTTCGACGTGGTTTTCGACATCTGGTATCCGTCCGCTCAGGGGTCGCCATCGTCCACTGTGGACAAGAAACTGCGCGGCGACGAGTCCGATGTGGACCAGTTGCGGGACCAACTGGCCGAGGCGCTGCTGCGCGGCGACGAGGACGACCTGCGGCGGATCGCCGAGCAGGCGGTGGCGAGCCTCGGGCGGCAGTCCGCTGGGCCCGGCCGGCAGTCCTGGTTCTCTTACCGGGTGCTGCGCCAGATGTCACCGGAGACGCTGATTTCCGCCCTGCTGGCGGAAATGTTGCGCAGGCCGGACACCGACGAGTTGCCGTCGGCGATGGACGAGATGGTCGCCCGGGCGACCATCTCGGACCGTACGGCGACCTTTCGGCGGCAGGTCGAAGCGGAGACCCGGCGCCGGCTGGTCGAGGAGCGCGGCGCTGACGCGGTGGCTCGGCACGCGGTCCCGGCGCTCGCCGACCAGGTCGACTTCTTGCGCGCCACCAGGGAAGATCTCGCGGAACTGCGGCGTACGGTGCAACCGCTGGCCCGTCGGTTGGCCGCTCGGCTCGCCCTGCAACGCCGGCATCCGCGTCGTGGCCGGCTGGACATTCGCCGAACGGTACGAGCTTCGCTGGCCACCGGCGGAGTACCGGTTGTCACGCATTTCAAAGCCCGCCGGCCGCACAAGCCCGAACTCGTGGTGTTGTGCGATGTTTCCGGCTCGACCGCTTCCTTCGCACATTTCACCCTGCTGCTCACGCGCGCATTACGTGAGCAGTTCGCCAAGCTGCGGGCTTTCGCTTTTGTCGACGGCTGCGACGAAATCACTCGTTTCCTCGGCCCCGACATCGAGCTGCCGGACGCCGTCAACCGGCTGATGTCCGAGGCGCGGGTGGTGCAGTTCGACGGACACAGTGACTACGGCCGGGCTTTTGAGACCTTCGAGGACAACTGGCCGGACGCGGTCGGCCCCAACACCTCGTTGCTGATTCTGGGTGACGCCCGGACCAATTTCCGCGATCCGGGCCTGACCGCGCTGAAAAACCTGAATCTCGCGGCCCGGCACACGTACTGGCTGAACCCGGAGCCGCGCCGGCACTGGGACAGCGGTGACTCGGTGGCCGGCCAGTACGCGGACATCGTGCCGATGCTCGAATGCCGCAACGCCGCTCAGCTGGCGAACTTCGTTCAGCAACTCCTGCCGAAATAGCGGTAGGGTCGTCGTCGTGCCGGTGAATCGTCGTCTGTCGCGCCTCGGAGTCGTGCTCCTTGGCCGCGAAATGGACGTGCCCATGCACACGTACGAGATGTGGCTTCTGTTGCGGGAGCGCCGATCGGGTTGGACCGACCGGTTGGATCAGCACGCCTGATCCCACCGCGCGCGACCATGCGCGACGGTTTTCTTTCCCTTCCGCAAAGGAAAGCTCATGACAACTGTGCTTTGTGTGCCGCAATGGCAGGGATCTGCCGCCGAGACAGCGGCACTGCTGCCGGTCGGCGCCCGGCGTACCGCCGATCTGCTGCCCTGCGAGTCTGTGGTGACCGTTGCGGTCAGTGAATTCGGCGGCGAGATCGTCGACGGCGTAAGTGCTCTTGACATTCTCGTTGAGAACACCCAACTGACGCATCAGGCGTTGGCTGATCTCGACGACTTCGTCGTGACCGTCGGCGGCGACTGCGGTGTCGATCTTGCGCCGATCACCGCTGTGCACGACCGTTACGGCGCCGAGCTGACCGTCCTGTGGATCGACGCGCATCCAGATGTTTATGGCCCTGGTGACCTGCGATCTGGCGCGTTTCACGGGATGGTCGTTCGTACGCTGCTGGGCGACGGGCCTGCCATGCTGACCCCGGCCCGGCCGTTGCCCGTTGACCAGATCGTGCTGGCCGGGGTGCGGGCGGCCGGTGCGAGCGAACGCGAATATCTGCGCCGAACGGGTCTGCGGGTGTTTGGCCCCGCTGAGATGGAACGGGCTTTCGAGACCGTTTCTGGGCCCGTTTACGTCCACGTCGATCTGGACGTGTTGGACCCGGCCGAATTCGGTTCCGTCGGCTACCCGGAACCCGATGGCGTCCGCTGCGATCTACTGATCGATCTGATCTCGCAGCTCGACATGGTGGTCGGAGCGGCCATCACCGAACACGCACCGCAACACGACAGTCCGCGGGAAACCATTCTGCTTCGCGAACTCGGTGATGCGCTAATTCGCCCTTAGTTCGGATGGAAAACCGGTCCACCGTAGCTCCGGCGGCAAATGACCCATGTCGTTGAAGGTCACCAACGACGGCGGCCGGTCGTTGCGGTAGAGCAGCACGGTGAGGCCGCAGTTTCCCTGGTTCAGGCCCAGCCAGCGGGACGGCGGAGCGTCCAGAGCCTGGCTGACGAACCAGCCGATCAGGAAGTTGTGGGTGACGACCAGTTCGTACGTGTCCTGGTCAGCCGGGCCTGTGTAGCGCTCAAGCGCGGCGCGGGCCAGCGGCGGCCCGTCGGCCAGCTCGGTGGCGGAAAAGGTGTCCAGGAAGTCGGAGTAGACCGGCGGCAGCTCGGTCCGCTCGGGCGCGAAGGGCACGTAGTCGCCGAGCAGGTCCGCGGAGTGTACGGCCACGTCCGGCAGCGCCGCGGAAACCGTCGCGGCGGTCGCCGCGGCACGGGCCAACGGGCTGTGGCCGATCGCCGTGAAGGGCACATGGTCGAGGCGCTGGCCGAGCAGTTCGGCCTGTCGCCGGCCGTTCTCGGTGAGCTCGCCGTCCGCACCGGCCTCGCCGTGGCGCGCCATGTACAGGAACCGGTAGGCCAACGCTGGTCCTCTTCTCTGAGCCCCACATACGGCGGTGAGGTGGGAACCGTACAACCCTTGCCCGACCGAATTGTCGGCGGGAGGCCGGTCCTCGGTGTTTCCAGAGGTCGCAGACAGCCGCCTTGGCCTGAGCCCGTCCGGCGCCGGCGGAGGGCGTACGGGGCGCCGGGTCAACCGTGCTGGCCGGCGCGACCCGCCCAAACGTGCCGCGCGTCACCCTGCGGATGGCAGCTGAGCTGCGACAATTCCCAGATGGCGAAGGACCGGGCCGGGGCGGCCCAGCGGATCGGCATCATGGGCGGCACTTTCGACCCGATCCACCACGGCCACCTGGTGGCCGCCAGCGAGGTCGCCGACCGGTTCGAGCTGGACGAGGTCGTCTTCGTCCCGACCGGCCAGTCGTACCAGAAACAAGGCCAGAGCGCGGCCGAGGACCGCTATTTGATGACGGTGATCGCGACCGCGTCCAACCCGCGTTTTTCGGTCAGTCGGGTGGATATCTCGCGGCCTGGGCCGACGTACACCCGGGACACCCTGACCGATCTGCGCGAGGTCTACGGCAAGGACGTCGAGATGTTCTTCATCACTGGCGCGGACGCGTTGTCGGCCATCCTGACCTGGAAGGACCACGACGACCTGTTCGCGATGGCGCATTTCGTCGGCGTCACCCGGCCCGGGTTCGTGCTGTCCGACCAGCACCTACCGGCGCACGCGGTCTCGCTGATCGAGGTGCCGGCGATGGCGATCTCGTCGACCTCCTGCCGGGAGCGGGTCGCCGGTGGGCGGCCGGTCTGGTATCTCGTACCGGACGGCGTGGTGCAGTACATCGAGAAGCGTGGTCTCTATCGCGCGGACGCTCCCGCGAATGGCGCCGGCTACCGCTAACGGTCGGTAATCGCTGCGTTTCCGGTGGTGAAAACCCGGTAGATCAGGGCAAACCTGGCGGTCGTACCCCACCATCCGGTGCCCCTGCCTGAGCGGGCAGTTGTCCATGAGACCCTTGAGCTGCCTTAATGTGGCCGTTAAAGAACCCAAACAGGAGGGACCGCCCGGTGCCGGTGTCCGATCGCGCCCGTCAGCTGGCGCTTTCCGCGGCGCAGGCCGCTGCCGACAAGCTGGCCACCGACGTGGTCATCCTCGATGTCAGCGACCAGTTGGTGATCACCGACGCGTTCCTGATCGCGTCCGCGCCCAATGAGCGGCAGGTCTCGGCGATCGTCGACGCCGTCGAGGAACGGCTGCGGACCACCCACGATGTCAAGCCCGTACGCCGCGAGGGGGCCCGCGAGGGCCGCTGGGTGCTGCTGGACTTCATCGACATCATCGTGCATGTCCAGCACTCCGAGGAGCGCGCTTTCTACGCGCTGGAGCGGCTCTGGAAGGACTGCCCGACGATCCCGTTCGTGGACTCCGCGCTGGAGTCCCGCGGCGCCGGGAGCCAGGCGGCAGAGAGCGAATGACCGACCGGGAGGGCACGCGGTGACAGCGGTAAGGCTGGTGTTGTGGAGGCACGGCTTGACCGGTTGGAACGCGGAGAACCGGTTCCAGGGCCAGCTCGATCCGCCGCTGTCCGAGACCGGGGTGGCCGAGGCCGAGAAAGCCGCCGAGATGCTCGCCGCGATGTCGCCGTCCCTGCTGGTCACCAGCGACCTGCAGCGCGCACAGCAGACCGCGCAGGCGCTGGCCGACCGCACTGGCCTGCAGATCCACACCGACGAGCGCCTACGTGAGCGGCACTGGGGCGACTGGCAGGGCAAGACGCACGCGGAACTGGCCGAGCAGGACTCGGAGGCCTTCGCGATGTGGCAGGCCGGCCGGCAGCCGTCGGTGAGCGGCCGGGAAGGCCCGGATGACGTGCGCGTACGGGTCGCGGCCGCGATTCGCAACGCCGTCACCCGCGTCTCGCACGTCACCGAGGCGACGGTGATCCTGGTGTCGCACGGCGGTGCGATCCGCTATGGCGTGGCCGAGCTGCTGCGCTGGCCGGAGGAGCTGGCTCGGACGGTCAGCGGCTTGAACAACTGTCACTGGGCCCAGCTGCGATCCCGGCCGGTGCTGTCCAACGACGCCCGCGACGAGTGGGTGCTGTCCGCGTACAACGTCGGTGCCGCGACCCCGTAGCTTCTCTGAGCATGCGGCACGTCCTGGTTCTGGCTGACTCGCTGGCGTTCTACGGCCCCGAGCGCGGGGAGATCAGCACCGATCCGCGGCTTTTCCCGAACGTACTGGCATCTCGACTGTCCACAGTGGACTCACCGGTGACCGCGGACGTGGTCGCGCGGGTGGGTTGGACGAGCCGGGACGTGTGGTGGGCGATGACCCGCGACCCGTACCTCTACTCGGTTTTGTTGGCTCGCGCGGATGCCGTGGTACTCGCCGTAGGCGGAATGGACTATTTGCCGACGACCGTACCGACCTGGCTGCGTGAGGGCATCCGGTATCTGCGGCCGCCGGCGCTTCGGCGGGCGGTGCGTACGGCTTATCAGCGAAGTCAGCCAGTCGCGGCCCTGCGTACGCCGTGGCGCGCGCTGCCGCAGCGGTTGACGGACACGTACTTGGCGCATGCGGTTGGTGGGGTGCGGTTCTTCCATCCCGGCGTACCAGTCGTCGGAATCCTGCCGCCGCCGCATCAGGCGGCCGTGTACGGCTGTGCCGAGGGGGAGCCGCGTGGGCACGGTCCGGCGGTCGCAGCGGCGCGGGTGTGGGGCCGGCGGCACGACGTACCGATGGTTGACCTGCCGCGGATCGTCTGGCCGCACCTGCTCGCCGGGCGGGCTAACCAGGACGGCATGCATTACGGCTGGGAGACGCACGAGGAGATCGGTGCCGCGCTGGCTGCCGTGATCACAGGCTGCTGGGATCCGCGTACGCCGATCGGCACAGACCACTAGGGTCGGGGGATGGCTCGCGCGGTGGCAGTGATCACAGACTCCACGGCGGGCCTCTCCGAGGGCCAGTTGGCCGGCATCGGGGTCGTACCGCTGACCGTCACCGTCGGCGGCCGATCCGGCGTCGAAGGTGTCGACGTGACCCCCGCGGACGTGGCCCGGGCGCTCGGTGAGCGGCGGATCTCGGTCGTCACCTCCCGTCCGTCGCCGACCGAGTTGTCTGCCGCCTACCGCGCGGCTTTGGACGACGGCGCCGAGGCCGTGGTGGCCATCCACCTGTCCAGCAGGCTGTCCGGCACGTATTCGTCGGCCGTCGCCGCGTCCAAGGAGTTCGGCGCCGGTGTGGTGTCGGTCGTCGATTCCGGCTCCACCGCGATGGGCCTCGGTTTCCCGGTCCGGGCGGCGGCCGCGGTGGCCTTGGACGGCGGCGACGCCACCGCCGTACGCGCCGCCGCCGAGGTCGCGGTCCGCCAGACGACGACCCTTTTTTACGTTGACACGCTGGAATATCTTCGCCGCGGCGGCCGTATCGGAGCCGCCGCCGCACTGGTCGGCACGGCTCTGGCGGTCAAGCCGATCCTGCGCATCGACACCGGCGGCGTGACGCTGGCCGAACGCGTGCGTACGAGCGCGCGCGGCCTCGCCCGTCTGGAGGCACTGGCCATCGAGCAGGCCGGCGACCGCACCCCCGTCAACATCGCGGTCCAACACCTGGCCGCCCCCGAACGCGCCGAAACCCTCGCCGCCCGACTCGCCGACCACCTGCCTGGCATCAAGGAACTCCTCATCACCGAAGTCGGCGCCGTCATCGGCGCCCACGTCGGCCCCGGCGTCGTCGGCGTCGTCATCAGCCCCTGCTGAGTTGATGGCCGCAGCGTTGATGGCCGCAGTGCTGAGTTGACGGCCGCAGTGCCTGCGGCGGCGCGTCCGGTTCGCGTCGCCGGGGTGCCCAAAGGGCGGGCACCCCACCGCCGCGAACCTGGGCGGCCTTCGGCCGCCGCGCGGGCGGGGTTGCGTTGAGGCCGGTGTGCGCTGGGTTTGGTGTCAAGGGCGCTTTACGGCGCGAAATTGTCGTAGGTGTCTGTTTTTCTTTCCCCCTCCCTTTGAACGGGCGGGGGGTGGGTCGAGAGGTAGACCTTAATTTTTAGTGGAACATCGGTCCTCAAACCCGCCCCCCACCCGTCACTGGGTGGGGGTGATTTTTCGGAGAGGGTACGACAGTTTCGCGCCGCACCGGGTTTTGAAGGGGGCTCCCACAGGGGTTTGTCGCGCCAAGTGACGCCATCGATGTCGAAGGTCGACGTTTGCCCAAATGTGAGTACACGGCGTCAAAATTCACGACTGCCCAACAAACGAAACTCGCATTCCCGATACCACGGATTTTGGCCGTACGACAACAATCCACAGTCCGGCTTGTTGTCCACAGATGGGTGATCGACCCGGTAGCGGCCACCAGATCGACCCTAGCGTTGCCCGTGTGCCGCGCTGGAGCCTTCGCCACTGCGTGCCCACGTCGTCCACCGTCTCCGCGCGGGCTCGACTGGGCCGGATTTTCGCGCGGCCGGTGGAGAAAACAGCACCAGAGCCAGAGGCGACCGAAACAACGCAAGCGCCGGAGCCATCTGGACGCTGGGCCATGCTGTTGCCGTCGGTCCTGCGTGGCGCGTTGATCGACCCGGGCCGTCGAGGACTGCTGGCGGTGGCCGCGGTGGGGATCGTCGCGGCGCTGGTGGCCGGTTGGCTGGCATGGCGGGCACGGCCGGTGGCCGAGCCGGTGGGTGCGCAGGTCAGCGCGGTGCGGGTGGTGCCCAGTGTTGCCTCGGCTGCTGCCTCGGCCGCGATCGTGGTCGTCGCGGTGGGCGGCAAGGTGCGCCGGCCGGGTTTGGTACGGCTACCTGCCGGGTCCCGAGTGGCCGACGCGGTGGCCGCGGCCGGCGGTGCGCTGCCCGGAGTCGACCTGACCTCGGTGAACCTGGCCAGAAAGCTGGTGGACGGCGAGCAGGTGGTGGTGGGTGAGCCGATGCCGGCCGCGCCCGGCCAGCCCGCGGCGACGGCCGGCGGAGTCATCAACCTGAACGCGGCCACCGCTGCCGAGTTGGACGCGTTGCCGGGCGTCGGCCCGGTGCTGGCTCAGCGGATCGTCGACTACCGGACCCAGCATGGGCCGTTCTCGTCGGTCGAGCAGCTGCGCGAGGTCTCCGGCATCGGTGCGGCGAAGTTCGCCAATCTTCGTGCGCGGGTGACGGTGTGACCAGCACAGCGTCACCCGACCCCGTGGACCTGCGGCTCGCTGGCGTCGCCGCGGGCATCTGGGCGGCCGCGTTGGTGGGGCTGGCGGCCGGCATCGCGGCGGCCGGTGCGCTCGCCGTGGGTGGTTTGCTGCTCGCCGTGCTGGCGGTTTTCCTCGGAAGACGGCCAACCACCGGAACACGAGCAGACGTGCGCAAACGCGTGTTGGGAGTGGCCGCCGCCGTCGTGCTGGGTCTTGCCGCCGGCGGCCTGACGACCGCGCTCCAGTTGCTGCCCAGGGATACCGGACCGCTGCCGTCGCTGGCAGACCAACGCGTCGACGTGACGGCTACCGTGACCGTCCAGGACGATCCGCGGGCGCTGCAGGCCACGGTGGCGGGACGTCCTTGGTACGCCGTGCCGGTCGGTCTCTCGGACCTGTCCACCCCAGCCGGCCGATTCGCCATCGGTGGCGGCCTGGTGGTGTTCGGGACCGGCCCGGCCTGGGCGAAGCTGCTGCCGGGCCAGCAGCTGAAGGTCTCCGGCCGGCTGTCGCCGCCGACCGGCGGTGACGTGACCGCCGCCGCCCTGACCGTCACTGGCGATCCGCGGCTGCTCGGCGAGCCGCCGCTGATCCAGCGGACCGCCGGCGGATTGCGGGCTGGCCTCAGACAAGCCTGCGCGCCGCTCCCACAACCACAGGGTGGTTTGCTGCCCGGCCTGGTCCTGGGAGATGTCAGTACGCTCGACCCGCAAGTCGCCGAGACATTCCGGCTCACCGGCATGACCCACCTGACGGCGGTGTCCGGGTCGAACTGCGCGATCGTGTCCGGCGCCGTGCTGCTGTTGTGCTTGCGACTGCGGGCCCGGCCGGCGGTCGCGGCGATCTGCGCCGCGGCCGCGCTGGCCGGCTTCGTGGTGCTGGCGAGGCCGTCGCCCAGCGTGCTGCGAGCGGCGGTGATGGGCGGTTTGGCGCTGATCGCGCTCGCCTCCGGACGGCCGCGCGCGGCCTTGCCGGCCCTGTGCGCCACGGTCGGGCTGCTGATCCTGCTCGACGCCAGCCAGGCGATCTCCGCGGGGTTCACCTTGTCCGTACTGGCCACCGCGGGCCTTCTCCTGGTCGCACCGGGCTGGCGGGAGGCGCTGCGTCGTTGCCGAGTGCCGGCCGGGCTCGCCGAGGCTCTTGCCGTGCCGGCCGCCGCGCAGCTGGCCTGCGCACCGGTGATCGCCGGCATGTCCGGGACAGTCGGCCTGGTGGCCGTCCCAGCCAACCTGCTGGCCGTGCCGGCGGTCGCGCCGGCCACTGTGCTTGGTGTGCTCGCCGCGCTGGTGTCACCGTTCTGGCCGGCCGCCGCGGCCGCGCTGGCCTGGTGCGGATCGTGGCCGGCCTGGTGGCTGGTCACAGTGGCGCGAGTCGGTGCCCAGGTGCCTGGCGGTGTCCTGCCGTGGCCGGCGGGTCTCGGTGGTGGCTTGCTGCTCGCGGTCGTGCTGCTTGCGCTGCTGGCGGCTGGCCGAAGCCGATGGGTGCGGCGACTCCTCGCGGTGGTCGTGGTGGCGATCGTCGTCGTGGTGCTGCCCATCCAAGTGGTGGCCCCTGGCTGGCCGCCGCCAGGTTGGCAACTGGTCGGCTGCGCGGTTGGTCAGGGCGACGCGCTGGTCCTGCGGGTGGCACCGCTGACGGCGATCGTGATCGATACCGGCCCGGAGCCGTCCGCGGTGGATGGCTGCCTGCGCCGGCTGGACATCCAGGTGATTCCGTTGTTGCTGCTCAGCCACCTGCACGCCGACCACGTGGGAGGCATCGAGGGAGCGGTAAGCGGCCGGTCCGTCGGCGCTGTCCTGGTCGGGACGTACAAGCTGCCAGACACCGGGGAGCAGACTCTGATGGCGGCCGTGCGGCGGCACCACCTGGATGTGGTGACGGTTCAGCCGGGCGACAGCTACCGGGTCGGTCCGGTCCAGCTGACCGTGATCGGGCCGGCCGCGACCTTTCGCGGCACCCGGTCGGATCCGAACAACAACTCGTTGATCGTGATGGCGAACCTGGCCGGCACGACGGTTCTTTTGCCAGGAGACGCCGAACGAGAGGAGGAAGACTCGGTCCTGTCAGCGCGAGTGCCGCTGCATGTGGATGTTCTGAAGGTGCCGCACCACGGCTCGATGTACAGCGACCCCGCGTTCCTGGACGCGGCAGCGCCGACGGTCGCGGTCGTCGAGGTGGGACTGGGCAATGACTACGGACATCCGAGTCCCGGCGTGATCCTGCACCTCACCCGGATGGGCGTCCGGGTTCTGCGCACCGACCTGGACGGTGACGTCGCCGTCTTCCGTCAAGACGGTCACTTGACCACCGTCACCCGTGGCGTCGACCAGATCGCACAACCTCCATAGCCCCTTGCGAACTCGACGTTTTCGCTCGCGACACGCCGTGGCTGGCAGCGAAAACGTCGAGTTCGGGCAGGATGAAGGGATGGTGGAGAAGCGGGCGTCCTATCTGTCGATCCGATCCGATCGCTCGGTGCTGTCGATCGGCTCGACCCGGTCGCTGCTGTCGATCGGGTCAAGCGGATCGGTGTTGTCGATTGGGTCGAGCGGTTCGGTGCTGTCGGTCGGCTCGCTGGGGTCCGCGGCCTCGGTGCTGTCGATCGGTTCGTTCGGGTGCGTCGGCGGCGCCCTGTCCGCGCTGTCCATCGCGTCGATCCTGTCCTGGCGCTCCTGCCGGGCGATCGCCTCCGCGGGTAAGGGCTCTTAAAAAGAGAGGTGTCTGTCCGCGCTCGCATGGCACCGCTGTGCGAGCCGCTGGCAGCGTCGTCGATGACCCTGCGTGACCGCGAAAGGATCTCTGATGGCCGTCCGCTTCCAGTTGGTGATCGACTGCGCCGATCCGGACCGCCTCGCCTGCTTCTGGGTCGCCGCGCTGGGCTATCAGCTCGCGCCCCCGCCGGCGGATTTCGCCACCTGGAACGACTACTACCGTGACATTGGGGTGCCCGAAGAGGACCTGGTTGACGGTGCGGACTGGATCAGCGAGCCCGAGGGCAACGGCCCGAGCATCTGGTTCCAGCAAGTCCGCGATCCCAAACTGGTCAAGAACCGCCTGCACCTCGATATCAATGCCAGCGGCATGCGGACCGACCCTATTCAGATCCGCCGGCAGCGCGTCGACGCCGAGGCCACCCGGCTGGCCGCCCTCGGCGCCACCATCACTGGCGCCCTGGTTGAGGAGGGGCTCGACCACTACGCCGTCGGGATGATGGACCCGGAGGGCAACGAGTTCGACATCAACTGACGGCGGTCATTGGCTGAGGGACCGCTTGGGACACGCACGGTCATCCCCGGCAGCTCAGAACTTTCTGCTGAGGGATCCTCAGACAACGTTGCTGGGCGAAGCGACACTGGGAGGATGTGGCAGCGGGCTGGGCGAAGGACCAACCTGGCGCTTCTTGGGCTGTTGGTGCTCGCGATGGTCACCGGGGTGCTGGCGTTCGCGTTTGGTACGCCCGTGCAGTCGGCTCTGGTCGCGTACGCGCATGGTGCGGCCGGTTTGGGGCTGCCGCTCCTGATCCCGTGGAAAACGGTGATCGCGCGGCGCGGCTGGCGGCGCCGGACGGCCCACGTCTGGGGTCGGCGAGTGCTGGGGATCTCGCTGACCGTGGTGGTTCTCGGCGCGGTGCTCAGTGGCGTTGGGGAAGCCTGGGGCGGCTATCGCGACTACTTCGGCGTGACGGACAACCAGGTGCACGTCGGGCTGGCGCTGGTGGGAGTACCGCTGTTGTTGGCACACCTGATCAGACACCGACCGCGTCCGCGCCGGGCGGACTTGTCCCGCCGCGTCGCGCTGCGAACCGCCAGCCTCGCGGTCGGTTCACTGGCCGCGTATGTCGCTCTTGAGGGCGTTGGGCGTGCCCTCCGGTTGCCACTGGGACCGACCACCAGCACTGGATCGACCGAGGCCGGCACTGACGTGCCGGACCAGATGCCGGTGGTGACCTGGCTGCTCGACGGGGTGCCGGCTGGTCAGAACACCTGGCACC
Organism: Fodinicola feengrottensis; assembly: GCF_039530045.1. Classification (NCBI taxonomy): domain Bacteria; kingdom Bacillati; phylum Actinomycetota; class Actinomycetes; order Mycobacteriales; genus Fodinicola; species Fodinicola feengrottensis. Next base: position 178,889 of record NZ_BAAANY010000042.1, on the reverse strand, counting down.
TGGAGGTGGTGGCCGCTGGCCGGAGCAGCTTCTGGGAGGTCGCCGACCTGAGCGCGTACGGCGACTCCGTGCGGGCCACTCTCGACTGCACCGGCGGGTGGTATGCCACCCAGAACTGGTCAGGGGTGCGGCTCGACCGGCTGGTCCCGGCGCGGGCGTACGGCAGCCTCAAGATCACGTCCGTGACCGGCTACCACCGGCTCCTGCCAGCATCGGAGGCGTCGAAGCTGTGGCTGGCGACCGACGCCGGCGGCCAGCCGCTGTCCGCCGGCCACGGCGCACCGCTGCGGCTCGTCGCTCCGGACCGCCGCGGCTTCTGGTGGGTCAAATGGGTCACTCGAGTCGAACTCGTCGACACCCCTTGGTGGCTCCAACCCCCGTTCCCCACCCAGTGATGGAGCACCTGGCTACGTAGGGTGCGGCGCGAAACTGTCGTACCCCTCCGGCAAATTTGCCCCCACCCAGTGAACGGGTGGGGGGCGGGTTTGAGGACCGATGTTCAACTAAAAATCAAGGTCCACCTCTCAAGCCACCCCCCGCCCGTTCAAAGGGAGGGGGAAAGAAAAACAGACACGTACGACAATTTCGCGCCGCACAGGCCAAATCTCGGGGGGAGAAATTCGCGGGCGATACAAAACAGGCGAGAAGGATCAGTCGGTGGCGGTCAGGTACGCCTCGGTGAGCCACTCGAGGAGTTCGTTGTCAACGTCGTCGAGGCTGGTGAGTTTGATGATGTGGATCGTGCGGTCGCCGGTCCGCAGGTGCCGGGAGATGCGCGGGTGGTCGACTGTGCGCAGGAGCACGAGGTCCAGGGACAGGGCGCGGGCGCGCGGCCGGACCTCGGCGATGGTGCGGTCGGTTTTGAGGAAGACGCCGACCTTGACGGCGTCCGCGTGCAGCGGTCCCAAGGACGTGAGGTGGGACTCCAGGGCTCGGTAGATGTCGAGATAGCGGGCTGGCCAGGGTGCGAAGGTGTCCTCGACCGTGCCGCCCGGGACGCAGACGTGCGACTGGCGAGTTCGCCCGAACTCGCGGTCGCAGTGTGGACACGTCCAGCGGGGCATGGGTTCAGCATGCCGTGCCAGCTGACCGGCAGACAGCCGAAAGTACCGTTATTCTCCCCTGTCCCCAGCATCGCCGCAGTCGGCATGGGACGATGCAGCCGTGCCCCCGACCACATCTCCGGACGGAGACTTGACAGACAGCGGCGACCTGTTGACGCCGGTCCGGTTGCTGCTCGGCGACGAGGAGCTGCTGCTTTCGCGCGCGGTCGCGGACGTGGTGGCGGCGGCGAAGGGCCGCGAGGCGTCCGCCGACGTGCAGCACGTCCAGGCTGGCGAGCTCGCGCCCGTCCAGCTTGACGAATTACTCGGTCCGTCGCTGTTCGGCGGCGAGCGGGTGGTGGTCGTGCACGCTGGCCAGGACGGTACGAAGGACCTGACCGCTGGGCTGCTCAGCTATGCCAAGGACCCGGTCGACGGCACTGTGCTGGTCATCGAACACTCCGGCGGCGCCAAGCAGAAGGCGCTGGTGGAGGGCCTGCGCGGCGCCGGCGCCGTGGTGGTGCCGTGCGCGAAGCTGACCAAACCCGCTGACCGCGCCTCGTTCGTACGGGCCGAGATCTCCCGGGCCGGCGGCCGGGCGTCCCGGGACGTGGCCACCCTGATCCTGGAGAGCGTCGGCAACGACATGCGCGAGCTGGCCACCGCCTGCGCGCAGCTGGTCGCCGACTCCGGCGGGACTGTTGACGCGGCCGCCGTGCAGCGCTATCACCGCGGCCGCGCCGAGGTCACCGGTTTCACGGTCGCCGACGCGGCCGTCGCCGGGAACACCGTGGAGGCGCTGCAGGCGCTGCGCTGGGCGGAGTCGCTCGGCGTGGCCCCGGTGTTGATCGCGGACGCGCTGGCCGACGGCGTCAGAACGATCGCCCGTGTCAGCGGCCGACGCGGCAACGCATATCAGCTGGCCAGCCAGCTGGGCATGCCGCCGTGGAAGGTGGAGCGGGCGCAGCGGCAGGGCCGCGGCTGGACCGATGACGGGCTCGCCACCGCGATGCAGGTGGCCGCGGCGCTCAACGCTGACGTCAAAGGCGTGGCCTCCGACGAGCAGTACGCACTGGAGCGGGCCGTGTTGGCCATCGCGGCTGCCAAGGGAGCTCGCTGATGGCCAAGAGTGGCGGCAAGCGCAAGAAGAACGACCGGCGGACCGTGTACGGCCGGGTGCTGCGGCTGAAGACGATCGACCCCGGCCCGGTGATCTCGTTCGTGTTCTTCGAGATCGCCATCACGGTGGCGATTGTGCTGGCCCTGCTGGGCTTCGTGTCCTGGTGGGGTGTGCTGGTGCTGCCCGTCGCGGTCGCGGCGATGGTGAAAGTCAACGACATCATCGCCGGTGCGACGCAGCGCTCGGCGGTCGCCGCCGAGCGGGAGTACGAGCCGGAACCCGAACCAGCCCCCGAGCCGGAACCCCAGCCTGAGCCCGAGCCGGCCAGCGGCATGTCGGCCTCGCGGGAGCATCGCAAGGCGGTACGTGAGCGCAGCCGCGAGCAGAAGCGGGTGGCGCGCGAGGAGCAGAAGAGTGGTCGCCGGGGCCAGCTGAACAACGACACGGCGATCATCCCGACGCTGGCGCCGCCGACGGATCCGGACTTCGCCGGCCGGACCCAGACGCTGCCGGTGCTGCCGGCCAGCGCGCCGAACCAGCGCCACGCGCCGGGTTCGGACGCCACCCAGCAACTGCCGGTCGTGCCAGACGAGCTGGACGACTTCATGACCGAGATCCGCGGCGACCGCCCGCCGCCGTGGGATCCGGCCGGCGCTCCGCCCGAGAAGCCGACTGGGTCCGGCCGCAAGCGCCACTAGCAGTTGGCCCGTACATAACGGACACATCCCAGAGCGATGTCCGTTATGTACGGGGCTACCGACCAAGCGTCGCCATCGAGTGTCGCTACGCAGACACGAAGAGGAGCCACCCGGTGGTTCGGGTGGCTCCTGTCGACTGAGCAATATCCAAGCGCGGGCCGTGCGGCCAGGGCTTAGAGCTGGCCGGCTGCCTTCGCCATCGCGGACTTCTTGTTCGCGGCCTGGTTCTGGTGGATGACGCCCTTGCTGGCGGCCTTGTCCAGAGCGCGAGAGGCGACCCGCAGCTGGGTGGCAGCGGTTTCCTTGTTGCCGGAGGCGGCGGCCTCACGGAAGCGGCGGATCGCGGTCTTCAGCGACGACTTCACCGCCTTGTTGCGCTGGTGCGCCTTCTCGTTGGTCTTGATCCGCTTGATCTGGGACTTGATGTTCGCCACGCGTAAGCCTCGGTTTGTCAGTCGGGGTTCTCGGTCGGTGCGATTCAACGCACGCGATTAGCCAGAATAGACCACGCGCGAGGCGCGCTCCAATCCGCCTCCTAACGGTACCTGGTGGGCATGGGAGGATGGACGGGTACGCCCGAGCCGGCTAGTCGCTGAGGCATGGCCGCAGAGAATGACTCCAAGGACGCCCGTTGACCCATGTGCCCGGATCGACAGATCCCGAGCTGATCCGCAACTTCTGCATCATCGCTCACATCGACCACGGCAAGTCCACCCTCGCCGACCGCATGCTCCAGAAGACCGGCGTGGTGTCCGACCGTGCCATGCGCGCGCAGTACCTCGACCGGATGGACATCGAGCGTGAGCGTGGCATCACGATCAAGAGCCAGGCCGTGCGGATGCCCTGGGTGGCTCAGCCCAGTGGCACCGAGTATGTGCTGAACATGATCGACACGCCCGGACACGTCGACTTCACGTACGAGGTGTCCCGCAGCCTGGCCGCCTGCGAAGGCGCGGTGCTGCTGGTGGACGCGGCGCAGGGCATCGAGGCGCAGACGCTGGCGAACCTGTATCTGGCGCTGGAAGCGGACCTGCACGTCATCCCGGTGCTGAACAAGATCGACCTGCCGGCGGCGCAGCCGGAGCGGTACGCCGAGGAACTCGCGCACCTGATCGGCTGCGACCCGAGCGACTGCCTGCGGGTCTCGGGCAAGACCGGCGACGGCGTCGAGGCGCTGCTGCACGAGATCGTCAAGCAGGTGCCGGCTCCCGTCGGCAACTCGGCCGGGCCGGCGCGGGCGATGATTTTCGACTCCGTCTATGACATTTATCGCGGTGTCGTCACGTACGTACGAGTCGTCGACGGCAAGCTGTCAGCGCGCGAACGCATCAAGATGATGTCCAACGGAGTCACCCACGAGCTGCTGGAGCTGGGCGTCATCTCGCCGGAGCCGGTCGCCACCGGCGCGATCGCGGCCGGCGAGGTCGGCTATCTGATCACCGGCGTGAAGGACGTGCGGCAGTCCCGGGTCGGTGACACCATCACCACCCAGATCAAGTCGGCGACCGAAGCGCTCGGTGGCTATTCCGACCCCAAGCCGATGGTTTTCTCCGGTCTCTATCCGATCGACGGCTCGGACTACCCGGATCTGCGGGAGGCGCTGGAGAAACTCCAGCTCAACGACGCCGCTTTGGTGTATGAGCCGGAAACCTCGGTCGCGCTTGGCTTCGGGTTCCGATGTGGGTTCCTCGGGCTGCTGCACCTGGAGATCATCCGGGAACGGTTGGAACGCGAATTCGACCTGGAGCTGATCGCGACCGCGCCGAACGTGGTCTACCGGGTCGAGATGGAGGACGGTGCCGAGCACATCGTCACCAACCCGAGCGAGTTCCCCGCCGGCAAAATCGGCGGTGTGTACGAGCCCATCGTAAGAGCCACGGTCCTCGCGCCCAGCGACTACATCGGCGCGATCATGGAGCTTTGCCAGTCCCGCCGGGGAATTCTCGGCGGGATGGACTACCTGTCCGCCGACCGGGTGGAACTGCGCTACACGATGCCGCTTGCGGAAATCATCTTCGATTTCTTCGATCAGCTGAAGTCGCGTACCAAGGGCTACGCGAGCCTGGACTACGAGCCCATCGGCGAGCAGGAAGCCGCGCTGGTCAAGGTGGATATCCTGTTGCAGGGCGAAACCGTGGACGCTTTCAGCGCGATTGTTCACAAAGACAAGGCGTATGCGTACGGCGTCTCGATGACCCAGCGGCTCCGCGAACTCATTCCGCGGCAGCAGTTCGAGGTGCCGATCCAGGCCGCCGTGGGTTCTCGGGTGATCGCCCGGGAAAACATCCGCGCTATTCGCAAGGATGTCCTCAGCAAGTGCTATGGCGGTGACATCACCCGTAAGCGCAAACTGCTGGAGAAGCAGAAAGAGGGCAAGAAGCGGATGAAGATGGTTGGCCGGGTCGAGGTGCCGCAGGAGGCCTTCATCGCCGCGCTGTCCACTTCGGACGCTCCGAAGAAATAGGCCCGGTGGGTACGAGCGATCGACCAGCGGTTGACGCTCGTTGGTACTTGAGTTAGAGCTTGGTCGACAGTGAGTGCTGCGGGGTGGCGCATCAAGGGCTCCCACCGTTGACCAAGCCCTTTCGGACCGGTCAGATTTGTCCAAGCCGGGGTCCGCGCGGCTGGGTACCTTGACCACATGGATGAACAGCTTCGTGCGCTGTGATGGTCGACGTGCTCATCATCGGAGCGGGCACCGCGGGGTGCGTGTTGGCCGCCCGGTTGTCAGCTGAACCGACCCGCAGCGTGCTGCTGGTCGAGGCGGGCCAGGACTTCGCCGACCGCGCCGCCATGCCGCCGGCGTTGACCACCGGCGATGGCGTCGGATTCGACTGGGGGTTGTCCGCCACCGTCACGGCTGGGCGGACCGGACCGCTGGCGCGGGGCAGAGTCGTCGGCGGCTGCGCACAGGTCAACGGCCGGGGCGCGGTCCGGGCCATGCCCCGCGACTACGACGCGTGGGCTGCCCGCGGGATGCCACGCTGGTCATGGGAGCAGATGCTGCCGGCGTACCGGCGCTGTGAAGCCGACCGTGACTTCCCCGACGCACCCCATCACGGCCCCGAGGGACCGGTGCCGATCGTACGGCCGGACCGAGATCGGCTAACGGCGCCGATGGCGGCTTTTCTGGAGTCGATGCTGGACCACGGGCACGACTACCAACCTGACATGAACGCTCCGACCGCGGTCGGCATCGGTCCCTATCCGCACAACCAGTACGCCGACGGCACTCGTGCCTCCACCGCGCTGACCTACCTTGCCCCAGCCCGAGGGCGAGAGAATCTCGTCGTCCGAGGTGACACCCAGGTCGACCGGATTGTTGTCCACCATGGACGCGCGATCGGGGTGGAAATCGGTGGTGAGTTCGTCGGCGCCGGTGAGGTGATCCTCGCCGCGGGTGCACCGTTGAGCCCCGTGCTCCTCCTGCGCTCTGGGATCGGGCCCATCGAGGACCTGCGCGCCATCGGCATCACCTCCCAGCAGGACCTCCCGGGTGTTGGCCGCAACCTCTACGACCAGCCCGGTGCGGTGATTCCGGCGATCCCGCAGCCCGGATCCGTTCCGTCGGGCGCCCCGATGACCGAAGTGATCGGACGCCTCGACAGCTTCCCTGGGCACGTACCTGACCAGGCGTTTTACCTCACCTTGTTCACCGGACCAGCACCGGGTGGAACGGACCCGATGATCGCGTTGATGGTGGGCGACTTCGCGCCAGTCTCCCGCGGCACCATCAGTCTCGCCGGCCCTGCCACCGGTCAGCGGCCTATCATCGACCTCGGCTTCTACACCGCCGCTGGCGATCTCACCCGGATGCGCGACGCCTACCGGTACGCCTGGACAGTCGCCACACATCCCTCGCTGGCTCGCCACATCGCCGGGTTCCCGATGCTCAATGACCAGGTCATCGGCGACGATCAACAGCTCGACGCGGTGCTGCGCGCCATGACCTTCAGCCGGCTCGCCTTGGCCGGCGGCGCCGCGATGGGCCCCGGTGATGACCCCGACGCCGTGGTGGACGAACAGTGCCGTGTCCACGGCGTCGAGGCGCTACGCGTCATCGACCTGTCCATCGTTCCGGTGCCCCTGCGCAGTCCCACCGCGCTCGACGCCATCGCCATCGCCGAACACGCCGCCTCGATGATCTGACTCGCTGGATAAGGGCGGTGGGTTTTTGGGTGCGGAATTGTTGGCTGTCTGTGGCGCGGGGGCCGCGGTGGTTAGGGGCGGTGGACATTAGGGGGCGGAATCCTCGGCTACCAGTGACGTGGAAAGCCCTGCCCGCCACCAAAAACCGGTGGCGGGCAGGGCTTTCCACGTCACTACTGCCGCTGATCCCGTAACTCTGTGTCTCTGGCGCCTTCGGCGCGGGCGCGGTCGACTACGGCTACGAGAGTCGCCTTTTGTGTAGACCCCGCAAAAAGCGCGGG
>NZ_BAAANY010000042.1:68605-171571 GCF_039530045.1 Fodinicola feengrottensis | reverse complement strand
CCCGCAAAGACCGCGGGCCTACAAAGGCGGACGCTCCTGCCGCAGGGGCGACTATCGGCCTGGCGGCCGATGGCGCCGGGCGCGGGGTTGGGTTTTACCGAAGGTGGCTGACTTTGGGGGGAGTTGAGGTGCCGCGCGGGGCTGGGTTTGCGGAGGTGCGGGGCGCGGGGTTGGGTTTACCGAAGGTGGCTGACTTTGGGGGCGGGAGTTGCGGTGCTGCGCGGGGTTGGGTTTGTGGAGGTGCGGGGCGCGGGGTTGGGTTTTATTGAAGTTGGGCGACTTTGGGGGCGGGAGTTGCGGGGCCGCGCGGGGGTGGGGGGCTAGGTGAAGGTGACCACGATGTGGCCGGTGGGGTCGGCGGTGGGCAGGGCTTTCCAGGTGCCGTCGGTGGCGGTCCATTTCACGTCTCGGTAGGCCACGGTGGCGACGCGGTATTCCTGGGCGTGGGCGACGAGCCAGAACTCGATCCGGCGGTAGGTCTGCAGGTCGGCGCCGGCGGGTTTGGCGGAGACGCGCAAGGAGGGGACACCGGCGGCGTTTCCGGGACCCAGCGCGAAAGACGCCGCGCTGCCCAGGTCGGCTCTGAGGTCGCGGCGGAGGTCCTCGCCGAGCGCGGAGGTGGAGTGGGAGTTGCGGGTGAGGCAGGTGACCGCGCCGGCGGTCTGCCCGGAGTACGCGGTGGCGAGCGTGGTGGCTTCGGGTTCCCAGCCGGCGTAAGCGCTGCCGTCGGCGGAGCGCTGGACCGCCTGGGCGGCCTGCGCGACCGGCTTGCTCTGCCAGTTGTCGACGGTTTCCAGCCGCCGGTAGAACGCGTTCGCCGCGTACCGCGGATCGGCGAGCTGCGCGGGCGTGCCCCAGCCCTGCGACGGCCGTTGCTGGAACAGGCCCACCGAGTCACGGTCGCCGCCGGGAGTGTTCTCCAGCTTGGACTCCTGCAGTGCGGTGGCCAGCGCGACCGTGACCCCGCGTACGCCGTCGCCGCGCAGGAACCCGATCGCGGCGATCGTGGACGAGTGCTGGCCCTGCTCCAGGGTCAGTTCGGCGGTGTCCGACCCGATCTTGATGTTGCATTCCTCGGGTTTGAGGGGGGCCGGCAGCGCCGGGATCGCGACCTGCCCGCCGCGGACCACGGCGGCGATCACCAGCGCGATCACCACCAAGACCGCCACGCAGGCGGTGACGACCCCGGCAATCAGCAGGCGGCGCACGGATCTCCTTTGATCTGGCGGTACAGGAGCGGTTCGGCCCCGAGCGTACGTGTCAGCCTAAGGCGTCCGACTCAGCCATCTGAGGTCGCGTCATAAGCCTTCTGGCGTACCGCGATGCATGCTCGGCGGCCATCTGACTGACATGCGCCGACAGGTCCGTGCCTGTTTGACTAACAAACGTACTAGTAGGTACAGTAGCGACGTGGAAATAGAGAGAAACAGCCCAACAATTGACGGCCCAAGCGAGTGGTTCACCGGCGTCGTACGGATGACGCCCATCGCCGCGCCGGATCCGCTCTCGCTGCTGCGCATTTTTGACGTACGGTTCGACGCCGGCGCGCGTACCGCGTGGCACAAGCATCCTCACGGGCAGATTCTCTACGTCACGGACGGGTTCGGGAGAGTGGGCCGCAGGGGTGGCCCGGTCGAGGAGATCCGTCCCGGCGACACGGTTCGGATCGCGCCCGACGAGTGGCACTGGCACGGCGCCGGCCCTCAGTCGTCTATGCGGCACCTGGCTGTTCAGGAGGCTGCGGCGGACGGCAGTACGGCCGAGTTCGACACACACGTCACGGAAAGTGGGTACGAGGGATGATCCGGACCACTGTGCTTGAGGCCCAGTTGGACCCGGCGAAGCGCACCGCGAGTGTCGAGATTCGCCGGATCCAGATGCCGTCGGACTGCGTGGCGGGGGAGCACATACACAACTGCCCGGTGGTGGGCAGCATTGTCGAAGGCTCGGTGACTTTTCAGGTCAAGGGTGAGCCGGAGGTCGTGCTGCGGCCAGGTGACGTGTTCTTTGAGCCCGAAGGTGTGTCCATCAGCCGGTTTGACGCGGGAAGCGACGGGGCCACGTTCCTCGGATATTTCCTTCTCGGTATCGGGGAGAAGCCCGAGCTGAGTTACCTTGACTGAGCTGGGTTAGGTCGTCTGGTTGCAATAGCCGTCGCATTGGTACTGGTAGGCAAATCCGCAGCCCTGGAAGCATGTGCATTTGATGTCTTTGCAGTGAGCGCAGTCCAGTAGGCGGCAGTAGCGGGCGGGATGCGTACACCAGTCGTCCTCGACGCTGCATTCGCACAGGGTGTCGCATTCGGGCGGCTCGGCGACGTTTTCGGTGCCAGGTAGCTGGACGGCGGATTGTTGGCCGCCGGTGCCGGGCCGAGCGGTCGACGCGCCTGGCCCGAGCGAGGCGAAAATGGCGAACGCGAGACGGTCACCGAACAGAGATCTCGCCGAGCCTTCCAGGCTTTTCAGCTTCTGCAGGACCTCCGGCCGGGACATCGCGTCGTCTTCGAAGATCGAAGCGTCGGTGAAGGTGGCCAGAGCCTGGTCGAGAAGAGCCTTCTGAGCCACCGAAAGTTCGGTGTGGTGGGCCGTACGGTAGCGGGTCAGCTGTTCGGTCCACAGACCCGCGCGGTCCGCCGCGCCGAGCGCGCGGTAGATGGCTTTGCGATAGATCTGTGAATGGGCAACGATCTCGTCGTAGGTCCGAGGCAGATCTCCGGCATTGGTGGCCACCCACCTGCTCGCCTCACCGAACGAAACACGCTGGGCGAACGCGGGCGTACGACCGAGCAGGATGACCGTGGACGCGATGCCGATTCCCGCCCCGAGGCGAAGAAGACTGCCGCGGCTCAATGCCGGCCCGGCGGCCGTATGCTGACACGGCGCGGCGCCATTCTGTTTTAGCTGGCCGAGTGCGCTCAGTACGCGAACGGTCGAACGTGGACCGAGCCGGCGGGCCAGCGGTGCGCTCATCCGCGCGCCAGTCCACGCGCGTACTTTCTGGCCGACACTGATCAGCGTTGGTGCCCAGGCAGCGTCGGCGCCGAACACGGCCTTCCGCCATTCCACCACGTCGGTTCGGCCCAGTGGCAACACTTCCAGACGTCCGCCACAGGCCGCTTCGACCGTTTGGGAAATCTCCCGACATGTCCCGCAGGAAGCATCAAAAGCAAGGATCCAGCGGTTCTCGGCCGTGTTCATGGCATCTCCTTGGGATTGATGGCAAAAGGCTAGACAGGCGCTGGATGCGTGTCCAGTTACCTTTGTCAGCAATGCCAAGGATGAACCTGGCCACTACCGGAATTCCACGAAGACTCTCGCCGAGCCGTTAGCCGCCGAGTTCTGGTTCTGCGCGGGGCGAGGTTCGCCGGGCCGAATGCGCCAGCACCCGCGCCGTCCCGCTGTTCGGGCCCACCTCCGCGAGCCCGGCCGACAACCGCAGCGTGATCATCGAGTTCCTCGTCGACGACGTGGACGTTGTGTACGAGAACCTGACCGGCTTCGTCGAGGACTTCGTCAACGAACCCACCACCATGCCCTGGGGCAACCGCGCTCTGCTGTTCCGCGACCCCGACGGCAACCTCGTCAACTTCTTCACTCCGGTCACCCCAGCCGCCATCGAGAAATTCCACCGGCCTCGCGGTGTCCCAGTGAAGGCCAAGATCCGTGCCTCAGCCGATGGCCGTACGTACGGCGGCGCGTAAGGCAGGGAGTTTCGCGTAGAGTTTGTCGCCGGGACACAGGGTGTTGTAGTAGTCCCGGTGTCCTTTGATCTCCGCTGGCGAGATCCCGTACTGCGCGCAGATGTAGGCACACATTTTGACCAGCGCGTTCCATTGTGCCGTGGGCGGTTCCACGGTCATGTACGTGCCTTCGTTCTCGATCCCGATGGCGTTGTCGTTCTGTCCCGGGCAGTGCGCGCCGCGAATCATCGTGCTGCCGCCCCGTAAAGCGGTCAGGCTGCCGTGCCTGCCTTCCATGTCATAGCCGCCACGGCTGATGGTGAAATGCTGGCCGGTGTCGGACCAGCCGTTGGTGTCGATGTGGTCGTTCTGAATACCGCGGGCCAACTGGAAGGCGTGTGCTTGCGAATAGTCCGTGCTGTTCGCGCTCGCGGTGTGATGGACCAGAATCCGGTTCGCCGGATGGTTGAGTGTCACCAGCGGATCGGCCGGCGGCCGCGCGCTCCACTCGGCGCAGCTGTAAATACGCGGGGCGGTGGCGGCTTGCGCGCCGGACGGCAATGCCAGGCCGGCGAAGCCGGCTCCTACGACAGCACCGGCGCCGAGCAGGAAAACACGGCGGTTGAGTGATCCGGAATCAGCATCCATGGGGCGAAGTATGGGGGTGGAACATACAACCGACGTACATCGCCGCGAACTCGCCGTTCCCGACAGGTTCGGGAAGGAGCCGGCGTCGCTCGATGCAGCTCAGCTCGCCATCACGACGACTCCGAGCTGGTGGCCGGGGACCAGTCGATCTCGATGGGGTCGAGCTTGTCGAAGTCGGTGGTCGAGAGCCGCCGCGCCAAGGAGAACACCTTCTGGGTTCTTTCCTTGACCCGCCCGTCCACCACCGAGCTGAGTTCGAAGGCGAGTCGGCCGGTCTGGCGCACCGTGGCCTCGTCGACCCGGGGACGGCTGATCGAGGTGACCACGATGCCCGCCGGTGCACCCGTGGAAGTCCGCGAGGCGCCAACGAAGAACTCCTCGCGGGTGTTGGCCACGCCGTCGACGGCGAAGTCGCGCAGTTTGCCGAGCAGCTCGTGCCATTTCGCGACCTCACCTTTGAGGGCGGTTGCCGACAGATCGGTCGGGGACAGCGCGGCGCCGCTTTCCCGGGATCGAAAGCACCGGGCGTACGTCGACAGTGCTGCGATCCACAGCGCCTCGACCACGACGGTGTCCTGCTGTTCACCCCGCGCCAGCTCACCGAGCAGTCGTTCACAGCAGCCGAGCACGAACTGCAGGTCGTCGAAGATCGCCGCGAGATCGGCGAGCGCGAGCGCATCCTTGCCGCCCAGTTGGCGCGCGGTCAGCGTCTCTTCTCCGGCACCGGCGACCTCGCCGGGCTGGTCGGCCACATGCTGGTGACTCGACTCCGCTCCATGGGGCTGCTGCGACATCGGCACTCCTTCCGAGACTCCCGTGCTGAGTACTCAGCTGACCGCATGACGGGACACTCCGGTGTCCTAATTTGAGACACCTCCGCATCATCGGTTCCACCGCGGTCGCCTCCTAGGCTGGGTGGGTGCTGACCTCGTCTTACAAAGGCCTGTGTCGGCGGTCACCCGCGGACGGAAAACAACTCGAAACAGTACGCGCGTACTGTTAAGATGTGGCGGTGACAGCGACCCCCGCTCCCGCGCCCCCGCAGTCCCGTACCGGCCGAGTTCTGGCCGCCGCCACCTTGATCAACACGTTCGGCAACGGCCTCTTCATGACCGTCAGCGCCATCTACTTCACCCGCTCGGTGGGGTTGCCGGCCGGCCAGTTGGCCGCCGCGCTGGCGGTGGCGGCCGCCGCCAGGCTGATCGCGAGCGTGCCGATGGGCCATCTGGCCGACCGGGTCGGCCCGCGCGAGGTGCTGGTCGTGTGTGCGTGTCTGAATGGCCTGGTCACCGCGTCCGTGGTGCTGGTGGACGGGGTGGTCGGGCTGGCTCTGGTGCTCGCGGTGCAGGGCGTTCTCGACGCCGGCTCGAACGGTGCCCGCGGCGCGCTGATCGCCGGCGCGCTGCCGACCGATCAGCGGGTTCGTACGCAGGCATTCCTGCGCTCGATGACGAACCTGGGCATCACCGGTGGCGCGGCGGCCGCGGCACTGACCCTGCACCTGGACACGGCGGTCGCGTACAAGACGACGATCCTGGCGGACGCGACGACCTTCGTGATCGCCGGCGTGATGGTGCTGGGCGTCACCCGGCTGGCTCCGGTGCCGGCGCCGGCCGGCGGTCGCCGGCTGGTCGCGCTGGCCGACCGGCCGTTCCTGCTGGTGATGCTCCTGGTGGGAGTGCTGACGATGCAGTACGGGCTGCTGGAGGTGGCCATTCCACTGTGGACGGTGCAGCGTACGCACGCGCCGGCCTGGCTGGTTTCGGTGCTGCTGATCGTAAACACCATTGGCATCGTGCTCTTCCAGGTGCGTGCCAGCCGCGACGTGACCACGGCGACGGCCGCGGCGAAGGCGTTGCGGTTGTCGTCGGTGATCATCGCGGTCGCCTGTGCGATCTACGCCTTCGCGGCGGGGCAGGGCATCTGGGTGGCGGTGGCGATCATGGTGGCCGGCTCGGTCGTGCACGTGGTCAGCGAGCTGGTGCTGTCCGCTGGCACCTGGGGAGTCGCGTACGGGCTGGCGCCGCCGCACGCCCAGGGCCAGTATCAGGGCGTTTTCGGGATGAGCATGTCGTTGGGCAACCTGGTCGGCCCGGCGCTGACCACCGTGTTGGTGCTCGGTACCGGCGGCCCGCACGGCTTCGGCGGCGGACTGCCCGGCTGGCTCGCGCTCGGCGCGCTGTTCGTGGTGGCCGGGGCGGCGGCTCCGCCGGTCGTCAGCTGGGCGCTGAGGACCCGCGCGACGGCGGAGCCGGTGGCGGCCGGGGCACAATAGACAGCTGTGCCCTCCACCTTGCCCGAAGGCGAGCCGGTGCCGGCCGACGGTTCGCTGCCGCCGGCGGCCCTGGACGAGCTGACCTCACGCGCCTTCGGGGCGTACGTCCACGTGCCGTATTGCACCACCAGGTGCGGCTACTGCGACTTCAACACGTACACGGCGTCCGAGCTGGACGGTGACCAGGGCGAGCACTACCTCGACTCGGTACGGGCCGAGATCGAGCTCGCCGCGGCCGCGCTGGGTGGCCGGACGCCGGCGATCGACACGGTGTTCGTCGGCGGCGGCACCCCGACGTTGCTGCCGCCGGCCGAGCTGGGCCGTACGCTCGCCGACCTGCGGGCCGCGTTCGGGTTCGCGGCCGGCGTCGAGGTGACCACCGAGTGCAACCCGGAGACGGTCGACGAGCGGTCGCTGGCGGCCCTGGTGGAGGCCGGCTTCACCCGGCTGTCGCTCGGCATGCAGTCCGCGCGGGAGCACGTCCTCGCGGTCCTGGACCGGCACCACACGCCCGGCCGCGCCGAGGCGGTCGCCCGATGGGCCCGGCGGACCGGCTTCGAGCACGTCAGCCTGGACCTGATCTACGGCGCGCCGGGGGAGACCGCGGACGACTGGCAGGCGTCGCTGGACGCGGTGTTGGCGACCGGCGTCGACCACGTGTCCGCGTACTCGCTGATCGTCGAGCCGGGCACTCGGCTGCACCGCCGGGTCAGCCGCGGCGAGGTCGCGGTCGCCGACGACGACACGCTCGCCGAGCGGTACGAGCAGGCCGAGCGGACCCTGACGGCCGCGGGCCTGGGCTGGTACGAGGTGAGCAACTGGTCACTGACCAGCGCGGATCGCTGCCGGCACAACGAGGGCTACTGGCGTAGCGCGAACTGGTGGGGTTTTGGCCCCGGCGCCCACAGCCACGTTGGCGGCACCCGCTGGTGGAACGTCAAGCACCCCGCCGCCTACGGCTCCCGCCTCGCCGAGAAGAACTCGCCCGCGTACGCGCGTGAGCTGCTGTCGGCGCAGGACCGCCGGGTCGAGGACATCATGCTGCGGGTACGCACGACTGACGGCCTGCCGCTGGGCGTGCTGACCGACCGTGGCCGGGATGCCGCCGCCGACGCGCTCGGCAGAGGCCTGCTCGAGCCCGGCCCGTACGCGACCGGCACCGCCGTCCTCACCCTGCCAGGCCGCCTGCTGGCCGACGCCGTGGTCCGCGACCTCGTCGACTAGGCAGTGTCTGGTTATTCCGGGGGGATGAGAGTCGAGATCCAGAAGTTGGCTGCTGGTGCCGTGGGGAAGCCTTCATAGCAGCGCTATGGGGGCTTTCCCACGGTGCCTGCAGCCGGCTTCTGGGCTCGGCTATCGCCCGGCGGAATAACCAGACACTGCCAAGCCAGCGCGATTTGTTAACCCGCGTCCCCGAGAAACGTGACCGTATCCTCCAACGGCGCTCGAGGGTAGCGAGCTTCCTGAACGGTCACGTCCTCGTACCCGATCGACATCCCGCAGAAGAGCATGAGCTCGTCCGGGGGTGACACGATTTCCGCGACGGTCTTGCGATAGTTGGCCCACGCCATCTGCGGGCAGCTGTGCAGTCCTTCGGCCCGGAGCAGCAGCATGACGTTCTGCAGAAACATGCCGAGGTCCGACCACTGGGGAGAGCCCAGGTCACGGTCGATGTAGCAGAACAGAGCAGCGGGCGCGCCGAAGCATGCCCAGTTCGCCGACGCGGCCCGTCGGGCGGCTTCCCAGTTGTCGCGCGCGATGCCAAGCCCGCCGTAGCGCTGTGCGCCGAAGGCCTGTCTCCGTTGCAGGTACAGGGACTTCAGCTCGGGCGGGTACTGCTGGTATTGCGGGTCGTCCCAGGGGTCGTTCGCGGCGGTCCGCTCGCTGGCGAGCTTCTTGAGCTCGGCCAGCGGTTGCCCGGTCAGCACGTACGCACGCCACGGCTGCAGGTTCGAACCGGACGGCGCCCAGACCGCGGCGGCCAGCACCCGCCTGAGTGTCTCGGCCGGGACCGGCTGATCAGTGAACGCGCGTACCGCTCGCCGGCTCGTCACTGCCTCGTAAACGTTCACGACAGGTATCTCCTCGCTCGTTGTCGCAGCCTCGATCACGAGAAGATAGTATCATTCACGACTATCGCGAATGATACTGATTGAGGGTATGCGTCGTCACATCCGAAGGAGGTGACGGTCAGGCTTCGGGGTAGACGAACCTGGTCAGCAGGTCCGTCAGCCGCTGGGCATCGTCCTGGCCGAGGTCGCCCACCAGGCGCTCGGCCAGTGGCACCGCGGCGCGATGGGCGGCCTGGAAAAGCTCCAGCCCGGTGGGCGTGATCTCGACCGACCTGGCGCGCCGGTCCCCGGGAATGAGCTTGCGTACGGCCAGCCGCCGGTGCTCCAGGTCGTCCACCACCCGCATGATCCCGGCCTTGTCCGACCCGGTCGCCGCCACCAGATCCTTCTGCATCGTGGGCCCCTGGTCGACCAGCACGTTGAGTACGGCGAAATGCCGCAACTCGATGCCCAGCGGACGCAGCGCCTCGAACATCACCTCGGCCGCATGCCAGTGCGCCCGGCGGAGCAACAACCCCAGGGCGAACGGCGAGGTCGTCTCCCAGCGACCAGTCGCACGCGGGGGGAGAGGATCGACAGCCACGAGGTGATCGTACGCCGATCCGCTCACTCGAAACCGTGTCATGTGAAACCAACTCGGCGTTGGCGACCTGTTAACTGGAAGGCCAAGACCCCGTCACCGATTGGGCGGTGGCGGGGTCTTGGGCAGTGAAACCCGGTCTGTCAGCTACTACTTGACGAGCTTGATGAAGGTCAGCGGATACGTCCACGGCTCGCCGTTGTTGGCCTTGATGCCGCCGATGATGCCGCAGACGATCGGGATGCCGGCGGTGGCGAAGACCAGGAAGATCAGCAGGCCACCGAGGCCGAAGGTGAAGGCGCCGATGCAGCTGGCCAGGATGTACACGACCAGGGTGGCCGCGGCCCACTGGATGAAGTGGTTGAGCGCGTCCACCGCCTGGACCCGCACCTGCGGGCTCTTCGGGCCCTGCACGAGCATCGCGACCAGCGGAGCCACCCAGCCCAGGAATCCGCCGGAGATGAGGTTGGCGCCGGCGCCACCGAAGTGGGTGACCATCAGCCAGGTCTTGTCGTCGCCGCTGCCACCGGCCGGCGGCGGGTAACCGCCGGGCTGGCCGTAGCCACCGGCGGGCGGCTGTCCATAGCCGCCGGCGGGGGGCTGCTGTCCGTAGCCACCGGCGTTGGGGTCGTTGGGCTTGTTGAAGTCAGGCTGCTGAGAACCACCCGGGTCAGTCATGCGGCCAAGATAGAGACTTTGTGGTCGGCGCGCGACCTACGCCACGCCGGAAGTCGCGCCCAACTGCCCTACTGGCCCTGCCAGGGCCACCGAAAAAGTGGCCGGATGCGGTAAAACCGGTGGTCAGGCTCGGCCGTTCGGTCGCCCAAATCTGACTGTGAGGTGGCTCGCGGGCTGGGCCGATGGTGCAACTGCCATGCCCGACTGTGCAGCCGGGCGGGAAGCCGGCCGGTCCCACCCTGACTCGCTGTCCGCGCGAGCCGACAGATGGTCGCACGGACACGTATGATTGGCACTCAGGATCGCGGAGTGCCAGGCGAGTGGCCTAGTGAGCGGAGGTGACGTCGGTGCCGTACGAAGACCGGAGGCTCGAAGTCCTCCGGGCCATCGTCGAGGACTACGTCAGCACCAACGAGCCAGTCGGCAGCAAGTCGCTCGCCGACCGCCACCAGCTCGGCGTTTCGCCGGCCACCATCCGCAACGACATGGCGGTGCTGGAGGAAGAGGGCTACATCGCCCAACCGCACACCAGCGCCGGCCGGATCCCGACCGACAAGGGTTACCGGTTGTTCGTGGACCGGCTGGCGACCATCAAGCCGATGTCCGCGGCCGAGCGGCGGGCCATCCAGACCTTCCTGGACGGCGCGCTCGACCTGGACGACGTGGTCGGGCGTACGGTCCGGCTGCTCGCCCAGCTGACCCGGCAGGTCGCGGTCGTGCAGTATCCGAGCCTGTCCCGCAGTGCGGTCCGGCACCTGGAGTTGGTGTCGCTGACCGCGAGCCGGCTGCTGGTGGTGCTGATCACCGACACCGGCCGGGTCGAGCAGCGCGCCGTCGAGTTTCCAGCCGCGCTGTCCATCGAGTCCGTCTCCTCGCTGCGCGAGGCGATCAACAGTGCCCTGGTCGGGCACTACCTGGTCGACGCGCCGGTGGAGATCGAGGGGCTGCTGGCCCGCGTCGACCCGCAGCTGCGACCGGCTCTGACGACGTTGTCGGCGGTGCTTCTGGAGACGCTGGTGGAGCGTCCGGAGGAGCGGCTGGCACTGGCCGGGACAGCCAACCTGACCCGCAGCACGATGGACTTCCCGGGCTCGATCCGGCCGGTGCTGGAGGCGCTGGAGGAGCACATGGTGTTGCTCAAGCTGATCGGCGAGGTCGAGTCGCCGAGCACGCTGCGGATCCGGATCGGGGACGAGAACCCGGTCGAGGACCTGCGGACCACGTCGGTGGTTAGTGTTGGATACGGCAGGGGCAGCACCGCGCTGGCCGGACTGGGTGTTCTTGGCCCGACCCGGATGGACTATCCGGGCACGATCGGGGCGGTGCGGGCCGTTGCCCGGTATGTCGGCGAGTATCTGGCCGGCGCTTAACAGGGTTTCCAGCCGTTCCGCGTGCTGGGTGGACGAGAACTAATGGGCTAGGACATAACTGTGAGAGGTTCAGTGGCGACCGATTATTACGCCGTGCTGGGCGTGCGGACGGACGCGACCAGTGAGGAAATCAAGCGCGCGTACCGAAAGCTCGCGAGGCAGCTGCATCCGGACGTCAACCCGGAGCCCGATGCCAAGGAGCGGTTCGCCGAGGTCAAGGCGGCGTACGAGGTGCTGTCCGACCCGGCCAAGCGGGAGATCGTCGATCTCGGCGGTGACCCACTGGCCCAGCCCGGCATGGGCGGCGCCGCCGGACAGCCGTTCACGATGGGGTTCGAGGACCTCTTCGGAGCGGTGTTCGGGCAGCGTACGGCCCGTGGCCCTCGACCGCGGATGCGGCCGGGTTCGGACGCGCTCATCCGGCTGGACCTGGGGATCGAGCAGACCGCGTTCGGGGTCGAGCAGGAGCTCACCATCGACACCGCGATCACTTGCACGACCTGCCGGGGCGCCGGCACCGCGGTCGGTACGCTGCCCAGCACCTGCGACATCTGCGCGGGTCGGGGCGAGGTGCAGACGGTCCAACGGTCGTTCCTCGGGCAGATGATGATGACCCGCCCGTGCGCGAACTGCCAGGGCTACGGCACCGTCATCCTGCATCCGTGTGGCGAGTGCGGCGGCGACGGCCGGGTGCGTACCCGCCGGTCGCTGACCGCGAAGGTGCCGGCCGGTGTCGGGGACGGGATGCGGATCCGGCTGTCCGGCGAGGGCGAGGTCGGCCCCGGTGGCGGACCGGCCGGCGATCTTTACATCGAGATCCATGAGCGCCAGCACGACATCTTCACCCGCGACGGCGACGACCTGCACTGCCGGGTCGCGGTGCCGATGACCGCGGCGGCGCTGGGCACCGACATGACCGTGCAGACGCTGGATGGCGAGGAGACCGTCGAGGTCAAGCCCGGCACCCAGTCCGGCACCGTGGTGCGGCTGCGCGCCCGTGGGGTGCCGCATCTGCGCAGCGCCGGACGTGGTGATCTGCACATCCACCTGGAGGTGCGGACGCCGGTCCGGTTGGACGCCGAGCAGGAGCGGTTGATGCGGGAGCTGGCGAAACTGCGGGACGAGGAGCATCCGGAGCCGATCCGGCCGAGCAGCAGCGGCGGGTTCTTTTCCAAGCTCTTCAACGGGCGCTGAGTGTCGCTTCCCGTCTTCCTGCTGGACCCCGTGCCGGAGACCGCGGTGTTCGCGCTCGACGGCCCGGAGGGCCGGCACGCGGCCACCGTACGGCGCATCCGTACGAGCGAGCGGGTGGTCGTCACGGACGGCGCCGGCGCGTGGGTGACCTGCGAGGTCTGCGCGGTCGAGCGGGACGCGCTGGAGCTGACCGTGCTTGCGCGGGCGTACGAGCCGGCGCCCGCACCGCGGACCGTGGTCGTGCAGGCACTCGCAAAAGGCGATCGCGGCGAGCTGGCGGTGGCCGTGCTGACCGAGGCCGGGGTGGACGAGATCGTGCCGTGGTCGGCGTCCCGCAGCGTCACCGTGTGGCGCGCCGAGCGGGGCGAGAAGGCGCTGCTCAAGTGGCGTTCCACCGCCCGCGAGTCGGCCAAGCAGTCGCGCCGCTGCTGGCTGCCGGTGGTCTCGGCGCTGGCCACTACCGCGGCCGTTTGTGCGCGAATCTCAGCCGCGTCCGCCGCGTACGTCCTGCATGAGGACGCCACCGAGCCGCTGGCCCTGGCCCAGCCGCCATCGGACGGCACGGTCATGCTCATCGTCGGCCCCGAAGGCGGCATCTCGCCCGATGAACTGGCCGCCTTCACCGCCGCCGGCGCGCTGCCCGTACGCCTGGGCCCCACTGTCTTTCGCACCTCCACGGCCGGCGTCGCCGCCCTTTCCGTCCTCAACGCCGCTACCTCCCGCTGGTCCTGACCCTCGGCGGCGGAGCCACGGACAGCGACACCTCGGCAGTCACACAAGCCCCACCGACGACAGGTCTGACGCCGAGTGCGGGACAAAATCCCACACTCGACGAAAATCCAGCCCTCGTCAGGCTGCGGAGGGGGTGTAGACGAGGTGCTGGACGCCGTTGCTGAAGGTGGTCGCTTCCTTCAGGGTGACGGCGTACGAGTCGTCGGCGAACAGACGCTGACCGTGGCCGACCACCACCGGGTAGTGCAGCAGGTGCAGCTCGTCGACCAGGCCGAGCGCGAGCAGCGAGCGGACCAGGGTCGGGCTGCCAACGGTGGCGATGTCGCCGCCGTCCTGCGCCTTGATCTTGGCGATGCTGTCGGCGAGATCGCCTTCCAGCAGCACCGAGTTGTTCCAGTCCGCCGCCTTCAGGGTGGTCGACGCGACGTACTTGCGGGTGTTGTTCATGTGGTCCGCGGCCGGGTCCTGCTCGGCGGTCACGTTCGGCCAGTGGGCCGCGAAGCCGTCGTACGTGACCCGGCCGACCAGCATCGCGTCGGAGTTGGCCATGCCGCCGACGACGACGGCCTCCAGGTCGTCGCTCCAGTACGACATCGACCACTTCTCCGGCGACTCGACCACACCGTCGAGCGAAATGAACAGGTTGGCGACGATCTTGCGCATCGAATTCTCCTTGGGGTGAGCGCCTGCTTGCTTCGATGCGTTGACCATGCCCGCCGCCATTTACGGTTTTCTTACGGCGCGGTTTTCGCCGGGACCTGGGTGAAGTGCGCCGCCACCACCCGCCAGCCCAGTCGGTCGTCCCGGAACCACGTACGCGTGTAGCGCAGCTGGGCCGCGAACGGCTCGCCGCCGACCGTGCCCTCCATCCACGCGAGCAGCCAGGTCACGCCGGCTCGCCCTTCGACCAGCACGGTCAGGTCTTCTTCCTGCACCTTGGTCAGCAACTGCTGGCCCGACTTCTGGAGGTCCAGGTCATCCTGCTTGCCGAAACACTCGCCGCCGTACGTGAAGATCAGCCGCTCATCCAACAACTGGTCCAGAACCTCGACATCCCTGGCCAGTTGCGCCCTCTGCAACCGCCGCTCAGCTGCCCGCAACTCTTGCTCACCATCCACCGCGCCTCCTCCTGACTGCTCCGCGAACTGCGCCGCGAAGGGTATGGTGGCGACGGTAGGCGGGGCGGGGCGGCGGTGATCACGGATATCTCGGACAGCGAAATTCGTTGGCACAGTCGGGCAAGATCGTTGGCGTGCCCACCTTCACCGCCGCTGACGGAACCCTGTTCGCGTACCACGTCACCGGCGAGGGCAATCCACCCCCACTGTGCCACCTTCGCGTCGGGTGGGGGGCTGGGTTTTCGTCGAGTGCGGCACTTTGTCCCACGCTCGACGTCGAGTGTGGGGTTTTGTCCGGCACTCGACGCTGGACCTGTTGCCGGTGGGGCTGATGTGACTATTAAGGGTAGTCAGGGAATCATCCAGGAAAGTACGGGTGTGGACTGCAGGACGACGATCAGGCACATGATGGCGAGCAACAGCAGGCTCCAGCCGAAGACTTTCCGGAAGAGGTCGCCCTCTTTGCCGGCCAGGCCGACCGCGGCGGCCGCGATGGCGAGGTTCTGCGGGGAAATCATCTTGCCGAGCACGCCACCGGAGGAGTTCGCGGCGGCCATCAGGAGCGGGTTGAGACCGGCCTTGTGGGCCGCCGCGACTTGCAGTGCACCAAAAAGCGAGTTGGAGCTGGTGTCGGAGCCGGTCACCGCGACTCCCAGCCAGCCCAGCACTGGGGAGAGCACGGCGAAAGCCGCGCCAGCGCTGGCCATCTGGGTGCCAAGCGTGGTCGTCTGACCGGACGCGTTCATCACGTAAGCGAGGCCCAGCACCGCCATCACCGTGACGATCGCGGTGGCCAGCTGCCGCAGGGTGCGCCCGTACGCCCGGACCGACTCGCCGATTTTGATAGCCAGCAACGGGATCGACAGGATCCCGGAAAGCAGCATCAGGGTGCCGGCGGCGCTGAGCCAGTTGAACTTGAACTGGACGAGCGAGAGCGGCTTGCCCGCGCTGTTCGCGACTTCCAGGCCCGGCCAGCCAAAACTGCCGCCGGCCGCGTTCAGCACCTTCAGGATCGGCGGCAGTTGGGCGACACAGAAGACCACGATGATGACCAGATAGGGCGCGTACGCACGAAAAACGTCCATCTTGCCGTCCACTGTGGACTCAGCGGTGCCAGTTGACTCGGTGGTGGTCGGCTCGGTGTCGATCCGCTCGATCGGGCGCAGCCGGAGCACCAGCACGACCGCGAGCGCGGACACCAGCGAGGCGACGATGTCGGCCAGCGGCACCGACACGAAGTTGGACGTAAGCCATTGCGTCAGACCGAAAACCAGGCCGCAGGCCAGCGCCGGCAGCCAGCCCTGGCGCACCCCGCGGCGGCCGTCGACCATGAACACCAGGACCAGCGGAACGACCACGGACAGCAGTGGAGTCTGCCGGCCAACCATCGATCCGAGCTGCTGGACCGTCAAGCCGCTGACCTGGCTGAGTGTGGTGATGGGCACGGCCAGCGCGCCGAAAGCGACCGGAGCGGTGTTCGCGACCAGCGCGACGCTGGCCGCTTTTATCGGCTTGAAACCGAGCGCGATCAGCATCACCGAGGTGATCGCGACCGGCGTACCGAACCCGGCGAGCGCCTCCATCAGTGCGCCGAAACAGAAAGCGATAATGACCGCTTGCATTCGCTGGTCACCGCTGATCCGGCTGAAGGACCGCCGTAGCACGTCGAAATGGCCGGTGCTGACGGTCATGTTGTAGAGCCAGATCGCGTTGATAACGATCCACAGAATCGGGAAGAAGCCAAAAGCGGCGCCCAGCAGGGCGGCGTCCGCGGTCTGGCCGACCGGCATTCCCCAGGCCGCGATCGCGATGACCGCGGCGATCGCCAGCGAAATCAGCGAGGCGATCCAGGCCCGCATGCGCAGCACGCCCAACAGCAGGAACAGTGCGACCAGCGGGATGGCGGCCAACAAGGCCGACACCAACAGGGAACCGGCGACCGGAGCGAGCTCCTGACGGTACATCGCAACACCACCGTGGTAGGTCCGACCGTACGAGCGCGGAGAGTGTAACGCGGGCCACCGGCGGCGCGCCCGTTCGGCGAAGGGCCAGCAGCGGACACCAGAAGTAGGAGACAATCTCGCCGTCCGGCCGGCGACGAGATGGCAACGAAACGGAGACCGCGATGCACGTACCCACCGGGGTGGCCAGGGCAGTGGCCTCCACGATGCTCCGGCCGGTGCTCAGCCCGCGGGTACCGCCGCGCTGGCAGCGGCGGTTGGTGGACGCCTGCTGCGCGACCATGACGATGCCCAGGGGTGTACGGCTCGCCCGCGGCTGGCTCGACGGCGTGCCGGCCCGGGTCGCGGTGCCGAACGAGCGGCTGGAGAGTGCCGCGATCGTGTATTTGCACGGCGGTGGCTATGTCACCGGCTCGTCCTTCAACCTGCGTACGCTCGCGGCCGGGATCGCCGCCGCGGCCGGTGCGGTGGCGTTCATCCCGGACTACCGGCTGGCGCCCGAGCACCCGTATCCGGCCGCCCTGCTGGACACCATGGCCGTCATCCGGGCGGTCCGTCGGCGCGGCTATTCGCGGCTCGCGCTGGTCGGCGACTCGGCCGGCGGCGGGTTGGCGATCGCGGCCGCCATTCGGCTCCGAGACGCCGGCGAGCCGCTGCCGACCGGGCTGGCGGTGATCTCGCCCTGGGTCGACCTGACCCTGACCGGCGAGTCCTATTTGACCAAGGCCGAGGCCGATCCGCTGCTCACCGAGGAATGGCTGCGATTCTGCGCCCTCGCGTACGCGGAGTCCGCTGACCCGGCCAACCCGGAACTTTCCCCGCTCTACGCCGATCTTTCCGGTCTGCCACCGCTGCTTATCCAGGCTGGTACGGAAGACGTGCTCATCAGCGACGCGGATCGGCTCGCCGACGCAGCCAAAGCTGCCGGCGTCAGCACCGAATACCGGCGTTTTCCCGGGCTGTGGCACGATTTCCAGCAATTCGCCGGCGTGCTTGCCGAAGCCGATGAAGCGGTCACCTATCTGGGCCGCCACATCCGCGCCGGCCTCGCTTAACCCGCGAATGTAACGATACGACTCGGTTCTGTCCCCGTTTTGTGAGCCGTATCGTTACATTCGCGGAGTGGGGTGCAGGGAAGCGTCGAGGATTTGGGCGGTGTGCAGGGCCGGGATCGGGGTGCCGCGGCGGTCGAGAGCGGCGGTGATTTGCATCAGGCAGCCCGGGTTCGCGGTGACCAGGAGTTGGGCGCCGGTGCCGGCGATGGCGTCGGCCTTGCGGGCGCCGAGGTCGCCGGCGGCCTCGGGCTGCAGGAGGTTGTAGATTCCGGCGGAGCCGCAACAAAGTGCCGCGTCCGGGGGCTCGACCAGGGTCAGTTCGGGAATTCCGCGCAGAAGTTCGCGCGGCTGCTGCCGGATTCCCTGGGCGTGCGAGAGATGGCAGGCGTCGTGGTAGGCGGCCCGGACCCGGACCGGGTGGCGTTCGGCGACCGGGCCCAACTCGACCAGGAATTCCGCCAGGTCGCGGACTTTCCCAGCGAAGTCAACGGCTTTCTGTGCGTACGCGGGGTCGTCCTTGAGTACGTCGGCATATTCCTTGAGGGCTGAACCGCAGCCCGCCGAGTTGATGACGACGGTGTCGACGCCGGCTCGGCTGAAGGTGTCGATCGTCCGGCGGGCGAACCGAGCGGCCTCGGATTCTCGGCCGTTGTGCAGGGAAAGCGCACCGCAACAGCTTTGCGATGGCGGAATGATGACCTCGCAGCCCTCGCTGGCGAGGATCCGTGCGGTGGCGCGGTTCACCTCCGAGAAGAAGGCATCCTGGACGCAGCCGGTGATCATCGCGACGACCGCGCGTTTCTGGCCGCGTGCCGGGACGCGGGACGGGAGGCCGCGGCGGCGGCCCAGCGGCGGGGCGATGGATTCCATCGCGCGCAGCCCAGTGGGCAGCTTCGCCAGCAGGCCGGTGCGCTGGGCCAGCCGGCGCAGACCGGTCCGCTGGTATGCCATCAGGCCCGGCCGCAGGGCACGCAACCGCCTGGGATAAGGAAAAGTCGCGAAGATCAGTCCGCGCAGCAGTTTCTCGCCGCCGGTACGCTGGTGCCGCCGCTCGATCTGCGCGCGGGTGTTCGTCACGATTTTGTCGTACTGAACACCGGAAGGGCACGCCGTCACGCACGCCATGCAGCCCAGGCAGCGGTCGACGTGGGTGACCATCGTGTCGGTCATCGGGCCACCGGACAGGCCGGTGTTGATCAGATCGATCCGGCCGCGCGGCGAGTCGGATTCGTGCCCCCACAACACATAAGTGGGGCAGGTGGGCAGGCAGAATCCACAGTGGACACAGTCGTCCACCAGCTCCCGCGACGGTGGCCGGTGGTCGTCGAATGCGGCCATCAGATTCCTCCCACGAAACGTCCTGGCGCGAGCCGGCGATCCGGATCGAACCGTGCTTTGACCCGACGCATCACATCCAGCGCCGGCACCGGTCCCCAGGCATCGGTGCCGAGCGCCGCCAATGCCTGGTGGACACCGAAAGCCGCGCTCTCCACTCGTACGGTGCCGTCGTGGTTGGCGGCCGTACGCCGTAGAGCGACGACCGTTTCGGCCACCGCGGCCGGGTCCGCGGTCGCTGGAAGTCCAAAATGGACAACGCCGAGCCCGAGGCAGCCGCGGCACCCGATGTCGAGATCCAGACTGGCCGCGTGGTCCATCAATGCGCCGATGCCGGAAGCTGCCACCGCGGACCGCAGCACGGTCCCGGCCAACGGCTCGTACCACCAGCCGGGCAACGACGTTTCGACGGTTCCGCCGCCCAAAAGATCAGCCACCGCCCCAGCGCGCGCCTGGATGCCGGCGGTCACGCCTTCGACCAGGACAGCGACAGTAGCCGGCCCGGAGCCGCTGCGGTTCACTTCTACGGCGGTTGGTACGACCTGGGAATGCCGTAATGCCAACGAAAGTTCGCCAGCCTGGGCGCCGCTGTCCACCGTTTTGGTGACGAGCGCGCAGGACTCGGGCGTCGGATGCAGCCGGAAGACCGCCTCGGTGAGGACGCCGAGGGTGCCCAGCGAGCCGGTCAGCAGCTTTCCCAGGTCGTAGCCGGCGACGTTTTTCACCACCGCGCCACCGGAATGCGCGACCGCGCCGTCCGCGCGGACCATCGTCACGCCGATGAGCACATCGCGGACCGTGCCGTATCCGTACCGCAGCGGGCCGGACGGGTTGGCCGCGATCGTGCCGCCGACGGTCCCGCCGAGCGCCCCAGTCTGGCCGGCCAGCCGGGTGGCCAGCGCGAGCCGCTGCCCGGCCGGCGCGAGTGCTTCGGCCACAGTGGACATCGGGGTGCCGGCGCGTACGCGCACCACCAGGTCGCCGGCCGCGTGGTCGACGATCCCGGTCAGGCCACCGGTGTCCAGCACGATGTCGACCCGCTCCGGCCGCTGCCCCCAGCTCAGTTTTGTGGCGCTGCCGCGCGGAACGACGGTCAGCCCGCGGGCGGCGGCGAGCCGGAGCAGCGCGGCGGTGTCCGATGTGGACGTGGGCCGGGCGACGAAGCGGGCTGGCACGCCGTCGACGACATCCGCGTCAGTGGCGTCGGCCAGCACGTCCTGCGCGGTGGAGGCCATCAGAAAATCTCCGCGGGAGTGCGCTCGCCAGCGCTGTGCACCCGCGGCACCTCGCCGCACATCCGGGGTGTCGGGAAGATCTTGCCAGGATTGCAGATATTGCTGGGATCGAAGGCGCACCGGACCAACTGCATAGTGTCCAGGTCGTCATCGGTGAACATCCGCGGCATATGTTTCGCCTTGTCCGCGCCCACACCGTGCTCGCCGGTGATCGAGCCGCCATGGGTGATGCACAGGTCCAAGATCGCGCCGGAAACCTCCTCGGCGGCCTCCTCGGCGCCCTCGATCCGGCCGTCGAACAGCACCAGCGGATGCAGATTTCCGTCGCCAGCATGGAAAACATTCGCCACTCGTACGCCGGAGGCCGCCGACAGTTCGGCCATCGCTCGCAACACCTCCGGCAGGGCGGTACGCGGGATAACACCGTCCTGCACGATGTAGTTCGGGCTGATCCGGCCCACCGCGGCGAAAGCGGACTTGCGGCCGCGCCAGATCAGCGCCCGTTCCTCGTCGGTGCCGGCCACCCGCACCTCGAAGGCTCCGCTGGCCCGGCAATGTTCTTGTACGGCCGCGAAAGTGTGCTCGACTTCGGCCGCTGGACCGTCGATTTCCACGACCAGGACGGCACCGGCGCCGGCCGGATAGCCGCAGCCGACGGCGGCTTCGGCGGCCTCGATGGCGAGCGCGTCCATCAGTTCGATGGCCGCTGGCACCACCCCGTCGCCGATGATCGCGCTCACCGCAGCACCCGCGTGGTCAGTGCTTTCGAAGCCGGCCAACAAAGTTTGTACCGACTCCGGGTTTCGGGTCAGTTTCACCGTCACCTCGGTGGCCACCCCGAGGGTGCCCTCGGAGCCGACGAAAGCGCCCAGCAGGTCGTAGCCGGGATATTCGACCGCCCGGCCACCCAATGGCACCTGGTCGCCGTCGGGAGTGACGATCTGACAGCCGGTCACGTGGTGGGCGGTGAAACCGTACTTCAAGCAGTGCGCGCCCCCGGAGTTCTCGGCGAGATTTCCACCGATGGAACAGATCTGCTGGCTGGACGGGTCGGGAGCGTAGTGGAATCCCTGCGCTGAAGCCGCCCGCGTGACGTCGAGGTTGATGACCCCCGGCTCGACGACGGCGCACCCGTCTTCCGGTGCGATCGCAAGGATCTTGCGCATCCGGGCGGTGACGATGAGGACCCCCTCGGCGTGCGGGAGCGCACCGCCGGACAGCCCGGTGCCAGATCCGCGGGCCACGAAAGGCACCCCAGACTCAGCACATGCTCGTACGGTGGCGGCGATGTCGCCGGCGTTTTCGGCCAGCACCACCAGACCGGGTTGGACTCGCATATTGGTCAGCCCATCGCAAGCGTACGTACCCAGCTCGGTCGGATCGTCGATCACCTTCCAACTTCCGAGGCTGGGCCGCAAAAGATCGCGAATGGCGGCCAGTCGAGGAGTCATGGCATGCGGTCGTACGCGGGCAGGGTCAGGAACTCGGCGAAGTCGTCGGCCAGCGCTACCTCTTTGAACAGGGCCGTGGCGTCGGCGTAGGAGGCGTCGCCGAGTTTTGCCAGCTCCTCATCGATGATCGTCTCGACCAGCGAGGTGGTGACGGTCTCGCCGGTGTCCAGCTTGACCTCATTGTGGATCCACTGCCAGATCTGCGAGCGGGAGATCTCCGCGGTGGCCGCGTCCTCCATCAGGTTGAAGATGTTCACCGCACCCGAGCCGGCCAGCCAGGACGCCAGATACTGCAAGCCGACGCTGACCGCGTTCGCGAGGCCATCGCGGGTGCACTTTCCGGGCGTACTGGCGACATCGAGCAAGTCCGCGGCCGAAACACTGACGTCCGTGCGGAGATTGTCGCGCTGGTTGAGCTTTTCGCCCAGAACGTCATCGAAAACTTCTCGGCACAGTGGCACCAGGTCTGGGTGTGCCACCCACGAGCCGTCAAAGCCGTTGCCGGCTTCGCGTTGCTTGTCCTCCCGCACTTTGGCGAAGGCAGTGGTGTTGATCTCCGGATCGCGGCGGCTCGGGATAAAGGCGGCCATCCCACCAATCGCGTGCGCGCCGCGCTGGTGGCAGGTCTGAACCAGCAGGTTCGCGTACGCGCGCATGAAAGGCGCGGCCATCGTGACCGCATTACGGTCCGGCAGCACAAAAGCTTCGCCTCGGGTCCGGAACTTCTTGATGATGCTGAACAAGTAGTCCCAGCGGCCGGCGTTCAGGCCGGCCGAGTGCTGGCGGAGTTCGTAGAGAATCTCCTCCATCTCGAACGCGGCCGGGATGGTCTCGATCAGCACGGTGGCCCGGATCGTGCCGACCGGGAGGCTCAGGACGTCCTGCGCAGTGGTGAAAACCTCGTTCCAGAGCCGGGCCTCCAGGTGGCTTTCCATCTTCGGCAGGTAGAAGTACGGGCCGCGGCCGGCCTCGATCTGAAGTTTCGCGCAGTGGAAGAAATACAGTGCGAAGTCGACGAGAGCGCCGGCGACTGGCTCACCGTCGACGGTGATGTGCTTTTCCGGCAGATGCCAGCCGCGCGGGCGTACGACCACGGTGGCCAGCTCGTCGGCCGGTTTCAGCGCGTACGACTTTCCTTCGTCCGTACGGAAGTCGATCTGCCGGCGGGTCGCGTCCAGCAGGTTCAGCTGGCCGCCGATCATGTTCTCCCAGAGCGGGGTGTTGGCGTCCTCCAGGTCGGCGAGCCACACCTTCGCGCCGGAGTTCAGCGCGTTGATGGTCATCTTTCGGTCCGTCGGGCCGGTCATCTCGACCCGTCGGTCGACCAGCCCGGGCGCCGGCTCGGCGACGGACCAGTCGGCGGCCCGGACGGCGGCGGTCTCCGCGGCGAAGTCCAGTGTGCCGCCGTCGATCAGGTCCTTCGCCCGCGCCGCCCGGGCCAGCAGCAAGGCGTCCCGGCGATCGCCGTACTCCCGGTGCAGCTTCGCGACCAGCGCCAACGCGTCGGCGGTGAGGATCTCGTCGTACCGGTCATGGATCTCGCCGGTGACGACGACGCCGTCGGGCAGGTCGAGCGAAGAATCTTGGGTCATGCCGGAAGCCCTCACTAGTCACTCTGTGTTCCACCGGGCGGAACGTCGTTTCCAGGATCGAAAATCGACGCTACCGCCCGGTTCAGGCGTTCACAACTGTGGCTGGCTACCCGAGATTGAGCAGCGCTATGCCGATCACGACCACCGCCGTCGCGACGATCCGCGGCCGCCCGAAGCGCTCGTGGAAGAAGAGTGCCCCGATGATCGCGCCGACCACGATGCTGGTCTCCCGCAGGGCCGCGATCGGCGCCAGCGCGCCGCGCGTCTGGGCCCAGAGCACCAGCCCGTACGCCAAAACGCTCAAGGCGCCGCCGGTCAGGCCCCGCACCCACACCGGTCGTACGGACGGCCACAGTTCCCGTCGCCGGACCGCCAGCGCGACAACCACCGTGCCGATCCCTTCGGTCACCATCAGCCAGCCGGTGTAGCCGGGTGCGCTTCCGGACAGCCGCACGCCGATGCCGTCCACAGTGGTGTAAGTCGCGATGGACACGCCGGTCGCCACCGCCGCGCCGATCGCCGGCAGGTGCGGCCGGCCGCCCTTGCCGCCCAGCAGCGCCACCGAGACGAGCCCGGCGGACACCACGGCGACTCCGCAGACCTGCGGCGGGCTGAGGTGCTCGCCGACCAGGACAGTCGCGCCGACCGCGACGAGCAGCGGCGACGTGCCGCGGGCCAGTGGGTACGCCTGGCCGAAGTCGGCCAGCCGGTAGGAAAGGATCAGCAGCATCATGTACGCGACGTGGATGGCCGCCGAGATGCCCAGCGGCAACCAGCTGGCTCGGGCCGGCAGTGGCGCGACCGCGATGAGAATGACGCCACAGCCCGCGCCGCCGACCGCGACCAGGGCGATGGCGGCCCATCGATCGGTAATCGCGTGGGCGATGGCATTCCAGCAGGCGTGCACTACGGCGGCTATACAGACCGCGATGACCACGGACAGAGGCAACATGTGAAGGCTCCTTTTTATGGCATGGCAAAGGAACCCCTCGTGGTTTTTATCCTGTCAGGTGTGGACGGCCTTGCGTGTCTCGGGAAATCCGCCCTGGTGCCGCTCGGTCCAGACCCGTACCGCTCTCGTTTTCGACACTGCCAACGAGCGAACGACGGAACCCTAGGCACAGCCTCATGCTGTCCTGGAGCCTAGAACGGGCGACCGGAAAACGGACGGTGGTAGTGATCTGGGCCACTGGCGCTCGCGGATTTTCGTACCAGGATGGACAGCGATGCGAGACCACCAACGCAAGCTCCTCATCCTCGTGATCTGCTGCATGAGCCTGTTCATAGTCAGTCTGGACAGCACGGTCGTGAACCTCGCGCTGCCGGCGATCGGCCGCGAGCTACGCAGCAGCGTTTCCTCGCTGCAGTGGGTGGTCGACGCGTACACCCTGGTGCTGGCGGCGCTGCTGATGCTGGCCGGTTCCACCGCCGA
This sequence comes from Fodinicola feengrottensis, assembly GCF_039530045.1. Lineage (NCBI taxonomy): Bacteria > Bacillati > Actinomycetota > Actinomycetes > Mycobacteriales > Fodinicola > Fodinicola feengrottensis. Next base: position 147,164 of record NZ_BAAANY010000042.1, on the reverse strand, counting down.
CCGGCTCGGTCGGCGGCGGATTTTCCAGGTCGGGCTGGTGGTTTTCAGCGTCGGATCGCTGCTGTGCAGCGTGGCGCCGACCGACTCGCTGCTGGTGGCTTTCCGGATGGTGCAGGCGGTCGGCGGCTCGATGCTCAATCCGGTCGCGATGTCCATCATCACGAACACCTTCACCGTGCCGTACGAGCGAGCTCGGGCGATCGGCGTCTGGGGAGGCGTGGTCGGGCTGAGCATGGCATTGGGGCCGCTGGTCGGCGGCTTGCTGGTCGACTCAGTTGGCTGGCGCTCGATTTTCTGGCTCAACGTACCGATCGGCGTGTTGGCGCTGGTGCTCACCCGGTTGTACGTGCCGGAGTCCAATGCCCCGCGGCCCCGCCGGCTCGACCCGGTCGCCCAGGTGCTGGTCGTCGTTTTGTTGGCAGGCTTGACCTTCGGCATTATCGAGGGGCCACGGCGGGGCTGGGGCTCGGCGGTGATCATCGGCTGTTTCGCTGCCGCTGTGGTCGCCGTGCTGGTCCTCGTCCGGTACGAGCTGCGCCGGGAGGAGCCGTTGCTGGATCCGAAGTTCTTCGCCAGCGTCCCGTTTTCCGGAGCCACCCTGATCGCGGTCTCCGGTTTCGCGGCGATGGGCGGGTTTCTGTTCCTGAACTCGCTTTATCTCCAGAACGTCAGGGGATTCACCCCGCTGCACGCCGGGTTGCTGACGTTGCCGATGGCAGCCGCCTCGGCGGTGGCCGCGCCGCTGTCCGGCCGGCTGGTCGGGGCCCGCGGGCCGCGGCTGCCGCTGCTCGTCGGCGGGGCTGCGATCGTCGCGTCCGGCCTGCTGTTGACGGGGTTGACGGCCGGCACCTCGGTCGTCTTCCTGGCGGTCGCGTACCTGCTTTTCGGGCTGGGCTTCGGAATGATCAACGCGCCGATCACCAACGCGGCGGTGTCCGGCATGCCGCGGGCGCAGGCCGGCGTCGCCGCCGCGGTCGCCTCCACCAGCCGGCAGGTGGGCGCCACTCTCGGCGTCGCGGTCTTTGGCGCGGTGGTCGCCGGCGTCGGGGCCAGCGCTTTCCCGGCGGCCAGCCACCTCGGCTGGTGGATCATGACCGGCGCCGGCGCGGCCATTCTCGTGCTAGGGGTGCTAACGACCGGCGGATGGGCGAAACGGACCGCCCAAACGGCCTTCCCGACCGAAATCGCGGTGGGTGAAACCTCACTTGGCGGCTGATGCGCGAGCTCGCTCCGGCAGGTCGCCGAGGCCGATGACGAGGTTCGTGGTCAGTGACGGCAGCACGTCGGTGGCACCGGTCGTACCGAAATATCCGGCCATTTCCAACAGAACGTAGCCGTGCATGGCGCTCCACAGTTGGGCGGCGACGGTCAGCGGCGGCGCCTGATCCAGTCGGCCGGCGTCGATGCACCGGGTGGCGGCTCGCAGCAGGTAGCCGAACGCCGTACGTCCCTCGGCCGTGTCGCTTTGCGCGCCGGACTCGTCGAGCCCGAACATGACCTGGTAGAGGTGCCGGTTTTCCAAGGCATTCTGCCGATAGGCGCCGGCCATCTTCAGCAGGTCGGCGACGCAGTCGTCGGTTTGCGGGCTGGCCTTCAGGTGCGCGCAGAGCCGCGCGAAGCCCTCCCGGGCGACGGCTCGTACGAGCTCGGGCATGCCACCGAACCGGCTGTAGACGGCCATCGTCGAGGTGCCGGCGGCGATCGCCAGCCGGCGCGCCTGCAGGGCCTGCGGGCCGCGCTCGGCCAGCAGGTCGATGGCGGCCCGCACCAGATCGGCGCCGGCGTCGGGGGGAGTCGGGTCCTGGCTCACCCTTGCCATCCTGCCATAACACTGTTATAAATCTCGATATAACAATGTTATAGCTGGTCGGGGGCTTGCTGATGACGAACCATTTCGCGCGGGACAACTACGCCCCGATCCGGACCGAGCAGACCCTCACCGAGTTGCCGGTGACCGGGCACCTGCCGGCCCACCTCGACGGCCGCTACCTGCGCAACGGGCCGAACCCGCTGGCCGACATCGACGAGCAGGCCTACCACTGGTTCATGGGCGACGGGATGGTGCATGGCATCCGGATCCGCGACGGTCGCGCCGAGTGGTATCGCAACCGATGGGTGCGTACGCACCAGATTTCCGAGGCCCTCGGCGAAAAGCCCGGCCCGGTCCGGCCGGGTGCCGGGCTCAGCGGTTTCGGCGCGAACACCAATGTGATCGCTCATGCGGGCAAGACGCTGGCCCTGATCGAGGGCGGGGTGGCCTCGTACGAACTGACCGACGAACTGGACACGGTCGGGCCGTGTGACTTCGACGGCACTCTGCCCGGTGGCTATGTGGCCCATCCCAAGCGCGATCCGGACACCGGCGAGCTGCACGCGGTGTCGTACTTTTTCGGTCGGGGTAACAAAGTGCAGTATTCGGTGATCGGCCTGGATGGCCGCGCCCGGCGCACGGTCGACGTCGAGGTCACCGGCAGCCCGATGATGCACGACTTCTCGCTGACTGAGAAGTACGTGATTTTCTATGACCTGCCGGTGACTTTCGACGCGCGCCAGGCGGTCGCCGGCGCGGTTCCGCCGTTTTTGCGAGCACCCGCCCAACTTTTCCTGTCCGCGGTGCTGGGCGGCATGTGGGTGCCCGATCCGGTACGAGCGATGCTCATCGAGCGCGGCGGTGCGTCTAACGGCCGTTTCCCGTACCGGTGGAACCCGAAATACCCGGCGCGGGTCGGCGTGATGCCGCGGCACGGCGACAACAGCCAGGTGCGCTGGTTCGAGGTCGGCGCGTGCTTCGTTTTCCACCCGTTGAACGCATACGACGACGGCGACTCGGTCGTCCTGGACGTGGTGCGGCACCCGAAGATGTTCGCCACCGACTTTCACGGCCCGAACGACGGCGTACCGACGCTGGACCGCTGGACGATCGACCTGGCCGGCGGAAAACTCCGCGAGGAGCGCCTCGACGACCATCCGCAGGAGTTCCCGCGGGCGGACGAGCGGCTGCTTGGCCGGCGGCACCGCTATGGCTATGCCATGCAGGTGGGGCACCATGGCGGCGCGGCCGACTCGATTCTCAAGCACGACCTGGTCGCCGGCACTACTTCGGTGCGGTCGCTGGGAAAGAACACTCAGGCGTCCGAGTTCGTCTTCATCCCGAATGCGGACGACTCGGCTGAGGACGACGGTGTGCTGATGGGATTCCGGTACGACGGCGGCACGGATCGCAGCGACCTGCTGCTGCTCGACGCCGGCAGCCTCGACGAGGTCGCCGCGATCCACCTGCCGGACCGGGTCCCGCACGGATTCCACGGAAACTGGCTGCCTACCGAGGCATAGACCCCGTGATGCGCGACACTATATGGCGCGACATGGATGTCGTGTCATATAGTGACGTGACATGGAGATGGGGAGGTCGCGATGACCGAGATTCACTTCCGGAAAGTGGTCGTCGACCGGTTCGGCGGGCCTGAGGTCCTGCGTACGGTCGAGACGACCCTGGCCGCGCCGCCTCCTGGGCACGTACGGCTGAAAGTCCTCGCGATCGGCGTCGGCTTCACCGACCTGATGGCGCGAAGCGGCGAATATTTGTTGCAGCGCAAGGTTCCTTTCAGCCCCGGCTACGAGCTGGTCGGTGAGGTGGTGGACACCGGGTCCAATGTAGACCTGGCTCCAGGTGTCCGGGTTGCCGTCTCTCTCCCCGAAATGGGCGCGTACGCCGAGTACGTCACGCTGCCAGCGTGGCTGGCCGTGCCGGTGCCAACTGGTCTCGACACCGTCGTCGCCGCCACCATCCCACTCGACTACCTGACTGCTTTGAGTGTGCTGGAAACACATGCACGTGTCGGTGCGGGTGATCCGGTGCTGATCCAGGGCGCCGGTGGTGGGGTCGGGCAGGCGCTCAGCCAGCTGGGAAAACTGAAGGGCCTGCGGATGTACGGCACGGCCTCGGCGGAGGGCAGCGCGCAACGGCTGGCGCGTACCGGCGTCCGGTTCATCGACTATCGCCGGGACGATTTCGTTGCGAGGATGAGGGAATTCGAGCCCGGTGGCGTCCAGGCGGTGTTCGACCACATTGGTGGCGGCAACCTGCGTAAGGGATATCGGCTGCTCAAACCCGGCGGGGTGTTGGTGAGTTACGCCTTCGCCGGACGGCCTGGTCACATGGTCGGTGACACCGTGCGAGGTGGTGCGCGCGTACAGCTGATGGGTCTCCTGCCGGGAAAACGAACCGGCCTTTGTATGCTGCCCAAGCAGGCGCGATCCCATTCCGATTGGTATAGGGAAAGTCTGGGCCGGCTCCTCACGCTCGCGGACAAAGGTGACCTCCGACCGACGGTCGGTGCCACATTTGGCTTGGCGGAGGCGGCAAAGGCGCACCGGGCGCTGGAAGATCGCGCTGTCACTGGCAAAGTCGTGCTGGTGACCGGGTGAGGGAGGGCCATGAAAGCCGTCGAGGAGCTGCGCTATCTCGTTCTGGCCCTGCAGCGCGAAGGCAACCGGCTGCTGGCGGCGAGCCTGCGCCCGCTCGGCCTCACGCCGGCCCAGGCCGAGGTGGTCGGCATCCTCGCGACCCGGCCGCCGCTGTCCCTCAACGGCATCGGTGAGCTGCTGGTCTGCGAGTCGGGTACGAGCCCGAGCCGGATCGTCGACCGGCTGGTCAGTGCCGGTCTCGTACGACGGGAGGGCACGCCGGCGGACCGGCGGCAAGTCCTGCTGTCGCTCACCGACCAGGGCCGTGCGCTGGCCGAGCGGGTGGCCGAGGTCGAGGACGGGTTGCACCAGGCGCTGGAAAACCTCATCGGCGACCGGCCGATCGACGGCACAGTGGAGTTGTTGAGGGAGCTGGCGTCCGGTTTTCCGGCGGGACAGGCGATCCAACGCCGAAAAGGCGGCGCCGCTAATTGACATGCCGATTCACCGGTTCCCGTGCCAAGATAGACGGCAAATGGGAGAACCTTCTTTGAACACGAACATCTCAAACACTGGCACGGCCGAGATCGAGCTGGACGACTGGTCCCTCGAAGAGGAGCCCGTCCAGGAGTCCGGCTTCGACGGCGACCAGCTGGACCTTGCCGAGCGCCACGCGCTTCGCCGGGTCAGCGGTCTGTCGACCGAGCTCGAAGACGTCACCGAGGTCGAGTATCGGCAGCTCCGGCTGGAGCGGGTCGTGCTGGTCGGCATCTGGACCAGCGGCACGGCCGAAGAGGCCGACAACTCGATGACCGAGCTCGCCGCACTGGCCGAGACGGCCGGCTCACAGGTCCTGGAGGGCCTGCTGCAGCGTCGCGGCAAGCCTGACGCAGCGACGTACCTGGGCTCGGGCAAGGCCCGCGAGGTGCGCGAGGTGGTGCTCGCGACCGGCGCTGACACCGTCATCTGTGACGGCGAGCTGGCTCCTTCGCAGCGCCGCCAGCTGGAGGACATCGTTGGCGTCAAGGTCATTGACCGGACCGCGCTGATCCTGGACATTTTCGCGCAGCACGCGAAGAGCCGGGAGGGCAAGGCGCAGGTCGAGCTGGCTCAGCTGGAATACCTGCTGCCGCGACTGCGCGGTTGGGGTGAGTCGCTGTCCCGGCAGGCCGGTGGTCGGGTCGGTGCGGCCGGCGGCGGCATCGGCGGCCGTGGTCCCGGTGAGACCAAGATCGAGCTGGACCGGCGGCGGATCCACAAGCGGGTTTCCAAGCTGCGGCAGGAGATCGCCGCGATCAAGACGGTCCGTACCACCAAGCGCGCCAGCCGCAAGCGCAGTGAGGTCCCGGGCGTGGCGATCGCCGGCTACACCAATGCCGGCAAGTCCAGCCTGCTCAACCGGATCACCGGCGCCGGCGTGCTGGTCGAGGACGCGCTCTTCGCGACCCTGGACGCGACCACCCGGCGGTCCCGGATGAGCGACGGCCGGGAGTACACGCTGTCGGACACCGTCGGGTTCGTACGCCATCTGCCGCACCAGCTGATCGAGGCGTTCCGCTCGACGCTGGACGAGGTGGCGGACGCCGACCTGCTCGTCCATGTCGTCGACGGCTCGCATCCGGACCCAGGGTCGCAGATCTCCGCGGTCCGGGAGGTGCTCGCCGACATCGACGCGCTGACCGTGCCGGAGCTGCTGGTCGTCAACAAGATCGACGCGACCGCGCCGGAGACACTGCTCAAGCTGCGCTCGGAGCTGCCGAACGCGGTGTTCTGCTCGGCGCGTACGGGCGAGGGCATCGACGAGCTGCTCGCGGTCATCGAGGAGCGGCTGCCGCACCCGGCGGTCGAGGTGCGGGCGGTCGTCCCGTACGACCGCGGGGACCTGATGCACCGGCTGCACGAGCACGGCGAGGTGCTCTCCACCGAGCACACCGACACCGGCACCGCGGTCCACGCCCGAGTCGCCGGCTGGCTCGCCCACGAGCTGGCCGCCTACACCGCCTAGCTTTTTCACCGCATCGACGCGATGCGTGCGGATATCCGTTACGGCGCGAAACTGTCGTACCCCCCTGTATAAATTGGCCCCCACCCAGATCGGGTGGGGGGTGGGTTTGAGGACGCGCGTAGGCGATTTTTTTGCGTTTCTTGAGGTTTCTGGGGCCGTTGGGGCTGTACGTGCTGGAGTGGCTCGTTCCCGCTGGTGTTGATCTTGGAAGCTGGTCTTGGTCGTTGAGTGCGGAACAATGTCCCGCAGTCGATGTCGAGTGCGGGACATTGTGCTGTACTCGATGAGACATGGGTTGCCCAGTGGCGTTTCGCGCCGTACCGGGTATTCCGGTGGACCCTGGACAAGCGTAGGCAGCGGGGCGTTGCGGACACGGGCTTGAGAGACAGGGGAGACCTGGCCGTTCGAGTGGGCCGGGGCGGGATGCGACACTGGCGGGGAGGCATCGCGACGCGCTAGGCACTGGAGGCCGTGGGAATGACGTTGACCGGATTGGGCTGGATCGTCCTGGTGGTGGTCGTCATCGGCCTCGGGATGGCGGTGGCCGGCGGCGTCGGCATCTTCCGGCACCGGCAGAGCGTCCAGTCGGCCGGCGGTTCGGCGCCCCGGCAGTCCGCCGGTTCGTACAACCGGGCCGCGCCGAACCGGGCGACCCCGAACCGGGCGCCGAACCGGCACGACCACTCTGCGTACGACGACTACGAGAGCGACCGGTACGAGCAGCGCCGCGGCGCGGAGCACGACGACCAGCACGAACCCTTCGGCCGCAACCGCTCCGGCGCGGTGACCCGGACCTGGGTGCCTGGTGGCGGCGACCCGATGAACGACGAGACCGCTGTCATCCCGCGCTACGTCGAGGACGAGCCGCCGCCACCGCCCCAGCGCCGCGGCAACCCTCGCGCGCCCCGCGACGACCGCTGGTAAACAAGCTGGTAAACAAGCGGCTGGTAGCCAAACTCAGGTGATGTCGCGGCGCAGCGTGGTACGGGTCGCGACGAGGGTGAGTGCGGCGACGTAGGCCAGGAAGAGCGCGGCGCCGGCCCAGATCGGGAGCAGGTCCACACCCGGCAGGTGCCAGCCCAGGAGAGCCTTCTCGGCCCCACTAGGCAGCCATTTCCCGACCGCTGGCAAGAAGAAGACCAGCAGGAACTCGGCGTAGTAGAACCATCCGAAGGCCAGCGACACGGCGACGATCTGTTGGCGTACGAGCGCGCCGATGGCCAACCCCAACAGCGTGTAGAGCGTGCTGCCCACCACGCATCCCACCAGGATCGCCGGCACGTCCGCCTCGAAGACCTGCTTGCCGGCGGAAGCCAGGGACACGGCCGCGGTGACCGCGGTCGCCGCCGCCGCGACGGCCGAGATCAGCAGACCGGTCAACGCGTACGCGACCGCCTTGGCGGCCAGCACCCGCTCGCGTACGGGCGACGCCAGGAAGGCCCAGGTCACGGTCTGGTGCCGGTATTCCCCGGTGGTCCCGAGGATGCCGAAAATCAGCAGAAACAAGTAGCTCTGCTGTGCCATCTGGTAGATCCCGGCGATCCGGTCGTGCGCCGTCTCGCCGGGGCTCGGTTTCAGCACGAAGACATCAAGGATCGTCCATAAGACACAGAAAATCACCGCGCCCGCGGCGAGGATCCAGCTGCTGCGGACCGAGCGGATCTTCAAAAACTCGGCGCGTACGAGATCGTTCACCGGGCCACCGCCGCCCGGGTCAGGTCCAGGAACGCCTGCTCCAGGCTGCCGCCGGCGGTCAGCTCGGCCAGCGTGCCGGTCGCCAGCAGCCGGCCGGCGGCGACGATCACCACGTGATCGGCTACCTGCTCGACCTCGGTGAGGACGTGGCTGGAGACCAGTACGGTCCGGCCCTGGCCGGCGAGATCGCGTAGGAACGATCGCATCCAGTGCATGCCGTCCGGGTCCAGTCCGTTGCCTGGCTCATCGAGAATGAGCAGGTCAGGACGGCCGAGCAGAGCAGTGGCCAGGGCCAGCCGCTGCCGCATACCCAGCGAGAAACCGCCGACCCGGCGGTCCGCCACCGAGGTCAGGTCCACCTCGGCCAGTGCCTCCTCGGCGCGCTTGGCCGGCAGCCCGCCGGCCGCACAGTGCGCCAGCAGGTGTGTACGGGCCGACCGGCCGGGATGGAAGGCGCTGGCCTCCAGCACCGCACCGACGGCCCTGAGCGGGTCCTTCAGGTCGCGGTACGGCCGCCCGGCGATCGTCGCGGAGCCGCTGGTCGGTCGTACCAACCCGAGGATCATCCGCAGCGTCGTGGTCTTGCCGGCTCCGTTGGGGCCCAGAAATCCGGTGACCGCGCCGGGCTGGACGGTGAACGAGAGGTCGTCGACGGCTCGTACCCGCCCGAAGGTCTTGCCGAGGTGCGAAACGGTGATTGCTGTCATGGCAATGACGATGGCGAAACCGGCCGCTTAGCACGTGGTCCCGCGAGTGGACTTCGCGACGCGACCGGGTGGACTCCGTCTCCACCCGTGATCCGATGGGCGCCCCGGGCGCGCCGCCATACTGTGAGTTGTGGCATTCAAGGTCCCGCGGCTGCGTCCGGCCCTACTGACGCTTGGGCTGGTCTACGGGTTGGTCGGCGCGGCCGCCGCGGCGATCCCGCCGTACGAGGTGCGAGGTGTGCGCGGAGCCGCCGCGGTCGTGCTGCTGACCGCGATCGCGACCCTCGGGTACGGCGGTGGAGTGCTCGGCCCGGCGCGCTGGAAGACGGTCTTGTTGCTGGTGGCGACGGTGGCGGCCAGCGGCCTGAACGTGATCAGTCCGTACACCGGACTGGCCTTCGCTTTCACCCTCCCATGGGTGGCGGCGGTGGTGGTCCGGCTGTGGAGCCTCGTGGTGGTGTCGCTGGTGGGCGTCGCGGTCACCAGCGTCACGCTGTTCCTCGGTGGCGTGCCGGAGTCGACGAATTTCGGCATCACGATGGGTCTACTGTTTACCGGTGCCTTCGCGGTGGCCATCGAACAAGTGGTGGCCGCTCGCCGGCAGACCGAGATCGCGGCCCGGGCCCGGGCCGGCGAGGCGGTGCTGGCCGAGCGGCAGCGCCTTGCCCGCGAGATGCACGATCTGCTGGCGCACACGCTGTCCGCGCAGATCGTGCATCTGGAGGGCGCTCGGCTTCTTATGGAACACGGAGATCGGCAGGAACAGGCTCTGCAGCAGGTGACCCGGGCGGTCCGGCTGGCTCGCGACGGGCTGGATGAGACCAAACGCGCGCTGGAGGCGCTGCGCGGCGATGATCTGCGGGTGACCGACCGGTTGGAAATGCTGGCGGGCGAGTTCCGTGCGGTCAACGATGGGCAGTTGGCGCTGGACATTGCCTTGGAACCGGAGTCGCTGGCCGCCGAGGGGCGGTGGGCGATCGTACGGACGGCCCAGGAGGCGCTGACGAACGTACGCAAGCACGCGGCCGGCGCGAGCGTCGCGGTCCGGCTCCGCTGCGTCGGCACGTGGTGCGAGCTGGAGGTCACCGATTCCGGCGGCCGGCCCGGCGACCTCGCGGACACCGGTGCCGGCTTCGGCCTGACCGGCATGCGAGAGCGCGCCGAGCTGATCGGCGGGTCGCTGCTGGCCGACCGGTCCGGCGATGGCTTTCGGGTACGCCTGCGGGTGCCGCTGGGAGACCCCGGATGACCGGCCCGGCCCGGGTCGTGGTGGTCGACGACCAGACCGTCGTACGCGAGGGGCTCGTACTGATCCTCGGGCTGCTGGCCGGTGTCGAGGTGGTCGGCACCGCGGCGGACGGCGAGCAGGCCGTCCGGCTGGTCGCCGACAAGCAGCCTGATGTCGCCCTTATGGACCTGCGGATGCCGCGGATGGACGGCGTGGAGGCGACTCGGCGGATCCGTACGCACCATCCGGGCACCCAGGTGGTGGTGCTCACCACCTACTCCGACGACGAGTCGGTGTTGGCCGCGCTGCGGGCCGGCGCCCGCGGCTTCCTCACCAAGGACGCGCATCCGGACGAGATCGCCCGCGCGATCTGGGTCGTACGAGACGGGGACGCGCAGTTCGATCCGGCCGTGCAGCGCCGGCTGGTGGACGCGCTCGCGGCCGCCGAGCCGGTCGCGCCGGACGGCCTGACCGCCCGCGAGGTGCAGGTGCTGGCCATGATCGCGGCCGGCAAGTCCAATGTGGAGATCGCCGCCGAGCTGTTTATTTCCGCCGCTACCGTCAAAACGCACATCAACAACCTGTTCGCGAAGGCTGGCCTGCGGGACCGCGCGCAGGCCGTCGCCTACGCCTTCGCGCATGGTCTCAGCGATCCGCAGCCGCCGCCCCGCTCGCGCTGAACCTGTTCGTCTGGAACATTTTCGTAACACCGGACGTGGCACGATGCGGCGCGGGAGGAATCACTGGATGCGCGTACTTGTCGCTGAAGACCAAACCGTGTTGGCCGATCTGGTGGGGGAGGGGCTGCGCCGGGAGTCTTTTGCGGTGGACGTTTGCTATGACGGTTTAGCGGCTGACGAGCTGCTCACGGTGAACGCGTACGACGTGGCCGTCCTGGACCGCGACCTGCCCGGCCGGGGCGGCGACGAGCTGTGCGCTGGCATTGTCGCGTCCGGCGGCTTCACCAGGGTGTTGATGCTGACCGCCGCGGCCAGTCTCGGGGAGCGGGTGAGCGGGCTCAACCTGGGCGCCGACGACTACCTGACCAAACCGTTCGAGTTTCCCGAGCTGGTGGCGCGGATCCGGGCGCTGGGACGGCGTTCGCATCGGGCCGTACCCGCCGTCCTGACAGCCGGTGACGTGGTCCTGGACCCGGCCCGGCACACGGTCAGCCGCGCCGGAATGGACATCCGGCTGTCGCCGCGGGAATTCGGCGTACTCGAAGTTCTGTTGCGGTCACAGGGAAACGTGGTGAGCGCGGAGGATTTGCTGGAGCAGGTCTGGGACCTGAACGCCGACCCGTTCACCGGCACGGTCCGGGTGGTGATGTCCCGGCTGCGGACGAAACTGGGAACGCCGGCGGTGATCCAGACCATCCCCGGAGTCGGATACCGGATCTGACCGGCGGCTGGCGAGATCCGCCAGCCGCCCGACGGTCAGTGCTGTTTTAGTAGCGCTGGTACGAAAATGGCTGCGTCAATGGTGCCCCATCCGGACACCACGTCGAAACCTGGGGTAGCCGCGAATCCGGGAACGTCACCGTAGTTGTTGTTTCCGGTCGTCACGTCGACAATGCCGGCCTTGAGGCCCTTCGGGCCGAGCTGGTAGAGCTTGCGGTTGAGGTCCCCAAGGGGCTTGCCGTGGTTGGACTGGGTGGCCAGCGCCAGTACGCCGGCGAAAAGCGGCGTCGCCTGGGACGTACCGCTGATGCCCTCCATCGAGATGTCCGGGATGGACCGCTGGTTGCCGCCGATGATTTTCTTCACCCCGGCCTGGAAAGCGGGCCGCTGGAAGACCTTGGACAGACCCCCGCCGGTTTCCGGCCAGACCGTGTCCGGCGTCGTACGGGCGCCGGTGGAATCCAGGTGCAGCACGGTGCCGCCGATCGCGGTCACCAGCGGATCCGAGGCCGGCCAGCCGACCGCACGGAACGGGTAGACATCCTGGCACTGGTACGCCGAGTTGACCGTGTTGCTGGTCGCGCCGCAGTCACCGGTCGCGGCGACCACCGGCACGCCGGCCAGTTTGGCCCGCCGCAGGGTCGGATCGAGCGTCTTCATCGCGTTGATCGGGGTGAAGGTGTCCTCGGTGGCGGACAGGCTCATCGAGATCACCTGGGCGAGCTTCTTCCTGACCAGGTAGTCGATCGCGGTCATCATCTCGGGCAGCCCGACCAGGCCCTGCGTCTCGTTCACCGGAGTGGCCGCGACGATGATTTTGGCCTGCGGCGCCATCAGGTGAATCATCATGACGTCGAGGTCGGTCTCGCCGATCCAGTCCCGGCAGCCGTTGGTCGGTGCGGTCTGGTCGTTGCAGGTCGGCAACGGCCCGGCCGGAGTGAGTGTTTCGACATCGGCTGGCGGTAGCCCGTGCGAGGCGTCGAAGGTGTCGATCACCGACTTGATATCGGGATCGCCGAAGGACACGATCGTCGCCACGCTGGTGCCCAGGCCGGTGATGCCCTTGTTCCACAGGCCCTGCACGCCGTACGCCTTGACCTCCCGCGGCAGCTGACTGGCCGCTTGGCTCATCAGCCTCGCGCGGTCGGCCGGGGTGGCGCCCTGGCCGACCTGGTGCGCGAGCTGACTGAGATGCGCCTTTTGCTGCGTTTGGGTGGCGGCCGGGCTCGGCGGCGGTGCGGCGCTGGCCGGCGCGCCGGCCAGGCTCAGGGCCACCACGGTGGCGGCCAACCCGGCCAGCGCGCTGGTCGTACGACGGTGCTGAGTCACTCTGGGCCCATCCTCTACTGGTCGTCGGCGACTGCGGGCGACTTTACGGCCACCTTTGTCCAGGACGAACAGTGTGCAAGGATTTTTAAGAGTCCAATAAGGGACAACTATTGTCCGGCCGCCAAAACCGTGCTCGGCGCGAGTTTGGCGGCCCGGGCCGCCGGAAACCAGCCGGCGATGGCCCCGGCTGCCACCGCCGCGCCCAGCCCGAGACCCAGCGCCGGCCACGGCAGTTGCGGCGGCCAGTGGCTGATCAGCGCGTAGCAAGTGCTGACCCCGAGGCCAAGCACGATGCCGAACACCCCGCCGAGTCCGGAAAGCAGAATCGCCTCGGTGAGGAATTGGGTACGGATCTGCCCTCGCCGCGCGCCCAGCGCCCTTCGCAGGCCGATTTCCGGGGTTCTCTCCAGCACCGAGATCACCATCGTGTTGGCCACCCCGACACCACCCACCAGTAGCGCGATCGCACCCAGCCCAAGGAAGAGCTGGACGAAGGTCGCGTCCGCCGACAACTGGGCGGCGAGCGCGTCCGACGGCCTACTCACCGTGACCTGACTGGGATTTTCCGGGTTGACGCTCTGCGCGAGGACGTTGCGTACGTCCGCCACCGAGTCGTTGTCGCTGCGCTCGTACACGGTCGTGGGGTGGCCGTCGAACCCCAGCGCGCTGCCGGCGATGTCCCAGCCGACCATCGCGGCCCAGTCCAGGTCCGGCGCCAGCGTGATCGGCGCGAGAATGCCCACCACGGTGAACCATTTGCCGCCGAGGTAGACCTGCACACCCGGAGCGTCGATGCCGAGCTGACGGGCCGCTTGAGCGCCCAGCACGACGGCCGGGAAATGCGCGGTGGCCGGGTTCAGCCAGACGCCTTTGGCGAGATGACCGGAAATAGTGCCGAGCAGGTTGAGTTTGACCGCGGTGACCTTGATGTTCCCGCTCGCCAGCCGGTTGATTTTGTCGTTGCGGTAGACATTCGCGTTTTCCACGTTGCCAATCGCACTGGCGGTCTGGACGGGACCGATCCGCTGGACCATGCCGACCGCGTCCTTGGGCAGTTTGGCGTTGCCACCGAAAATGTCCTTGCCGGGGCCGACGGTCAGCAGGTTGGTGCCGAGTTGTTTGAGCTGGTCGTTGAGTTTGGCGTGGCTCGCGGTGCTGATGCCGAGCACCGCGACCATCGCGGCCACCCCGATCCCGATGCCCAGCGCGGAAAGGATGGCGCGGGTGGGCCGCCCGACCAGGCCGGCGAGCCCGGCCCGGATGAGATCGACGGGTGCTTGCCGGGCCCTGCCCGGAATCTCGGTCACGCTGTGGCTGGTCGCCGTCCGCAGGGCACGGCCTGGCATGTCGGTCACTGCCGCCTCCCGCTGTCGTGCCGCACTTCGCCGTCCAGGATCGCGACTGTACGAGGCATCTCCTGCGCGATGGCGTGGTCATGGGTGATGACCGCGATGGTGGCCCCTTCCGCGTTCAGGTCATGGAAAAGTCCGAGGACACCGCGACCGGACGCGGAGTCGAGCGCGCCGGTCGGCTCGTCCGCGAGCAGGATCGACGGCTCGCCGGCGAGCGCGCGGGCGATCGCGACCCGCTGGTTCTCGCCGCCGGACAGTTCCCGCGGCCGGTGCGTGAGCCGGTGGCCCAGGCCCACCCGGTGCAGCGCCTCGGTCGCCCTTCTGCGTCGCTCAGCGGGCCGGATTCCCTGATACAGCAAGCCAGCGGCGACGTTTTCCACCGCCGACAAATACGACGTGAGGAAGAACCGCTGGAACACGAAACCGACCCAGTGCGCTCGTACGGCCGACAACTGCCGGTCCGGCAGGTGCGCGACATCGTGGCCGTTGACGCGTACGACACCCTCGGTCGGATGGTCCAGCGTGCCCATCATCTGCAGCAATGTTGACTTGCCGGAGCCCGATGGTCCGACCACGGCGAGCAGTTCTCCGGACTGGATGCGCAAAGAAACCGAACGCAGTGCGCGTACGTCGCCGGGATATGTTTTGCTGACCCCGGAAAGCTCGATCACCGGTGTCATTCGGCGGCCACCGTGATCTTCATGCCCTCGGTCACCCCGGCGCCGGAGACCTCCACCCGGTCGCCGGCGTACATGCCGGTGGTGACTGGGACCAGTCGCCGGCCAGCCGGCGTCACCTGCTGGACGGCGTACCCGCCCTCGGCCAGCGCGAGCAACGCAGACACCGGCACGGTCAGCACCTTTTCCTTGTGTTCGGCGACAAACAGCACCTGTACGGGTGCTTGGTCCAGCACTGTCCCACCTGCGCCCAGGGTGATCGTCACCGCGACAGTAGGCCCTGAGTTGGAGTCCGGACCATTGGGTGACGGAGTCGTCGCGATCGCACCGACCGAGGAGATCTTTCCCGGGACATTGCTGCCGTCCGGCATGGTCACCGTCACCGCACCGCCAGCCTGCGCCTCACTTTGCTTGTCCACCGGCATTTTCACGGTCACCACCCGCTGTGTCCCGGAGGCGTCGAGGATTTTTCCCTGCGCGGGCTGGCCCAACACGCCACTGACCCCGGTCACCCTCAGGTCGCCGGACTGCAACACCACCGACGCCGGATCGATCCGACCGGTTTCCGGGACAGCCAAGGATTTCTGCCACTTCTTGACTGCGGTCGTGGTGGCGTCGGTGAATTCCTTGTTCGGCGTACGGTGGAAATATCCGAGGTCGGACAGGTTCTGTTCCAGCTCCTTCACGTCCACGCCGTCGCTCATGCCGGCCGCGAGGGGCCGCCAGAACGGGGTGGATCCGCGCAGCAACGGGACCGGCTGGTTATTCACCCGATAAACCGTTTCGCCCTGGCCAATCACCTTGCCCACCGAAGGTAACCAGGTGATGATCCCAGCGCCGGCCGCGGACACGGTGAATCCGCCGCCGTAGCCCAAGGTTCCGGCCACGCTGTCCTGTCGTACGAGATCCTGCCTGGTCACCGCCGTGGTCGGCGCCGCCAGCGGCTGGTTGTTGGCCGCGCTGGCCCCTTGGTCCCGGGTGGCGATCAGCACGGCACCGCCAGCGCCGGCGGCGACCACCGTTCCGAGGGCCGCGAAAATGACATTTCTGCGCGTCGTCATTTGCCGGTCGCTTCTTTCTCACATTTCTGGAAAGTTGGCGCGTCCTTCTCGTCGATGGTGGTGCCTTCACGTGGGTCGTCGGAGACCTTGATGCCGTGGGCACGCAAGCACTTGTTGAACTTCAACCGCACCTGCGGATCGCTCATCGTGCCGGGCCCGCTCGGCGGTGGCGGCGGCGCGTACTTCTGGCACGCCTCGTAGGCCTTGGTGGTCTTGTCGCCGTCCTCGCCGGCCGGGATCGCCTGGGTCGCGCCGGCCGGCATTTTCGGGTCCGGGTCGGGCATATCGACACCATGCGCGCGCATGCAGCCGGAGAACTTCAAGGCCCGCTGATAAGCGTCGGTGGGCACGTCGTTGCCGCTGTTACCGGTCGCGTTCGCGCTGGGAGTGCCGACCGAGGCCACCGGCGTCTTGGATCCGCCGCCGCAGGCCGAGAGTGTGACCACCGCGACGGACAGGACGACGAGAGTGGAAATCCGAATGATCTTCATGTTGGGATTTCTAGTCGCGATGGCGTTACAGCGACGTTTCGATAGATGGGAACGTTAGTGAAACATCGGACATGACAGCATCGGAGCAGTCACGAAAAGGAGAGTGCCGATGACCGCGCGTGCTCGGCTGGTCCTGGCCTTCGGGGCCCTTTATGTCGCCGGCGGCATCGCACTGATCGCCGCCATCTATTTCCTCGTCCAAGCCAACCTGGTTCACCAGCTGAGCGACACGATCATGGTGGCGGCTGTCAAGGCAACGCCCGGAGACTACACGGGCTATCAACCGACTTATCCGACCTACCCGGCAGTGCCGGCCGCCCACGGGATCGCGCTGGCCCACGTTGCGGAGGCGTCCGGGCAGACTGTGCTGACGAAGCTGTTGCTGACCTCCGGGTTGTCGTTGCTGATCATGACGATCCTGTCGCTGGTCATGATCTGGTGGTTGTCTGGGCGGGTTCTGCGGCCCGTGCACGAGATCAGTGCGTTGGCCCGCCGGCTGTCGTCGCAGAGCCTGCATGAGCGGATCGAGATGGGTGGCCCGAAAGACGAGCTGACGGAGTTGGCGGACACTTTCGACGCGATGCTGGAACGGCTGGAACGGTCCTTCGAGAGCCAGCGCAGGTTCGTCGCGAACGCCTCACACGAGTTGCGTACGCCGGTGGCCGTGCAGCGAACGGCGATCCAGGTCGGGCTGGCCGATCCGACCCCACGGCAGCTGGTGAAGACCAGGGAAAGCCTGCTGGAAGCGAACCGGCGGATCGAGCACCTGCTGGACAGCCTGCTGGTGCTGGCCCGCAGCGACCGCGGGCTGGACCACCGCGAGCCGGTCGACCTGACCAAGGCCGTTGATCGCCGGATCTCCGTACACACGGCGGCCGCGGCGGCGCGTGGGGTCGAGATCGAAGCGAGCCTGGACGACTGTTGGGTGGCTGGCGACCCGGCGCTGTTGGATCAGCTCGTGGACAACCTGGTTGGGAACGCGATCCGGCACAACGTGGACGGCGGGCACGTCGCCATTCGTACCAGCCAGGACGACGGCCTGGTCGTCAGCAACAGCGGCCCGAATGTGCCGGACGAGCTGGTGGGCAGGCTTTTCCAGCCGTTCCAGCGTGGCGACGGTCGGACGATCGCGGCCGGCAGCGGTCTTGGACTGTCCATTGTGGAGTCGATCGCACACGCGCACGACGGCACCGTCCAGGCCAGCCCGCGTCCCACCGGCGGTCTGGACGTCACCGTGTCGCTGCCGGCCGCGCCCTCGTGAGAACCGACCCGCCCCGGTGGTGGCGGCGGGTCGGTCGTACCGGCGTCAGAGCCGGCGCAGCACCGTGACGACTCGGCCGAGGATGGTCGCGTCGTCGCCGGGGATCGGCTCATACGCAGGGTTGTGCGGGATCAGCCAGACGTGGCCCTCGCGGCGGCGGAACGTCTTGACGGTGGCCTCGCCGTCGATCATCGCGGCCACCACGTCGCCGTTCTCGGCCACCGGCTGCTGCCGGACCACCACCCAGTCGCCGTCGCAGATGGCCGCCTCGATCATCGAGTCACCGGCCACCTTCAGCAGGAACAGTTCGCCGTCGCCGACGATCTCGCGGGGCAGCGGGAAGATGTCCTCGACGGCCTGTTCGGCCAGGATCGGGCCGCCGGCCGCGATCCGGCCGAGCACCGGCACATAGGTCGGGGTGGGCCGCTCGGTGACCTCCGCGGTGCCGTCGGCGCTGGCCACCGCGCCGAGCCGGTGCGGGCTTCGCACGTCCACCGCGCGCGGCCGGTTCGGGTCGCGGCGCAGGAAGCCCTTGCGCTGCAGCGCGGACAGCTGGTGCGCGACGCTGGACGGTGAGGCCAGGCCGACCGCGTCACCGATCTCCCGGACGCTGGGCGGATAGCCGCGGCGCTCCACCGAGTCGCGGATCACCGCGAGGATGCGGTTCTGCCGCTGCGTCAGGCCGGCCGGGTCCGGCGGGCCGTCCGGGAAGGTGCTGACCTTGTTCTCGGTGCTCGCGGCCTTCGCCTGCGGCTGGACACTGTCGTCGGACACCTTCGCGGTCTTGGCCGGCCCCTTGGACCCCTTGCTGGCGCGTCCTGTCTTACCAGCGGCCCGTGTCTCGTTCGACACCGTGTCCTCCCACGCTCGTCAATAGCCGACTCACGCCGACTCACCGCCATCGACCGGTCATCGCCGCCGCCGGTGAGCGCTCACCCGCGGTGCCCGCGGCGGCGCCCACAGCTGCGGGCCACCGGCTCGATGGCTACCGGCGGACCCGACGCTAGCCACCCGTACCGACAATTTCAAACATCTGTTCGAAGACACGCCGGGCGGCACTCGATTTTGTCGCACCCTCCTGGTAGACAAACCCGAACAGCTGTTCTATCGAACGCGCGTTCGGGTTCACGGTCTGGCTGAGTGGAGTGAGACGGCATGACGGAGATGGCGACAACGGAGCTCACGGCGATCCGAGCCGGCCTGCGTGCGCTCGATCACCGAAGCGTCGCGAGGGTGACGGAGGATCCGATGACGATGACCAGCGAGGCGTTGGCTCCGGTGATCGAGCTGTTTCCGGGGCGGTTCTCGACGCAGCCCCTGGAACAGGTCGTGCCCGAGCTCGACCCGCGGGTGCGGGAGCAGGCGATGTGGCGGCACCCGGCCGGCAAGGGCCGCCGGGTGATCGTCGGGCAGCACGGCCGACGCACTGGGCGGCACCCGGGCCTGCGGCTGACCCGGCGCGGCCGGGCCGTGCTGGTGATCGCCCTGGTGCTGCTGGCCGCCGGCGCCGCCTTCTGGTCGGCCCGCGCGATGGCCGCCCAGGAGAACCCGTCCAGCGCACCGGCGAGCGTTGTGGTCCAGCCCGGCCAGTCCCTGTGGTCGATCGCCGTGCGATATGACCCGAGCCGCGACCCGTCGTCGGTGATTCGCGATATCCAGCGGCTCAACGGGCTGTCCGGGTTGACGGTGTGGGCTGGGTATCGCCTGGTCCTACCGCCTCGTTCTGCTTAGTTTTTGGCTGGTTTGGCTCGAAGGTCACGGGCGGCGGTTGCCTCTGAGGAGAGGTAGATCCCGCGCTGCTCACTTGGTGAGTTGGGTGTCGTTTCGTACGGGCGCGGTGGGTTGGGCTGGTTCAGTGCCCCGTTTGTTCCGTTGGGATGGTTGGCCCTTCGCGAGGGTGACGTTGTAGAGGTGACAAACCAGGGCATTCCACCGCCTACAACGTCACCCTCGGCTGGATTTTCGTCGAATGCGGGACTTTGTCCTGCGGTCGACGTCGAGTGTGAGGTTTTGTGCCGCGCTCGACGCTGGACCCGTTGCCGGTGGGGCTGATGTGCCTACCGAGGCGTCCCAGTCCCGCCTGCCGGGACGCTCGATGTTGATCTTGGTTAGTTAGCCCGTACGAAGTGGACATTTTGTCGATTTGTCCGATTCGTGCGGGCCAACTAACCAAGATCAACAAAATGTAGCGGTACATCGGCGTCGCGGGCGGTCGGGTCGGGGGATGTGGAGCGCTGATTGTGGGGCATGCGGGCGGCGGGGCGACTGGGGGAGCGGCGGGAAAAGTGGATGTCTGGAATGTCCGGTGTGTTGCGCGTGTCACCACTTGCGGTTGCGGCGGTCTCGGCATAGCCTTCAAACCCAACATCTAGTAGTTACATGCGTGTAAGTCATCCACAGCTAGTGGAGGGTTACATACACCTCGTGCACAGCTTCTGCACAACCTGTCCACACATTGCTCCACAGGACGGGGTTGGGCGGCGCTGAAGCGGGGTAGGTAGAGGAGTGGGGGAGGTAGCCGTGCGGTGTCCGTACTGTCGGCATCCGGAGTCGCGAGTGGTCGACTCGCGGGAGGCCGACGAGGGCGCGGCGATCCGTCGCCGGCGTTCGTGCCAGGAGTGCGGTCGGCGGTTCACGACGGTCGAAGAGGCTGTGCTGGCGGTGGTGAAGCGCAGTGGCGCGAGCGAGCCGTTCAGCCGGAACAAGATCATCAACGGGGTCCGGCGGGCGTGCCAGGGCCGGCCGGTGGATGACGACGCGTTGGCGCTGTTGGCGCAGCGGGTCGAGGACTCGGTACGGGCCACCGGCAGCGCCGAGATCGGATCGCACGACGTGGGGCTGGCGATCCTGGGCCCGCTCCGTGAGCTCGATGAGGTGGCCTATTTGCGCTTCGCGAGCGTTTACCGCGGGTTCGACTCGCTCGACGACTTCGAGTCCGAGATCGCCGCGCTGCGGACCGACCGGAGCCAGAAGCGCGGCGACCACGCCGTCGGCGCGCCGTCGCCGCGGCAGCCGGACGCGGACAGCGCGGGAGCGACCAGATGACCGCGGTGGATGGGGACAGAGCACGTGGGGACATAAGTGGAGCCGGCGGCGGCCAGGGCGCACAGCGGGGAGCGGTGGGCCGTCAGATCGGCGTTCGGGGCAGATTCCAGCGTAGAAAGGCAGGGGGGAACGTCATGACCGAGACGGTCGAAACCTCGACAGCTGGGGGGACCAGCGAGGGACCGGCGGATCGGAAGGGGGGCGCCGGCAAGGCCGGTACGACCGAACGCAAACGTTCGAAGGGTCTGAAGATCGAGCGCCTCTACACGAGCGCCGGCGTGCATCCGTACGACGAGGTCACGTGGGAGCGCCGGGACGTCGTGATGACGAACTGGCGAGACGGCTCGATCAACTTCGAGCAGCGCGGGGTGGAGTTCCCTGACGCGTGGTCGTTCAACGCCGTCAACATCGTGACCAGCAAGTATTTCCGCGGCGCGGTGGGGACCCCGCAGCGGGAGTCGAGCCTGCGCCAGCTGATCGACCGGGTGGTGCTCACGTACGGTAAGGCCGGCCGCGAGCACGGCTACTTCGCCACCGACGCGGACGCGGAGATCTTCGAACACGAGCTGACCTGGATGTTGCTGCACCAGGTGTTCAGCTTCAACTCGCCGGTGTGGTTCAACGTCGGTACGCCGTCGCCTCAGCAGGTCAGCGCCTGCCAGCCGTACGACGCGCTGGTCAGTTCACCAGCCGGCCTGATCCCGATTGGCCGCTTGGTCGACGATCAGGCGATCGGCGCCAAGGTGTTCGACGCGCACGGCGTGACCCGCGTCCTCGCGGTGAAGGCAAATGGTCGGAAGTCAGTTCTGCGCATCCACACCAAGGCCGGCCACGCGCTGGACGTCACTGCGGACCACCTGGTGTGGAAGAGCACTGGCGAGGGCACCGGACGGTTTGTCCAAGCCGGCACCCTCCAGCCCGGTGACCAGCTTGAATGGCACCGGCGCGACTCGTACGGCGAGGCCGAGATCGACCCGCGGGAAATCGCCGAGGCAGCGCTGGCCGGCTGGCTGCAGTCTGACGGATTCGTCGGCCAGTACGCCACCGGCACCAACCGGTCGCTCACCATCGAGGCAATGACTGTCACCGATGCGGAGCGTGCCTGGGTGGCCGATGCCGTCCGCCGCCTCTTCCCCGACGTGCACAGCCACGAGCAGAAGGTCGAAACTCAGGACAAGGTGATCGACTGCCGGCGCCTCCGCCTTTACGGCGAGTCTCTGCGGTCCTTTGTCGAACGCTGGCAGCTGTTGGTGCGCGGCCCGGCGATGGAGGTGCCGCCGCATCTCTACACGGCGCCGCTGCCGGTTGTCGCGGCATATCTGCGGAGCGTCTTCCAGGCCGAGGGCTATGTGTCGGCTCGGGAGCGCTCCACGCTGGTCGGCGTCGACATGGTCGGCGAGCAGCTCATTCGCGGTTTGCAGGCGCTGCTGGGCAGGTTTGGCATCTTCGCCCGGGTGAGCTTCAAGAAAGACGAGCGGCCGGGGCGCGGCGGCGGAATCTGGCACCTCGGCATCCAGTCAGCCGGCGACCGGCGGACCTTCGCCGACGAGATCGGCTTCATCGACCCGGTCAAGGCCGGCAAACTGGAGCGTAGCTTCGACCTGCCCGGTCTGCCGGCGAGAGAGACGAAGCGGCTGGAGATCGCCCGAATCGAAGATCGCGGAGTGTTGGATGTCTACGACATCCAGACCGAGAGCGGCGAGTATCTCTCTGCTGGCCTTCGTGTCCACAACTGTTTCATCCTGGCTGTGGACGACTCGATGGAGTCGATCCTGAACTGGTACAAGGAAGAGGGCCGGATCTTCAAGGGCGGCTCTGGCGCCGGCCTGAACCTGTCCCGGATCCGCTCGTCCAAGGAGCTGCTCTCTTCCGGCGGCACCGCGTCGGGCCCGGTGTCGTTCATGCGCGGGGCGGACGCGAGTGCCGGCACCATCAAGTCCGGTGGCGCGACCCGCCGGGCGGCCAAGATGGTCGTCCTGGACGTGGACCACCCGGACATCGAGGAGTTCATCGACACCAAGGCGCGCGAGGAGGACAAGATCCGCGCGCTGCGGGACGCCGGCTTCGACATGGAGCTCGGTGGCCGGGACATCACCAGCGTCCAGTACCAGAATGCCAACAACTCGGTCCGGGTGTCGGACGAGTTCATGACGGCCGTCCAGGACAGTGGCGACTTCGCCCTGCGCGCCCGTACGGACGGCCGGGTGATCGAGAAAATCGACGCGAAGGGTCTGTTCGCCAAGATGGCGAAGGCCGCGTGGGAATGCGCCGACCCGGGCATCCAGTACGACGACACCATCAACGACTGGCACACCAACCCCGAGACCGGTCGGATCACCGCGTCCAACCCGTGCTCGGAATATATGAGCCTGGACAACTCGTCGTGCAACCTGGCGTCGCTGAACCTGATGAAATTCCTGCAGAGTGACGGGACTTTCGACACCCAGCGGTTCGTACGGGCGGTCGAGTTCGTCATCACCGCGATGGATATTTCCATCTGCTTCGCGGATTTCCCGACCGAGGCGATTGGTGAGACCACCCGCGACTACCGCCAGCTCGGCATCGGCTATGCGAACCTCGGCGCGCTTTTGATGGCCACCGCGCACGGCTACGAGTCCGACGGCGGTCGCGCGCTGGCCGCCGCCATCACGTCGCTGATGACCGGTACGGCGTACCGGCGCTCAGCCGAGCTCGCCGGGATTGTCGGGCCGTACAACGGATATGCCCGCAACGCGGAGGGTCACCAGCGCGTCAT
Source organism: Fodinicola feengrottensis (assembly GCF_039530045.1). NCBI lineage: Bacteria > Bacillati > Actinomycetota > Actinomycetes > Mycobacteriales > Fodinicola > Fodinicola feengrottensis. Next base: position 123,751 of record NZ_BAAANY010000042.1, on the reverse strand, counting down.
GCGCAAGCACGCGGCGGCCAACGACGCGGTTCGGCCCTTTGGCGGTGACGACACCCAGATCCTGCGCGAGGCCACCCGCCAATGGCAGCAGGGCCTGAAGGTCGGTGCGGTCAACGGCTGGCGCAACGCGCAGGCCAGCGTGCTCGCGCCGACCGGCACCATCGGCTTCATGATGGATTGCGACACCACCGGCGTGGAGCCCGACTTCTCGTTGGTGAAGTTCAAGAAACTCTCCACTGGCGGCTCGATGCAGATCGTCAACCAGACACTGCAGCGGGCCCTGGAGGTGCTCGGCTACCAACAGGAGTCGATCGAGGCCATCGTCGAATATGTGGCGGAGAACGGTCACGTCGTCGACGCGCCCGGTCTGCGCACCGAGCATTACGAGATTTTCGACTGCGCGGTGGGAAAGCGGGCCATCTCGCCGATGGGTCACGTGCGGATGATGGCGGCCGTGCAGCCGTTCATTTCCGGCGCCATTTCCAAAACGGTGAACATGCCGGAGACGGCCACCGTTGCGGAAATCGAGAACATTTACTTCCAGGGCTGGAAACTCGGCATCAAGGCGCTGGCGATCTACCGTGACAACTGCAAGGTCGGGCAGCCGTTGTCCGATGCCAAGGCCAAAAAGGCCGAGGCGCCGGTGGTTGTCGAGGAGTCGTCCGAGCACCGGGCCGTGCGCAAGCGGCTGCCGAAGAAGCGTTCGTCGCAGACGATCTCCTTCTCGGTCGGTGGCGCCGAGGGTTATATGACCTCGTCGTCGTATCCGGACAACGGTCTCGGCGAGGTTTTCCTCAAGCTGGGCAAGCAGGGATCGACGCTCGCCGGAGTGCTGGACGCCTTCTCGGTGGCGATTTCGGTGGCCATCCAGTACGGCGTACCGTTGGAGACTTTCGTTGAGAAGTTCACCAACATGCGGTTCGAGCCGGCCGGCATGACCGACGACCCGGACATCCGGATCGCCAACTCGGTGATGGACTACATCTTCCGCCGGCTGGCGCTGGACTACCTGCCGTACGACAAGCGTGCCGACCTGAGCATCTTCACGGCCGCCGAGCGTACGCAGCAGTTGGATGCTGCCAGCACCGCCGCGGCTCCGGTCGCGGACACCGACGTCGACTTGGAGGGACTCGCCCAGTCCGCTCCGGTCAGCGCCCCAGTCGGTGCGATTCAGGAAGCGCCCCGCAGCGTCGGGTCGACCGCCGAGCTTTTGGAGGTCGTCCAAGGAAAGTCCGCCGACGCGCCACTGTGCATGACCTGCGGGACGAAAATGCGCCCCGCCGGCTCCTGCTTCGTGTGTGAAGGCTGCGGTTCGACAAGCGGCTGCAGCTGAGCTGATGGCGGCAGTGCCTGCCGCGCGCATCGACTTGCCGTCGACGGGGTGTCCAAAGAGCGGGCACCCCGGCGCCGGCAGTCGGTCGGCCTGACGGCCGACGCGGCGGTGGTTGAGTTTCGGCCGCAGGTGGTGGGGTGATTCCGCGGAATCACCCCACCACCTGCGTGTATTTAGAGGTGCCTTAGTACGACGCCGAGGATTCGGTTTGTTGCTACGTAGCCGAAGTGTCGGGAGTCGGTGGAGTGGCTGGCGTTGTCGCCGAGTACGACCAGCTGTGCCGGTGGCACGTGTTCCTCGTGGATGTGGTGTTGCGTTTCCTGGGGGACCGGATCGCCGGGCACGGCGGCGACGCGTTTGAGGATCCAGTGCGGTGGGCCGGCCGATCTCTGATCGGCGAAGACCACGACCTGTCCGACGCCGATCGCGCTCTTTCGCCGTAACAGCAGGCGATCGCCGTGCTCGTACGCGGGGCTCATGCTTTCGCCGCGCACGGTGATCACCGAGTATTGACCGCGCAACCAGAAAACTCCGCCAATGATCAACACGAGCAGCGCAGCTGCCGCGATCATGACGTCACCGCCAGATAACCTTCGGCCTGCAGGTTGAACAACCGCGCATAGTCGCCATCGGCGGCCAACAGTTCGCAGTGCGTGCCCTGCTCGGCGATCAGACCGTCGACGAGGACGGCGATGTGGTCGGCGCCGCGGATCGTACCGAGCCGATGGGAAATCAGCAGGCTCGTACGACCCGCTCGGATCTCCCGCAGCCGCGAGTGCACCTCGTGCTCGGCCTCAGCGTCCAGACCCGCGCTCGGCTCGTCCAGGATCACCAGGTCGCGGTCCTCGCGCAGAAATGCTCTGGCCAACGCGACCCGCTGCCACTGGCCGCCGGAGAGCACCACACCGGGGTCCCTGTCCACATCGGACTGGCTGCGAAAAGCCCTGGTCAACAACGTGTCGTAGCCGCGTGGCAAGGCCGCGATCGCGTCGTGCACACCGGCCCGTCGAGCCGCGAGTTCGATGCGGTCGGGATCGGCGATCGCCGACAGGTCGCCGATCGCGATATTGTCGCTCGCGCTGAAGTCGTACGCCACGAAGTCCTGAAAAACGGCCCCCATCCGGGTGCGCAACTCGCCGACCGGGATATCCCGGATATCGACTCCGTCCCACCGGATCTCGCCTCGAGTCGGATCGTAGAAGCGGCACAGCAGCTTCACGATCGTGCTTTTGCCGCCGCCGTTGCGACCCACCAGCGCGACGGTCGACTGGTGCGGCAGGAAAAGATTCACGCCGCGCAGCACCCAGGGATGTGCGTCGGAATAGCGAAACCAGACGTCTCGCAGCTCAATTCCCTTGCGCAACGCCGAAATCTCGCCCGGTTGGGACGGCTCTGGCAAGTCCGGCCCTGCCGATATCACCGCGTCGAAATGCTCGAACAGCAAAACCTGCTGGCGCACCCGGGCGGCGGCGCTGACCATTGCGCTGGTGGCGGACTGTACAGCCGCGGTCGCCGCGACAAACAGCGAGACATCGCCGACCGTGAGCTCCCCTGCGCCGGCGGCCATCAGGGCCCACACCAGACCGGTGCCGGCGATCGTACCGGCGAGCGCGATCAACCCGCCGTGGTGGACCAGCTCTTTCCGGTCCATGTCGCGACTGGTGGCGTTGCCGCGTCGGGCTTCGGTGATCATCCGTCCGCGCAACAGCGGGCCGAGCCCGAACAGTCGGATTTCCTTGGCCGCGGAGGCCATGCTCAGCATGCTCGCGTAGAACAGCTCGCGTCGCTGGATCGGCGTGAGCGTCAGTATCATTTCGGTACGCTGCTTGGCCAATCGCAGTTCGACCAGGAGAGCGGGTGCGGCCGCGGCCAGTACGACGAAGGTGAACCACGGGCTGATGATCGCGAGCGCGCCGACAAAACCGATCAGCGTCACACCGCCGCGCCCGACCACGAGTACCGAGTCGATCAGCTGACCCGGGCTCGTCGCGCTCTGTTCGGCCAGCCGCAAGCGGTCCAGAAACTCTGGATCCTCGAATCGTGACAGGCCGGTGAAACGTTCCACGGCCGCGAAAAGCGTGTCCTTGGCGCGCAGCCCCGCGCGGCGATCCAGCTCCGCGCGTAAATACTGGCCGAACTGCGGGTTGAGCGCGCCAACCAGTCCCCAGACCGCGATGCCGGTCGCCAGTGCGAGCAGCAGGCCAACCGGGCCTGGGGACACCAGTCGGTCCAGCGCCAGCTTGGTCAACCATGCCACGACCACCGAGGTAAGCCCGCCGAGGGCGGTCAACACGACATAGGCCACGAGGTGCCAGGGAGCCGACCGCCAGACCAGACCGGTCACCCGGAACGCGGTTCTCACACCAAGGCCGGCAGCCGGGAGAAGTTCGACGCGACCGAGGTGACCGTGCCATCCACGACCACACAGGACATTGGAAACGCTTGTACGTCAAACGCCTCGCGTACCCCCGAGGAAGAGCGATCCAGCGCAACTCTGGTGACCTTTTCCAGCGCCGCGGTGAAATCGGCGCCGTCGGAAAAGGTGGTATCGACCACGACAAGGACTCGCTCGCGGTTTCGCGCACCGGCCCACGCCACCAGGTCAGGCAGGTCCGTACGACAGGTTTCGCATTCAGGGGAGACGAAAACCACGGCCGTCGTACCCACGAACGATATCGGCTCACCGTCCACTGTGGACGCCGTGAACTCCCGGACCGGCTGGCCGACGACAGGAGCTTTCGCAGTGCCGCCGTTCTCGCTGACGAGGCGCTCGAGCGTCTCGGTGTGCTCTCGCAGCCTCCGGATCACCCCAAAGGTCAACACCAAGTCGAGCAGGCACAACGCACCGACCAGGATCCCGATCGCGATCAATACGGCCATTAGTTCCGCCTCGTCAGAAGATGCCGGAGTGGGACAAGCGGCTGGTAGCGCTGACGCCGAAGGCCGGTACGACCCCGACCGTCAGTCGAACGTTTGGCCGCGACACCTCATCGCGCGCGTCTGGCGCACGCGATGAGGTATCGCGGCTAGGACCGTACAACTAACACCGGTCCTCACTGAGCTGACAATCCCCGCAGCGGGTGTCGTGCAGTTCGTCCCACAGCTCGTACGCCTGGACGAGATACATGTGCGTGCCAAAGCCGCAGCCGCACTTGCGTCGCGTGCACACCACCGCGTCGGCGGTCATCCGGGGAACGACGCGTTCGAGCATCCGATCGCTCAGCCGCCCGATCCGTTCCTTGATTGTTGCCACCATGCCACCAGCTCTCTTTGTCGAGGTGCTGTGCTGAGCCCGAGCCCGCCGGCGGCGTGCCGGGATGGAGACAGCGCGAAATGTAGCCGCCGGCCGTTGGCAGTGCAATGCGCGTACGCCCAACCAAGGGAAGTTTCCGCGATCTTTGAGAAGACATGCCGGAAGGGTGGAGCTTTCCAAAGAAACATGCAAAACTGCCAAGTTTAGCGTTAAAATCAGGCGGCGAAATACTCGCCGACAGTGGTCCGTGCTCGCGGCGATCCGCGAGGCGGCGCAACGTAAGTACGTCACGTACTTGACGTACGTAGTGATGTGGTGCAGGCTTGGGGTTCACCGAATCCTGGAGGCGCCACGGTGAACGCGATTCACTACGACAGCTACTCGGATGCGCGGTCGCATTTGAAGGACCTGTTGGACGCCGCCGAGCGGGGGCGGCCGGCGACGGTGCGGCGTGAGTCCGCGCTGGCGGCGGTGGTTGATGCGGGGCGGATGCAGCATTTCCTGGTGTCCGTGGTGCCCGCTCGTGCCCAGGTCGTGGCGGAGGCGGATGGCTGGTCGGTGTTCCTGCCGGGCGTGCCGGTGGCGGCTGATGGCGGCACCTTCGATGAAGCGATCATGGAGATGGTCGACTCTCTGCGTGAGTATGCGGACGATTGGCAGGACCATCTCCTGGACGTCGCCAACCACCGGGAAAACTGGGGTTTGGTGCAGCTGATCAGCCTCAGTGACGACCAGCAGCTACGGGACTGGCTGGTGTCCGCGTCATCGTGACCAGCTGGCCGACGCCGAGTCGGGCGGACCATGAGCGGTCCTGCCGAACCGAAGGGTGGCGGCGGATCCGGGACGCGCGCGGGCGGGCCGGAACGCATCACGTGACGTACGAGCTGGATCTTCCGGACGGGCGGGTGCTGCGTACGCGCATTTCACACCCGCCGGATCGCAGCGCGTATGGGCCGAGCCTGTGGGGGCACATTCTGCGCGACCAGCTGCACGTCGATGAGACGCAGTTCTGGGCGTGTGCGCGGGACGGCGCAAGACCGGATCGTGGCATGCCCAAGCCGCCGGCGCAGGCGTTGCCGGCGGAGCTGGTGCACCTGCTGGTGCACAGGGCGGGCGTGGACGAGCGAGAGATCGCCCAGATGACGCTGGAGCAGGCGATGGAGCGTGTGAACCGCTATTGGGCCGAAGGCGGCTGACGCCAGCGATCCAGGACCTGGTCGATGGTGTCGCGGATGCGGTCGCGGGCGTCTTCTCGTGGGACGCCGGCCATCAGCAACGTGTCGTAGTCGGTGTTCTCGTGACGTACGGACGCGATGACGGCCAGCGTGATCGCCTGGTGGCCCAGTGCCCGTCCGGCCGCGCTGCGGCCGACCCGGCCGCTGCCGCGAGTGCCGGCGTGCAGGGCGATGGCGTCGGCGCGGGGCGCAGGGCATCCTGGGAAGAGCCGGCCGATCTCGGCGGCGAACTTCGCCTGGAACTCCACGTCCTGGCCGACGCGGCGCACTCGGTCGCGTTCGCGGCGGCGCTCACGCGCGTCCTCGTCGGCGAGGCATTGTTCCTCGGCGGCTTCCAACGCCGGCTCCTCGACCAGGATGCCCTGGCGTTCGTACCGCTTGCGGGAGCGGCTGAAACGTACGACCACGGCCGACAGCACGCTGGCTTTCTTCGCCCGCCTGGTCAGCGCCGCGTCGCCGGACGGCAGGAACGCCAGGTGGTCCATGTCCGCGCAGGTGAGGCAGAGTGGCCCCGGACCATCCATGATCAGCAGGTCGCCGGTGCCCGTACAGGTCCCGCATTCCCAGTCTTTGAGCGGCATGATCACCAGCAGGTCCGGCGCTTTGTTCTGTTTCGCCGTCAGCTGCTCCTGCTTGGCCTCGCTGAGGTCCGGGGAATTCCAATGGACGCGGAAGATCCGGTCGGTGTCGGCCGTGCCGTCGGCGACGAACCGCAGCTCGCGACGGTCACGAGTGGCCGCGACATAGGACGCCTCGGTGGCGATCAGGTTTTTGCCGATGGCCCATTCCCGCAGATATTCCAGCGCCGCCGCGAGTTTGTCGGGGCTGGTGGAGACCATCTCGGTGAAGAAGTCGATCCGACCGGCGCGCCAGGCGTCGATTTGGTTTCCCGAAGCCCAGCCCATCGCGTTCAGCACCTCAATCGGTGCCACGTACTTCTGCCGCTCCAGCGCGGTTTCGGCGGCGGCGACCACCCGGCTCCGCACTTTCGCGTTGCTCATCGCGATATTCCTCGAACCATCCGTCAAACGATAGTGGGCGCGGTTTCGGTCAGCCGAAGCAGTGCCGCGTGATCCGAACTTCCAGGCGTGGCGCGGTAAACGACGAGCCGATGGTGGCAGGTGCCGGAGATGTCCAGCACTCGGTACGCCAGCCGAAGCCGGCCAGCGACCGGATGGGCGAACTCCTTCGCGCCGCTGTGCCGCGGTCGTACGTCCCGCCGGTCCCAGCGCTTGGCGAATTCTTCGCTGTCGGTCCGCAACCGGCTGACGAAATCGAGCAGCTGCGGGTCGTCCGGCCGGTGTCCGATGGTGGCCCGCAGATGCGCGACGGTGTCGTCGGCGACCTCCGTCCAGTCAGTGAGCAACCTGCGGGCGGCCGGATGGCAGAACACCCACCGAATATTGTTCGGGCGTGTTTCGCCGGGCTGAAAATGGCCGAGGAACAGGGCGGCCGCGGTCGGGTTCCAGGCGAGCACGTCGCTGACCCGGTCGATGACGTACGCGGCCGCGGGTGCCGCGATCATCTCCACTGCCTCTTCGGCAGCCTGGATCATGGCGGGGGTCGGCGTGGTCGGGTAGCGGTTGACGCCGGCGTCAACCAGCAGGTGCACGTGCGTTTTTCGTCCTCGGTCAGCCGTAGAGCCCGTGCCAGCGCGTCCAGGACGCTCGTCGAGGGCGGCCCGCCGCGGCCCTGTTCCAGCCGTACGTAATAGCCGACGCTGATGCCCGCGAGGTCCGCCAGCTCCTCGCGGCGCAAGCCCGCCGTCTTGCGCGCTTGGGCCGGCAGCCCGACGGCGGTGGGCTCCAACCTGGAGCGTCGATCCCGCAGGAAGGCACCCAGCTCGCGTAGCCGACCGTCCATCCGCGCTCGTCTCCCTTCGCCGTCGTCACCGCCAGTTTATTCCGCGCCGGGTGACCATGGCATGGTCACCCAGAACGCTGTCCAGGCTGGTCAGGGCCGACAACGATAGTGGTCATGGCACAGACTTTGATTCCCACCGTCGAAAAGCGCTCCGGTGTGCGGGCGTTGGTGGTCGCCGCGCTCGGTTTTTTCGTGCTGACCCTCGATACCCAGATTGTGACCGTCGCCATGCCGGTGATCGGGCATGAACTGCACGGCGGCATCAACGCCTTGCAGTGGGTGGCGACCGGCTACACGCTGATGCTCGCCGCGCTGTTGCTGTCCGCCGGCTCGATGTCCGATCGGCTTGGCGCGAGCCGGACCGTCGAGATTGGCCTCATCGCCTTCACGCTCGCCTCGGCAGCTGGTGGGCTCGCGCCCGGTCTCGGCGTACTGATCGGCGCCCGTTTCGTGCAGGGAGCGGCGGCCGCGGCGATCCTGCCGGCGTCGCTTTCGCTCGTACGACAGGCATTCCCGGACACGGCGGCACGGACCCGGGCGATCGCCAGCTGGACCGCGGCTGGCGGTGCCGCGATGGCGGCCGGTCCGCTGGTTGGCGGGCTGCTCACCAGCACGCTCGGTTGGCGGTGGGTTTTCTTCGTGAACGTACCGATTGGGATCGTCGGTCTGGTTCTTTTGGCTCGTATGCCCCGATCCCTGCCACGCCGTGTGCCTTTCGACCTGCCGGGGCAGATTTCCGTCGTGGTGGCGGTGGCCGCGGTCACCTACGCGGTCATTCAAGGTGGCCGGGCCGGTCTCGTCGCACTCGCTGTTTTCGTGGCTGCGGCGGTGTTTTTCGTGGTCTCGCAAAGCCGGTCTGCGCATCCGATGGTGCCACCGCAGCTCTTTCGGTCGGCCGCGGTGACGGTCACCACGGCCACCGGGATGGCACTCAACTTCGGTTTCTATGGTGTGGTTTTCCTGATGGCGCTGTATTTCGAGCAGCTTCGTGGGCTCTCGTCGCTGGTCACGGGTTTGATGTTCCTGCCGATGACCGCGTTGATCACCGTGGTCAACCTGCTGGCTGGCCGGTTGACCGGCCGCTACGGGCCACGGCTCCCGATGCTGGTCGGCCAGGCCCTGTTGTTCGCCGGTATGCTGGGCCTGCTCGCATTGGACGTCGGCAGCTCGTTTTGGCTGCAGGTGGTGGTTCTGCTGCCCTTCGGCCTCGGCGGCGGGCTGGCCGTACCGGCACTTACCGCGGCGCTGATGGGGTCGGTCGACGCCGACCGGGCCGGGATGGCTTCGGGCGTACTCAATGCCGGCCGCCAGTTCGGCGGTGCTTTAGGCGTGGCTGTCTTCGGTACGCTCGCGGCCGGCGATTTCATTGCGGGGCTGCATCTTTCTGCTGTGCTGGGGGCTGTCTTGTTGGTGATCACTGGGACCGTCACGACGATTTTCCTTCGCCCGCGCTAACAGAATTCGTCGAAGGCCGGGCAGCCGCGCGGGACAACCCACTGTCCGGTGCTGGTTTTGCGGTAACGCGAAAGACAAGTGGCCGGGTCGACATCGACAGCGTGCCGTACCAGCGGCCACCGGCGCGGCTCGTTCGGGACCGAGGTGAGCACCGGGGTGCTGGCGCACAGCAGGCGACTGCCCTCCGGGTCGGTCACCACCACGTCCAGGACTCGCAACCGATGGTCGGCGGCCGCCTGGAGCAGCGCGTAGACCCACCCGATGTCACACCGCTCCGGAGCCACCGAATTGCGCTCCACCAGCAGTGACAGCCAGCTGTTGGCGCGCTGCCTGGGCCGGGTGGCGACCAGTTGTGCGACCAACGGCTCGATCGGGCTGCCGGTGGCGGCGTCGCCGAGGCAGTACGGCGCGGGCGCGAGCCTGGCCATCCAGAGCGCCGGCATTCGGGCGTCCGCGAGGATGGCGGTCACCGCACAACCGGACCGGAGCCAGTCCGGCGGACCGAGCAAACGGTTGACCAGATCCCCGGCAGACTTCAGTGCTGGTGGCATCCAATGGGGTGGCCGGTCTTCGTACAGATGAGAATCGCTTATCGACATGTAGAGAACTGTGGCCTATTCGGGTGCGGCGGCGCTGCGGTTATCCACAGGATTTCCCTGAAAGGAGGCGCCTTAGCACATTGAAAGTGATTTTCGCGGGTATCCCCAGTGCGTCTTTTCGTCCACAGATCTGCGTCGCGTCCATTCCAGCCGGCCACCGCGACGCAATGCTGGTGGCATGAATTCCTTCCGCCAGCGATCACTCGCCGGGCAACGCGCCGACAGCGCCCTGGAGTCAGGTGCCCGCATCCGGCTCCGCGGGCCTGGCGCGATGGCCGCCGCGATGCCATACATGCTGGGTTTCCACCCGTCCGAGAGCCTGGTCGGATTCGGCCTCGCCGCGGACCGCCGCCGAGTGCGGCTGACCGCGCGGATCGATCTGCAGCGCCCGCCTTTCCGACAGGAGGCGGCGACCCTCGCCGCCTACCTGAAGGAAGCCGAGGCGGTCGAGGTCGTGTTGCTGGTGGTCTCCGAGCTGCCGTTGTCGATTGTGCGCCGGGCCGCCGGCGCGGCCCGCGCGGCGGCCCGGCGAGCCGGCCTCACGGTGTCCGAGGTGATCCATGTTTACGATGCCAGGTGGAGGTCGCTGAGCTGCCGCAACGCGGCCTGCTGTCCACCCGGCGGCCGGCAGATCGATGAGGAAGCCGCGGCTGGCTATGCCGCCGAGTTGGCCGCCCTCGGTCGTGCGGTGTTGCCGGACCGGGCCGCCGTGCAGGCATCGGTCTCGTACCAGCCGTCCGCCGAGGTGGTGGAGGTGCGCGCGGCGTACGAGGCGGCTCGGGAAGCGCAGACGAACCTCGCGACCAGCACCACCATCGAAGCCATGGTGGACGCCGGTGAGCGGATCTTCGGAGCCGCCGTGGTGGCCCGCCGTGACGGCCCACGAGAACTGACCGCCGCCGAGGTCGGCGAGCTCGGCGCCGCTCTCGCGGTGGTAACAGTCCGCGACCGCGCTCTGCGTTGGACCATCAGCCCCCTCGCGGATGCCGCCGAGAGCATCTGGCGCCAGCTCGTCCACCGCCTCCCGCCGCCGCTCGCCGCACCCCCGGCCACCCTGCTGGCCATCTGGGCGTATGCGGAAGGAGACGGCACTCTGGCCAAGGTCAGCCTGGAACGAGCACTAGCCGAGGACCCCGACTACGGAATGGCCCAGCTCGTCGACGAGATCCTTGCCCGCGCCATCGCGCCCAGCGAATTCTCCGCCACCATCCGGCAGGCATGGTTCAGCGAGCTGCGCTTCAAACGCACCCAAGCCGCGGCCAAGGAGGCTCCAGTGACTACCTAACCGACTCAGCAGCACCCGGCCCGGCCTGCGACCGGTACGCCGCCCGACGCGATCGCAGCGCGCCGCGCGACGGCCCGTGCTGCACAGTGGCCCGTGCCGCACGGAAACCCGTGCGCCGCACCGAGCCGCCTGCTGCCGGTCACGCAACGAAGAGGGGGAGGGTGGGGGTGGGGGAAGGCCCCGGCAGGTCGGATCGAAGGTGGCGGCAACGTGGTCGAGATCGTCTCGCACAGCTGGGACGCTGGCCCTTCGCGAACTCGACGTTTTCGCTGCCGCCGCCGATTGCCACCACTAAAACGTCAAACTCGCGGTGTTAACGCTGGACGTGGGTCGTGAATCACCTCGACCGCGGGACAAAATCCCACATTCGACGTCGACTGCGGGACATTGTCCCGCACTCGCCGACCAACACCACAGCATCGTCACGCTCAGCACCGACAGGCGGCCCAACTCGGCACTCTCGGTCACCGAACGTTGGGGGATCCGCGAATGTAACGAAACTGCGCGGATCCGTCCGTTTTGTCCGCCGTTTCGTTACATTCGCCGAGCGCCGAGCGCCGAGCGCCGAGCGCCGAGCGCCGAGCGATCTGTTTTCGCTGGTAAAGCGCTACAAGGCAACAAATGACGAAATGTTGCTATGTTGTTAAGGCGCTTTGTCCGTTCTGTGGGTGCATCGGCGGATGGGATTTGCGATAGTGCGTCCACCTACATCCTATGGTGAGGGAGAACGTATGAATCTCTTGCGCACGAAGACGATCGAACAGTCGATCGCGGACACCGACGAGCCGGACACCAAGCTTCGCAAGAGTTTGAGCGCGCTGGATCTGACAGTCTTCGGTGTCGCCGTGATGATCGGGGCCGGCATCTTCATCCTCACCGGCCGGGCGGCGGCGACCACGTCCGGTCCGGCGATCGTCATTTCCTTCGTCCTCGCCGCCATCGCCTGTGGGTTCGCCGGGCTCTGTTACGCCGAATTCGCGTCGACGGTGCCGGTCGCCGGCAGCGCGTACACGTATTCGTACGCGACGCTGGGCGAGTTCGTCGCCTGGATCATCGGCTGGGATCTGGCGCTGGAGCTGGCGCTCGGCGCGGCCACCGTGGCCAAGGGCTGGTCGAGCTATCTGCTCAACACACTGCAAGGCTTCGGGATCCCGGTGCCGACCTGGTTCGCCGGCTCTGACGCGAAAGTCGACTTCGGCGCGTTCATCCTGGTGGCCGCGCTCACCGCGTTGCTGGCGGTCGGTACGAAGCTGTCCAGCCGGGTGTCGCTGGTGATCACCTCGATCAAGGTGGTCGTGGTGTTGTTGGTGATCGTCGCCGGCGTTTTCTACATCAACGGCGCCAACTACGTGCCGTTCGTGCCGCCCGCGCAGGCGGCGAGTGCCGGTGGTGGCGGCTTGCTCGACAGCACGCTGATCCAGGCGGTGTTCGGCGGCATCGGTACGTCGTACGGCCTGTTCGGTATTTTCGCTGGCGCCTCGCTGGTGTTCTTCGCGTTCATCGGGTTCGACGTGGTCGCGACCGCGGCGGAGGAGACTCGCAATCCGCAGCGGGACGTGCCGCGCGGTATTCTCGGGTCACTCGTGATTTGTACGATCCTGTATTGCGCGGTCTCGATGGTGATCACCGGTATGCAGAAATACAGCCAGATCAACCCGAAATCGGCCGCGCCGCTCGCTGACGCGTTCAAGGCGCACGGCGTGCAATGGACATCGCAGATCATTTCGTTCGGCGCGCTTTGTGGTCTGACGACCGTGGTCATGGTGTTGCTGCTCGGCCAGTCGCGGGTGTTGTTCGCGATGAGCCGCGACAACTTGCTGCCGCGCGCTTTTGGGAAAACCAACCGGAAAACCAACACCCCGGTCTACATCACCGTCACCACTGGCGCGGTGGTCGCGCTGCTCGCCGCCTTCGTGCAAATCGGTGCACTGGAGGAAATGGTGAACATCGGAACGTTGTTCGCGTTCATTTTGGTGTCGGCTGGCGTTTGGGTGCTGCGCAGGAAACGGCCCGACCTGCCGCGCAAGTTCAAGGTGAAGGCGGTGCCGGTGGTCGCGACCCTCGCGATCGTTTTCTGTGTGTGGCTGATGCTCAACCTCAGTGTGGTGACCTGGCTGCGGTTCATCATCTGGATGGTGATCGGTCTGGGCTTCTACTTCGCGTACGGGGCCTGGAAATCACGCCTCGCGGTCGAAGAGAAGAAAGCCAGACAACAGAACTGAAGCAAAAGAAACCGCCAGCGGTGCTGGCGGTTTCTTTTTGCTCGTACGAAGAATCAGGCAGCTCCGACGAACACCAGGTTCGCCACCTCTCGGGGCAACTGCACGGACTGCTCGCCGTTCACCACCTGCATGCCGCCGTCGATCCGGGACACCGTGATCGTCGCGCCCGGCGCCACCCCGGCACTGTGCAGGGTTTCCATCATCCGCTCGTCGGCCTGCAGCAGCTCGGAGATCCGCCGCACCACCACCGGGTTCTGATCCCGCACCGCGTCCAGGCTGACCGCCGGTTCCTCGTCGTCCGCGCCGGTGGCGAGCTCGTCCAGCTCGTCCAGCCCGGGGATCCGGTTCCCATACGGCGACACCTTCGGCCGGCCGAGCATCTCGTACACCTTGCGCTCGACCGCGTCGCTCATCACGTGTTCCCACCGGCAGGCCTCGCTGTGCGCGGCCTCATATTCCAGCCCGATGACGTTCACCAGCAAAAGCTCGGCGAGTCGGTGCTTGCGCATCACCGAGATGGCACGCCGGCGGCCCTCGTCGGTCAACTCCAGGTGCCGGTCACCGGAAACGCGGACAAGTCCGTCGCGCTCCATCCGGGCCACCGTTTGGCTTACAGTCGGGCCACTTTGATGCAAACGCTCGGCAATCCTCGCCCGCAGCGGCGTGATGCCCTCTTCCTCGAGGTCGAGGACAGTGCGCAAATACATCTCAGTGGTGTCAATTAGGTCGTTCACAGTTGCCTCCTCCCGCCCTGAGAAGCCTACTCTCACCACCGTCGTCAACACTTGAGCCATGGCACCCTCACCGATCACCACTGTCGCCGACTTGCGTGCCGCGCTCGACACGCCCGCCCCGCTGCGGCTGCTGGACATCCGATGGCACCTCAGCGGACCGCAGGGCCGTCCCGAGTACGACGCCGGGCACATTCCGGGTGCTGTTTTCGTCGACCTCGAAACCGTCTTCTCCGGCCAAAGCGGTGGCGGCCGGCACCCCTTGCCGGATGCTGAGACGCTGCAGGCGGGTCTGCGAGCCGCCGGCGTAAGCGCTGAGGTGCCGGTCATCTGTTACGACTCCGGTGACACGCTGGCCGCGGCGCGCGCGTGGTGGGTCTTGCGCTGGGCCGGTCTCACCAACGTGACCGTGCTGGACGGCGGCTGGGCGGCCTGGCTTGCCGCGGGTGGCCCGGTGAGTACGGACGAGCCGCGGGTCGAGGCCTCTGACCTGGTCGTACGTACGGGCGCCATGCCATTGGTCGACGCTGACGGCGCGGTCCACGCTGAGCTCCTTATGGACGTACGAGCGCACAACCGCTACACCGGCGAGGTGGAGCCTTTCGACCGGGTCGGTGGGCACATCCCGGGCGCGGTCAACGTGCCCGGCGGCGATGACTTCGACGAATCTGGCCGGTTCCTCGCGGCTGACCAACTGGCCAACCGGTACGCCGACGCGGGCGTGGACGCCGACCGCGAGGTGGTTGTTTCGTGCGGCTCCGGCATCACCGCCGCTCGTACGATCCTCGCCATCGAGGCCGCCGGGCTGCCCGTCCCGACGCCCGCGCTGTACGCCGGCTCGTACAGCGACTGGTCGTCGGACCCCTCCCGTCCCATCGCCACCGGCCCCCAGTCGTAACCCTCCGGAGTCGCCCGTTTGCCGCATCGACGCGATGCGTGCCTCAGGCGCACGTATCGCGTCGATGCGGACAAGGCTGGGTGGCTGAGGGCGACGGGTGGGCGGTGAGATGGTGGGTGGCCGGGCGGCGTGATGGGATAGCGGCATGCAGACCGCGCTGGTGTGGGATCCGGCCCTGCTCGGCTACAACCTCGGCGAGCATCCGTTGGATCCGGTGCGGGTGGAGCTCACTATCGCGCTGGCTCGGGAGCTTGGCGTGCTCGACCGCGACGGCGTCGAGCTGGTGGTGCCGGCGCCGGCACCCGAGGAAGCACTGCTCAGGGTGCATTCCGCAGAGTATTTGACGGCTGTCCAGACGGCGCCGCACGACCCGTTCTGGTCCGGGTTCGGCCTGAACACGCCCGACAACCCGACCTTTGACCACATGCACGAGGCGTCCAGCCTGGTCTGCGGCGGCAGCATCGCCGCGGTCGAGGCCGTCTGGTCGGGGCGTACGCAGCGGGCCGCGAACATCGCTGGCGGCCTGCACCACGCGATGCGCTCGTCGGCGTCCGGTTTCTGCGTCTATAACGACGTGGCCGTGGCGATCGCGCGCCTGCTGGACATGGGCGCGGAGCGGCTCGCGTACGTCGACCTCGACGTGCACCACGGCGACGGCGTGCAGGCCGCGTTCTACGACGATCCGCGGGTGATGACGATCAGCCTGCATGAGACGCCGCTCGCGCTGTTCCCCGGCACCGGTTTCTCCGAGGAGATCGGTACGAGCGGAGCCGAAGGCACGGCGGTGAACGTGCCGCTCCCGCCTGGCGCCGGCGACGCCGAATGGTTGCGCGCGTTTCACGCCGTCGTGCCGAGCCTGCTGCGTGCGTACCAGCCGCAGCTCCTGCTGACCCAGTGCGGCTGCGACACGCATGCCGTGGACCCGCTGGCCGATCTCCGGCTAAGCGTTGATGGGCAACGTGCTTCCTATCTGGCGCTGGAAAAACTGGCCGAGGAACTGACCGGCGGCCGGTGGGTGTGTTTCGGCGGCGGTGGGTACGGCGTCGTCAGTGTCGTCCCGCGCGCGTGGACCCACCTGCTCGCCACCCTGACCGGCCAGCCGCTGGACGTGACCATCGAGACGCCAGACCGGTGGCGGGCCTTCGCCGCCGAGCGTCGCCCGTCCGCCCGCGTTCCGCTGGCCATGACCGACGGTGGCAACACCGAGTTCACGCCGTGGCAGCGTGGCGGGGATAGCGTGGACCGTGCGGTTCTCGCGACCCGCCGAGCCGTGTTCCCGCTGCACGGCCTGGACCCGGACGATCCGAGAGACTGAGAAAGCACATGTCCACTCAGGACGGTTATCCCGAACATCGCGCGGCCGACGTCCTGCTTTCCGACGGCGGCACTGTCCACATCAGACCGATCCGGGCAACCGACGCGGACCAGGTCGTCGCGCTGCATTCCCGGTTCAGCGAACGGACCCGCTACCTGCGGTATTTCTCGCCGTATCCGCGGATTCCGGAGCGCGACCTGAAGCGTTTCGTGACCGTCGACCACGTGGACCGGGAGGCTTTCGTGGTCGAGCTCGGTGACGAGCTGATCGCGATCGGCCGGTTCGACCGGATCTCCGCGGACGAGGCCGAGGTCGCCTTCGTGGTCGAGGACACCCATCAGGGCCGCGGCATCGGTTCGGTGCTGCTGGAACATCTGGCCGCCGCCGCCGAGGAAAGTCACATCCGCCGGTTCGTCGCCGAGGTGCTGCCGACGAACCACACGATGATGCGGGTTTTCAGCGACGCGGGTTACACGGTGGCGCGGTCGTACGACGACGGCGTCGTCCATCTTGAGTGGGACATCGTGGAAACACCGCAGTCGGTGGGCGTCCTGCGGCGACGCGAACAGCGTTCCGAGTCGGCCTCGATCGCCCGGCTGCTGTCGCCGCGGTCGGTGGCGGTGATCGGCGCGAGCTCCACCGAGGCGGTGGCCGGCCGGGTGCTGCTCGACAACCTGCGCGAGGCCGGCTTCGGTGGCCCGGTCTACGCGGTGAACCCGCATCGCAGCGAGATTGCCGGCATGGTCTCTTTTCCCACTGTGACGGACATTCCCGGTGGTGTCGACCTCGCGGTCGTGGCGGTGCCAGCGGCCGCGGTGGCCGAGGTCGTACGCCAGTGCGGCCGGGCCGGCGTCCGTGGCCTGGTCATCGTTTCCGGTGGTTTCGGGGAAACCGGGCCGCACGGCCGACAGGCCGAGCGGGAGCTGGTCCTTTCCGCGCGTTCCCACGGCATGCGCGTGGTCGGGCCCAACTGTCTGGGCATTCTCAACACCGATCCGGACGTACGACTCAATGCCTCGCTGGCGCCGACGCTGCCCTTACGCGGCAGGATCGGGTTTTTCTGCCAGTCCGGCGCGCTCGGCATCGCGCTGCTGGACCAGGCCGAGCAGCGTGGCATCGGACTGTCCACTGTGGTCAGTGCGGGCAACCGCGCGGACGTGTCCGGCAACGACCTGATGCAGTTCTGGATCGACGACCCGAGCACCGACGTGGTGCTGCTCTACCTGGAATCTTTCGGTAACCCGCGAAAATTCGCCAGAGTGGCCCGACGACTGGCCCGCCGCAAGCCGGTGGTGGCAGTGAAGAGCTCGACCCCGCCACCGTCGCTGGCCGGCCGCGGCCCGACGGTCGGCGAACGCGGTGTCGAGGCACTTTTCGCCCAGTCCGGGGTGATCCGGGTGACCACGGTGTCCCAGCAGTTCGACGTGGCGCAGATTTTGGCGTACCAGCCGCTGCCGACCGGTCGTACGGTCGCGATCGTCGGCAACTCGGCAGCGCTGGGCGTGCTGGCCGCCGACGCGTGTGCCGCGGTTTCGTTGCGGGTAGCCCAAGGATCGCCGATCGATATCGGGCCGGACGCCTCCGCCGACGACTTCGCGGTGGCCCTGCGGTCCGCTGTCGACGATCCGCAAGTGCATGCCCTGGTCGCGGTGTTCGTGCCGGCGATCGCCACTTCCGCTGAGGCGTACGCCCGGGTGCTGCGGGGAACCGTGGGAGATTGCGGAAAACCGGTCGTCTCCACTTTCCTGGCCGCGGAGGGGGTGCCGGAGCGGCTGCGTCAGCGCGGCGAGGCCGGCTACACCGACCGCGGCTCGGTGCCGTCGTATCCGTCGCCGGAGGAAGCCGTGCACGCGCTCGGCCTGGTGGCCAACTACGCGGACTGGCGGCGGGCCCCGGTCGGGTCGCTGCCGGACCGGTCCGATGTGGACACTGCCGGCGCTCGGGTGGTGGTGCGGAAATGGGATGCTCGGCACCGGCTTTCCGAGCATCCGGACGGCAAACAGATCGATGACCAGGCGGCAGCGGAGCTGCTGGCCGCGTACCGGATCGGGGTGCTGCCGTCGATTCGCTGCGGCACCCTGGACGAAGTGCTGGCGGCGGCCGATTCGGTCGGTTACCCGGTGGTCCTCAAAGCCGCCGACGACGAGTTGCGGCATCGCATCGATTTGGGCACGGTACGGCTGGATATCGGCGGGCCGGGCGAGCTTTCCGCCGCGTACGGCCGCGTACGAGACGTGTTGTCCGCGTCCGGCTCAGATTCCGCGGTGCTCGTCCAGACCATGGTCGACCCCGGGGTGGCTTGCGTGGTCGAGGTCGCAGACGACCCGTCTTTTGGTCTGGTGCTGGGATTCGGCCTCGCCGGCGTGGCCACCGAGCTGCTCGGCGACATGGCCTGGCGGGCCATTCCAGTGACCGACGTGGACGCCGCCGATCTGGTACGCGCGCCACTGGCCGCGCCGATGTTGCTCGGCCACCGCGGGGCCACGCCGGCCGATGTGGACGCACTCGCCGACCTGCTGCTTCGGCTGGGCATGCTGGCCGACGACGTACCGGAAATCCGGCACCTGGCACTGCGCCCAGTGTTGGCCCGTGCGCACGGTTTCGCCGTCCTGCACGCGACCGTACGACTCGGCCCGCCGGTATCGCGCCCGGACCACGGCCCCCGCCGGCTCCTTCTGTAACTCAGAGAGCGGCGAGCGCCTCGACCTCGACCCGAAAGCCCGGATGCACCAGGCCGCTGACCTGGACGAGCGAGCTGGCCGGGGGAGTGTCAACGGTGATGTGTTTGTCCCGTACAGCACGGAAAATCGGCAGGTCGGCGAGGTCCGTCAGAAAGACGGTCAGCTTCACCACGTCCGCCATCGTCGCGCCCGCGGCGGCCAGCGCGGTCTCCAGATTGGTGAACACCTGCTCGATCTGTGCCGCCGGATCGTCCGGTCCCACGAGCACACCATCGGCGTCCAGCGGGACCTGGCCCGAAATGACCACCGTCTGTCCTTTGTAGACGACCGCGTGACTGTAGCCATTGACCGGCGGCAGCCCAGCCGGTCGAAGCAGATGGTGGCGCATTTCGTGGATTCCTTCCGCAACGGTGATTGGTCAGTCGCCGATGGCGGCGAGGACCTGGTCGAGGTTGTGTTCGATCGCGTCCACGGTCAGCTGCGCGGCGGCCAGCGGGGCAAACTCGCCTCGCATCCGTTCCACATGGTCCCATCCCACCTCTTCATCCCTTCACCATAATTCGCCCTCCCCCGGACGTCCGCAACGCTCCTTTGCTTGCGCCACACGCAAGTAAAGGGGCGTTGCGAACAATGCGGAGGTTCAGCTGGCGAAGGCGCGGAGCCGGTCGCAACGTGAGGGGTCGCGGAGCTTGCTCATGCAGGACTTCTCGATCTGCCGGATCCGCTCGCGGGACAGGCCGAACTCGCGGCCGATTTCCTCCAGCGTACGAGTGCGGCCGTCGCTGAGCCCGAACCGCAGCACCACCACGTCCCGTTCGCGCTGGGTGAGCGACTCCAGCACGCTCTGGACTTCGGTTTTCAGCAGCCCGTAAGACATTCCCTCGCCGGGCAGGTACGGGTCATGGTCGGCGATGAAGTCGCCGAGCAGGGTCTCGCCGTCGTCACCGACGGTCTGGTCCAGGCTGACCGGCTCCCGGTCGTAGCCGAGCAGTTCCACCACCCGGGCCGGATCCAGCTCGAGTTTCGCGGCGATCTCAGCGATGGTCGCCTCCCGGCCGAATGCGACCGACAGCTCGCGGCGGGCCCGTACCAGTCGGTTGACCTGCTCGACAAGGTGGACGGGCAGCCGGATCGTCCGGGACTGGTCCGCCATCGCCCGGGTGATCGCCTGCCGGATCCACCAGGTCGCGTACGTGGAGAACTTGAATCCCTTGGCGTAGTCGAATTTCTCCACCGCCCGGATCAGCCCCAGGTTGCCTTCCTGGATCAGGTCCAGCAGCGCCATCCCGCGGCCGGTGTAGCGCTTGGCGATGCTCACCACCAGCCGCAGGTTGGCTTCCAGCAGCCGCCGCTTGGCGGCCTCGCCGTCCCGGACCACGGTCCGCAGGTCGGCGGTCAGTTGCTTGTCCTCTATGTCCTGCCCCGAAACCAGCCGCTCGTCGGCGTACAGCCCGGCCTCGATCGCCTTGGCCAGTTCGACCTCTTCGGCCGCGGTCAGCAGTTTGGTGCGACCGATGCCGTTCAGGTACGTACGAACCAGGTCGGTCGAGATAGTGGCCTCGGTGTCCTGCCAGGTCTCCACCAGTTGGAGTGCCACAGTCCTTCGCCTCCTCAAAAACGCCGCCCCGTTCGGCGATGTTGAGGTGACTCTGCTCCTGCGGGCGTGAAGCGGCCGTAAGACGGATGTGTGATCCGTGTGAGTTTTGAGGGTGGTTCCACAGATTCGGCGATATCTCCCAGTGGACCGTGACCCCAGTGTGCAGAACGCTGTCAAGCCGGCGGTCGGGAGAAAACCCGGAAGAGTACGACTAATGCCGGTATGACGCAGGAGATGCCGGCGAACAGGATGATTCCCACGGCCAGCACGACCGCCGGCGGTGCCGCGGTGCCGGGCAGGCTGAGGTTTCCCACGCCCAGCGCCGGATACTGCGCCAGCCACCAGCCCCACAGCACGCCGGTAGGGGCGAGACCTGCGGCGATGCGGGCTGTTCGGTACGCGCGGCGCCAGAGCAACCAGAGGCCGAGAACCCCGCCGGCGATCGAGACCACCATGAAAACCAGGCCGCGACTGGTCAAAGCCGCGAAGAGCAGCGGGGCGTCGGTGGCCGCCGCGATCAGGGTGACTACCGCGAGTGCCCCGGTGACTACCGCAGCGGCCAGTGCGCGCGTACGAAAAAGCTCACCCAGTCCTTTGTGGACTCGCTCGGCGTCCCGGCAGAGAAAGACCGCCGCGAGATAGGCCGTACAACTGACCGCGAGCGCACCGGCACAGAGCGCGAGCGGAGACTGGAAAGGCGCGAGCAGGCCGCTGGAGCCGTCGGCGGCCAGCCGGCCGGTGGCCACCGAGGCCGCGCCGGCGCCCAGCACGAACGGCGTGATGGTCGACGTCACCGCGAAAACCCGGCCCCACGTGCGGGCCAGCCGGCCGTTGCCACCGTACTGCCGGAAGACGAAAGCCGAACCGCGCAGCACGATCCCCAACAGTGCCAACGAAAGTGGCAGGGCCAGGGCGCGTGAGTACGACGCGAAAGCGAGCGGGAATGCGGAGAAGAGTCCAATCAGGACGAACACCAGCCAGACGTGGTTCGCCTCCCACACCGGTCCCATCGACTCGGCGATCACCTCCCGCTGTATTTTCTTGCGTGGCCCGAAAGCGAGCAAATCCCAGACCCCGCCGCCAAAGTCGGCGCCGCCGAGCAGCGCGTACGCGGTCAGGCCGAGTCCCAGCAACACCGCGATGGCATTGACGACGGTCATGCCGAGACCGCCTCTTTTGGTGCGCCGGTGGCGATTCTTCTCAGCAGTACGACCAAAGTCACCGCAAGCAGCGTGTATATCGCCGCAGCCGCGTAGAAGTAGACGTAAAGGCCGGGTTGGTCGCTGACGGCCTGGGTCGTACGCATCAAGTGGAAGACGATCCACGGCTGTCGGCCGACCTCGGTGACGATCCAGCCGGCGATCAGCGCGACCATCGCGGCCGGACCGCCGATCGCGACCGCCCGCAAATACCATTTCCGGTCGCTGATCCGGACCATCGTGCCCTTCCGGTGCCGCCACCAATACCAGAGCGTCCACACGCCGAGCGCCACGAAAGCGGTCCCGATGCCGACCATCAGGTCGAAACAGAGGTGCACGACGGCGACCGATGGCCGGTCCGCTGGTGGCACCGCGTCCAGGCCGGTGACGACCGCGTTCGGGTCGTAGGCGAGCAGAAGCGACAGTGCTTTGGGGATCTCGATCGCGCCCCGGAGCTGCCCAGCGGCGGCGTCGTAAATGCCGCCGAGGGACAGTGGTGCGCCGGCCATCGTGTGGCCGAGGCCCTCCATCGCGGCCATCTTGGTCGGCTGCGTCTGCGCCACCACCCGTACCGCCCAGTCGCCGACGATGACCTGCAGCGGGGCCGCGACGAGGCCCATGACCAGCCCAGACGCGAGCCCGCGGCGGTGGTAGGCGTCGCGGCGGCCACGCAACATGCCCACCGCGTACACGGCCGCGACGGCGAACCCGGTGCACAGCAAAGCGGCCAGCAACATGTGCGTCACCTGCGGCCCACTGGTCGGCGCGGTGAACGGCGCGAACGGTTCGGCGGCGACGATTTTCCCGCCCTGCATGACAATTCCAACCGGCGCGTTCATCCAGGCGTTGGCCGTGGTGACGAAGCCGGCGGACGCGAGGCCGCCGACCGCGACCGGTACGCCGGTCCACCAGTGCGTCCGCGGTTTGAGTCGGTCCCAGCCGTAGAAGTAGAGCCCGAGGAAGATCGCCTCGGCGAAGAAGGCGAAGGCCTCCAGCGAGAACGAGACGCCGAAAGCGCCCGAGTAGGTCGCCATGAAGTTCGGCCAGAGCAGCCCGAACTCGAACGACAGCACGGTTCCGGAGACCGCGCCGATGGCGAAGATGATCGCCGACGCCTTCGCCCACCGGCGGGCCAGCGCGGTCCAGATCGGGTCGCCCGTACGGATGCCCCGATCTTCGGCGTAGAGCATCAGCCAGGGCATGCCGACGCCCAGAACAGCGAAAATGATGTGGAAGGACAGCGAGATGGCCATCTGCTCGCGGGCCGCGGTGAGGTTGTCCAACATGAGATCAGTATCTTCTACGGATCGTAGAACTTCTACTGTGCGTAGAATGGAACTCGCAGTTGGGTGCGTCACGTTCACCCGACAGGGTTATGGATCGACAGGTGCGCATGCCGGACAATAGGCCGGAGACGTACGAATGCGCCTGTCGTACGGAAGGAGCCGGATGCTGCGCCTGGGCGAGCTGGAACGCGCGGTCATGGATGTGCTGTGGTCTGCACCCGGCCCGGTGACCGCGCGGGTGGTGTCCGACGCGCTGTCCGACCGCTCGTTGGCGCTGACGACAGTGCTCACCGTGCTGTCCCGGCTGGAGGCCAAGGGCTATGTGAGCCGGATGCGGGACGGCCGGGCGCACCACTACGCGGCGACCGCTACCCGCGAGGAACATGTGGCGGGTCTGATGCATGAGGTGTTGGATACTGCTGGAGAGTCATCCGACGACCGGTCCGCTGTGCTGGCCCGGTTCGTCGGGCAGGTCAGCCGGGAGGAGGCGGAGGCTTTGCAGACGGCCTTGGCCGAGGCACTGCGCCGCAGACCCGGTGGTCGAGAGGTGCCGACCGAGTGATCGCACCGGCCATCTTCCTGGGCATGCTGGCGGTCGTGCTGGTGCTGCCAGCCGCGCACTGGCTGGCGGCGGCCCGGTGGACGGTCCGGGAGCCGCGCGCCGCACTGGTGCTGTGGCAGGGGCTCGGGTTGGCGTCCGGGCTGGCCGCGCTTGGCGCGGTGCTGATGCTGGGCCTTAGCCCGCTGGGGTCGACCGTTGGGCAGGCCGCTGGCGCCTGGCTGGTCGCGGTTGGCCACGGTGACCTCACCGCTCGTCTGGACCCGATCCACCTGCTTCTGGTGTCGTTGGCCGTTGTGCTCTTCAGCCGGCTGGTCGGCGTGCTGCTGATGTCGATCGTACGGACCGCCCGGACCCGGCAGCGGCACCGTGAGGTCGTCGACCTGGTCGGCGTCCCGTACGAACGGGACCGCTCCACCACCGTGCTGGATCACCCGGACGCGGTGGCGTACTGCCTGCCCGGCGTTCGTGGCCGCGTCGTACTGACCGCCGGCGCGATGGAGCTGCTCGACACCGACGAGCTGGACGCCGTCCTGCTGCACGAGCACGCGCACCTGTCCGAGCGGCACGACCTGGTGGTGCTGCCGTTCAACGCCTGGACCGCCGCGTTGCCCTGGCTGTCGGCCGTACGCTCCGCCGGTTCCGCGGTCCGCCGGTTGGTCGAGATGGTCGCCGACGACCGTGCCTGCTTCGGCTGTGAGCGGCACGTGTTGGCTGCCGCGTTGGCCCGGCTCGGCTCCGCTGCGCGGGGAAGCGCACCGGCAGGTTCGTTGGCCGTCGCCGAGGCCGCCGTGCTGGACCGCGTCCACCGCCTGCTGACCCCGCCCGGCCGATCCCCGCTGATCCGCCGGTTCGCTTATCTTGCGGCCGCGCTGATGGTCGCGTTGGCGATGCTGCTGCCCTGGGTCGCTCTGCCTCTTTAGCCTGTCGCTGCACAACCGGGCTCCGATGCGCACACACGCGCGCCCTTTGACCTGCGACGATCCCCGCTCTGTTGCAGTCGGACACGTTGCGACGGTGTCCGACTGCAACTTCTCTTGCCTGTTTGAGTAGTTAACGGTCAAGAAAGTGACAATCGGACATCGCGGCCGGACCGACCCGAACTGCCGGAGGATCGGCAGGCGTCACTCAAAGGGCTTGATCACAACATCACTACGCCACCAGCGCCTTCGCTGCTGCGGGTCAGAAGCATGTCACTCCGGCAGCAACTCGAATGTCTTGATGTGTTTTGGCCGGACAATAGTGAAATGTCGCTTGTCCAGCGTCGCGATTTTGGTGACTTTCAGCCGCTCTGCAACCGCGACAACGCAGGCATCGGCAGCGCCTAGTGGCAAGTCCTCGTACTGCTGGACGAGTTCTGCCGCTCGCGCGTAGTCATCGGACACAAGCTCAACCACTTGCAGCTCACCCTGTGCAAGGGGGGTCAGAAATGATGCTTTGCTTGAGTTCCTCGTCGACTAGCCAGGAGTTGGCAGACTTCCAGCACTATCGGAGCCGGAACCATGACTGGGCCGGGGTAACTTTCCAGAAGCGTGAGGCACGACTTGTGAAACTTGTCGCGATCATTGGCGACTGCCACGAGCGGGCCTGTGTCGGCGACTATCAACCAGCGTTCCGGCGGGTGAGATCGTCGAGGATCTCTTCGGAGCGCTCTGCGAAGTCTGGCTCCGCAGAAAGTGAGCCGGCGAACGACAGTCGTCGACGAGGCTGGGTGGACTCGACCTCAGGAGTGGTGACGAGCTGCAGCACGACAGCCCGCACGGCATCGGCCTGCGCGGGCTTCAACTGGTCGACCAACCGATGAAGGCCGTCGTACTGATGTGCTGCACTGGTCACGTCGACAAGTCTAATCTCCATGGCGCGAACCTGCGATAGAGCAGTTGTCGGTCAGTCCACGTCGAGAATGACGGTCTGCGGGCCGTCGTTGACGGATTCGACGAGCATGTCGGCGCCGAAGCGGCCGGTTTCGACGGGCGCGCCCACGGCGCGTAGAGCGGCCACGAAAGTGTCGATCAGCGGCGCGGCGACCGGGCCGGGAGCGGCGGCCTGCCAGGAGGGGCGGCGGCCCTTGCGGGTGTCGGCGTAGAGGGTGAACTGGCTGACGACCAGGATTTCCGCTCCCACCTCAGCGGCCGACCGCTCGCCTTCGAGGATCCGCAGGCTGTGAATTTTGCGAGCCAGCGCCGCTGCGATCGAGGGAGTGTCGGTGTGCGTGACGCCGACAAGGACGAGCAGGCCGGGGCCGATTTTCCCGACGACCTCGTCGTCGACGGTCACTGATGCCCGGGTGACGGTCTGTACGACCGCCCTCACGGCCGCAACAATCCATGCCGTACGAGTGGACCAACCACCAGCTCGGCGGCGGCGTGCAGCGAGGTGGGCTCGGTGTCGTACGCGTGAGCGAGCACGGTTAGCTGGTCCCGCAACGAAAGTGTGCCGTCGCAGCCAGCCACCAGCGACACCATCAACGGATCGACCGGGTGAGTGGCCCGCAACCCGCCGCCGGTCAGCAGTTGGTCCTCGACTTCCCAACCGTCCGCACCACGCGAAGCCTCTTGCCGAAGTCGCAGATCGGGCGCCGCGACGAGGTGCAGGTCGAGCAGGCCGGTACGCCGTACCGCCGCCTGCCGGTCGAAGAATTCGCCCACCTGAATGCCGAAAGGATGATCGGTCTGCTGCCGTAAATCCTCGATGACCTGGCTGGGGGAGTCCACATTGGACGCTCGTACGCTGATCAGCCCGAAGCCAACGCCCCGCACGTCGTGCTCGGCGAACCAGTCCAGCCAAGCCGTCGCCCGGTGGGCGTGCTCGGCGGTGTCCTGGCCGGCGTCCCGCAACCACATCGCCACATATTCGGCCGGGTCCAGCACTTCGCGTTGCACGACCCACGCGTCGCAGCGATCAGGCAGCCAGCCGGCCACCCGCTCGGTCCAGTCCCGATCGGCGAGATGCAGCCAGTTTCCCAACAACTGCAACCATCCGCCGTCATTCAGGAGCGACGGCGCGGTAGCCAGCACCTCGGCGACCACGGCGTCCCCACTGCGTCCGGAATCTCGATACGCGTGCGTTGCGTCGCCGGTGCCGATCACGAAGGGCGGGTTGGTCACGACCAGGTCGAAGCGGCGGCCAGCCACCGGCTCGGTGAGGTCACCGGCCAGCAGTTCCCACTCCAGGCCATTCAGCGCGGCGGTGGTGGCCGCCATCGCGAGCGCTCGCTCGCTGATGTCGGTGCCGGTGATTTTGGTGCTGTGTCGGGAAAGGTGCAGTGCCTGAATGCCGCAGCCAATGCCGATGTCCAGCGCGGAGGCGACCGGCTGTCGTACGGTCGCGCCGGCCAGCGTCAGCGCGGCCCCGCCGATGCCGAGCACATGATCTGGTGCCAGTGGTCCCGGTCGTACGTCCGTGCCCAGGTCCGAGAGCACCCACCAGTCGCCGTCATCGTCGCCGTACGGCCGCAGGTCCATCGCCGCCCGCAAACCCCCACGCGCCGGCTCGACCAGGCCGACCGACAGCGCCTGGTCGACCCGCAGCGGGTCCAGGGCCGCCTGCACGGTCGGTGTCGACAGCACCCCACCGCATACGAAGAGGTTGATCAGCGTCTCCAGCGGCGACCCACCGCTGGTGGCCCGCCGGGCCGGCAGCAGGTCGCCGCGCCCGAGCGCCACGCTGGCCTGCGGTCCGAGCACCGCGGCCACCCCTTCAGCGGTGTAGCCGGCCTTCTCCACCGCGGCCCGCAGCTTGCTGGTGACATCGGAACTGAACAGCGGTTTCACGCCCCCATCCTGCTGCATTGCCGGGTGGCCAGAGAACGGAGGTCAGCTTTCACCCTGAAGGCTGGAGAGATCGGTCCTCAGACCTCGCGGGTGATCGGGAGAGCGTCGAGTCGGCGACTGTACTCGTCGGCCAAAGCCGGAAACCGGCTTTGGGTCTCAGCCTGAAGTCCCGCTGCCCAGGTGGCCCTCAATTGGTCAACCGCGTCCTGGACATAGCGAACGGTTGCTTCTGGATCCGCATCGGCGTTGTCTGCCAGGTGTCGGAAATCATCAAGCCGAATGGACGTGGGAAGTCTCTCGCCGTTCAGGCTGAGCGCGAGCGGCTCATACCTGTGAATGCCGAAGAGGGTGACTCGGAGCCTCGAGCGGGTCGTCCAGAAGGTCAGCTGTCGGAAGATTTCCCTGCGGGTGAACGGTAACCGCTCCGGGGAGGTAGCTGCCGAGGTGCGCGAGGATGCTGTAGTCGCCGATGTTTCCGCCGCCCAGATCCCGGATGACCTGTCGCTTCATCTCACCTTCGGGGAGGAGATTGGCGAACCACGGTGGGATGCCGATCCGGCTGCGTCGCACAGTTCGGGGGTCGTCCTCGAAAACCTGTCCGAGCACCTCATGATCTGGTTGAGCGAGATCGTCCTCGTACGAGAAAATGGCGCCGCCGCGGTCAAAGCGAAGGTCACCCACCCGTCGCCCGTGCAGCCGGACCTCGGCGGTTGCCCCGTGATTCACTCAGACCGCCCGGCGCATGAGGTCACTGACAGCATGGGCATCTCGGGCTCCCCATTCGGCCATCTGGCTGACGTGCCAACGAATCGCCCGACTGAGTGCTTCGCCACGGTAGGCGGTGAATTCCTCGATGCTCCCCGATTTCAGCAGGCCAAGCGCGACCGCGTCGACAAGGTGACTTTCCCGAACCTCCGCGGGTGCGAGCGTGAGTCGTCGCTGCGCGTCGGGGTATTTGCGCTCGGTCACAATTCGGTTGGCCAGCTTGAGACCATCCGGAACTTCAGTGTCCGCGAGGACAGCGACCAGTGGACTTCCAGAACGCAATGCCTCGGGGATGTCGATCGAGGCTCCGGTGAGCAAATCATGAGGGTCGGACGCGAGCATCCCCAACACATTGATCTTGGTGATCGCGTGGTTGAAATGCACCTTGTCCAGTTCGACGGTGAATTCGGGTGGCGTGTTTACGAGTCGAAGCAGGTGCATCGCCGATTCGACTGGATCCTTCCCGCTCACTGACTCGACCTGGTTTCGTACGTCGGCGACGCTGATGCCGCGTGCGCGCGTACCCGCCACGGCGCCTCGCCATACCCAGCGGCGCAGCAGGGTAGCTGCCCGGCCCTCCGGTTGGCCAAACAGGCCGACGAACCGGGTAAGGACAGGCACGAAATGGGAGTAAGGAAGGAGCCGGATGTGTGGGATGAGAGCGTCCTGCTGGAGAAATCTAACGACTTCCAGCAAAGATTCCGAGACATTACGGAAGGTGTCCGCGCGGTCTTCCGGAGACAAGAACTCTTCCTTGAAGTCCTCTCGGAATATGTCGCCGCCGCGGAAGGCGAGAACGCACCGCAGGGCCAACCGGTTGTCGAGTGCGCCGAAACCGAGGCTTGCGGTGACATTCTCCAGGTCTTTGAGTGTGCTGGGGCCGTCGCCGGACCTACTGGAGTGAAGCGCCTGGAAGACCTCGTCCTTTCTTAGCCGCTTTCCCTGGCTGTTCATCCGCGCGAAGATCTCCACCAACGGTTCCTCGTCGGCGGAAGTCACCACATAGGTGGGGATCTGGTATTCCCTGATCGCCTTCGCCGCACTGTCGCCAAGCGAAAGATTGTCTTCGGTCAGCCATTCTCTGTTGTCCCTGACCCAGCGTAGATACGTACGAGTGTCCAGCAGTTTGCTGACTGGGATCCACGAGCGCGGGGGCACCTGCCGAGCGCCCGCCGTATGGAATTCGGCGTTGTCCAGGTCGAGGTGGACCCGAAACCGCGAGTCCGAAGAGGTCTCCGCGTCAACGAGTGCTCCCACCAGCGAGGTGATCCGCTGTTGACCGTCGACCACCCAGAGGGCCGAGTCGGTCTCCGGTGCGTCGATGACGAGTGGCCCGATCGTCAATCGCTGCTTCGGAGCTGGTCGTCGCCAGAGCAGGATGTTGCCGATCGGATAACCACGAAAGATGCTGTCGAACAGCATCACGACGTCTCTGGCTTCCCATTTGAAGCTGCGCTGAAAAGTAGGGATCCGGATCAGGCCACGCTGGACCTCGCCGACGAGGTCATCAGGCGTTCTGTACTCAATGCGCGGTCGGTCAAGGGTGGGCATGACATCTCCTCAGCTGCCGAACCAAGCCTACTGGGGGTTGCGTCGGCGGGACTGCAGGTGAGCCCGTAAGACAGAGGTGTGGCGAGAGTGGCGCGGCGTGGCACGATGGGCGGCATGAGTACCAAACGTGCCGCGGTGCGGTTGTGCTTGGCGCAGCAGCCGGAGGCGGACGCCCTGCTGTCGAAGGACCCGCTGGCGTTGTTGATGGGCATGCTGCTGGATCAGCAGGTGCCGATGGAGAAGGCGTTCGTCGGCCCGTACGTGCTGACCCAGCGGATGGGCAAGGTCACCGCGCAGGCGGTGGTGGAGCTCGGCGAGGACCGGCTGATCGAGTTGTTCGTGGAGAAGCCGGCGTTGCACCGCTTCCCAGCCGCGATGGCCCGCCGGGTGCTGGCGTTGTGCCAGCAACTGGTGGACGAGTACGGCGGTGACGCGGCGGCGGTCTGGAAGGGCGCGGACTCCGGTCAGGAACTGCTCGGCCGACTGAAGAAGCTGCCCGGCTTCGGCGACGCGAAGGCCCGGATTTTCCTGGCTCTTCTTGGTAAGCAGCTCGGCGTGCAACCGGCTGGCTGGCGGGAGGCGGCCGGCCAGGTGGGGCAGGAGGGAACCGCGATGTCGGTGGCGGACATCGTCGACGCGGACACCCTTGGTCAGGTACGGGAGCACAAGAAGCAGATGAAGGCCGCCGCCAAGGCCGCCCAGTGACCACAGCTGGGTCGTGGTGGCCGCTGTTCGACCTGCGGATCACCGCCCAGCTGCCGACCGCCGAGGGGCTCGTACGAGACCTGGTCCTGCGACCGCCGACCGACGACGACCTGCCGGTGCTGGCCGCGGTGGCACCGCCCGGGCTGGAGATGGACCCCACGCTGCCCGGCAGTGGCATGCACGAGTGGATCGCCCGGCACGTGTGGCGCTCCCGGGCCGAGTCCGCGCCGGACAAGTGGCGGCTGTCGTTTCTGCTGGAGGTCGACGGCGACGTCGCCGGATCGCAGGACCTGAAGGCGTCCGACTTCCCCCAGCTGCGGATCGTCGAGAGCGCCTCCTGGCTGGGCGAACGTTTCCGTGGCACCGGCCTGGGCAAGGCGATGCGGGCGATGGTGCTGCACTTCGCCTTCCAGGCGCTGGACGCGACCGCGGCCGAGACCGAGTCGGAGGAGCACAACGACGCCGCGCTTGGCGTCACCCGCTCGCTCGGATATCAGCCCTGCGGCGACCGGTACGCGCAGCGGGTTGACCGGATCGATCACATGCTCTGGTCGCGGCTGACCAGGGAGCGATGGGCGTTGCTGCGTAACGGATACGGCCTCGACGAGGTCGGAATTTCCGGCGCGGAGCGGTGTTTGCCGATGCTCGGCCTCGGGAAACCCGGTAAGGATCGTTGAAAACGGCCGCTATCCGTACCCGGACGTCGCACCCAGCCCGTCCGCGAGGGAGGATGGAGGCATCGAGAGTGGAGGCATCGTGGCGAGTTCGGTGAATGGTCGCCACCCGAGAGGGCGCTCCAAAGACCCGATCGTCATCACCGAGGCCGAAGAGAGCCTGCCGGACCAGCTTCGCAAGCGGCAGATTCGGTACGCGCTGATGATGGGCCTGCGGGTGGTGTGCCTGCTCGCAGCGGTGGTCGTCTTCGCCGCACAGCCGCCGCTGGCGCCGTTGTGGGTGGCCCTGTGCATCGCCGGCATGGTGTTCCTGCCCTGGATGGCCGTGCTGATCGCGAACGACCGGCCACCGAAGAAGGCCAGCCAGCTGCGCAACCGGTGGCATGGCCACCCGGCGCCGGAGCGCGCGATCACCTCTGGCCAGTCCAGCGACGAGGTGCTCAGTGGCGAGATCGTCGACCCCGAGCAGACCCGGCACGATCGCTAGCGAGTGAAATCGCGGGAGTCCACCAGCCCGAACTCGGCGAGTGGCACTGCCTAAGAACCACCCGCCGAGCCGAACACATCAGAGCAGCGACAACGGCACCGCGTCGGCCATCGCCTGGTAGCCAGCGTCCCCGGGGTGGAGGTGGTCGCCGGAGTCGTACGCGGGCAGCATCTGGTGCGGGTTGGCGGGGTCTCGTACGGCGAGGTCGAAGTCGGCGACGCCGTCCAGCAGCGGGGTCGTACGAATCCACTGGTTGACGGCCTCGCGGGTGCTTTCCCGCGGCCCGACGTAGTTCGGGGCCGGGGTGAGGGTGCCGCCGATGACGCGCAGGCCAGCGGCGTGCGCCCGGTTGATGATCTGGGTGTAGCCGGCGATCAGCAGTTGTGGGTCGCTGACCTGCGTGTTCTGGCCGATGTCGTTGATGCCCTCGACAAAGATGAGCGTACGAGCGCTAGGGCGGCTAAGGACATCGCGGGCCAGCCGGGTGAGCGCACTTTGGCCGGCCCCGGCGCCGGGGCCGCCCGGGCGGTCCCCATCAGCGAGAACGCAGTTCGCGCTGATGCCTTCGTTGAGGACGCCGAGGCGATGCGCGACCGATTGCTGGTTGAGGCGCGCGCCGAGGCGGTCCGGCCAGCGGCTGTTGGTGCTCGGCGTGGACGCGTAGCCGTCGGTGATCGAGTCGCCGAGGGTGACCACGCTGGCGCGGGCCGGCGAGTTGCGTACGTCGATCTGGTCGACGTAGTACCAGGAGCCGGTGGCCCGGGTGAAGGCGGCGCCTGAGGTGTCGGCGCTGTGGTCGCCGCTGATCGTGTAATACGAGGTCTGCTGCGCGTCCTGGTGGAAGGTGACCGGCCCGGACGCGGTCGACACGTACGTGGTGACCAGCAGGTTCGTGCCGGCGGCGACGGTCAGGTTCACCGGGTCACTGACCGTCTCGGCGCCCTTGGCGATGGTCGTCGTGGCATGGCCGCCGAAGGTGAGGGACCGCAGCGAGCCCGCCTTCACGGTGGGGGAGGCGGGGCCGGTGGCGATGGCGACTGTCGCGTGGTCCAGCGGCAGCGCGCCGGTGCCGAAGGCGTTCGACAGGTGGATCCGCAGTTGGCTGCCGCCAACCGACAGGTGCACCTCGTTGCGCAGCGAGTAGCTCGGATAGCCGGTCCCGTTCACGCCCGGGTCGCCGGCGTCCGGCGAGGCTGCCCACGTGCCCACCCAGCCGCCGGGTGCCGGGGCCGCGCCCGCGCCGGCTGGTACGGCGATCGCCGCCACCAACATGCCCACGATCGCCCAGCGGGAAATTCTTCTGGATCGCATCCTTGCCCTCCGCACATCGCCGCATTGGCCTCCATCACCTTTACAGCGCTCCATGCCGATAACCAGGTCCGTTTCCGGACATAGCCGGTAAACTCAGCGGCTCGGCCGGGCGCCAGGGTGGCTGACGCAGCGGGCCGCGGCGGCGCTGCCGGCGTCGAGGGCTTCGGCGCCCGAGACTTTTCGCAATATTGCCGCCAACAGCCCGGCGGTGAAGGCGTCGCCGGCTCCGGTGGTGTCCACCACGGCGGCCGGTTGGGCGACCCGCCGGACAACGCCGTCCCGGTCCGCCCACAAGGCCCCTTGGGAACCGAGGGTCACGATCGCGGCGAAGCGGCCCTCGGCCAGCGACGACGCGGCTCGCGACGGATCGGACTCACCGGTGACGACGAGCGCTTCGTCGTGGTTGGCCAGCACCACGTCCGTACGCGTCAACCACTCCCGCACCGCGGCCGCGCCGGTCGCCACCAGCGGAGCCGCCGACGCGAGGCTCGCCGAGCACTCGATGCCCCGCTCGTACGCCCAGGCCAGCGCGGCCAAACCGGCCGCTCGCGACCCGGCGCCCAGCAAGGTGTAGCCGGAAACATGCACATGTGCCGGCGTACAAGCCGCAAGAGCGCTGGTCACGTGCTCGGCGGTCAGCCGGTCGTTGGCGCCCCGGTCGGGCAGCATGCTGCGACCGCCATCGGGCCGCACCAGGACGACGACGGTCCCGGTCGGCTCGGCGGTAGTCAGCGCCGCCACGTCGACAGACCGCAGCTCGCTCGTACGGGCCCGCCCGGTGTCGTCGTCGCCGACCGCGCAGACGAAGGTCACCGCGGCACCCAGTTCGGCCAACCACGCGGCGGTGTTCGCACCGGCTCCGCCGCCGGTCAGCCGGATCCGCGCCGGCGTGTCCGAGTCCGTCCACAGTGGACCGCTGGCCAGCGCGAGCACGTCCGTCACCAGATCCCCGACGACCGCGATCCGTTGCTGCTCAGGGAAAGCGAGACTGGAAATGGTTATTCAGCCGGGGAGCGGGGCAGCACGATCGGTCCGGCCGGGGCGGCCGGGGTGCCGGCCGCGGCGACCGCGATCTGCGCGGCCAGGGTCGCGTTGCGGCTGACCAGGTCGATGTTGACTTCCAGGCTGCCGCCGCCGGTCGCCTCGTGGAAATACGCCAGCAGGTAGGGCGTGATGTCCTTGCCGGTGACGCCTTGCGCCGCCGCGCCAGCCAGCGCCTCGGCCAGCACCCGGTCGTGCAGCACCGGGTCGAGCTGCCGATCGACCGGGATCGGGTTGGCGAGCACGATCGCGCCCAGGCCGAACCCGAGGGCATCCCGGGCGGCCGCGGCAGCCGCCACCTGCGCGGGGTTGTCCAGCGTCCAAGGCACCTGATGACCGGAATCGGCCAGGTAGAAGCCGGGGAACCGGTCCGTACGGTAGCCGGCCACCAGCACCGACAGGCTCTCCAGCCGTTCCAGGGTGGCCGGCACGTCCAGAATCGACTTCACGCCCGCGCAGACGATGGTGATCGGGGTACGTCCGAGCAGCTGCAGGTCAGCGGATTCGTCATAAGCCGCGTCCCGGTGGACGCCGCCGAGGCCACCGGTGGCGAAGACGCCGATGCCCACCCGGTGGGCGATCGCGGCGGTGCTGGCGACCGTGGTGGCGCCGTCGGACTTGGTGCTGACCGCGAACGGGATGTCCCGCACCGACAGTTTGGGCACGTCCTCGCCGAGCGCGATCCGGGTCAGCTGGTCGTCGTCCAGCCCGACCACCACCTTGCCGTCCAGCACGCCGATGGTCGCCGGAGTCGCGCCGGCGGCTCGTACGGCCGCGCCGAGTTCGCGGGCCACCGCCAGGTTGCGCGGGCGGGGAAGACCGTGGGCGATCAGCGTGCTTTCCAGCGCCACCAACGGCCGGCCGTGGGCGAGCGCGAGGGCGACCTCGTCGCCCACCACGATCTCGGGCGGAAAAGGCAGGCAGCGCGCAGTACCAGTCACAGGGGAACGTTAGTACACCCCCGACCCACTCCGCGCGGTCTAGTCAGCGGTCCAGGTGGCGACCAGGTGCAGGGCGGCCTCGGTGGCGCTGTCCGGCTCCGGGGTGAAGGTGATACGCGCACTGCACCGACGCCTGGCGCGGGCTGCTCGCCTTCACCGCCCAAACACGGCAAGGCCGCCGGACCGACGGGACGCTGCGCGCGGCCGGTGAAATCGCGTGCGAGACTGGGAAGCGGCCCCAACAGACCTGAGGAGTTTCGGCGTGAGCGTGCAGACCGACGTCCGTCCGGAGACGAAGGACACCGAGACCGGTCCGGAGATGTTCCACTACGTGGACAAGGACAAGATGGTCGAAAGCGCCGTCATGGGAAGCATGGTGACGGCCCTTTGCGGGGAGACGTTCCCGGTGACCAAGGCGCCCAAACCGGGCTCCCCGGTCTGCCCGGAGTGCAAGGAGATCTACAACTCGCTCAGGCCGTAGGTGCGCGGTTTCGCGCCCATCACTGGTTAGGCTCTCTGGGCCTCCGCTCGCCGCTCGTGCGGAGGCCTCGTTCTGTGCTGGGGGGAGGGCGGAGAGTTGTCCACTGCGGCTGATGTTTCGGCTGGGGCGCTGACCGATACCGGGAGTACGGCTGGGCCGGGCCTGCGGGCCTGGCAGCGCCGGGCCCTGGTCGACTACCTGCGCCGCCGGCCGGAGGACTTTCTCGCGGTGGCCACGCCCGGTGCCGGCAAGACCACGTTCGCGTTGCGAGTGGCGACCGAGATGCTCGCGGACGGCACGGTTGACCAGCTCACCGTGGTCGCCCCGACCGACCACCTGAAGTCGCAGTGGGCGCAGGCCGCCGCGCGGGTCGGCATCCAGCTCGATCCGACGTTCTCCAACACCGTCGGCGGCACGTCCTCGGATTTCCACGGCGTGGTGATCACGTACGCGCAGGTCGGGCTCGCCCCGGCGGTGCACCGGCGGCGCACGACGGCCCGCCGCACGCTGGTGATCCTGGACGAGATCCACCACGCCGGCGACGCCCGGACCTGGGGCGACGGCGTGAAGCTGGCGTTCGACCCGGCGGTTCGCCGGCTGGCCCTGACCGGTACGCCTTTTCGCAGCGATGACAACGCGATCCCGTTCGTCACGTACGAGCGGGACCGGGAGGGCCTGCGCCGGTCGCAGTCCGACTATTCGTACGGCTATGGAGAGGCGCTCAGGGACGGCGTGGTCCGGCCGGTCATCTTCATGGCGTATTCCGGCGAGACCCGCTGGCGTACGTCCGCTGGCGAGGAGCTGTCCGCGCGCCTCGGCGAGCCGCTGACCAAGGAACAGACCGCGCACGCCTGGCGGACCGCGCTGGACTCCAAGGGCGAGTGGATGCCGGCGGTGCTGCGTGCCGCCGACGCCCGGCTGAAGACCATCCGCCAGCATCTTCCCGACGCCGGCGGCCTGGTGATCGCCACCGACCACGCGGCCGCGAAGGCGTATGCGGAGCTCTTACGTACGGTCACCGGGGAAACGCCGGTGACCGTACTTTCCGACGACCGCACCGCTTCGGCGAAGATCGCCGCCTTCGGCGCCAGCAACGACCGCTGGATGGTGGCCGTCCGGATGGTCAGTGAGGGCGTGGACATCCCACGGCTGATGGTCGGCGTCTACGCCACCAGCGCCAGCACCCCGCTCTACTTCGCGCAGGCCATCGGCCGGTTCGTACGAGCCCGCCGGCCCGGCGAGACGGCCAGCATCTTCCTGCCCAGCGTGCCCAGCCTGCTCGGGCTCGCCGAGGAGATGGAGGCTCAGCGCGACCACGTGCTGGACCGGCCGCACCGCGAGTCCGACGGGCTGGAGGACAGCCTGCTGGAGGACGCGAACAAGGAGAAGGACGAGGACACCGACGACCTGCCCAAGTTCACCGCGCTGGAGGCGTCGGCGAGCCTTGACCAGGTCATTTACGACGGCGCCTCGTTCGGTACGGGGGCGCTCGCCGGCACCGCGGAGGAAGAGGAGTATCTCGGCCTGCCGGGCTTGCTGGAGCCGGATCAGGTGGTCGCGTTGCTCAGCAAGCGCCAGGCCGACCAGATCGCCGCGCAGGCCAAGGTCCGCAAGCCGGACGCGCCGCCGCTGGACCAGGTGCGTACGACGTACCAGCGCCGCGCGGAACTCCGGCGCCAGCTCAACACGCTGGTCGCCGCGCACCACCACCGTACTAACCGCCCGCACGGCCAGATCCACGCTGAGCTGCGCAAACTCTGTGGTGGCCCGCCCAGTGCGCAGGCCAGCGTCGAAGACCTGGAAAAGCGAATAGTGGCTATTCAGCAGCTCTAGAGCTGCTTAGTGTTCGTCGTAGTGCCCGTCGTGTACGGCGTGGCGATGCCCGTCGTGGACGTAGTCGACGTGCTCGCCATGGGGGACTCCGACGTGACCGCAGCCGGTGCCGTGAGCGTGCGAATGTGCCTCGTGGGCCACATGTGCGGCCGGCTCACACTCGTCGAAATGGCCGTCGTGCTCGCGGTGCAGATGTCCGTCGTGCGCGTAGTCGACGTGGCCGGCATGCGGCACGGCGACATGTCCGCACCCCTGCTCATGAGTGTGATCGTGGCCGGTGTGCTCGGCATGTGCGCTGGTCATAGCGGTCCCCCTTGATGGCGCCGGCCTCGTCGCCGGCCTAGAGGCGAGACGTTAACGCATCCGCATCAGCGCACAAGTCGAACTTTTCGGACATCGCGACCTCCGGCTATTCCGGTACGTCGACAATGAGCCCAGCGTCCAGTTCTCGTCAAAGACAGTGGGCGTGGCGCTCAGCGCATCGCGGTTTCCAGTTGGTGGGCCGCGGCGACGACCGTGGTGGGGTGGAGTGTCGACGGGTGTGGGGCGAAGCGGCTGAGTGGGCCGGACAGGCAGAGGGCGGCCACCAGCTCGCCGTGCACCCGGATCGGCGCACTTATGGACGCGACACCAGTGGCGCGTTCGCCGATCGTTTCGGCCCAGCCCTGCGCACGTACGTCGGCTGAGTCCATAAGGGCGTGGGCGGCGGAGCCGAGCGGTAGGGGGAGCAGGGTGCCAACGGGAAGGAAGGCGCGGAGTTCGGCGGGGGATTCGACGCTGGCGACGCAGAGGCGGTGCTCGCCGCGGCGGACCCAGAGCTGCGCGGATTCGCCCGTACGATCCGTGAGCTCGGTCAGGATGGGGCGGCTGAGCTCGACCAACGCCGACGTGACGAAGCGGGAGCCCATCCGGTAGACGCCCGATTCGTCGCGAGTGAGCAGCCCGTGGGTCACCATCGCGTTGGCCAGTCGGTGGGCTGTGGAGACGGAGAGGCCGATCGCGCGAGCCAGCTCGCTGGCCCCAACCGGACGCCGCTCCACCACGTCGAGGATGGCGACACCCTTGTCGAGGACGCCGACGCCGGTTACGGTCTCTTTCACATAGTGAAATCTATTTCCCACTATATGGCAAGGTCAAGGGGTGAGGGTGCGATGACCTCCAGTGTGGTCCGTCCGACGGTGGCCGCGAGGATGAACCGTCTTCCGATCGGCCGTACGCACAAGCTCGCCACCGTGGCCGTCGGGCTTGGACTTTTCTTCGACATCTACGAGGTGTTCCTGGCCGGTGTGCTGGCCAGCGTCCTGGTCCAGGAGTTTCACCTGAGCAAGGCGCAAACTCCGATCCTGCTGTCGTCGACCTTCGTCGGGATGTTCGTTGGCGCGCTGGTGCTCGGCCGGCTCGCCGACCGGGTTGGCCGGCGCCGCGCCTTCCTGCTGAACCTCGGTATCTACTCGGTGTTCTCGCTGCTCGGCGCCTTCAGTTTCACCCCGATCATGCTGGTGGTGCTGCGTTTCTGCGCGGGCATCGGAATTGGCGCCGAACCACCGCTGGCCGACACGTATTTGAGCGATCTGCTGCCGGCCCGCCGGCGCGGCCGCTTCATTGCCTGGGCATACACGATCTCGTTCCTCGGAGTGCCGGCGGCGGGTTTTTTGGCTCGCTGGTTGGTGCCGTTGCACCCGTTCGGCATCGACGGGTGGCGGATCATGTTCGTCTTCGGTGCGTTGGGCGCGGTGATCGTCTATTTCCTGCGTCGATCGTTGCCGGAATCGCCGCGGTGGCTGGAGTCCGTCGGGCGTACGAAGGAGGCCGAGGAGGTCGCCGAGCGGTTCGAGTCGCAGGCGCGATCGGCCGGCCAGTCGTTGGATGAGCCGGCCGCGGAGCAGCCACCGTCGCCGGCCGGGACCCGGATCGGGACGCTTTTCCGTCCGCCGTACGGCAAACGTACGGGCATGATGATGATTTTCCACATCCTGCAGACGCTGGGCTATTACGGCTTCGGGACGTTGGTGCCGCTCGTACTTGCCGCGAAGGGTTATCCGATCGTCCAGTCGCTGCTGTTCAGCGCGGTCAGCTTTCTGGGCTATCCCATCGGTTCGCTGCTCTCCTTGCCACTTGTCGAGCGGGTGGAACGTAAATTCCTGGTTACCTTCTCGGTGTTGGGAATGGGTGCGCTCGGTCTTGCCTTCGGCTATTCCGGTTCGACCGCGCTGGTGCTGGTCTTCGGCTTCCTCTACACCTGCGTCAGCAACATTTTCTCCAACTCGTACCACATTTACCAGGCCGAGATTTTCCCAACAGCGCTGCGATCCACCGCGGCCAGCGGCACGTACGCGTTGTCCCGGCTGACCAGCGCGGCGATGCCGTTCGTGCTGGTGCCGGTGCTGAACTCGGCCGGCGCGGGGGTGATGTTCGCGGTGGTGGCGACCGCGATGGTGTTGGTGTCGCTGACTGTTGGCATCCTTGGCCCGCGGACCACCGGCCGGCCGCTGGAGGCCGTGAACGCGGTGACCGCATGACTGGTCCATTGGACGGCATTCGGGTGCTGGAGCTGGGAAACTTCATCGCCGCTCCCTTCGCTGGCCGGATCTTCGCCGACTTCGGGGCGGACGTGATCAAAGTCGAGCGACCCGGCCAGGGCGACGAGTTGCGTGGCTGGCGGCTGCTGGCCGGCACGACTTCGATGCTGTGGCGCACGATCGGCCGCAACAAGCGCTCGGTGACCATCGACCTGCACACCGACGCCGGTCGGATGTTGGCCCTGGACCTGGTGCGGCGATCCGATGTGGTGCTGGAAAACTTCCGTCCCGGCACGTTGGAACGCTGGGGGCTCGGTCCGGCCGAGCTGGCGGCGGCGAACCCGGAGATGGTGCTGGTCCGGATTTCCGGTTACGGGCAGACCGGTCCGTACGCCGGCCGGGCCGGTTTTGGTGGCGTGGCTGAGGCTTTCGGTGGGCTGCGGTATGTGACGGGTGACCCGGCCAGTCCACCGTCGCGTGCCGCGACCAGCATCGGCGACGAGGTGGCCGGTCTTTACGCGGTGATTGGCGCGCTGATGTCGATGTTGTCCCGCGCGCGCGGTGGCCCCGACGCGCCGGTGGTGGATGTTGCCTTATATGAGGCCGTTTTCTCGCTGATGGAATCGCTGGTGCCGGACTACGACGCCTACGGCGTGGTCCGGGAGCGGACCGGCGGCAGCCTGCCGGGGGTGGCGCCGAGCGGTGTCTATCCCTGTCGGGATGGGCAATGGGTGGTGATCGGCGGCAACGCGAACGCCGTTTTCGGTCGGCTGATGCACGCCATCGACCGGCCAGACCTGGCCGCCGATCCGGACCTCGCGGATGGCCGTGGCCGCGGCCTGCGGTCGGACGAGCTGAACACCGCGATCGTCGGCTGGACCGCCGGTCGCTCGGTCTCTGAAGTGCTGGCTGTGCTGGAAAAAGCCGGGGTCCCGGCCGGGCCCGTACACGACGCCAGTGCGATCGCCGACGATCCGCACTACCGCGCCCGGGACATGCTGGTCACCCGCCAGGTCGAGGTCGACGGCAGTCCGCAGCCGGTCCGTTTCCCTGGCATCGTACCGAAGGTCCCAGGCGCGCCGGGGGAGGTGCGGTGGCTGGGGCCGGAGCTGGGGGAGCACACCGACGAGGTGCTCGCCGGCCTGCTCGGGGTTTCGGCCGAGCGGTTGGCGAGCTTGCGTACGGAAGGAGTTATCTCATGAGGATCACCGATGTGGTCCTGCGCGACGGTCTCCAGGACGAGCCGGTGATCGTGTCCACAGTGGACAAGGTGCGGATCGCGCAGGCGCTGGTTGCCGCCGGGGTAAGGGAAATCGAGGCGGCCTCTTTCGTCTCCGCCAAACTGGTGCCGCAGATGGCCGATGCGCAGGACGTGCTCGCCGCGCTGCCGGAGCGGCCGGACGTACGGATCAGTGGCATCGCGTTGAATCTGCGTGGCGCGCTGCGCGCCCGGGACTGCCGGCTCGACGAGCTGCGGATGGTCGTGTCGGCCAGCGAGGGCCACAGCGCCGCCAATGCCGGCCGCTCCACCGAAAAAGCCCTGGACGAGATAGCTCAGGCGGTCGTCGAGTTTTCCGCCAGCCCGGTGACTTTGGTCGGCGCGGTCGCGACGGCTTTCGTCTGCCCGTACGACGGCGTGCTCCCCGTCGACCGGCTTGTTCGAGTGGTCCGCCGGCTGTACGACGCGGGCCTGCGCCGCCTCAGCCTCGCCGACACCCTCGGGACCGCTACCCCCGACCAAGTCCGTGCATCGGTGTCCGCTGTACGCGACGCCGTGCCGGACGCCCAGATTTCCCTGCACCTGCACAACACTGCTGGCCAAGCACTGTCCACAGTGGACGCCGTACTGGACCTCGGAGTAGTCAGCCTGGACAGCGCCTTGGGCGGCCTCGGCGGCTGCCCCTTCGCCCCCGGCGCCGCCGGCAACGTCGCCACCGACGCCCTGGTCGCCCACCTGCACGACCGCGGCATCGACACCGGCATCGACCTCCCCGCCCTCGCCACCGCCGAGCGCCTCCTGCGCGAAACCCTCACCCACTCGGAAAAACTCCCGATCAGCTGAGGCGCTGGGGTGGGTTTGAGACCGGACGAGGCATCGAGTTCGCCGAGGGCGGCGAAGACGCGCCGAGTTGCCGTACGTACGACGAAGGCCCCGGCGACCGGCGCCGGGGCCTTCGTGGCGAGTCAGGGGTGGGGTTAGTTGAGTGAGGTCTCGTCTATGTCAGCAGCCAGCTTTTCCAGCTGCTCCCGGTACTGGTTGGCGTGGTGCTGGCAAAAGACCAGATCCCCACCGCCGGGAAGCACGGCGCGAACCTTGGCCGCGGCCGTACAGCGGTCGCAGCGCTCACCCAGCACTTCCGGTGCCGACGTGTCGGACGGCGTAAGGGTCGGAGTCATAGCGCGCCTCCTTCTAGAGTCGGGGCCTGAGATTGCCTATCTCTCGTACACACATATCGTCCAACATCGCGGGCCTCAATGCGCTTCCCACACGCAAGACGCGAGCCTTGTCACAGTCAGTGAGGTGCGCCGAATAGTCCCAGTTCAGGGTGATTTATCAGGACTTATACGGTCGGATTTTCCGTGGCGTTCGCTTTCGGCGGAACGGCTGACGGCCCGTACGGGCAGATCCGATACTGCACGATCTGTCCCGGACTGGGTGTCCAGTAGGGGACAGCGCAGGTCAGACTGGTCTTTACAACGTTGCAGACCCTCCGCGAGACTGTCCCCGGCCGTGCCGCCGGTGACCTCGATCACTCACCGTGTACGCGGCGCCCCCCACTGCCTGGAGGCCATGAATGTCCCTGATCACCCGGCCGCAGCCGAGCCGGCCCCGACGGCTCCGCGCGCTGGTCGCGGCGCTTGCCGCCGGTGCCGCAGTCGCCGCCGGCATCGCCGGCGTGCCGCCCGCACAGGCGGCGCCCGCGCCCGCCGGTGGCACCTACCACAACGCCGTGACCGACGGTTACTCGATCGACTTCCCGGACCCGGCCGTGATGCGCGGCAAGGACGGCAAGTTCTACGCCTACTCCACCGGCGGCCCGTACGACGAGCAGGGCGCCGCCAGCGATCCCGTACGAATGGCCAGCTCCACCGACCTCACGCACTGGACCAAGCTCGGCGCGCCCTTCGTGGTGGGCAGGAACTGGCCCTCCTGGGTCACCACGACGAGCGGCATCTGGGCGCCGGACATCCGCTACATCAACGGCAAGTACGTGCTCTACTTCGTCGGCCCGGACACCACGGCCAGCTCGGAGGGCTTCGACCCGGCCATCGGGGTAGCCACCTCGGACAGCCCGGCCGGCCCGTGGAAAGACGCTGGCGCGCCGCTCATCCCGGCCCGCAAGAACACCGGCGCCGGCTGGGAGACGGTCATCGACCCGGCCCAGTTCACCGACACCGACGGCAGCCGCTATATGTATTGGGGCAGTTACGGTACGGGCGTCTGGCTGGTCCAGTTGTCGGCGGACGGCCTGCACTCGGTGACCGCGCCCCGGCAGGTCGCCACCAGCCGTTTCGAAGGCGCGTACGTGGTGAAACGGGACGGCTGGTACTACCTGATGGCCTCGTCGGCGAACTGCTGCGCCGGCCCGACCACCGGTTACACCGTCTTCGCCGGCCGCTCGAAGAGCCCGTGGGGCCCGTTCCTGGACCGCGACGGCGTCTCCATGGCCGACTCGCGGGCCGGCGGCACGATCGTGGTCGCGCAGAACGGCAACCGCTGGGTCGGCGTCGGGCACAACTCGATCGTGGTGGACCGCACCGGTCAGGACTGGATGACCTACCACGCGGTCGACCGGAACCAGCCGTATCTGCAGGTCTCGCCGGGTTTCACGATGCGGCCGATGCTGCTGGACCGGCTGGACTGGATCAACGGCTGGCCGATCGTACGAGGCGGCGCCGGACCTTCCGACGACGTGGAGCAGGCGCCGGTCACCACCAGCGCCCTGCTGGACCAGAAGTTCGATGGGGCCAGCGCCGGTGTGAAGGTGTTGGCCGGCGGGTTGGCCGTACAGCCCAGTGACACCAAGAGCGACTCCGGCGGTTTCGCGGCGCTGACCGGCACTTCGGTGGCGGTCTCCAGCAAGGCCCCGCCGCAGGACGTACGAGCGCAGGCGGACGTACGGGTGCCGGC
Source organism: Fodinicola feengrottensis (assembly GCF_039530045.1). Lineage (NCBI taxonomy): Bacteria > Bacillati > Actinomycetota > Actinomycetes > Mycobacteriales > Fodinicola > Fodinicola feengrottensis. Next base: position 80,027 of record NZ_BAAANY010000042.1, on the reverse strand, counting down.
CAGCGGTGGTTCGGTGGGCGTGACTGTGCGGTATGCGGACGCACGGAACAACGTCCGTGCGGTGGTGAACCCGGCGACGCGTACGTTCGACGTGATCGTCAGCGCCAACGGCAAGGCGAAGACGACCAGCGCCCCGATCCCGCCCAGCGCGGACCTGTCCACCTGGCACGACGTGGTGGTGGAGGCGCGTGGCTCGCAGGTGACCGCCGAGTACAGCGACTCCGACATGGGCGACCCGACCGCCTCGGTCAGCGTCACCCTGCCGTCGCAGCTCTACCACGGCGACGCGGGAGTCACCTCGACCGGCGCCGGCGAGGTCGACAACCTGGCCGTCGCGCCGCTCTACACGCCTCACACGACACTGGTGAAGCAGCCGCAGCCGGGCGGTCTGATGGCGGCCTACTCGGACGACTTCAGCAACGGCCTCAACTCCGGGTGGACCTGGAAGCGCCAGGACTCGGCCGCGCAGGTCGTCAACGGCAGCCTGCAGTGGCCGACCGAGGACGCCGACCTCACCGGCGGCTCGGCCGGCCAGGCCGGCGTGCTGTTGCGTACGCCGCCAACGGGCACGTACACGGTCGAGACGAAGCTGACGATCGACCTGGGCAGTGACACCACCCGGGAGTTCCAGCAGGCCGGCCTGGTGGTCTACAACGCCGACACGGACTTCCTGCGGCTGGACCAGGTGGCCACCGGCCCGAACCGGATCACCGAGTTCGGCAAGCGGGTCATGGTCGGGAACATCAGCTCCTGGGGCGGCGCGGTGCTCGGCCCGCCGGCGGCCACCACGTACTTCCGGATCCGGCACACGGTGAACCCGGCGAACGGCGAGAACGACTACCAGGGCGCGTCCAGCCGGGACGGTCGTATGTGGACGTGGGGTGCGACCTGGACCATGCCGGCCGGCATGGTCCCGCAGATCGGTCTGGTCTCGCAAGGATCCACGCCGACCGCTGAGGCCACCTACGGGAAAGCACTGGCGCAGTTCGACTATTTCCACGTGTACCGAGGCTGACCGTGTCCGCAACGCCCCGCTGCTTGCGTCTGGCGCAAGCAACGGGGCGTTGCGGATAGGTGGAGTTGGACACTAGCGGAGTTGGCGGGTTTTGTTGCGGGGCGGCTTAACTGTCCTGCCATGGAATGGAACGCGATCCTCCCGCCGCTCGTCGGTGCCGCGACCGGCGCGTTGTTGAACGGCCTGATCTCGACCTGCGTGGCGCTGCTGGTTGTCTTCAAGAGCCGCAACAACGCGCGGGAGCTGGCCAAGGAGTCGGCCGCCATCGCGGCGGCCGAGGCGATCGCCGTGGCGTTGGCGCCGGTGGTCGAGATTTTCAGTACGTACCATTATAAAAGATCGACTGACTGGGCGCCGGCGGCGGCCGATCGGCTCCGCGAGTTCCGCCGGGTGCTGTTCGTGAAGCTGGCCGCGATCAGCGACGACTCGATGCGTACGCACATTTCCCGGACCGAGGAGTCGTGCGCGCGGGTGATGACCAGGGTGCCGGACCACCCGGTGCAGCGGACCAGATACGTACGGGTGGTCGGCGACAGCTTTTCGCGACTGTCCGACGATCTCTACGCCTGGCGGCTCTATCGTACGGCGCCGGACACCGCTGATTTGGTGGCCAGCCTGGAAAGCGGCAGTCAAACCATCCTCGAGGAGGAGCCGCCACGACTCGCCGCCGGCCCGATGGGTGGACTACCGGCGCGCGGGTGACGTTTGGCGCGGATATGCCCCCGCTTTGAACGCCCATAACGGCACCCTCACCAAGGTGCCGCTACTCCTGCGCGGGTTTGGTTTGCAGCTCGGCTATCCGTACGAACAGGTGGGCCAGCTCGCGGTAGCCGTCGGCCATGTCCTGCAGGTGGCCGATCCGCTCGGACGCGGTGACGAAGTCCAACCGGGCGGCCTCGTTCAGGTAGTTGTACGCGTTCTGCGTGCACTGGCCGGCGAACTCCAGGTTCGCGTCGTACGGAAGAAGCGCCGCCATCTGTCCAGCCTCTCGTCGGTCGTTCCATTATTGACGAAAGGGCACCTGCCGGAAGACTTGGGGCAACCTCGCCGTCGGCGACGAGGTCCGTGGCCGTACGGGCGGGACAGTGTGCTGGTGACCTTTACCTCCGACGACGAATCGGTCGTCGAACTCGGGTTGAATCCGTACCGGCTGTCGTACGTGCTGCGGATGGTCACCATCGTGTTGACCGGCATGTGGCTGCCGATCGTTCTCTTCGTCGGGGCTCGGCAGGGAAACCCAGGTGTCTTCCAGTTCCAGGCCGGCGAGATCGGGCTGCTGGTGGTGGCAGTGGGCGGGATCGCGATGGCGGTGGCCGGGTGGTTCGCGCACCGGGCTTGGGCCACTCATCGCCGCGACTTGTTGATCGAGCCGGACCGGCTGGTTTTCGCTCGGCGCAATGGGCGCGTCATCGCTGAGGCGTTGTGGTCGGACGTGGTTGCGACACCGCGGCTGAAGAAACGCAGGAGCCGGTACGGCCCCACCACTTACGCCCTGCAGTTCGACCTCTGCCTGCTGCCGGACAGGTTGCTGACCGTCCAATGCGACGAGAGCCTCGCGGCGAGCTGGCATCAGTCTCGTTTCTACGGCGCCAAAAGGGCATTCGTCTCGGCCCGCTTTGTGGCTCCACCACGACTGGTCGACATTCTGCGTACCCATCGCTGCATCACACGCGGGGATTAGGGAAGGACGAAACTGACCGAGATGCCGGCGACAGCGCACAGAACGCCCATGCCGTAGATGATCCATCCGACCACATACCAGCCGGCTGGGCGCGCATTCAGCCGCTGGGCCAAAGACATCCCACCTTCGCTCACCGCCACCCCGAGAAGTGCGCCAGCATGCGGTGTGGCGATGACCGCGATGTCAATCGCGCCGATCCACGGCGACTGGTGAATGATGGCCCGGTTTATCAGTGATACGACAAAAAGTCCGCCGATCGACCAGATCGAGATGGTCGCCATGGCGACCGCGATGAGAGTGATCCGCCCACTGGGCGAGGCTTTCCCGAACGCACCCGGCCGCTGAATCGCCCCGAGAGTTTCCATGTCATGCCCCATCGTGTTTGTCGACGGCGCGTTTTTACCATGTATTCGAGGGTGGGCGTGCGGTTCTTCGGCAATATTCGCTGCTCTGCGGGCTTTTCGCTGGCACAAAAAGTCGACGGCGGCGGATAGGAACAGAATTACCTCGAAAGCCGCTATGCCCGCCGTATCCCGCGACACCGGCCATCGGTGCCCATCATTCCTGAAAGACGGGGAAAACACGAAAAAGGGCCCCAGCCATCGGCCGGGACCCTTTTCGTGCCAGTGCCTTAGTCCAGGTAATCCCGCAGGACCTGCGACCGCGACGGGTGTCGCAGCTTGGACATCGTCTTGGACTCGATCTGCCGGATCCGCTCCCGGGTGACCCCGTAGACCTGGCCGATCTCGTCCAGCGTGCGCGGCTGGCCGTCGGTGAGGCCGAAGCGCAGGCGTACGACGCCGGCCTCGCGCTCGGACAGCGTCTGCAGCACCGAGGTCAGCTGGTCCTGCAGCAGCGTGAAGCTGACCGCGTCGACCGCGACGACTGCCTCGGAGTCCTCAATGAAGTCGCCGAGCTGCGAGTCGCCCTCGTCGCCGATGGTCTGGTCCAGCGAGATCGGCTCGCGCGCGTACTGCTGGATCTCCAGCACCTTCTCCGGGGAGATGTCCATCTCCTTGGCCAGCTCTTCCGGGGTGGGCTCGCGGCCCAGGTCCTGGAGCAGCTCACGCTGTATGCGGCCGAGCTTGTTGATGACCTCGACCATGTGCACCGGGATGCGGATCGTCCGGGCCTGGTCAGCCATCGCGCGGGTGATGGCCTGCCGGATCCACCAGGTCGCGTACGTGGAGAACTTGTAGCCCTTGGTGTAGTCGAACTTCTCGACCGCCCGGATCAGGCCCAGGTTGCCTTCCTGGATGAGGTCCAGGAACGCCATCCCACGGCCGGTGTAGCGCTTGGCCAGCGAGACGACCAGCCGGAGGTTGGCCTCCAACAGGTGGTTCTTGGCGCGCTCCCCGTCCCGGACGATCCACCGCAGGTCGCGGCGCATCTGCGGGGACAGCTTCTGGTTGTTGTCCTCGACCTGCCGGAGCCGCTCGGCGGCGTAGAGCCCGGCCTCGATCCGCTTGGCGAGGTCGACCTCCTCTTCCGCGTTGAGCAGCGCCACCTTGCCGATCTGCTTGAGGTACGCACGCACCGAGTCGGCCGAAGCCGTCAGCTCGGCGTCCCGGCGGGCCTGCTTGAGGGCCGCGGACTCCTCCGGCTCCTCCTCGTCGGCCTCTTCCTCTTCGGTCTCTTCTTCTTCGCCCTGGCCGATCACAATGGTCTCGCCAACCGCGAGACTCTTGCCATCGGCGGGAGCGGCTTGGCCCTCGGCCACGTCGCCACCCTCGGCGACCACTGCCACGTCGTCTTCGGCCACCAGGTCGCCCTCTTCCAGTGACACGTCGAGGTCCTCGTCGGTCAGGTCGACCGGCTCCAGGTCGTCACCGGACGGCTCGCCATCCTCGCCGACCTTCTTCGGAGCCGCCTTGGCCGCCGCCTTCTTGACGATCGGTTTCCCGGTCTTGGCGTCGCCGGTGGGAGCCTCGCCGTCGGCCGGCTGGTCGGCCTTCTTGGCCGGCTTGGCGGTGGTCGCCTTCGCGGTGGTGCTGCGTGCCGCGGTGGCCGAGCGGGCCGCGACAGCTCGCGAGCGGGACGCGTTGGCGGACGGCCCGGTGGTGGGCCTGGTGCCGTCCACGACCACGGTCACGCCGGACTGGGCGAGCGCCTGCAGGACCTTCTTGCTCTGGCTGGTGTCCAGTTCCGCGGCTTCCAGCACCAGGGCGATCTCCGCGGACGTGATCGAGCCCGCGGCAGCGGCGCGGGAAGCGAGATCATCGACGGTCGACCGGATGACATCGGTACGGACGGATGTGCGGTCAGCTGCTGTCACGAACGACCTTCCACGAGCCGGGCACTACACGTACCGGGGGCTACCGGTACGCCTGCATGCCCGGTCAGTTGCGAGCTTGGGTTTATCGATGGGCTTCAAGTCTGTGCCGCCTCCGCACCGTCGCAGGGCCGACCTTGGTCGGGGCGGTGGCGGACGCGAGTCTTAATTGTACCGCCGTCCGGCCCAGAAGTTCGGGCAGCTGGCCGCAGCGAGTCTGAACCGGCCTGGTCGAGGCGGGATTACCGGCCTGCCACCGGGTCCGCGGTGGCCATGGCGGCACCCACGATACCCGCTTCGTTGCGCAAACTGGCGGGTTGCACGGGCGGGCGTACGTCGATGAACGGCAACCACTTCTCGGACACCTTGCTGACCCCGCCGCCGAGCAGGATCAGGTCCGGCCAGAGCAGGCTGTCGACGTGTTTGAGGTAGTGCTCGACCCGGTGCGCCCACTGCTTCCACGACAGGTCCTCGCGCTCCCGGGCCAACTCAGCGGCCTTGCGCTCGGCGTCGTGGCCGTCCAGCTCCAGGTGGCCGAACTCGGTGTTGGGCACCAGCGTGCCGTCCACGAAAAGGGCGCTGCCGATGCCCGTACCGAGGGTCAGCACGAGCACCACGCCGCCGACGTTCAGCCCGGCACCGTGCCGGATCTCGGCCAGCCCGGCCGCGTCGGCGTCGTTGAGGACGGTCGGTTTCACCCCGACCGCTTCCTGCACCAGCGCCGCCACGTCGGTGCCGATCCAGTGCTTGTCCACATTGGCCGCGCTGAACGCGACGCCGCCGCGGATCACCGCCGGGAAGGCGACGCCCAGGTCGCCCTCCCATTTCGCGTCGGAGACCAGCCCGGCGATGGTTTCCACCACCGGACCGGGTTTGCCGCCCTTGGGCGTCTCCACCCGTACCCGCTCGGTCACCAGTTCCCCGGTCGACAGGTCGACCACGGCCGCCTTGATGCCGGTGCCACCCACGTCCACGCCTAGCGCTTGCGCCATCTCCGCTCCCTGCCGACCGATGCCGAAAATTCCTGCCGATCTTGTCTCCGCGGAGACACACCCTAAGGTGCTGAACTCCTAGTGTGCTGGACTGGGGCTATGTCTGACGCCGCCGCCCCGACCACCGCCGACCTCGACCAGCGCGGGCCGCGGGAGCTGCTGGCCTGTGCCGTACGGATCGCTGAGGGCGCGGCCGCGCTGGTGGCCCGAGGGCAGGCGCATGCCCGCGACCACGTGTCGACGAAGTCGTCGCCGACCGATGTGGTCACCGAGATCGACAAGGCCAGCGAGACGTACGTGATCCAGGAGCTGCGGGCCGTTCGGCCGTACGACGGCGTGCTGGGCGAGGAGGGCGGCGAACGCGCTGGCAGCAGCGGTGTGCGGTGGATCCTGGACCCTGTCGACGGCACGGTGAACCTGCTTTACGGCATTCCCGCGTACGCGGTGAGTCTCGCCGCCGAGGTGGACGGCGTGGTCGTGGCGGCAGTGGTGCACAACGTGCCCACCGGCGAGGTGTGGACGGCGACCCTTGGTGGCGGGGCTTTCCTGGACGGCGAGCCGATCCACGGTTCCGGGGCGACCGAGCTCGGGCAGGCGCTGGTGGGTACGGGATTCGGCTACACCGCTGAGCGCCGTCGCTGGCAGGCCGAGATCCTGCTGCGAATCCTGCCGGCCGTCCGGGACATCCGGCGGATCGGCTCGGCCGCGATCGATCTTTGTTACTGCGCGGACGGAAGGCTGGACGGGCACTACGAGATCGGCCTGAACCCGTGGGATTTCGCCGCCGCCGCTCTGATCGCGGCCGAGGCCGGCCTGCTGGTCACCGGGTTGGACGGCGCGCCGGCCAGCCCGGACCTGGTGATCGCCGCGCCGCCGCTGGTCCATCGGGACCTGCACGACCGCCTCGCCGCGTTGTTGCGGTGAGGCGGTCGCGGGTTTCGGTGTTTAGTGGTACGTGTCGGTGAACCAACCGCTCGCGTCGGCGGCTCGGCCGCCGACAGGTATTTCCCGGTCGGGTCGGTGACGTTGATTCCCAGCAACTGCCCGGAAACATTGACGACAATCGCACGAGCGTCCGAGCCCGAACGCCGCTGGTTGTCCAATGTGGACAGATAGGCCGGGCGGCCGCCGATAACAGTGTTCGCCTTCGCGCCCTGGTAGGTGTCGCCGGTCAGTGGCACTGACTCGGCGCCATTTGGCGTACACCTTGGTGGCCGTCTCCCGGACGAGATCGTGGGCGCGGTGCCGGTCAGCAGATAGGCCGTACGTCTGGAGCCCACCTCACTGACGGGAGGCCGCGGCCGCCAGGTTGGGCGTCAGCCGGAGTTGGTTCCCGAGCACATCGGGGTGACCGGGTCCGCTGCCAGTCGCTTGGCCGCGGTGTTGATCTCCGAAGTGGTGGCCAGCCGCGAATACTGGGCGCCCAGCACGATGTCCACGTCGGCCGTGGCGCGGGTGTCCATCACCGGGGTGAGGCCGATGATGTTCGACTGGACCACCTGGGCGGCGGCGATCCCGGTCGGCCCGTACCGGACCAGGCCGACGCCGGTGACCGGGGTGCCGTCCTGGAAGGTGCTGATGCTCACGACCTTGAAGCCGCGGCCGGCCAGCTGGCTTTTCACCGTGTTCGCCAGCCCATCACGGTCGGTGGCGTTGAAGATCTGCACGCTGACCTGGGTGGGCTGCGGGAGTTCCTTGGGCGCGGCCGCGGCGAGGCACTCGGCCTCGGCCCGCGAAACGTTGGTGCTCGCGATGGCCCAGCTGGCGAAAACCAGACAAAAGAGCAACATCACGCCGACGATGATGAGCGCCCGTGCTCGTGCGATGCTCATTTCCAGCTCCTGCCCCCGCTCATGCCAACCAGCCTAATCGGTCCAGGCCAGCGATGGAGCGGTAATACCGGCCGTGCCGGGCATTTACTCCTCAAGGATGACCGGGCGTACGCCCAAAAGGTTGCTCTACTGGACCTGGCCGCCCAGGGCGCCATAAGCAAGCTCCACCAGCGGTCCGAGTCGTGACTCCATGTGATCGAACCCCTCGCCGACCATCGCGCCGGCTCGGTGCCTCGCGACGATGCCGGCCACCACTACCGCGAGTTTGAAGGCGCCAAACGACACGTACCAGGGCAGGTGGCTCAGGTCGCGGCCGGACTTCTGGGCGTACAGCTGGGCGACCTCGGCGCGGGTCGGAAAGCCGGGCAGACTGGTGACCGCGCTGATCGGCAGCACCCCGCTGCGCTCGGTGGTGTCGCTGGCCTGCACCCAGTAGACCAGGAGTAATCCGACATCGGCCAACGGGTCACCGCGGGTGGACATCTCCCAGTCCAGCACGGCCGCGATCCGGCCCGGCCCGGCCGCGTCGAGGACGGTGTTGTCCAGCCGGTAGTCGCCGTGCACGATGGGCCCGGTGGGAGCGGTCGGCGCCTGCGCCGCAAGCGTCTCCGCGAGCTTGTCCAGCCGGGCCGCGGCCGCGGTGGCCCCTTGGTCGCCGGCCGCCTCGACGGCGTCCCGGGTGGCCGTCCACTGCCGCATCCAGCGGGACACCTGCCGCGTCAGGTAGCCGTCCGGCCGCCCGAAACTCTCCAGTCCGATCTCGGCCGGATCGACCGCGTGCAGCGCCACCAGGGTGTCGATCAGCCCCTCGGCGACCGCCCTGCGCTCTTGCGGCTGGTCCGCGTACCCGGCCGGAAACCCGTCCCGTGCGATCGGACCGCGGACGAAGTCCATGAGATAGAACGGCGCGCCCAACACGTCCGTGTCCGTACACAGATGCCTGGTCGCCGGAACCGGCACCTCGGTGATCGCCAGCGCCGAAATAACCGTGTGTTCGCGCACCATGTCGTGCGCGGTCGGCAACACGTTCCCCAACGGCGGCCGACGCAACACCAGCTCACCGGCCGCACTGCTGACCCGATACGTCAGATTCGACTTGCCACCCGCGATCAGCTCCACCTCAGCCGCCGCCCAGGCCGGCTCGTCGAGCACCCTCGCCACGTACGGCCCCACCACGGCCGGGTCCGCACCGGTGGAGTTCTTACCGGCCTGCTCGCGCGGGGATGAGGTCACGAGCGTTGACATTAGGTCCCCAGCCCGTACGAGTCGATGCCGGAGGGGTCCGGCGTCGACTGCGGGACAAAACCCCACTCTCGACGTCGAGAGTGGGACAAAGTCCCACAGTCGACGATAAATCAGCATCACGCTCGCCAAGGTTGATCCTCGCGAATCGGCGGCAACTCACGCATAGTTGGCAATTGATCACGTAAGGTACGTTCCGATCGGTGGCGACGCGGTCCGCGGGGAGGCCGACACGCCGGGGATGGTGTGTCGGTCGTGAGGTCCGTGAGGTCGGCGACAGAATCCGCTGGCATGGCGGTGACCTGCGGATTTAGTATGTCGGCCGACTGCTGGTGGGGGGCGCGGTGTCAGTTCGGTCACATGTCGGGAACATGCGGGCTTCCTGATGCGTACTAATGGGGCCGGAGGCGGTAAGGTCACGCGCTCGCCGGGTCCCTTACCGGCCACTGAGTAGCCGCTTCGGCGACCGCGAAAGAGGCTTTCGACCGGCAGTGATAGGTATCGCCCGACAGTTTCGGATTTCCGGACAAGAGTGACCCAGCTGGGGAGTGAGAAACCAATATGGCTACCGATTACGACGCCCCGCGTCGTACCGACGACTCGGGCCTTGGAGAGGACAGCCTCGAGGAACTGAAGGCTCGTCGTACCGAGGCTCAGTCCGGACAGGTGGACCAGGACGAGGCCGACATCGCCGAGGGGTTCGAGCTTCCGGGCGCGGACCTGTCCGGTGAGGAGCTCACCGTCAAGGTGCAGCCGATGCAGAACGACGAGTTCCGCTGCTCGAGCTGTTTCCTGGTCCATCACCGCAGTCAGCTGGCCGAGCAGCGTAACGGCCAGCCGGTCTGCAAGGAGTGCGCCGCCTGAGCGTCGTCCAACAAGTCGATGGTGATGGTGGTGAACCCTCCGCCGATGGCCGGTGTCCGCACCGGCTCATCGGTGGGGGAGTCGCCTCTCGAATTCAGGCACCGACCAGGATGGTTGCATGAGTGACGTCGAGGGGCCCGGTGGTACGACCTGCACTGTGCGGGTACAGCTGCTGGACCCGGATCTGCCGATGCCCGCGTACGCGCGGCCTGGCGACGCCGGGGCGGACCTGACAGCCGCCGCCGGGGTCGACCTGGCGCCCGGCGACCGCGCCTTGGTGCCGACCGGGGTGGCGATCGCGTTGCCCGATGGGTACGCGGCTTTCGTGCACCCGCGGTCCGGGTTGGCGGCGCGGCTCGGAGTCACCATCTTGAACGCCCCAGGTACCGTCGATGCCGGCTACCGTGGGGAGATAAAGGTCAACCTGATCAACCACAGTCGTGAAGCCGTACACATCGCCCGCGGCGACCGGATCGCACAGCTGGTCGTGCAGCGGGTGGAGCGGGTGCACTTCACCCCGGTCGCCGAGCTGCCCGCGTCGGTGCGGGGAACCGGCGGGCACGGATCCACAGGCGGACATGACCGGCTCGACGCGAACGCGTACGCGGCCACGGGAGGGGAGTGACGGTGTTCCGACGCCGGAAGCAGAGGCGAGCCGAGAAGGAAGAGGAGTTCGCCGACCTCTCGCTTGGCGGTGATTCCCAGGACGGCGTCGACGACATCGAGGCCTGGATCGCCGAAGGCCCCGGAGGTGCCGAAGGTGCCGCTTCCCGGCACCGCTCCGACGACGAGCCGGAGCCGGTGGCTCCGGCCGATGACGACCTGTCCGCCGACTTCGACGACCACTTCGAGGCGAAGCCGGCCGTACGCAAGGCCCCGGTCAGGCGCGTCGGTGGGCCGTGGGACGTGACCGAAGACCCGAACGACGGGCTACCGCGGATCGACCTGGGGGCCTTGCGGCTGCCCACCCCGCCGGACGTGGAGCTGCGGCTGGAGGCGGACCAGAACGGCCAGATCGTCACGGTCGCGTTGATCCACGGGACCAGCACGCTGAACCTGGGCGTCTTCGCCGCGCCGCGTTCGGAGGGCATCTGGGACGAGGTCCGCGAGGACCTGCGCGACAGCATCAACTCCGACGGCGGCCAGGCGAACTTCGTCGACGGTGACTACGGCACCGAGCTGTCGGCCCGGGTGCCGACGCCGGAAGGACCGCAGCCGCTGCGTTTTGTCGGCGTCGATGGTCCTCGCTGGTTCGTACGCGCTGTCTACTCCGGTCCCGCCGCCATCGACCCCGCGAACGCCGGTCCGCTGGCCGACGTGATGCGCGGTCTGGTGGTCGTACGAGGCGAGCAGCCGATGCCGGTTCGCGACCCGTTGCCGCTGGTCCTTCCCACCGAGATCACCGAACAGGCCGAAGCCGCGGCTGCCGATGCCCAGGGCGAAGAGGACGACTCCGGCGGCCGGCACCGCAAGCTCGACCTGCCCCGCCGTGGCCCGGAGATCACCGAGACCCACTGAGCTCCC
>NZ_BAAANY010000042.1:56492-68570 GCF_039530045.1 Fodinicola feengrottensis | reverse complement strand
TGCGGACATTACCCGGCGTAAGAGGCCGTTGACATCTCCTTGACGCCGGCTGTGACGACGCTCGCGCGCGAATCGCGCCCGTACGGGCACACTGTTGGCATGGCACGCGGTTTGTTGCGGATCTACCTGGGGGCCGCACCCGGGGTGGGTAAGACGTACGCGATGTTGGGTGAGGCCCAGCGGCGGCTGGAGCGCGGCACCGACGTGGTGGTCGGGTTCTGCGAGACGCACGGCCGCAAGCTGACCGAGCAGCGGCTGGCCGGTCTCGAGGTCCTCCCGCGCCGGGACGTGCACTACAAGGGCGGCACTTTCGCCGAGATGGACGTGGACGCGATCCTGGCCCGGCACCCGCAGGTGGCGATCGTCGACGAGCTCGCGCACACCAACATTCCCGGCATGCGCAACGAAAAGCGCTGGCAGGATGTCGAAGAGCTGCTGGATGCTGGCATCGAGGTGCTGTCGACGGTCAACGTCCAGCACCTGGAAAGCCTCAACGACGTTGTCGAACAGATCACCGGCGTACCGCAGCGCGAGACCGTGCCGGACGAGGTGGTACGCCGAGCCGACCAGATCGAGCTGGTCGACATGGACCCCGACGCGCTGCGTAAACGGATGGCGCACGGGAACATCTACCCGGCCGAGCGGGTGGACGCGGCGCTGTCGAACTACTTCCGGGTTGGCAACCTGACCGCTCTGCGCGAGCTGGCGCTGCTGTGGGTAGCGGATCGGGTCGACGAGGGCATGAACCGCTACAAGTCGGACCACGAGATCCGGCGGATCTGGGAGGCCCGGGAGCGGATCGTGGTGGCTCTGACCGGTGGCTCCGAGGGCGAGACGCTGATCCGCCGGGCAGCCAGGATCGCGGCCCGCTCGGCCGGCGGCGAGGTGCTCGCGGTGCACGTGCTGCGCAGCGACGGGCTGACCGGCGCCTCGCCGGTCAAGCTGCGCCGCCAGCGGGAGCTGGTGGAGGGCGTCGGCGGCAGCTTCCACACGGTGGTCGGCGACGACGTACCAGCCGCCCTGCTGGACTTCGCCCGTGGCGTGAACGCGACCCAGTTGGTGATGGGTACGAGCCGGCGCTCGCGGGTCGCGAGAGCGTTCGCCGAGGGCATCGGGGCCGCGGTGATCGCCGATTCCGGCGACATCGACGTACACATGGTCACCCATGCCGAGTCCGGCGGCGCCTGGCGGCGACGGCTGCCCAGGCTGACTGGCGGGCTGAACTGGCGCCGCCGGGTGGCCGCGCTGCTGGTGGCCGCGATCGGCCTGCCGGCGCTGACGTTGGCGATGCTGGCGATTGGCGGTGAGATCAGTACGGCCAGTGTGCTGCTGCTCTACCTGATGCTGGTGGTGCTGGTGGCGATCATCGGCGGGCTCTACCCGGCACTGCTGGCCGCGGTGGTCGGCGGGCTGATCGTGAACTGGTTCTTCGTACCGCCGCTGGGCACTTTCACTATCTCCGAACGCAACAACGTGGTGGCGCTGCTGGTATATGTCGCGGTCGCGGTCGCCGTCGCGACGGTGGTGGACCGGTCCGCCCGCCGGGCCACCCAGGCGGCCCGTGGGCGGGCCGAGACGGCCATGCTGGCGTCGCTGTCCCGGAGCGTACTGGCCGGCAACCGCGGCGTCCCGAGCCTGCTGGAGCAGATCCGGGAGGCCTTCGCGCTCAGCTCGGTGACGATGTTGGAACGCGACCGGGACGACCGCTCGCAGTGGCAGGTGGCCGGTTTCGCCGGGCCGCGGCCGTGCGAGAAGGGCGCGGACGCGGACGAGGACGTACCGATCACCGACGACATCCGGCTGCTGATGCGCGGCCACGCGCTGGCCGCCGCCGACCGACGGGTGCTGGTGTCCTTCGCCGAGCAGGCCGCGGTCGCGTTGCAGCGGGCCCGGCTGCTCCGGCAGGCGGCCGAGGCGGAGCGGCTGGCCGAAGCGAACAAGATGCGCACGGCACTGCTCGCCGCCGTCAGCCATGACCTGCGTACGCCGCTGGCCTCGATCAAGGCAGCCATCTCGGGCCTGCGGGCCGAGGACATCCACCTTGACGAGGCCGACACCGCCGAGTTGCTGGCCGCCGTGGACGAGTCCGCCGACCAGCTGATGGCGCTGGTCGCGAACCTGCTGGACATGAGTCGGCTGCACACCGGCACGGTCGCGCCGATGTCCCAGCCGGTCGGTTACGAGGAGGTGCTCCGGCCGGCGCTGCGCGGCCTGGAGCCGGCTGAGCTCGCCCGGATCCAGATCGACGTGGCCGACACGCTGCCGCCGGTACTGGCCGATCCCGGACTCCTGGAGCGGGTCGTCGCGAACGTCGTCTCCAACGCCGTACGACATGCGCCTGCCGGGCCGGTGACAGTGTCCGCGAGCGCCCACCTGGACCAGGTCGAGCTGCGGGTCGCCGACCGCGGGCCGGGCATCCGCCCTGGTGACCGGGAGCGGGTCTTCGCGCCCTTCCAGCGGCTGGGGGACCGGGACACCGGTACGGGCGTGGGTCTCGGCCTCGCCGTCGCGCGCGGCTTCACCGAGGCGATGGGCGGCACCCTCACCCCGGAGGACACGCCCGGCGGCGGGGTGACGATGGTCATCGCTCTTCCTGCCTGCTCCCAAAATGTCGATGTCGTCGTACCCTGAGGGGATCAGCTGATGTGCGTGGCATCGGCGCCAGCTTGGGACGGGATTGGCGATGGCCGGTCAAGGGTTGAAAGGCCTGCTCAGACGGCTGACTGCGCCTGAGGAGGAGCTGGAGGCCGAGGATCTGCAGCGAACCTGCGAGCAGACCGGCGCGACGCCGGTGGGCAAGTGTTCGCGGGGCAAGCCGGTGACCGTTTCCGGTCGGCTGCGGTCGGTGCAGTATTGTCCGCGCAGCAACCTGCCGACCCTGGAAGCCGAGCTCTTCGACGGCTCTGGCACGGTGTTGCTGGTCTGGATCGGACGGCGCAGCATCGTCGGCATCGAGCCGGGCCGGGCGGTCCGCGCGACCGGCCGGCTGGCCGTCCGGGACGAACGCAAGGTGATCTACAACCCCGAGTATGAGCTGGAGCCGGCAAGCAAGTGACCCCAGGCGAGTCGCGGCTGGAGAAGCCCACCGAGTCCGAAGCTGTCCCGGCCACGGACGAGTCCGGCGGCAAGCCGAACTTGGACGACATCTCCATCAAGGAGTATTTCAGCACCGGGGAGTTCCGTCGCGAGGTCGCCCGCCAGGTCGGCGGCTGGACGGGGATCGCCGAGAGCGCGATCCCGGTCATCGTTTTCGTGGCTGTCAACACCTTCACCTCGCTCTACCCGGCGCTGATTGCCGCGGTCGCGTCGTCGCTGGTGATCGGCGCCTTCCGGCTGATCCGCAAGCAGTCTCCCCGGCAGGCCATCAACGGACTGTTCGGTATCGCGGTCGCGGCCATCTACGCGGCGAAGACCGGCAAGGCGGTGGACTTCTATCTGCCCGGCATCCTGATCAGCTACGCGTACGCGGTGGTTATCGCCGGCTCGCTGCTCTTCCGCCGGCCGCTGGTCGGCGCCGTGTGGGCGTTCTTCGGCAATATCGGCACCGAATGGCGTAAGGAACGCCGGCTCTTCCGGATGTTCTCGTGGCTGACGGTCCTGTGGGCAGTGGTGTGGATCGCCAAGGTCACCGTCCAGGCCTGGATGTATCTGGCCGGTTTCTCGGCCACCGAGCTCGGGATCGCCCGCATCATCCTCGGCACCCCACCGATCGTGCTCCTGATCGCCGTCACCGCCTGGTGCGTCCAACGCTCCAACGCCCGCCAAACCGTCACGTCCGACCCCGACCAGGATCCCGCCAGCTAGCCGTCCCTAACGGCCGAACTTCCACATCAGCGCGGCCACCTTCGACGGCACCAACCCCGTGCACCTAACCCCGTGCGGGACCGTAACTTTTTACTATCAAGTTGGCCACCTTCGTTGGTCCCAGCCCCGTGCACCTAACCCCGTGCGGGACCGTCACCTTCACTGTCAAGTTGGCCACCTTCGACGGGTCCCAGCCCCGTTCGGCGCATCGGCCGTCAGGCCGATTGTCGCCCCTCCGGCAGGGGCGTCGGTCTTAGGACCCTGCGGGTTTTGCAGGGTCCTAAGACCGACTCTCGTAGCCGTAGTCGACGGCGCCCGCGCCGAAGGCGCCAGAAATATCGGGGGCCATCGGCAGTAGGCACGGGAAAACCCCACCCCGACACTGCCCTTTGGTGTCGGGGTGGGGTTTCCCCGTGCCTGGTAGTCCGGGGCATCCACACCCTCGTGTACACCGCTTTTGACTAGCGCGCTTGTCCCGCGACAGGCACTGCTTTTGACTAATGCACTTGTCCGGCAATAGCCGCCCGTCAACCAGCCCAAACGTCGACCGCGCCGGTCAGTCGCCCAACAGTCATCGGTACGAGCGAGACGCTGGCTCAAGGGTCCGCGGGCCCTTGAGCGGGACCGGATTCGACGACGTGGCTTGCGGGGCCGTTGCCTCAAGGGCCACTCACTACCCCGCAGTCCGTCTCGTTGACCAGGGCCTACCTCAAGAGCCGGCGGTCGCCAAGTGTGTCATCGCTCGTACCATCCGCCTCAAAGTGCCCCGTGCCAGGCAACTCAAACGCAGCATGCGAAGGTTGGTCAGACTTTGAAGTCGCCGGCGACGACCTGCTGGAGCTCCTCCTCGTGGTCCGTCGTGCACAGGAAGACCAGCTCGTCGCCGCCCTCCAGTGGGTCGTCGCCGGTGGGGACGATGACCCGCCCGCCGCGCAGGATCGCGACCAGCGCGGTGTCGACCGGCAGCGGCGTGTCGCGCAGCGGGCGGCCGACCAGCTGGGAGTCTTTGGCGAGGGTGATCTCGACGAGGTTGGCCTGGCCGCGGCGAAAGGTCATCAGCCGGACGAGCTCGCCGACGGTGACGGCTTCCTCGACGAGGGCGGCCATCAGGCGGGGCTTGCTGACCGGTACGTCGACGCCCCACTGCTCGGTGAAGAGCCACTCGTTCTCGGCCCGGTTGACCCTCGCGACCGTACGTTCGACCGCGAACTCGGTCTTGGCCAGCAGCGACACCACCAGGTTGACCTTGTCGTCGCCGGTGGCCGCGACCATCACGTCGCAGCTGGCGATGCCGGCCTCCTCCAGGCTGGCCAGCTCGCAGGCGTCCGCGAGCAGCCAGTCGGCCTTGGGCACCAGCTTGGACTTGAGGGCCGCCGAGTCGCGTTCGATGAGCATCACACTGTGGCCGTGCTCGATCAGCTCGCGCGCGATCGAGCGCCCGACGTTGCCGGCCCCGGCAATGGCGACTCGCATCAGTCCCGCTCCTCCGGTGCCGCCGCCGCGGTCGTGGTGACGCGGTCGACGATGTCGTCAGTGACCATCATGAACACCTGGTCGCCGTCCTGGAAGACGGTCGTCGGCGTCGGCAACATGCCCAGCCCAAAGCGCCAGAGGTAGGCCACCCGGGCACCGGTCTCGGCCTCCAGTTGCTTGACCTTGTGCGCCACCCAGCCGCGGTGCAGGACCACCTCGGCCAGCACCACCACCCCGGTCGGCTCCCGCCACACCTCGGCGGTGCCGTCCGGGTCCAGGGCGCGCAGCATCCGGTCCGACGTCCACCGGACGGTGGCCACCGTCGGGATGCCGAGGCGCTCGTACACGGCGGCGCGCTTGGGGTCGTAGATCCGCGCCACCACGGTCTGTACGCCGAAGGTCTCGCGGGCCACCCGGGCCGAGATGATGTTGGAGTTGTCACCGCTGGAGACCGCCGCGAACGCGTCGGCGCGCTCGATCCCGGCTTCCAGCAGGGTCTCCTGTTCGAATCCGGTGCCGGCCACGGTCTGCCCGGCGAACTCCGGCTTGAGCCGGCGGAACGCGTCCGGGTTCTGATCGATCACCGACACGGAGTGACCGCGGGCCTCCAGCCCGTGTGCGAGGGTGGAGCCGACCCGGCCGCACCCCATGATCACGATGTGCAACGCGCGCCTCTCCGGATGGACGATGTGAGCCGGCCGACAACTTCTGCTTACCTGTGCGGAACGTAGAGGCCCACCTTCCCAGTTCCCGCTATCGGCAGACGCTACACGTCGGGGGTGCCGTGCCTGGGAACCGGACGTGGCTGCCGTACCCTCGTCGCGTGTCCCAACCGACGTCGCTGGTCAAACGTTTGCTGCTGGGGCGACCGTTCCGCAGTGACAGGCTCTCCGAGACCCTGTTGCCGAAACGGATCGCGCTGCCAGTGTTCGCCTCCGACGCGATGTCGTCGGTGGCGTACGCGCCAGGAGAGATCCTGGCCACCCTGTCCACCGCTGGCCTCGCCACGTACGCCCTGTCGCCGTGGGTCGGCGTCGCGGTCGTCGTGGTGCTGCTCACCGTGGTCGCCTCGTACCGGCAGAACGTGCACGCCTATCCGAGCGGCGGTGGCGACTACGAGGTAGCGACCACCAACCTCGGCGACCGGTACGGCCTGGTGGTCGCCAGCGCCCTGATGGTCGACTACGTGCTCACGGTCGCCGTCTCGGTCGCGTCCGGCATCCAGAACATCGCCTCCGCGCTGCCTTTCCTGCAGGGCCGGGAAGTCATCACGTCGGTGGTGGTGGTCGTGCTGCTGACTGCGATGAACCTGCGCGGCCTGCGCGAGTCCGGCATCGCTTTCGCCATCCCCACCTACGCCTTCATGGTGGCGATCCTGGGCATGGTGCTTTTCGGGCTCTTCCGGATTTTCGCGCTGGGCGACCACGTCCAGACCGCGAGCGCCAACTTCAAGCTGGTCGGCTCCCAGTCCTTCATCGGGATCGCGTTCGTTTTCCTGCTGCTCAGGAGTTTCTCGTCCGGCTGTGCGGCGCTGACCGGTGTCGAGGCGATCAGCAACGGCGTGCCGGCCTTTCAGAAACCCAAGAGCAAGAACGCGGCGACCACTCTGCTGATGCTGGGTCTGCTGGCGGTGGCGATGATGCTGGGTACGCTCGCGTTGGCGCAGCTGACCGGCCTCAAGTATGTCGACCACGTCAGTCAGCTGCTCGGCGCGCCAGCCGGCTACGTGCAGAAGACCGTGATGGCGCAGCTTGCGGAAGCGGTGTTTTCCGGTTTCCCGGTGGGTTTCTACATCGTGACCGCGGTGACGGCGTTGATCCTCGTACTCGCCGCGAACACCGCTTTCAACGGTTTTCCGGTGCTCGGCTCGATTCTCGCCCAGGACCGTTACCTGCCACGGCAGCTGCATACCCGCGGCGACCGGCTGGCCTTCAGCAACGGCATCCTTTTCCTCGCGGTCTTCGCGATCGTGCTGCTGGTGGCCTTCAAAGCTGATCCGAGCGCATTGATTCACCTCTACATCGTCGGAGTTTTTGTGTCGTTCACGCTCAGCCAGATGGGCATGGTGCGGCACTGGACACGGCATCTGAAAACCGAGCGGGACAAGGCGGTACGCCGCCGGATGTACCGGTCGCGGGTGATCAACTCCTTCGGTTTCCTGATGACCGGCTCGGTGCTGGTCGTTGTCCTGATCACCAAGTTCGGTGAGGGTGCGTGGATCGCGATCGCCGCGATGGTGGTGATTTACGTGCTGATGCTGGGCATCCGCCGGCATTACGACTCGGTGGCGCGGGAACTCGCGGCCGAGGAGCAACGGCCGGTGCTGCCGTCCCGCAACCACGCGATCGTGCTGCTTTCCAAGCTGCACCAACCGTCCGTACGGGCACTGGCTTACGCGCGCGCCACCCGGCCGGACACGCTGAACGCGGTCACCGTGAATGTCGACGACGCCGACACTCGTGCTTTGCAGGCGGAATGGGAAAAACGCGATATCCCGATCCCGCTGGTCGTGGTCGACTCGCCGTACCGCGAGATCACCCAGCCGATTTTGCAGTATGTGAAGGGAATTCGCCGGGAGTCGCCGCGAGACGTGATCACCGTGTTCATTCCGGAGTACGTGGTCGGTCACTGGTGGGAGAACCTGCTCCACAACCAGAGCGCGCTGCGCCTGAAAGGTCGGCTGCTGTTCGAGCCGGGCATCATGGTCACCAGCGTGCCGTGGCAGCTGCATTCGTCCGAGCGGGCCAACCTGGACCGCCGGGACCGGATCGTGGCCGGCGTCCGGCGCGGGCTGGTGACCGGCCCAGCCGGCGGTCGGCCGAAAGCGGACAAGGCCGGCTCCGGCCAGAAATCGGACGAGAGCGGTCAATGACGGCGACAAAAGCACTTCCGGTCGGTACCACGATGGAGCTGGACGTCGGCCCGATCGCGCATGGCGGCCACTGCGTGGCCAGGCACGACGGCCGGGTCATTTTCGTCCGGCACAGCCTGCCGGGAGAGCGCGTACGGGCCCGGATCACGTCCGACAATGGCAAGGCGTTCGCGCTGGCGGAGGCCGTCGAGATCCTCACGCCGTCGCCCGACCGGGTGCGGCCACCCTGCCGGTTCTCCGGCGCCGGCGGCTGCGGCGGCTGCGACTGGCAGCATGCCGAGCCGGCCGCGGTCCGGCGTGGCAAAGCGACCGTCGTACGCGAACAGCTGCTTCGACTTGGCGGTCTTTCGATCGGGCAGCTGGACAAACTCGGCCTGACCGAGGACGCGTCGGCCGAGGCACTGCCCGGTGGGCCGCTGGGCTGGCGGACCCGGATGCGCTACGCCGTCGACGATGAGGGCCGCGCTGGTTTTCATCCGCACCGCTCCGGCAAGGTGCTGCCGATTGATGACTGCCTGATCGCCACCGACGCGGTCCGCGCCATCGACGTGCTCGGCCGGACGCACCCGGGCCTGGCCGGCGTCGACGTGGTCGCCTCGTCGGCCGGCGACCGGGCGGTGGTCGTACGACCGCACGCGAAGGTACGCGCGGACCCGGCGAGATGGCCGGAAGAAGTCGCCGTACTCGACGGCGGCGCTCACCCGGCTGCCTCCCGGCGGGGCCATAATCGCGTACGCGAGGACGCCGCCGGGCGCCGCTGGTTGGTGCACGCCGACGGCTTCTGGCAGGTCCACCCGGCCGCTGCGACCGCACTGTCGGACGCGGTCATCGCCGAGGTCGACCCGCGGCCGGGCCAGACCGCGCTCGATCTTTACTGCGGTGTCGGTCTTTTCGCTGGCGCGCTGGGTGTCCAGGTCGGCCGGTACGGAAAGGTCTTCGCCGTCGAGTCGGACCGGCCAGCGGCCGACAACGCTCGGCGCAATTTGCGCGACGTACCAGCCGTTGTGGTGTCGACCGGCGGTGTTGGCGGGTGGTTGCGTAAAAACAAGATCGACAAGCTGGACGCGGTGGTGCTTGACCCGCCCCGTACCGGCGCTGGCGCCACGGTCTGCCGACAGCTCACCGCGCTGAATCCGCCGGTTATCTGTTACGTGGCCTGCGATCCGGCCGCGCTGGCCCGCGATACCCGGGTTCTTGCCGGCAACGGCTACGAACTAACCTCGCTGCGAGTTTTTGACGCGTTCCCGATGACCCATCACATCGAATGCGTGGCTGCGTTTCGACCCAGCTAGCGCAAGGCTCCGCAGGGTGAGCTGACCTAACCGGCGGCTTGGATGTCCGGGGTTTCGGGGGAAACCAAGCGTTCTGGTTCGCGCAGGACGAGGGCCAGGGCACCCAGAACTTCGGCGCGTTCGCCGAGAATTCCGGGGCCCACTGACAGGGCGGCCACTGCTGCGGGCACCGCGGAGCGCTGCAAAGAAGCGGTCAGGGGGTCCAACAACAAAGCCCCGGCCCGGCCCAGCTCGCCACCGATTAGCACGCGGTCGGGGTTGATCAGGTTGACGATGCCGCCAAGGGCGACGCCGACGTGGCCGCCGGCGTCAGCGAGGAGGCGGCGGCAGGCCGCGTCGTCGTCGATGGCGAGGCGTACGAGGTCGGTCAGGTCGGTGACGTCCGGGCGGGTGGGGTGCAGGGCGGTGACGAGGGCGGCGCCGCTGGCCACCAGTTCCAGGCAGCCGCGGTTGCCGCAGCGGCAGATGTCGCCGTTGGTGTCCAGGCTGAGGTGGCCGATTTCGCCGGCTGTTCCCGTCACGCCACGGAAAAGCTGCCCGTCGAAGACGATGCCGGCGCCGATTCCGGTGCCCAGCTTGACATAGACGACCGCCTGGTGGCCGCGGCCGGCTCCCCACAAGGACTCCGAAAGAGCGCCGAGGTTGGCGTCGTTTTCCACGCATACCGGTACGCCCAGGCGGGCGCCGAGTTCGTGGGTGGGAGTGAGGCCGGCCCACCCGGGGAAGATGTTCGGCGAGCCGATCTGGCCGGCCGGGTTGACCACCGGGGCGGGCAGGCCAAAGCCGACGCCAATCACGTCCCCGAGGGTGTGTCCGCAGCTCAGCAGCAGGCGCTCGATGGCGGCGGCGGCTCTTTCCAGGACCGCGGCGGCGTC
Organism: Fodinicola feengrottensis; assembly: GCF_039530045.1. Classification (NCBI taxonomy): domain Bacteria; kingdom Bacillati; phylum Actinomycetota; class Actinomycetes; order Mycobacteriales; genus Fodinicola; species Fodinicola feengrottensis. The sequence goes on along the minus strand of NZ_BAAANY010000042.1, from coordinate 58,254 downwards.
GCTTTCCTCGCCGGGGACGGTACGTTCGGCGGCCTCGGCGACGATGGTGTGGGCCAGGTCCGCGACGGCGATGCGCAGGTGACTGCGGCCGACGTCGACGCCGACGACCAAGCCAGCGGATCGGTCCAGTTGGACGACCGCGGCTGGCCGGCCGCCGGACGGGCCGGCCGGGGCCGTACCACCCGGTTCGATCACCAGGCCCGATGCGGTAAGTTCGCCGACCACTGCCGAGACGGTGGCGCGGGACAGCCCGGTGGCGTTGATCAGTTCCGCCCGCGTCGACGGACCAAGCACTCGCAACGTCTGCGCGATGCGGGCTTGGTTTCCGGTCAACCGGGTGAGGGGACGGTCTGCCGAGGGCATAGCGGCGATCCTGGGTGACCCGTGCAGTTATGTCAATAGTTTCACTAACGGCGCCTTGTAGAGGCGGAAATCGATGTCGTTCGTATTGCGGGTAGGTTTCTGATTCGATCCAGTCACCGTAAATCGGGCGACACGAAAATGCACTTTCGTCGATCTGTTGACACAACCGTGTGGCGGGGCCAAGGTCATGCCGATCGGGGTCGTGCGTGTCGCGCACAACAGTGGCCCGCTGGAAGAGGGGTTTGAAACGTGAGGATCACTAGGCTTATCGGCGTACGGTCGGCACTCGCCGTCGTCGCCGTGGCGGCGCTCGTCGCCGCCGCCGGATGCGGCCAGGCACCGCAGGCCGGCGGGGGAAACAGCTCTGGCGGTGCGGCCAGCGTGGACGCGGGATTCAAGATCGGCCTGCTGCTTCCGGAGTCGAAGACCGCCCGTTACGAGAAGTTCGACCGCCCGTTCATCGAGGCGGACGTGAAGAAGCTCTGCCCCAAGTGCACGATCGACTACCTGAACGCGAACCAGCAGGCCAGCACCCAACAGCAGCAGGTGGACACCGCGCTCGCCAACGGTGACAAGGTGCTCATCCTGGACTCGGTGAACTACAAGTCCATCGCCGGCTCGGTCACCAAGGCCAAGTCGCAGGGTGTCCCGGTGGTCGCGTACGACCGCCTCGCCGAGGGCCCGATTGGCGCGTACGCCTCGTTCGACAACGAGAAGATCGGTGAGCTCCAGGGCACCGCCTTCCTCACGGCCATCTCCAAGGGCGGTGACCCCAAGCGCGGCCCGGTGGTCGTCATCAACGGCTCGCCGGACGACCCGAACGCGGCCCTGTTCAAGAAGGGCATGCACTCCGTCCTGGACGGCAAGGTGACCATCGGCAAGGAGTACGACACCCCGGACTGGAGCCCCGACCAGGCGCAGACCGAGGCGCAGGGCGCCATCACCGCGCTCGGCGCGAAGAAGATCATCGGCATCTACGCGGCGAACGACGGCACCGCCGGTGGCGCCATCGCCGCGCTGAAGGCGGCCGGTGCGACCCCGGTTCCACCGGTGACCGGCCAGGACGCCGAGGTGGCCGGCCTGCAGCGGATCATCACCGGTGACCAGTACGCCACGATTTACAAGTCGATCAAGCCGCAGGCCGAGGCGGCCGCCGGCTTCGCGGTCGCGCTGGCGACCGGCAAGAAGTACGACGGCGCGACCAGCACGGTCGACAGTGGCAGCGCCAAGGGCGTACCAGCGGTGATCGTGCCGGCTGTGACGGTGACCAAGGACAACATCAAGGACACCGTCATCAAGGACGGTTACTGGACTGTCGCGGACATCTGCACTGCCCAGTACGCGGCAGCCTGCAAGGCGGCCGGACTCTCCTGATCGGTGACGCGGCGGCGGCTGCCGG
>NZ_BAAANY010000042.1:21923-56458 GCF_039530045.1 Fodinicola feengrottensis | reverse complement strand
CTGATCGACCGAGATAGGTGGAAGGCATGTCGACGAACCTGCAGAAAGACGAACCGGGTGGCGCCGGTCGGGCCGCTCCGGACCGCTCCGGACCGCCGGTTCTGCGGCTGAGCGGGATTTCCAAGCGATTCGGCGCGGTGCAGGCACTGACCGACGTGGACCTTGAGGTGTACGCCGGTGAGGTGTTGGCGCTGGTCGGCGACAACGGCGCCGGCAAGTCCACGCTGATCAAGGTCGTCGCCGGTGTCAACGCTCCGGACGAGGGTGTGATCGAGTTCGGCGGCCGGCCGGTGAGCATTTCCCGCCCGCATGACGCCCAGCGCCTGGGCATCGCCACGGTCTATCAGGACCTGGCGCTCGCCGACAATCTCGACGTGGTCGGAAATCTTTTCCTGGGCAGCGAAATCTACCGGTGGGGCCTGCTGGATGAGGTCGCCATGGAGAAGAAGGCCCGCGAGCTGCTCGACACGCTGTCGATCAAGATTCCGAGCGTACGCATCCCGGTGGCCTCGCTGTCCGGTGGCCAGCGCCAGGTGGTCGCGATTTCCCGGTCACTGCTGGGAGAACCCAAGCTGGTCGTGCTGGACGAGCCGACCGCGGCGCTGGGCGTGGAGCAGACCGCCCAGGTGCTCGACCTGGTCGAGCGGCTCCGCGACCGCGGCCTCGCGGTGATCATCATCAGCCACAACATGGTGGACGTACGAGCGGTGTCCGACCGGGTCGCGGTTCTGCGGCTGGGCCGCAACAACGGCACCTTCGACGTGGCGTCCACCACCCAGGAACAGATCATCGCCGCCATCACCGGCGCGACCGACAACGCGGTGAGCCGGCGAGCGTCCCGCGACCACGCGCAGTCATGACACCGGCTAAGGCAGCGCAGCGAACGGCAGGGGAGCGAAAGTGACAACCAGCAAGCCGAGCACCACGCCGGTGCCGCAGGCGGCGCCGGCCGGGCCGGTCAGCCAGATCGACCCGCGACTTCTGGTACGGGAACAGGGTTTCAGCGGTTACCTGCAGGAGGCGCAGCGGCGGATCCGCGGTGGTGAATACGGCTCGCTGCCGGTCATCGTCGGTCTCATCCTGATCTGGGCGGTCTTCCAGTTCCTGAACCCGCGATTCCTGTCGCCGCAGAACCTGACCAACATCAGCCTCGACATCGTACCCACCGGCCTGATCGCGGTCGGCATCGTCTTTGTCTTGCTGCTCGGCGAAATTGACCTGTCGGTTGGTTCGGTCGGTGGCGCTTGTACGGCGATTTTGGCGGTAGTCAACGTCAACTGGGGCCTGAACGCCTTCGTGTCCATCCTGCTGGCGGTCGTCGCCGGCATGGCGATGGGCCTGCTCCACGGCTTCTTCTTCGCGAAGATCGGCGTACCGGCATTCATTGTGACGCTGGCCGGCCTGCTCGGCTGGAACGGCGTCATGCTGGTCGTCTTCGGCCTCGACGGGACGATCAACCTGGACTACAACGGCGGCGTCGTCCAGCTCACCACCACCTTCTTCGGGCAGACCATCGTGGGTTACTCGGTGGCCGGCGCGGTGGTGGCGCTCTACCTGATCTGGTCGCTGGTTTCACGCAGCCGCCGGCAGGCCGCCGGCATCCCGACCCGCAGCGTCAACGAGATCGTTATCCGCGCGGTCGGCATGGCGATCCTGCTGTTCGCGGTGGCCATTGTGCTGAACCTGTACAAGGGCCTGCCGCTGGCGCTGGTGATCTTCCTGGCCTTCGTGGTGCTGCTGGACTTCGTGCTCCGCAAGACCTCGTTCGGGCGCAAGGTGTTCGCGCTCGGCGGCAGCGTCGAGGCGTCCCGCCGGGCCGGCATCAACGTGGCCGCGATCCGGATGATGGTCTTCACCGTCTCCTGTGGCATGGCCGCGGTCGGCGGCGTGTTCTTCGCGTCCCGGCTGACCTCGGCGAACCAGTCCGGCCTGGACCAGAACGTGCTGATGAACGCGATCGCCGCCGCCGTCATTGGTGGTACGAGCCTGTTCGGCGGCCGCGGCAGCACGTACTCCGCGCTGCTGGGCGTCCTGGTGATCCAGTCGATCCGGTCCGGGATGGCCCTTGAGGGCATCGGAAACGCCATCCAGTTCATCGTCACCGGCGTGGTGCTGCTGGCCGCGGTGACCCTGGACTCGGTGTCCCGGCGCAGCCAGAAGGCATCCGGACGTGCTTAGCGTCGGACTATTGGTCGTACGAACAGGGACCTAGGACGGTAGTCACACCCACTCGGGTTGGTCGCTGAAAAGATAGGCCCTCGCCTGCTGGCGGGGGCCTATCTTTCGCATGATCAACTCTTCGTCATCACCCTGAAAGTGCAGGGATCGCGGTGATCAATCATCCTCGAAGGGGATGGCAGATTAGACTCGCGAGTTGCGTCAGCCAAAGACCTAGGAGGCCCGCTGGTGGAGCAGCAACGAAGCTTGCTCGAACAGATCGCCGGACCAAGAGACCTGCGCAGGCTGCCTGCGTCCGAGCTCCCGGCGTTGGCCAGCCAGATCCGCGAGTTCCTGGTCCAGAAGGTGTCCCGTACCGGCGGGCACCTCGGCCCGAACCTCGGTGTGGTCGAGGTCACGCTGGCGATCCACCGGGTGTTCTGCTCCCCGGCTGACCGGGTGCTCTTCGACACTGGCCACCAGTCGTACGTACACAAGATGATCACTGGCCGGCAGGCCGGGTTCGATGAGCTGCGACGCCGCGGCGGGCTGTCCGGCTACCCGAGCCAGGCCGAGAGCGACCACGACGTTATCGAGAACTCGCACGCGTCGACCGCGCTGTCGTACGCGGACGGCCTGGCCAAGGCGTATGCGCTGACTGGCCAGGGCCGGCACGTGGTCGCGGTGGTCGGCGACGGCGCGCTGACTGGCGGCATGTGCTGGGAGGCGCTGAACAACATCGCCGCCGGCAAGGACCGCCGGCTCGTCATCGTCGTCAACGACAACGGCCGTTCGTACGCACCGACCATCGGCGGCCTCGCCGACCACCTCGCCACCCTGCGGCTCACGCCCGGGTACGAGCGCGCGCTGGACATGATCCGTGACGTGCTGGACCACACCCCGCTGGTTGGACCGCCGCTTTTCGAGGCGCTGCACGGCATCAAAAAGGGTCTCAAGGACGTCGTCGCACCGCAGGGCATGTTCGAGGACCTCGGCCTCAAGTATATCGGCCCGATCGACGGGCACGACTGTGTGGCGATGGAGTCGGCGCTGCGCCGCGCCAAGCGATATGGCGGGCCGGTTATCGTGCACGCGGTGACCCGCAAGGGATACGGGTACGCGCCGGCCGAAATGGACACCGAGGACTGCCTGCACGGGCCGGGTGCTTTCGATCCGGAGACCGGAAAGTCGCTGGCCAAGCCGTCGGTGAAGTGGACCGGTGTGTTCGCCGACTCGCTGGTGGCGGCCGCCGAGCGGCGCCCGGACATCGTCGGCATCACCGCCGCGATGCCCGGCCCGACCGGCATCGCCGAGATGGCCCGCGTCTTCCCGGAGCGGGTGTTCGACGTCGGCATCGCCGAGCAGCACGCGGTCACCTCGGCCGCCGGCCTCGCGCTGGGTGGCATGCATCCGGTGGTGGCGCTCTACGCGACCTTCCTGAACAGGGCTTTCGACCAGACGCTGCTCGACGTGGCGATGCACAAGCTGCCGGTCACGTTCGTCCTCGACCGCGCCGGGGTGACCGGGCCGGACGGGCCGAGCCACTACGGCATCTGGGACTTCTCGATGCTTGGCATGGTGCCGGGGATGCGGGTAGCCGCGCCGCGCGACGCCGAACGGCTGGTGGAGGAATTCGCCGAGGCCGTTGAGGTGTCCGACGGGCCGACCGCGATCCGGTTCCCGACCGGGTCGGTGCCGGACCCGATCCCGGCGCTGGAACGGATCGGCGGCGTGGACGTACTCACCGCCCCGGCCAGCAAGGACGTGCTGCTGGTCGCCGTCGGCGCGTTCGCCGGGATGGCCGTCGAGGTGGCCGAGCGGGTCGCCGGCGAAGGCATCGGCGTCACCGTGGTCGACCCGCGCTGGGTCATCCCGATGCCGTCCACCGTCCTGGACCTCGCGGCCGACCACCGGTTGGTGGTGACGCTGGAGGACGGCGTACGTGCCGGCGGCATCGGCGCCACCCTCAGCCAGTCGCTGCGTGACCGCGACGTGGAGGTGGCCGTACGCGACCTGGGCGTACCCAAGGCGTGGCATCCGCACGGCACCCGCGCCCAGATCCTCGCCGACATCGGCCTGACCGCGCAGGACATCGCCCGCCAGGTCACCGGCTGGGTGTCCCGGCTGGACTCTCACCCGCTGTCTGTCCACCTCTCCTCCTCTTCCGACTAACCCTCCGTAATCGGCTTTTTTGCCGCATCGACGCTCACCGCACGCATCGCGTCGATGCGGCAACGACCGGCGGGAGATCAAGATCACCGAGGGTCAGCGGACCGGGGGAGCGGCGGCAAGGTAGGGTCGTCTGCGTCGGCGATCCGCACAGTCTTGCCTCGGATCGCATTTTGTAGTCGACCACCCACGCGCCGCGAGCCGTCAAGGGTTCGCGCCGGGCAGGACGACCCTTCCACGTACGGAGTAATCCATGGCGGCCCGCCGCCCTCGCAACGCGCCTTCAGCACGCCCTGTTTCGACCCCTTCAACCCCTACTGAAACTCAAGCACCACCTGTTTCGACCGCCAGCTTCGCCGAGTTGGGCGTACCGCAGGTTCTCGTCGACGCGCTCGCCGCGGCCGGCATCACCAGCCCGTTCCCGATCCAGGCGGCCACCCTGCCGGACACCCTGGCCGGCCGGGACGTGCTCGGCCGCGGTCGTACGGGCTCCGGTAAGACCTACGCCTTCGCGCTGCCGGTCCTCGCCCGGCTGGCGGCCAAGCCGGCCAAGCGCCAGCCCGGCCGCCCCCGCGCGCTCATCCTCGCCCCGACCCGCGAGCTGGCCAGCCAGATCGACGCGACCATCGCGCCGCTGGCGCAGGCCCTCGGGCTGCGGACGCTCACCGTCTTCGGTGGTGTCGGCGCGCGGCCGCAGATCTCCGGCCTGCGGGCCGGCGTGGACATCGTGGTCGCCTGCCCGGGCCGGCTCGCCGACCACGTGTCGACCGGCGCGGCCTATCTCGACGCGATCGAGATCACCGTGCTGGACGAGGCCGACCACATGGCCGACCTCGGCTTCCTGCCGGTCGTACGACGCCTTATGGACCTGACTCCGCGGCAGGGCCAGCGGCTGCTCTTCTCGGCGACGCTGGACGGCGGTGTGGACGTACTGGTCCGCCGGTTCATGTCCGACCCGGTGGTGCACAGCGTCGACTCGTCGCTGTCGCCGGTGGGCACCATGACGCACCACGTCCTGCACGTCAGCGCTTCGGACCGGCTGCCGGTGTTGGTGGACCTGACCGCCGCTCCCGGCCGCACGCTGGTCTTCACTCGTACGAAGCGGGGCGCGAAGACACTGGCCAAGCGGCTGGTTGCCTCCGGGGTGCCGGCGGTGGAGCTGCACGGCAACCTCGCGCAGAACGCCCGCAACCGCAACCTGGCCGCGTTTTCCGACGGTACGGCCAAAACGCTGGTCGCCACCGACATCGCGGCCCGCGGCATCCACGTCGACGACGTGGCCCTGGTGATCCACGCCGACCCGCCGATGGAACACAAGGCATATCTGCACCGCTCCGGCCGTACGGCCCGCGCCGGTGCCGCTGGCACGGTCGTCACGCTGGCGACCGACGACCAGGCGAGTGAGGTCCGCGACCTGGCTCGCAAGGCCGGCATCCGGCCGACGACTACCCGGCTGCGGGCTGGCGACGCGCTGCTGCAGAAGCTCGCCCCCGGCGAGCGGACCTTCGTCGCCCCGCCGCCGGCGCTGGCCGAGCCGCCGTCCGACCGCGCGCCACGGGCCCGCCGGTCCCCGAAGCCGCCGGCCGGTCGTACGAGGCAGGGCAACGACTCGGGGCGTACGTCGTCGTCGCGCTCTTCGTCGAGCCGCCGCTCCGGGTCGACTGGCGGTGGCCGTACGGCCTCGGCCGGCCAGCCGGGCGGTCTCGCCGCGTTCTCCTCGCGGGCCGGCGGTCGCCGGGGTCGCTGACCCCTCACCACCTCCAGCAAGTGTCCCTCGCCGGTTTCCGGCGGGGGACACTTCGCATTTCAGCCCGTCAGCTCATCCGGCCGGTGCGGTGATGGTCTGTGACGTACGCCCAGACGTTGTCGTCGCAGCTGGCCACCACCTTGTCGAAGGCGGACTGGTCGACCCGATAGGTCGTGAACAGCTCAAGCCAGCTGTCGCTCGAGGCGCGCGGATCCCATGCCTGGGTGGGAATTTGGATGTGATCCGACCGGTGGCTTTTGTCCTGGCTGGTGATCTTCAGGACGTCGGCGGATCCCCGATATGTGCGTAGCACCAAGCAAGGACGCCGCTTCGAGCCGGAACCGTCGGCGAAGGGCACCTCGGCCCACCAGATTTCCCCTGGATCAGGGCCGATGACCTCCCATTCGTCCGGCTCGTGGACCGGTTTGGTGGGTGGCCAGACGGTCGCGGCTGAGTCGACGTACGCGGTGGGTGCTCGCCGTTGGTGCGGTGGCCCGACGGGTGGCGGTCGTCGCGGCGCCGCGAAGCGATTCGGTCGAGACCGTGATGTCCGAACGCCCAGAAGGCAGGCGGCTGTGACGCCGACGATCACGACTGTCACGCATGCCGCCTCGCACAGCAGAGCCAGGATCGGGCTCCACAGGTCGTCCGCGGATAGTGCATTCATCGCTCGCCCCGCACCCCCGACCTGCCGCATTCGTCCGGTTCGAGCGCCCTCGGGTCCCGAACGAATCTGACATTCGCCCGCAAAGATACCGAACTGCAACGAGAGGCTCGTGGTCTTTGAATGGCTGTGTTAATCTTTGAACGTGCATTCAGATAATCAGACGTTCATTGAAACGGCCCGCCGGGCGCAGTTGGTGGACTGTGCGATCCAGGCGATCGCGGAGTGGGGATACGCGCGCGCTTCGATGGCCAAGATCGCCGCCCGGGCTGGCGTCAGCACCGGCGTGATCTCGTACCACTTCGGCAGCAAGGAAGAGCTGATCGAGCAGGTGGTGGCCACCGTGGTGACGGTCGGCAAGGAGGCCATCGAGCCGCACGTGAGGGCGGCTGGCGGAGCTCGAGCGGGCCTGCGGGCGCTGATCATCACGAACCTGGACTTCATCCGTACGCACCCGGCCTACATGCGCGCGATGGTCGAGATCATCGCGCGCGGCGGGCCGGTGGACGGCAGTGGTCCGTACGCAGGGCATGGCGATGCCGCGATCGAGGACGTGCAGAAGGTGTTGCACTGGGGGCAGCAGACCGGCGAGTTCCGGCATCTCGACACCCGGGTCGTCGCGGTCGCGCTGCGGGCCGCGATCGACGCGATCGCCACTCGGCTGAGCGCCGAGCCTGACCTGGATCTCGTCCGATATGGCGAACAGCTCGCCGACATGTTCGATTTTGCCACCAGAAAGGGACAATGATGACCGCGGCGCTGGAAATATCAGGCCTGCGCAAGAATTTTGCCACCAAGGTGGCGGTGGACGGCATTTCGCTGACCATCCCGGCCGGCTCTTTCTACGGCGTGCTGGGGTCAAACGGTGCAGGCAAGACCACCGCGCTGTCGATGGCGGTTGGCCTGCTGCGGCCGGATGCGGGGCGTTCGCTGGTGTTCGGCCACGACGTGTGGACCGATCCGGTACGGGCGAAGGCGTTGATCGGCGTGCTGCCGGACGGCCTCGCGATGCCCGAGCGACTGACCGGCCGGGAAGTGTTGACCTACCTCGGAATGTTGCGTGGAATCGACCGCGCCCAGCTGCGCAGGCGAGTCGACGACCTGCTCGGAGTGCTGGAACTCGACCAGCAGGAGAAGACCCTGGTCATCGAATATTCCACCGGCATGCGCAAAAAGATCGGGCTCGCTGTCGCCCTCCTGCACGCGCCTCGACTTTTGGTGCTGGACGAGCCTTTCGAGGCCGTCGACCCGGTGTCGGCGGCGACCATTCGGACGATCCTGCAGCGGTTTGTCGAAGGCGGCGGCTCGGTGGTCATTTCCAGCCACGTGATGGCACTGGTCGAGGGGCTGTGCGACCACGTGGCGGTGGTCAACGACGGCCGGATCGCGGCCGCTGGGCCGATCGCGGACGTACGCGCCAACCGGCCGCTGGAAGACGTTTTTGTGTCGCTGGTGGGCGCGAGCGCCCCACGGACCGAGGGGCTGTCGTGGCTTTCGCGCTGATTCGCATGAAACTGGCGATCCTGCGGCACGCACTGCGGGACAGTCAACGCGCGGTCTTGGTGGTGCTGGGTGCGACTTTCGGCCTGGTCGCCGCGGCCGGCACGATCTGGGGATCGCTGCAGAGCGGCCGAGTTCTGGCCGCCGCGCTGGCTTTGTGGACCTTTGGTTGGATTTTCGGTCCGGTCTTCACCGGGGGCGACGAGAGCCTGCGGCCGGAGTTCTTCTCGATGCTGCCGTCCACCCGGCGCCGGTTTGTCGGTGGCCTGTTGTCCGCGTCTTTCGTTGGTGTGGCACCGCTGGTCAGCCTGTTCGCGCTGCTGTCGCTGGTCGTTTACGGCGCTCACCTCGGAGTCGCCGCCGCCTTCGTCGCGCTGCCAGCGGTGGCTCTGCAACTGGCCCTGATGGTGCTGCTCGCCCGGGTGACGGTCGCACTTTTCGGACTGTTGCTGCGATCGCTCGCCGGCGCGATCGTCGGTGGTCTGCTCAACGCGCTGGTGATGGCGTTCGCCGCGCAGGGCTGGGCGGTCGTGCTGGCGTTCGCGCCAGCCGGCGGCCTGGGCTGGGTGGACGTGGTGCTGCGGGCGGTGCCATCGGGCTGGGGGATGGCCGCGGTCGAGGCAGCCGCCCGCGGTGACTGGGCGCGGGTTTTCGCGGCCCTGCTGGGTTTGGCGGTGCTGAGTGCGGGACTGTTCGGTGCCTGGATGCTGCTTTTGCCGCTGCGTACCGGAAATCCCCGGCTGCAAGGCAGTGCGCGGCGGCTGTTGGTGGCGCGTGGCACGCTGGGCACCGCGGTCGGAAAGGAATTGCGGAGTTGGACGCGGGACTTCCTGCGAGTCGGCATGGGAGTTTTTTCGCTCAGCTATGGCCTACTTTTCTGCCTCCTGCCGCTGGTGCTCGGCTGGATGGTCGAATTGCCTTTCGCGGGACTGATTTTCGTTGCGATGGCGGCCGCCACGGCGGCGAACCTTTACAGCACGGACGGCACCGCGCTTTGGGCGATCCTGCTGACGCCAGGTGCCGAGCGGGTGGACGTACGAGCGAGGCAGACGGCCTGGTTGCTCGCGGTCGGCCCGATCGCGCTGGTGGTCACCGTGGTGCTGACGGCGGGGAGCGGACAGACCTGGGCGTGGCCGCTGGTTTTGTCTTTGCTGCCGGCCATGCTCGGCGGCGGCGCTGGCGTGGTCGTGCTGGCGTCGGTTTTCGCCCTGATTCCCGGCACGGATCCGCAGAAGCGCGGCAACAATCCGCTCAGCCTCGGAGAAAAGGGCGGTGACGCGATGGGCCTCACGTACTTGCTGCTGGCCTGCGTGCCGTTGACCGGTGTTCCCGCGCTGCTCGCGACGTTCGTTGGTTCGTGGTGGGGCGTCCCGACCGGGATTGTCAGCGGAGCGCTGTGTTTCTGGGGCTTTGGCGCGCTGGCGATTCGCCGGCTGCAAGCCCGCGGGCCGGAACTGTTGAACCTGATGCGAATGGGCTCTACCGGCCGTGCGCAGTCCGAGCGGTCGCTCTCGATCAATCTTCCGGTCATGCAACGACTGCTGGTCGGCCTCTGCCTCGGTTTTGGTGCCATCCCCCTGATTCCGCAGGGCATCGTGCCGGCGGTTTCGTTGCTCGTCGGCAGTCGGACCCGCTCGTGGTTCCTCGCCTTGTACGCGCCGGCCGGCTGGCAGTGGCCGACCGCGCTCGCGATGGTGGCCCTCGGGCTGGCCATGTACGGGATCGGCGTGACCCTCATCGTCCGTGCCCGCAGGCGTACCGGCGCCCTCGCCTGACGGCCGCGATGCCTCATCACGTGCGTGGGCTGAATTTTCGTCGAGTGCGGGACTTTATCCCGCACTCGACGTCGAGTGTGGGGTTTTGTGCCGCACTCGACGCTAGACCCCCATGAGGCACCGGGTCACGGAGTGAGCTCGGTCATAGCACCGAAACCGGCCAGAGTGCGGGCGTCCCGCTCGGCCAGTCCTTTCAGGTTCAGCAGCTGTCTGCGCATCATCACGAAATCGCCCCAGGCCAGCAGGGTGGCGCCGAACCGGCCGCTGCCCAGCACCAGCCGGCAGATCAGCCGGCAGTTCTGGTCGTCCAGCGGCTCGATCGCGTAGGTGCCCGCCAGCGGGCCGAAAAGCCGTTCGGCGGCCGGGAACGAGCGGCCGGAGAACTGATGCCCGGGTTCGATGTCGACCAGGGTGAACACCATGAGCTGCTGCCCGGCGGCGAGTTTTTCGGCTCCTGGCGTGAGAATCCGCGGGCTGCGCCGACCCCAGTGGTCGATCCAGTCGTAGCTGTACGGCGCCACCGCGGTCTGACAGAGCCAGCGGTAAGCGACCGGGGCGGGCGCTCGTACGGTCACCGCTCTCGTCAGCCGCTCGACCGGGCCAGCCAGGTAATTGTCGGCCGGATAGGTCCGGGTGACCTCGGCGCTGGTGGCGCCCCAGTTGCGTGCCCATCCTCGGATCATCGGCCTGCCTTCCGTACGGTGCCGTATGGTCTCACCGTACGGTACCGTACGGCGATGGTGGTGAAAAGGCGGTTGTCCCGGCAGGACTGGGCCGAAGCGGCGCTGGCCGCGCTCGCCGACGGCGGTCTGGCCGCGGTGGCTGTGGAGCCGCTGGCGATCCGGCTGGGCACCACCAAAGGCAGCTTTTACTGGCATTTCGCCAACCGGGAGGCGCTCGTCCAAGCGGCCGTCGAGCGGTGGGCCGACGAGCACACCGAGGCGTTGATCCGGCAGTTGGAGCCTGTCTCCGATCCCGCCACTCGGCTCCGCCAGCTCTTTGAGGCCGCCATCGGCAGCGGTCGCATCAGCCGGGCGGAGCTGGCACTGCTCGCCCACGCGGACGACCCACTGGTGGCGCCGGTGCTGTCCCGGGTGACCGCTCGCCGGGTTGACTTCATCGCCGCCTGCTACGCCGAGACCGGCGTCCCTCCCGGCGACGCGCGCCGGCACGCGGTGCTCGCGTACACCGCGCACATCGGGCTCATCCAGGCACAACGTGCCAGCGGCGGGACACTGCTGGCGGACCGGGACCGGCCGGCGTACCTGGATTTCCTCTACCGCGTGATCAGCGTGGAGAGACCGCCGAGGCGGTAAACGCGGATGTGCGCCAGAGGGTCGCACCGCCGCCGTACGGTAGAACCTGGCTGGCACACGAAGGGAGCGTGGCGGGGTGCGCGTACTGGTGGTCGAGGACGAGCGGGCGCTGGCCGACGCGCTCACCCGCGGGTTACGCCGGGAGGGGATGGCCGTCGACGTGGCGTACGAGGGCACCAGCGGGCACGAGATGGCGCTGACCACTCGGTATGACGTGGTGGTGCTCGACCGCGACCTGCCGGGCGTGCACGGCGACAAGATCTGCGCGGACCTGGTGGCCTCCGGGACGCTGACCCGGGTGCTGATGCTGACCGCGAGCGGCACGGTCGCGGATCGGGTCGAGGGGCTGGAGATCGGCGCGGACGACTACCTGCCCAAGCCGTTCGCCTTCGACGAGCTGGTCGCGCGCGTACGAGCGCTGGGCCGGCGGGCGACTCCACCGGCGCCGCCGGTGTTGGCCGCGCAGGGGGTCGCGCTGGATCCGGCCAAGCGGACGGTCACCAGGGGTGGTCGGCCGGTCGAGCTGACGCGTAAGGAGTTCGGCGTGCTGGAGGTGCTGCTGGCCGCCGGTGGCGCGGTGGTGTCCAGCGAGGAACTGCTGGAACGGGTCTGGGACGCCAACGCCGACCCGTTCACGACGACCGTACGGGTGACGATGATGACGTTGCGCAAGAAACTCGGCGAGCCCCAGGTCATCGAGACGGTGGTTGGCGCCGGCTACCGGGTCTACCCGTCATGACCGCGTTCGCGCCGGCCGGCGGGCCGCTCGCAGGCCCGGCCCGGCACCGGTTGCGGCCGACCCTGCGGCTGCGGCTGACGATCATCAACGGCGCGCTGCTGATCGCCGCCGGGGTGATCCTGCTGGGGCTCGCGTGGCTGATCGTGAACACCGGTCTCACCACCAGCGAGCAGGCGATGCCGGGCACCACCGTCACGGTCCGGCATGCCGACGGCACCACCGAGCGGATGGACGCTGCGCAGTGGCAGCGCGAGCGGGCCGAGGCGATCGAGGACAACCTCCTGCTGGAGGGCGCGTTCGCGCTGTTCGTGGTGTCCGTCATCGGTGTGACGGGTGGCTATCTGGTGACCCGCCGGGCACTGCGGCCGCTGCACGTGCTGACTCAGGCGGCTCGCGGGCTCTCCACCGACACGCTGTCCGAGCGGATCTCGCACATGGGCCCGGATGACGAGGTCAGCGAGCTGGCACAGACCTTCGACGGGATGCTGGACCGGCTGGGCGCCGCGTTCGACAGCCAGCGCCGGTTCGTCGCGAACGCGAGCCACGAGCTGCGGACGCCGTTGGCCGTCATGCGCACTGAGATCGATGTGACGCTGTCCGATCCGGACGGTTCGAACGAGGACCTGCGCCGGATGGGCCGGGTCGTCAGAGACGCCTCCAAGCGCGCCAACGACCTGATTGAGGCGCTGTTGCTGCTTGCTCGTACGGAGGCACAGGCCGGTCGCCGACTCAACAAGGAAGTCGCCGTCGACCTCGCCGTCGGGGTGTCGTCCACGCTCAACGCGATCAGCCGGGAGGTGCGCCGGCTGTCGCTGCAGGTGGAGACGATGTTCGCGCCGGCGATGGTGATGGGCGACCCGGCCCTGTTGGAGCGGCTCGCCGGCAACCTGATCGAGAACGCGGTCCGCTACAACCTGGCCGGCGGGCGACTGCAGGTGCGTACGGGCAGCGACGCCACCAGTGCGTGGCTGGTGGTCGCCAACACCGGGCCGGAGATCGATCTCGCCGAGGTGCCGCAGCTGTTCGAGCCGTTCCGGCGCGGTGGCGTGGAGCGGACCGGCACCCGAGGCGCCGGGTTGGGGCTCTCGATCGTGCGAGCCGTGGTCGACGCGCACAGCGGGATGGTCAAGGCGGTGCCGCTGCTCAACGGCGGTCTGGAGGTCACCGTCACGTTGCCAACCGCGGCTGTTCAGCGCCCCGCCGCGGTCGCCGGCCGAGCCGCGGTGCCCAGCTGAGCGTCTGGAGAGAAGAAGGAAGCGCAGCCCGACAGATGGGGGGTTTCCGTCGGACTGCGCACAGTTATTCTCTCACCACAGCGCGGTGGGTGAAACGACATCGCGACAAAAGTTTCGACCGCGTCCTGTCGTACGACGGCGTTGCCGCTGGACACCCGCCTTTTGCAGGGAAATCTCAGCGGCAACGACCGTTTTCAGGCGGCAGCATCTTATGCGGAAAAGACATAGAATGACCGTTTCGTGCCTGAATTTCGCTATTCTTATGTACGGCGGGGATAACGTCCTACGGCATGCTGGCGACGCCTGGGGCGAGGAACCGCCGGCCGGTGACCTTCTCCGAGACGCCGAGCCGGTCCAGCGCCGGCGTGATGCCGCCGAGATGGAACGGCCAGCCGGCGCCCAGGATCAGGCAGAGGTCGATGTCCTGCGCCTGCGCCACCACCTTCTCGTCCAGCATGATCCGGATCTCGTCGGCGACCGCGCCGAGCGCTCGGTCCCGAACAGCGTCCTCCGTAAGGACCGTATCGCCGACCTCCAGTAGGGCGGCGACCGCTGGATCGACCTGCTGCGTACCGGTTTCCCAGGTGTAGAAGGAAGACTTGCCAGCCTCGACCAGCTTTTTCAGATTCGACGAGACGTGAAAGCGAGCGGGGAAGGCGCCGTGCAGTGTTTCGCTCACGTGCAACGCGATAGCCGGGCCGACCAGCTGCATCAACAGCATCGGGCTCATCGGCAGGCCGAGCGGCTCGGTGGCCCGGTCCGCGACCTCGATCGGGGTGCCCTCGTCCACGGCTTTCATGATCTCGCCCATAAAACGGGTGAGGACACGGTTGACCACGAAGGCTGGCGCGTCGGCCACCAGCACGCTGGATTTCTTCAGCTGCTTCCCCACGGCGAACGCGGTGGCGAGCGTCGCGTCGTCGGTTTTGGCCGCTCGTACGATTTCCAGCAGCGGCAGCACCGCGACCGGGTTGAAGAAGTGGAAGCCGACGACCCGCTCCGGGTGCTTCAGCTCGGACGCCATCTCGGTGATCGACAGCGAGGACGTGTTGGTGGCCAGCACTGTTTCGGCTGGCACGACCGCCTCAACCTCGGCGAAGACCTGCTTTTTGACCGAGATCTCCTCGAAAACCGCCTCGATCACGAAGTCCGCGTCGGCGAAGGCATCCTTCGTCAGCGAGCCGGTGACCAGCGCCTTCAGCCGGTTGGCGGTGTCGGGGGAGACCCGCTTCTTGGCCAGCAGCTTGTCGATTTCGCTGTGGACGTACGAAACTCCCTTGTCCACCCGGGCCTGGTCGATGTCCGTCATGACGACCGGTACGAGCAGCCGGCGGGCGAACAGCAGCGCCAGCTGGCTGGCCATCAGGCCGGCGCCGACAATGCCGACCTTGGTCACTGGCCGGGCCAGGCTCCGGTCCGGCGCGCCGACCGGCCGTTTCGCCCTTTTCTGTACGAGGTCAAAAGAATACAAGCCGGCGCGCAGCTCGTCCGTACCGATCAGGTCGGCCAGCGCCTCGTCCTCGGCCGCCGTACCTTCCTCGAAGGACGCGGTTTTGGCCAGCTTCAACAGGTCCAGCGCACGATAGGGAGCCGGCGCGGCACCGTGTACGCGGCCGTCGACGACCGCCTTTCCGCGCGCCAGCGCGTCATCCCAGGCCTGGCCGCGGTCGATTTCCGGGCGTTCGACCACGATGTCGCCGCGCAGGACACCGGCGGCCCAGCCGAGCGAGCGCTCCAGGAAATCGGCCGGCTCGAACATCACGTCCGCGATGCCCAGCTCGAAAGCCTCGGTGGCCCGCAGCATTTTGTTCTGGTTCAGGGCATTCTCGATGATGACCTTGACGGCCTTGTCCGCGCCGATCAGGTGGGGCAGCAGCTGAGTGCCGCCCCAGCCTGGCACCAGGCCGAGGAAGCATTCCGGGAACGAAATCGCGGCGGCCCCCGACGAAAGTGTCCGGTAGTCGCAGTGCAGCGCGACCTCCAGGCCGCCGCCCATGGTGGCGCCGTTGACAAACGCGAAGGTCGGGATGGAAGTGTTCTTCAGTTTCGCGAAAACGTGGTGCCCGGACCGTGCGATGGCGAGCGCCTCGTCCCGGGACGACAGCGCGCCCACACCGGAAAGGTCAGCGCCCACCGCGAAAATGAACGGCTTGCCGGTGATCGCGATCGCTCGTACGGCCGGAGAGCGCGCCTGGATCTCGTCGATCGCGGCTTCCAGCTCCGCCAGCCCGCCCGGACCGAAAGTGTTCGGGCGAGTGTGGTCGTGGCCGTTGTCCAGCGTGATCAGCGCGATGTCGCCAGCCAGATAACGGACGTGGGAGTGGGTGACGACCTCGTCCGGAAAGTGCTTGGCCAGTTCTGAAGTATTGGTCATCGGGATGTCTCTTTTCCAGTCCAGTGCGGGTTTTCCCAGATGACGCTGCCGCCCATGCCGATGCCGATGCACATGGCGGTGAGGCCGTACCGAACGTCCGGCCGGGCCTCAAAATGCCGGGCCAGCTGGGTCATCAGCCGCACTCCGGAGGAAGCGAGCGGGTGGCCGATGGCGATCGCGCCGCCCCACGGGTTGACGCGATCGTCGTCGTCCGCGATGCCGAAGTGTTCCAGGAACGCGAGGACCTGGACGGCGAATGCCTCGTTCAGCTCGAAAATTCCGATGTCCTCAATGGACAGTCCGGTCTTCGCGAGCGCTTTCTCGGTGGATGGTACGGGACCGATGCCCATCACTTCTGGCTCCACGCCGACGAAACCGTAGCCGACCAGCCGCATGGCGACCGGAAGTTCGAGCTCTTCAGCAACATCCTCGGCGGCCAGGATGCAGGCGGTCGCGCCGTCGTTCAGGCCAGCCGCGTTGCCGGCGGTGATCCGACCGTGCGGGCGGAACGGCGTCTTGAGCCCGGCGAGACCTTCCAGCGTGGTACCCGGCCGCGGCGGCTCGTCGGCGGTCGCGAGGCCCCAGCCGTGCTCGGCGGAGCGGGTCGCCATCGGCACCAGGTCGCGGTCGATGTGGCCGTTGGCCAGCGCTTTCGCGTATTTCTGCTGGCTGGCGAGCGCGTACGCGTCGCAGCGTTCCTTGGTCAGGCCCGGGAACCGGTCGTGCAGGTTTTCCGCGGTCGAGCCCATCACCAGCGCCGACGGGTCGACGATCTTCTCGGCCAGGAACCGCGGGTTCGGGTCGACGCCCTCGCCCATCGGGTGCCGGCCCATGTGTTCGACACCGCCGGCGAGCGCGATGTCGTACGCGCCGATGGCGATGCCGCCGGAAACCGTGGTCACCGCCGTCATCGCGCCCGCGCACATCCGGTCGATGGCGTAACCGGGGACCGTCTTGGGCAGCCCCGCCAACAGCGCGGCGGTCCGGCCGATGGTCAGTCCCTGGTCGCCGATCTGGGTGGTCGCCGCGATCGCGACCTCGTCGATGCGCTCCGGCGGCAGGCCCGGATTGCGGCGCAACAGCTCACGGATCACCCGTACGACCATGTCGTCGGCCCTGGTCTCGGCGTACAAACCCTTGGGCCCGGCCTTGCCGAACGGCGTGCGGGCGCCGTCGACGAAGACGACGTCCCTAATCTCCCGGCGAGTGCGGGTGGTGGACACAGCAGGCCTCCCGATCGGTGACTCCGTATTGATCGCGAGACTACTACTCGCCAGTAACATTCGGCTCGCCAGGTTGGCCAACTTCACAGCCGTCGCGGTGACAATCGGATTCCGATTGTTACCACGGCAACTTCCTGACCTGCATTTTCACTCGCCGTGGTAACAATCGGGCAATTCGGTCAGAGGCTACGCCGGGCTGAGGGCGCCGGCCAGCGGAGCTGCGGCGAGCGAGATCTGCCATTCGCGGGCGCCGTGGGCGCGCAGCACCGAGCCGACGGAGTCGGCGGTCACGGCGGCCGGCGGGTCCCAGGCCAGGCGGCGGACGACATCGGGGGTGAGCAGGTTCTCCACCGGGATGGCGTGCTGGCCAGAGAGCTCGCCCATCGCCGTACGGGCCGCGGCGAGGCGGCTGGCGGCGTCCGGGTTCTTGTCGGCCCAGCGGTTCGGCGGCGGTGGGCCGTCTGGTGGCGCCGAGATGGGCGGCAACTCCTCGCCGGACTCGGCGCGGGCGGCGGACAGCGCCCCCATCCACAGGTCGGCGAGCCGGCGGTTGGCGCGGCCGGAGAAGATCGGCAGCGTCAGCAGGGTTCGTACGTCGGTGGGGTCGGCGAGGGCGGCGCTCACGATGGCGGAGTCGGGCAGCACCCGGCCGGGCGCGATGTCGCGTTCGCGGGCCAGCCGGTCGCGGGTTTGCCACAGCGACCGCACGCGGCTGAGACCGCGCTGCGTACGCACCTTATGGACGCCTGACGTCCGTCTCCACGGCTCGGCGCGCGGCGGGTTCGGCGGCCGGACCGCCAGCGCGGCGAACTCCTCCAACGCCCAGTCGAGCTTGCCTTGGCGGGCCAGTTCCTCGGTGAGCGCGTCCCGCAGGTCGACCAGCAGTTCGACATCCAGCGCCGCGTAGGTCAACCACTCGGCCGGCAGCGGGCGCGTACTCCAGTCGGCCGCCGAGTGGGTCTTCTCCAACTGGAAGCCGAGCACCCGCTCGACCATCGCGCCCAGCCCGACCCGCTCGAAGCCGGCCAGCCGGCCGGCCAACTCGGTGTCGAAGAGCTTGCGCGGATGCATGCCCAGCTCGGCGAGGCACGGCAGGTCCTGGCTGGCCGCATGTAGCACCCACTCGGCGTCCGCGAGCGCGGCGTCCAGGTCGGCCAGCCCACCCACCTCGGGTGGATCGGCCGGCGTGGCCAGGTCGGCGGCGGCCGCGAACGGCACCGGGTCGATCAGGGCCGTACCGGCGCCTTCTCGGCGCAGCTGCACCAAATAAGCGCGCTGGCTGTAGCGGTAGCCAGAAGCGCGCTCGGCGTCGATCGCCACCGGACCGCTGCCGGCCGCGAACCGGGCTATCGCGGCCTCGAGCCGCCCCGCCGAAGTGATCGGATCGGGCGTGCCCTCCCGTGGCTCCAAGAGCGGTGTCGGCGCCACGGACTCGGTCGCGGCACCGTCATCCTGGGAGGCGTCGACCGGTGCGGCCTCAGAAGCCGTCAACTCGTCGAACTCAGCCACGGCACCACCGTACGGCCGCACCACTCGGCGTGTCGTGCCGGCGCGCCGAATAAGCCTGCTTTGTGACCACCGGCTACCGCGTCCGACCGTCCATAAGGGGGGTGACGCCGGGCGGCGGCAGACCGGCCGTGGACGCCAGCAGCGTGCACCATGCCTCCAGATGTGGGCCGAGGGCGGTGTCCAGTGCCGTCCAGGAAGCGCGCAACTCAACGTCGGCGGTGTCCGCCGGTCCGGCGAGATCACCGAACCGGCTGGAGCTGGTGGTGGTCACGGTCCCGCCGGCCGCGGTGTACTGGGCGCCGTTGTCGTCCAAGGACTCGACCAGCCAGCTCCAGCCGACCTCGGCCAGCAATGGGTCGGCGGCCATCTCGCTGTCCAGCTCGGCGCTGACGAAGGTGACGATCCGCAGCAGCCCGTCCCAGGCCTCCTGGCCGGCGGGGTCGTACAACAGGATCAGCCGCCCGCTGGCCACTTCGCTGTCATCACGGGTGACCGAGGCGCTCATCGCGAACGAGTACGGCGCGAGGCGCTGCGGCGGCGGGATCTCCTCGAGGGCGATCTCGGCGCGCGGCTTGACCTCGCACAAGGCGTTGACGGCCTGCGCGAACACGTCCGGCACCTTGCTGGCAGACGCGGCGGACTCCGGCATGACCGCAGGGTATGCGCATCCGCCGGCCCGGTGGGGTATCGGCGCGCCGACGTCCCATGACTGTGCTCGTACGGGCGTCCGCCCGGTCCTGCCTGCCAGCTCGCGGCCGCGCGTGGAACGATGGATCTCGATGACCACCATTTCGCCTTTTTTGAGCGCCTGTCGCGGCCTTCCGGTGCCCTTCACGCCCGTCTGGTTCATGCGTCAGGCCGGCCGCTCGCTGCCGGAATACCACGCGGTGCGGGCCGGCACCCCAATGCTGGACACCTGTCAGCGTCCGGATCTGGTCACCGAGATCACCCTGCAGCCGGTCCGCCGGCACAAGGTCGACGCGGCCGTCCTCTACTCCGACATCATGGTGCCGTTGCGCGCGGCCGGCGTGGACGTCGAGATCAAGCCCAATGTCGGTCCGGTCATCGCCGACCCGGTCCGCGACCGGGCCGCGGTCGACCGGCTGCGGCCGCTGCAGGCCGACGACGTGTCCTTCATCACCGAGGCGGTCAAGCAGCTCGTCGGCGAGCTCGGCGACACCCCACTGATCGGCTTTGGCGGGGCGCCTTTCACGCTCGCGAGCTACCTCGTCGAGGGCGGGCCCAGCAAGTCGTACGCGCGCACCAAAGCACTTATGCACGCCGATCCCGCGACCTGGCACGCGCTCTGTGACGTGCTCGCCGACATCACGCTGACCTTCCTGCGCGTGCAGGTGGACGCCGGCGCCGCTGCGATCCAGCTCTTCGACTCGTGGGCCGGGTCGCTTTCCGAGGCGGACTACCGGGCGTACGTCCAACCGCACAGCGCCCGGATCTTCGCCGGCCTGGACGACTTTTCGGTGCCGCGCATCCATTTTGGGGTTGGCACCGGCGAGCTGCTGCCGGCGATGGCGCAGGCCGGCGCCGATGTGGTCGGCGTCGACTGGCGGATCCCGCTCGACGTGGCCAGCGCCCGGATCGGGTCTGACTACGCTGTACAGGGAAACCTCGATCCGGCCCTGCTGTCCGCCGGCGAGGCGGTCCTGGAGGAACAGGTCCGCCGCATCCTCGCCGAGGGCAAGGCCGCCCGCGGCCACGTCTTCAACCTCGGCCACGGCGTGCCACCCGATGCCGACCCAGGCGTCCTCACCGCGCTCGTCGAGACCGTCCACCGCCTTTCCGCAGCCTAACGCGAGGTCAGGGCTTGTCGGGTTCCTCCTGGGCGGTCGGAGCGGTTGAGGTGGGCGAAACCGTGGCGGTGAGCAGCGATGTGAGGTCGGCTTCTGGGCCCGAGGAGCCGCCGGCGAGGGCGACTCGGGGAGTACGCCGGCGGCGCCAGAGGAACCAGAGTGCGGCGGCCGGGATGCCAATGACGACGAGGAAAGGGAGCAGGGCGCCGAACACGGTGAGCAAGACCGTGACCGTACTGACCAAAGCGCTCCACCCCGCCGCGAGGCCGGCGCCGAAACCGGTGGGCGTGGCCGCTTTTGCGGGCGCCGAGGTGGCCACGACTCGGACCGTGATGGTGGACAGGTTGATCTGGTCGTCCAGCGTCTTTTTCTGACCCAGCAACGTTTCCAGCGCGGTTTCCCGGTCGGAGAGCTGCTGCTCAAGCGTCACGATGTCGCTGATCTGCTGTGCTCGGGCGAAAAGTGCGCGGGTCCGGTTCACACTGGCCTGCGCGGTGGCGATCCGGCTGTCCAGGTCGACGACCTGTCCGGTCACGTCCTGGGTGCCGATCGTACGGTTGGTTTCGGTGCCTAGCTTGGAAAGCGCGTTCACCGTCGGAGAGAAGGCGGCCGGCGGCACCCGCAGCACCAAGGTCGCGGTGGCGGTTGCGCCCTGGCCGGAGCGCTGGTCCGAGCCGACTTGGCCGCCGGCGCCGGTGGCCAGCGCGGTGGCCTGGTCCGCCACCTTGTCCACTGTGGACGTACTAACCGTCATGTCTCCGTTGTAGACGACTGATTTTGGCTGTAAGGGCGGAAGTTTGGGCACCGAACCGCCGGCCGCCGCGCCGGGGCCGCTGGTGCCGGGGACGGCTGGTACGCCATCGGGAACCCCGCCGTTGCGAACCGGCGCGGAGAAGCCCGAGCCGGTGCTGGAGGTGCAACCGGCGAGGGCGGGACCGGTGACGAGGATGGTCAGGACAGCGGCGGCCAGCCAGCGGCGGCGAGTCAGGGAAATCACGGCGGGTCCTCCCGTGGGGTGCAGCGAAACGATGTGGATGTGACTCCGCGCGAGTGCCGGCGGTTCCCGCCGAACGGATGGCCGTGGCTGGCCGTTCGGGCGACTTTGAGACGATCGGGCGGTGAGCGAAACCGCAGCGCATGTCGTGGTTGTTGGCGGAGGCATCGCCGGGGTGTCGGCGGCGTTGGCGGTACGGCGGCAGGCCCCGCCGGGCACCGCGATCACCCTCGTCGAGCAGGCCGGCCGACTCGGCGGCAAGCTGCTGACCGGCGAGGTGGCCGGCCACCGGGTGGAGCGGGGTGCCGAGACGTTCCTGGTTCGCCAGCCGGAGGCCGCCGCGCTCGCCGCCGACCTGAAGATCGCGCTCGTACACCCGGCCGTCGGCGCCGCCGGGGTGTGGGTACGGGATCGGCTCGCGCCGCTCCCGGCCGGCACCATGATGGGCGTGCCGGGCGATCCGGCCGCGCCCGGGCTGGCCGAGGTGTTGCCGCCGGCGGCTTTCGCGGCGATCGCGGCGGAGGTCGGGCAGCCGGCGAAGGAACCGCTGTTGCCTGCGGGCGTCGACATGTCGGTCGGCGCCCTGGTGCGGTCCCGGCTGCCCGGTGAGGTTGTCGACCGGCTGGTCGATCCGCTGCTCGGCGGGGTGTACGCGGGACGTGCCGACGGCCTGTCCGTACGAGTGACGGCCCCCGCGTTGGCCGCGGCGGCGGAGCGGGAGCGCTCGCTGGTCGCCGCGGCGCGGGCCGCGACCGGCGGTCCGCGTCCGGCCGGGCCGCCGGCGCCGGTGTTCGGCGCGGCTGAGACCGGCATGACCGACCTGATAGAGGCGGCCGCGCAGGCGTCCGGCGCGGACGTACGACGTGGCCTCCCGGTCCGTGAGCTGCGCCGCCGGCCGCGGGGCTGGGAGCTGGTGATCGGCTCCGCCCGGGACCCGCGGGTGCTGGTCGCGGACGCGGTGGTGCTCGCCGTGCCGGCGAGCCCGGCGGCCCGGTTGCTGGCTGACCTCAGCCCGGTCGCCGCCGAGATCGGCGCGGTCGAGTACGCGAGCATGGCGCTGGTGACACTGGCCCTGCCGGCCGGTGACCTGCCCGGCGGTGGCTTGCCAGCCGGCAGCGGGTTTCTGGTCTCTACGGACTCCGGCCTGGTGGTTAAGGCCGCCACCTTCATGTCGCAGAAATGGGGATTCGCGGACGCCGGCGAGCTGGCGATCGTACGAGCGTCCGTTGGTCGTTTTGGCGACGCCGAAGTGCTGCGGCGCGACGACGAGGACGTGGTGCGGTTGGTGCTGGACGACCTCGCCACGGTCTTCGGCGGTCCGCTGCCGGCCGCGATCGACACCACGGTGACCCGCTGGGGTGGCGGGCTGCCGCAGTACGCGCCCGGTCACCTGGACCGGGTGGCTCGGGTCCGGTCGGCGTTGGCCGAGTATCCGACTCTCGCGTTGGCTGGCGCCGCGTACGACGGGGTGGGCATCCCCGCGTGTGTGCGATCGGGCACTGCGGCGGGGACCCGCGTAGCCGAAGAGCTGGTGCGGCGGCAACAATCGGGTTATGGCCGATGAAGCGACGCCCACCAACCCCAACGCAGCCCGCATCCGGGAGCTGAACGCGACCGTTCGCTACACGATGTGGTCGGTTTTCCAAGCCACCTCGCCGCTGCCGGTGAACCGCTCGTCGGTGACCGCCGAGCTGGAGGAACTCATCGGCCAGCTCGGTGAGAAGGATGTCGTCGTAAGGGGTCTTTATGACGTGTCCGGCTTCCGCGCTGACGCGGATCTGATGGTCTGGTGGCACGCTCCCCAAGCGGAGGACCTGCAAGAGGCGTACGGCCGGCTGCGCCGCTCGACGCTTGGCTCGCATCTGCGACCGGTCTGGTCACAGATGGCGCTGCACCGGCCGGCCGAGTTCAACAAGAGCCACCTGCCGTCGTTCATCGCTGACGAGAACGCGCGCCGCTATGTCAGCGTCTATCCGTTCGTCCGCTCGTACGAGTGGTATCTGCTGCCCGACGAAGAGCGCCGGGCAATGCTGGCGGAGCACGGAAAGATGGCCCGCGGGTATGCGGACGTACGGGCCAACACGGTGTCGTCGTTCGCGCTCGGCGACTACGAGTGGATCCTGGCTTTCGAAGCCGACGAGCTGCACCGGCTCGTCGACTTGATGCGCGACCTGCGCGCCTCCCGGGCCCGCCAGCACGTCCGCGAGGAGATCCCGTTCTTCACCGGCCCCCGTCGTACGCCCGCCGACCTCGTCGCCTCCCTTCCGTAGCGGTCAGCCGAGAGCGGGGTAGCCGGCGCCGGGAGAGGGCGCGGCCGCGGTGAGGAGCACGCCCGTACGCGCGTCCAGTGCTTCGTACATGCGGTCCATGCCGAGCCACCCGGCGGCGACGACGAACAGCGTCCGGCCGTCCGGGCCGCCCAGCATGCAGGCGAAACAGCCACGGTCGACCGGCACCCTCTGGAGCACCTCGCCGCCTTCCCGGACGCGTACGCAGTGCTGGTGCGGCACGTCTGCGTACCAGACAGCACCGTCGGCATCCAGGCAGATCCCGTCCGGGTTGTCCGCGCCGAGATCGGCCCAGACTCGCCGGTTCGACAGGCCGCCGTCGTCGGCAATGTCGAAAGCGGTCAGCTGATTCGCGTGTGATTCGGCGACGATCAGCGTCTTGTTGTCGGGCGTGACGGCCATCCCGTTGCCCCAGGCGAGCCCGTCGGCCACCTGCCGGCCAGTGCCGTCCGGCGTCACCAGCGCGATCGTGCTGCCGTTGACGTATGCGTTGCCGCGGCCGTCGACCACCAGCTCGTTGAACGTCTTGTCGATGCCGCTCAGGTCGGCGTATGTGCTGAGCGTCCCGCTTGCTTCTTGGCGCAGCAGCAGCGCCTCCTGCCCGGAAACCACCAGCAGCTGGCCGTTCGGCAGCCAGTCGATCGAGTACGGGACGGTGGTCGGCACTCGTACGGTCACCTCCCGGTCGCCGTCGAGGCTGACCGCGACCACTTCCTGGGTGCCCCAGTTGGCGCACCACAGCCGGCCGTCGTGCCATCGCGGCGACTCGCCGAATCCGAGACCCGCGGCCAAAACCTGTGTTTCTGACATGGCGGAACTCCTCGGTCTCAACGGGGACGTAGAAGCTGGCTGGCCGTTCTCGACATCGGCGTGTGCGGAATTCCGTCCTCAAGGTAGTCCGCCCCCGCGACGGCGAAGCCGAACCTGGCGTACCAGCTGGTCAGATGGCTTTGGGCGTCCAGCACGGCGGGCCGGCTGCCGGACTCGGCCAGGGCCGCGGTCATCAGCTTCGCCGCGAGACCGGCCGAGCGGCGGTCTTTGCGCGTACACACACGGCCGATGCGTGCGGTGCCGTCCGGCTCGGAGAGGAGCCGGAGATATGCCGTGGGGCTGTCCGCGTCGGCGGTCCATAAGTGCTTGGTGCCTGGTTCGACGTCGCGGCCGTCCAGCTCCGCGTACGGACATTCCTGCTCGACGACGAACACGTCGACCCGCAGTTTCAGCAACGCGTGGAAAGTTTCGATGTCCAGATCCGTGGTGGCGCAGATCTGGACATCGTCAGCGGTGTTCATAAATCCCGAATCTAGTGGTTCTCTTGCCCTTTTCGAGCGATGAGGGGCAGAGTCGGGCGGCCCGGCGGTTTCCCGTCAGACGTCCTGCGAGGGAGAGGTCACCATGATCGTCCGTTCGTGGAGCACAGTCGTACTCGCCTTCGGCCTGGCACTCACGCTCTTGGTAGCCACGGCCGCCGGCGGGTTGGGTGCGACAGCGTCGGCGGCGTCGTCGCTGCCGTGCGACATCTATGCGGTCGCGGGCACGCCGTGCGTAGCGGCGCACAGCACGACCAGAGCGTTGTTCGCGTCGTACGAGAGGCCGCTCTACCAGGTCAAACGTGCTTCCGACGGCGCCACCCATGACATCGCCCTGTTGTCGACTGGCGGCTATGCCAACGCGGGCGACCAGGATTCCTTCTGCGCCCAGACCACGTGCCGGATCAGCAGGATCTACGACCAGACCGCCAACCACAACGATCTCAACCCCGCGCCGGGCGGCACGGCGAACAACGCCGCGGACCGGGGCGCTGACGCGGGCGAGCTGGCGGTCACGGCGGGTGGTCACAAGGTGTACGGCGGGTGGATCTCGCCCGGAGTTGGCTACCGGAATGCGGGCGTCGCGGCCGGTGTCGCGACGAACGGGCGGCCAGAAGGCGCGTACATGGTGGCCAGCGGCACCCATGTCGGCAGCAACTGCTGCTTCGACTACGGCAACGCGGAGAGCACTCCGGCCGACAACGGCAACGGTCACATGGACGCGGTCAGCATCGCGACCACCTGCTATTTCTCGCCGTGCAGCGGCTCCGGCCCGTGGGTCGAGGCCGACATGGAGAACGGAATGTTCCAGGGCGCCAACGGCTCCAACACCAGGAACGCCGGCAATGCCAGCGCGTACGTCACCGCGATGCTCAGAAATGACGGCCAGACGACGTACTCACTGCAGGGCGGCGACTCGCAGTCCGGCGGACTGTCCACGTGGTGGAACGGCGCGTTGCCGACTCAGGGTGGCTACCGGCCGATGCAGCAGGAGGGCGGCATCATCCTCGGAATCGGTGGCGACAACAGCAACTGGAACCGGGGCACCTTCTTCGAGGGCGTGATGGTCGCCGGTTTTCCCAGTGATGCCACCGAGAACGCGGTGGCGGCCAACGTCGCCTCGGTGGGTTACACGGGCGAGACGAACGTCCCCAACGGTCCGCAGGCAACGATCACCGGACCGGGTGGGCAATGCGTCGACGTGGCTGGTGATGACACCGGCGGCGACGGCACGCCCGTCCAGCTGTGGAACTGCCAAAACTACGCGGAAGACCAGTTCTGGACGCACCAGGCCAACGGCTCGCTGGCGACCATCGGTCACTGCCTCGACATCACCGGCAACGGCACCGCGCAGGGCACCAAAGTCGAGCTGTGGGACTGCACTGGCGGTGGTAACCAGGTGTGGCAACAGCAGTCGGACGGCTCGTTGCTCAACCCGCGGTCCGGTTTGTGCCTGGACTCGCCGGGCGACAACACGGCCAACGGGACGGTGCTGCAGATCTACCGGTGCAACGGAACCGACGCGCAGCGGTTCGCGCTGCACGGCGGTTCCTGACCCGATCCTGTTCTGGTCACCAGCCGAAGTCGAGCGGCTTTCCGGTCTCCAGCAATGATTTCAGGCTGGACAGGACCATCTCCCAGCCGTCCCGGGATTCCTCGATCTGGTCGGCGGGCAGGTCGTCGTGGGTCATCCGCAGGCGTACGTGCGTGCCGGCTGGTTCCAGGTCGAAGGTCACCCGGGACGTACGAGCGGGATCGCCGGCCTCGGCCGGCAGCGCCCAGCTGTGCGCGAGCCGACGCGGCGGATCCACCTCCAGGATGGTGCCGACCACGTCCGCGCCTGAGCCGTCCAGTCGCTGGTGTTCCCACGACTCGCCCTTGGTCCACGTCGAGATGTTCCGGTGCGCCCAATACTGGGTGGTGACCTCCGGATCGGTCAGCGCGGCCCAGAGTTTCTCTTGAGTGGTCGCGATATATGTGACGTAGACCTGCTGTGGCTTGTCCATGGTGGTCCCTTCGATCGTACGTTTGAGGGCACTGAGTGCTTGGAGTCCGGGCTGCTCGAACCGGGAGATCCACCGCTCGTGGATTTCCTGCAGCGGCACCGGGTTGAGGTAGTGCAGCTTCTGTCGGCCGTGCCGAACCGCGCTGACCAGACCGGCCGCCTCCAGCACCGCCAAGTGCTGGGTGACGCCCTGTCGGGTCATGTCCAGGTCGCGGCACAGGGCGCTGAGCGGCTGCCCGTTGTCGGCGTGCAGCCGGTCGAGCAGCCGCTGCCGGGTGGGGTCGGCGAGTGCTCGGAAGATCTGGGCCATGTCCTGCACGGGAACCACTATAGGCAAGTACTTACTTGCCTGTCAAACGTGAGGGCAAAAAGAAGGGCGCGCAACGGCGCGCCCTTCTTTTTGTGGATCGCTACTCGGTCGGCTCCAGCGTCAGGCTGATCGAGTTGATACAGAAGCGGTCGTCGGTCGGTGTCCCGTACCCCTCGCCATGGAACACGTGGCCGAGGTGCGAGTCGCAGTTCGCGCACCGGACCTCGACCCGGCGCATGCCCAGCGCGCGGTCCTCGATGAGCACCACATTCTGCGCGTCGGACGGGGCGTAGAAGCTCGGCCAGCCGCAGTGCGACTCGAATTTGGTGTCACTGCGGAAAAGTTCCACGCCACACGCGCGGCAACTGTAGACGCCGGTGGTCTTGGTGTCGGTGTATTCGCCGGTGAAGGGACGCTCGGTGCCGGCCTTGCGAAGCACTGCGTACTCCGCCGGCGTCAACTGCTCCCGCCACTCCTTGTCGGTTTTGGTGACCTTAGGCTGCGTCATATCTCAAGGTTACTTCGGCTGTCCAGCGGTGCCCCGACGCGATTCTTACGCCTTGCTAACGATGCTGCTGCCTTCGGCGAATTTTGGCGCCCCCGAATTCGAGCCTCCCTGGTGGGGCCGACAGTTCCGGGCAGAAACTGTCGGCGGGAGCCGGCAGGCTCGAGTTCGGGGGATCCTCGGATTGGGGCCCGTGAGGTTGGTGGTGACTGTGTGGCGATCGAGGCTTTTGGGATCTCGGGCTGGTGGTGCCGTCGGCGCTTGGTGGGACAGCGAACGGTGTTGCCCCTTTTATTCGGTTTGTCGGCTGGGGTGCAGCTGGATTTTCGTCGAGTGTGGGACTTTATGCCGGGCCTGTTGTCGGTGGGGCTGATGTGACTGCCGAGGCGCCGGACCCTGTCTAGATCTCTGCACAATCGGAATCCGATTGTGCAGCCGCAAACCGAAGGGACCCCCGGAGGCATCCAGCACCCCCGAAGGTCCCTTCGGCCGTTCGGAGCGTTAGTGCCAGAGCACCGGGAGGATCCGTACGACCTGCGGGTCGTGGTCGGAGACCTGGTCGGTGTATTCGCTGTTCACGTGCACGATGTCGTAGTCGTAGAACGCGCCCGGCAGGGTCAGGCCGCGGCTGAGCAGGATGTGGTCCAGCACCTCTGTGTTGCCCTGGTAGTTGTAGCTGTAGCGTTCGTTCGCCGGCAGCGTACGCGGCAGGTCGACGAGCCCGCCGCCGGCCGTCAGGATGTCGGCGGTCTGGGAGAACTGGAAGTCGTTCAGGTCACCCAGCACGATGACGGCGGCGTTGCGGTCCTTGGCCTGGATCGCGTCCACGAAGCCCTTCACCAGTGTCGCCTGCGCGTGCCGCTGCACCTCGGACGAGCGGGCCGGCGGCTGGTAGCGGCCCATCAGCGGCTGGTCGCCGAGCTTGGCGTCGAAGTGGTTGGCGATCGCGAACAGCGGCCGTCCGTAGTAGCGGAATTCGCCGGCCAGCGGTTTGCGGCTGGCGGTCCACGCGGCGTCACTTGGCGCGATCCGGCCGGGCGAGACGCTCAGCGCCGGGTGCCCCGGTGAGCCGGTGACAGCGACCGCGGTCGTGGAGTCGCCGCCCGGACGGTCCACGAAGCTGAGGCCACGGTCCGTACGGAACAGGAAGCCCTGCCGGATGTTGCCGTCCGGCTGGCCGCCGTCCTTGCCGTTGATGGGGTCGATCTGCCGGTACGAGTACGCCGGACCGCCGGCGGTCTTGATCGCGGCGATCAGCTTCGCCCAGGTCTGGTCAGCGGCCACCACGCCCTTGCCGGTGCCGTTGTTGTCCTGGATCTCTTCGATCGCGAGCAGGTCGGGGGACCGCAGGTTGCCGACCACCACAGCCGCCAGCCGATCGAACTTGCTCTGCGGGTCGGTGGGCGCGAGGTTCTCCACGTTGAACGTGCCAGCCGACAGCTCGCCGGGCAGCGTTGGCGCGGTCGTCTCGCGCGGCAGGTTGACCGCCTTGACCGCCGGCGTGGTCATCGGCAGCAGGTCGTAGTTGCCGAAGTTGTAGTCCAGCGGCCCGACGATGTCACCGGGCAGCTTGTCGCCCACGTTGACCTTCGGGGTGGCCGCGAGCGTGTCGGTCAGCGTCAGGATCTCGGTGTTGGCGTTGTCGTACGAGTAGATGACCCCGCCCCGCGGTGTCTTCGGCTTGCCGGCGCCGCCAGGTAGGACCGGCAGCTCGCCGTACGAGTTCGTCGGGCCGGCCGCGGTGGAGTTCTGGATCTTCACGAGCATGCCTTCGAGCGACTCGTAGAAGTCCAAAGCGTTGTGCTTGGGGTCAAAAGTCGCCGACGACTCCACATCGGACGGTGCGTCCGTACGGACCGCCTTGGGCGCCGTCAGTCCGCCCGGACCGACCAGCGTCGCGGCCGGGATCGGCGCCGACGCGGCGGTGACCTCGATCTTGGGCGCGCTGATCTCGGTGGTGGTCAGGTTGTTCGGATCGCCACCGGGCCGGTATTCGGTCACCTTGCCAGCCACCGTGAGGGCGTTGCCGGCCGTCACGGTCGGCTTGCCGCTGGTGAAGACGAAGACGCCCTCGCTGGTCGCGGGGTTGGTGTCGGGCTGCGGGTCCTGCATCCAGAAGCCGTTCGTGGACACCGCGGTGACCACCCCGGTCACGTCCTGGACCTTCTTGCCGACCAGCGGGGACGTGTGGGCGGCGCCCTGGATGTCGTGGATCTTGGCGCTCACCGGCGGCTCGACCGGACCGCCGGACGCGTTGTCCGGGCTCGGGTCGCCGACGGTGAAGTCGGCCGCGTTGTTGTCGGTGTCGACCCCGTCCGTACGCGACGCCGACGACGTGTTGGAGAGCGTCGCGGTGGGCGCCGTCTCCGAATCGTTGGCGGTCGTACCGAAGCCCACGTAGTCCCTGACACCGGCACCCGCGTGACACGTGCTGCCGCATACCTGGTTGAGCGGAATCTGGTTGGTGACCAGCGCGATCTTGCCGGCGGTGGCGCTCAGCGCGATGCTGCCGTCCACCTGCGGGGTGGGCAGCGGTGGGGCGGCGGTGTTCTGGCCGGCCGCCTCGGCGACCAGGTAGGTGCTGTGTGCGGCGACGCTGCCGGTCAGCTTGGTGACCTGCCAGGTGGCGCCGGCGGCCGCCGCGTACTGAATGCTCCACGCGCTCACGTCGACGGCGGTGCCGGTCGGGTTATAGAGCTCGACGAAATCCCGGGCGAAGGGTGCGCCGGAGTTGCCGCCTCCGCCGTAGACCTCGTTGATGACGACGTCCGTGGAGGCCGCCTGTGCGGGGGCGGTGACCGCGAGTGCGGCCACCGTGGCGCAGGTGGCGCCGATCGAGACTGCGACAACGGATGCGCGGTGGCGCTTCCGGTCAGACAAAACCGGCACGGGTTCTCCTCGGCTGCCAGCGGACGGTGGGTCGGGGGTTGGCCCCGCTACTGCCTACCAGGCCGATCGCCTTCGCGTGGGAACTTTGGGCGGATGTTAGGTGTCTACCGATGCGAAAATAGGCATTGCCGGGCGTACGGTAACGCCATGCCAGCAACGCCAGCCGAGGAAATAGAGGTCGATGGGCACGACATTCGTCTGTCCAATCCCGACAAGGTGTATTTTCCGGATCTCGGCTCCGAACACGGAACCAAACGTCATCTCTTTGACTACTACGTCTCGGTCGGAGACGGGATCGTCCGCGCTTTGCGCGATCGGCCGACCTATTTGCAGCGGTTTCCCGGCGGGGTGACCGGCGACGAGATCTATCAGAAACGGGTGCCCAAGCACGCGCCCGAGTGGCTGCAGACCTGCCGGATCATGTTCCCGTCCGGCCGGCACGCGGACGCGATGCGCACCCAGTCGGTCGCCGACGTGGCGTGGGCCGCGACCCAGGGGACCGTCACCTTCCATCCCTGGCACGCCCGCGCGATGGACACCGACCATCCGGACGAGCTGCGGATCGACCTCGATCCGCAGCCCGGCACCACCTTCGAGGATGCCCGGTTCGTCGCTCTGGAGTACGTCCAACCGCTGCTCGCCGAGCTCGGCTTCACCGGTTTTCCGAAGACCAGCGGCAACCGTGGCGTGCACATCTACGTCCGGATCGAGCCGCGCTGGACGTTCACCGAGGTTCGGCACGCGGCGATCGCGCTGGCCCGGGAGATTGAGCGGCGCGCCGACGGCCGGGTCACCACCGCGTGGTGGAAAGAGGAGCGTGGGGAGCAGATTTTCGTCGACTACAACCAGAACGCACGGGACCGGACGATCGCCAGCGCGTACAGCGTCCGCCGCAACCCGGCCGGTTGGGTGTCCGCGCCACTCACCTGGGACGAGTTGCCGGACGCGAAGCCGGCGGACTTCACCATGGTCACCATGCCGCCGCGGTTCGCCACCCTCGGTGATCTGCACAGCGCGATCGACGACCATTCGTACGACATCAGCCTTTTGCTGGAATGGTACGAGCGAGATGAGGCGGACAAGGGCCTCGCTGACATGCCTTATCCGCCCAACTACCCCAAAATGCCAGGCGAGCCGATGCGCGTTCAACCCTCCCGCGCCAAAACTCCCGAACCCGAAGCCGCCACGGAATAATTCCTGCCAACTGGACCGGTCGCCGGGGGTGCGGGGAGAATGAGGTGCGTGTTCGAGGGATTTGAGGAATTCGACGTTCGTACGGCCGGCGCGACGATTCATGGGCGGCGGGGTGGTGCCGGGCCGGCTGTGCTGTTATTACACGGAATTCCGGAAACGCATCTCATGTGGCATCGGGTGGCGCCCGAGTTGGCGCGCGAGTACACGGTGATCGCCACTGACCTGCGTGGATTCGGTGACAGTGGAAAACCGGCGAGTGCGCCGGATCATTCGCCGTACAGTATGCGGGAAATCGCCCGTGACCAGGTGGAAGTGATGCGGGAGCTGGGATTTCGCGAGTTCGCCGTGGTGGGGCACGATCGTGGGGCGCGGTGCGCCTACCGGATGGCGCTTGACCATCCGGACGTCGTCGACCGCCTCGCGGTGCTCGACGTGATCCCGACCGGTGACTCCTTTCGGCTCGCCGACAAGGATTTCAGCCTCGGATTCTGGGTGTGGTCCTTCCTGGCCGCCGCGGAGCCGGTGCCGGAAACGTTGATCGCCGGTGCGCCGGACGTTTTCGTCAACCACATGCTCGATGCGTGGTCAGCTGAGATCGATGTTTTTCCGACCGATATTCGCGCCGAATATATCGAAAAATTCCGTGACCCGGCGACTGTGCACGCTATTTGTGAAGAATACCGCGCGGCCGCGACGCTGGATTTCCAGCACGACGAAGCTGATCGCGGTCAGCGCCGGATCAGTTGCCCCGTACTGGCGCTCTGGAGTGCCACCGGTGCGGTGGCTTCCTGGTACGACCCAGTGCAGATCTGGCGCGCTTGGGCCGACGATTTCCGTGGTTTCCCGGTCTCCGCAGGCCATTTTCTCCCCGAGGAAGCGCCTGAGGAGACGACCGCGCACCTGCTCAGCTTTCTCGCGGAGTAGCCGCCAGTACGGGAAGGACCACTTCATCGATGATCTCGGCGATGGCCGCGTCGCTCACCGGCATGCCGTAAATCATGGATTCATTGCGCATCAAATCGAAGGGGAGGCGGGCGAGCCGCGGGCTGATCTCGGTCGTGGTGATCTCGCCGCGGGCCACCGCTCGCTGCAGAACTGGCCGTAAGATCCGGGCGCGGGCGAAAGAGGTGATCTGAGCCCGCACGGCCGCGGCCGACTCCGGGTCGCTGAAGGTTTCGGTGATCAGCCCCGGAATGAGGTCGCCGGGGACCAGATCGAAGCGGTGCGCCACTCGCTGGAGCAGGGCGATCAGGTCTGACCGCAGGCTGCCGGTGTCCGGCAGATCATCCCAGCCGGGCAGGCTGTGTTGCATCGCCGCGAGCACCAGTGCGGCACGGGTCCGCCAGCGGCGGTAAATGACCGGTTTGCTGGTCTGAGCGCGGGCCGCCACCGCCTCCATGGTCAGTTTCGGGTAGCCGACCTCGAGTACCTCCGCCCAGGCCGCGTCGAGAATGGCCCGCTCCAGCAACTCGCCGCGCCGCCGTGACGCGGTCGGGGCCTCGGTTGGCATAGCTGCCCTCACTAGATCCGTTGCGTTTCTTATTGGCCGAGTCTACACTGCCCTCATTGGATACGTATCGTTTCTTACGGAGGGTGATATGTCCACCGACACCACAGATCTGCCGGCTTTCCCGCTCGCTCGGCAATGCCCGTACCAGCCGGCGGCCGGTTACCAGGAGTTACAGGGCGAGGCGCCGATCCGCAAGGTCCGGCTATTCGACGGCAAGCCCACCTGGCTGGTCACCGGCTATGAACAAGCCCGGGCCCTGCTCGCGGACCAGCGGGTTTCGTCGGACCGCGGCAACCCGAACTTCCCCAATTTCGCGCCGGCGGTGGCGATCCTGCGGCGGGCCCGCGCGAGCGCTCCGTCCGTGCTGATCGGGACCGACGCCCCCGAACACGGCCGGCAGCGCAGGATGGTCATCCCGAGTTTCGCGGTACGTCGGATCGCCGCTCTCAAGCCCGGCATCCAGCGCATTGTCGACGCCCGACTGGACGCCATGGAAGAACATGGCGGACCCATTGATTTGGTCGCCTCGTACGCGCTGCCGATCCCGTCGATGGTCATCTGCGAGTTGCTGGGGGTGCCGTACGCCGATCACGAGTTTTTCGAGGAAAAGTCGCGACTCCGGTTGGATGAGGAGCGAGGACCGGCGGCGTTCATGGAACTCCGGGAATACCTCGACAACCTCATCAAGGCCAAGCAGGCGAACCCGGGCGATGGTCTGCTCGACGACTTGATCGCCGAGCAGACCAAGCAGGGCCGGCTGGACCGTGAGGAGTTGGTGGCCTTCGCGATCGTTCTGTTAATCGCCGGCCACGACACTACGGCCAACGTCATCACCCTCGGAACCGCCGCGTTGCTGGAAAATCCGGAGCAGCTGGCCGCGTTGCGGGCCGACCCGGAGCTGATCCCGGCCGCGGTCGAGGAGCTGCTGCGGTATGTCAGCCTCGTCAGCGCGCTGCCGCGAGTCGCCAAGGAGGACATCGAGATCGGTGGCGAGGTCATCCGGGCCGGCGACAGCATGATGATTGGGCTCGCGAGCGCCAACTATTCCGCCGATTTCGTGGCGCGGCCCGATGATCTCGACATTCACCGGGCCAGTCGGCATCACGTGGCTTTCGGCTACGGGATTCACCAGTGCCTCGGCCAGAACCTCGCCCGCGCCGAGCTGGAGATCGCATTCCGGTCACTGTTGAGCCGCTTCCCCGAGCTGCGACTCGCCAAGCCGGTCGACCAGCTGGAAATCCGGGCCGGATTCATCGCCGGTGTGGTGGATCTGCCGGTCAGTTTCTAGCTTTCCAGCCGCCCCGCGAATGTAAC
>NZ_BAAANY010000042.1:0-21891 GCF_039530045.1 Fodinicola feengrottensis | reverse complement strand
CGGGGCGGGGGCGTTAGGGCTGGTTGTCCACCGGGTGGGTTTTAGTTGTTGGGGCAGATGGTGTTCGGGGCTGGCACCTTGCCGTCGATCAGGTAGTCGTCGACGGCCGTACGGATGCACTGGGTCTGCGGGTAGGCGGTGTGCCCTTCGCCTTGCCAGGTGAGGACGACGCCGGTGCCGAGCAGCTTGGCCAGCCGGGCGGTGTTCTGGTACGGCGTGGCCGGGTCGTTGGTCGTGCCGACGACGACGATCGGCGGGGCACCGGTGGCGGCGCCGATCTGGTACGGGTCGCGCTTGGTCGGCCACACCACGCAGCCCAGCAGGCTCATGGCCAGCGGCGCGCCCATCAGCGGATATTTGGACCGCCACTGGGACTGCAGCTGGCGGACCTTGTCGACGGTCAGGGTCTCACTGTCGTCGTCGCAGTTGACGGTGGTGTTCGCGTCCACCTCGTTGTTGTACGAGCCGTCCTGCTGTCGGCCGTTGTACTCGTCGGCGAGTTGCAGCAACCGCTGCGGCGAGCCGCTCAAAGTCTCAGCGACCGCGGATGCCATCACCGGCCACAGCGACTTGGCGTAAAGCGCCTGGATAACGCCCGTGAAAGCGAGGCCATCGGTGAGCTTGCGGCCGTCCGGCAGTGGGATCGGGTTGGTCTTGAGCTGCTGGAGCAGCCGCTTCACGGTGCCGCGGGCGTCCGGGCCGATGGGGCACGAGCCGGCGTGCTGCTGGCAGTCGGCGGCGAAGTTGCTGAACGCCTTTTCGAAGCCGGCAGCCTGGCCTTCGCTGGACTGCACCGAGGTCAGTTGCGGGTCGACCGCGCCGTCGAGCACGAAGGCCCGGATGTTGGCCGGGAACAGGTGCGCGTACACCGCTCCGAGCTCGGTGCCGTACGAGAAACCGAGGTAGGTGATCTTCGAGTCACCCACGCCGGCCCGGATGGCATCCAGGTCGCGGGCGGTCTGCTCGGTGCTGAACAGGCCCAGGGTGTTCGGATACGCCTGCTGGCAGAGCTGCCCGATCCGCTTGGACAGCGT
The DNA here is from genome assembly GCF_039530045.1 of Fodinicola feengrottensis. Lineage (NCBI taxonomy): Bacteria > Bacillati > Actinomycetota > Actinomycetes > Mycobacteriales > Fodinicola > Fodinicola feengrottensis. Next base: position 20,857 of record NZ_BAAANY010000042.1, on the reverse strand, counting down.
GACCTGCTGGTCGAACTCCGACTGGCTGACCGGGTCGACGGTCTGCTCCGTGGACTGGTCCTTGACCGGGTTCGGGATGCACCGCACCGGCGCCGACCGGCCGATCCCGCGCGGATCGAAGCCAACCAGGTCGAAGCGGCCGGTCACCGCGGCCGGAATCGACCCAGCGAGGTCGACCGCGAGACCCAGCCCGGAAGCGCCCGGCCCGCCCGGGTTGACCAGCAGCGAGCCGATCCGGTTGGTCTGGTTTTTGGACCGGACCCGCAGCAGTTCCAGCTGGAACGTCGGCCCGGTCGGTTTGGCCCAGTCCTGCGGCACGGTGACGGTGCCGCAGCTGTACGAGAAGCGGGCATCCGCCTGGCCCTGACCGACATCGGCGATCACGTCCGGACATGGTTTCCAGGCCACCGGCGCCACCGGGGGCGCCCCGGCGGCCTGCCCGGACGAGGCGGGACCAGGGGAGAAGTCCCCCGTCACGGCCCGTGCGCCACAGCCGCTGAGGGCGATCAGCGCGGCCGCGACGAGCACGGAGACTGCCTTGCGGCGGCGACCCTGTCGCCGGAATACGCCGGTCACGCTTCTCCTCAGCTGTTGGTCTGCGCCCAGCGTAGAGGGATGCCGCTGCCCTGCTGTTCCTTCGGGTAGGGTTGAAGTCCCAGCAGCTGAGGAGGTGAGACCCATTACCCGTTCGTCAGGTCGGGTGCTCTCGTCTCACGGCTGCGGCTGTCGCCGGGCCTAACGCTAGGCGACCGCGAGAGCGCCCTTCGGCATCCCGAAAGGCACTCATGCCCGTTTCCGCTTACCCCGATCTCGGTGAGCTTGTCCGTACGCTTCGAGCCGCCGGCTGTGTCTTCGCCGAGGACGAGGCCCAGCTGTTGCTGGCCGCCGCTGCCACCCCAGCGGACCTCGCCGTCATGGTCGACCGCCGAGCCGCCGGTCTGCCGCTGGAACACGTGGTCGGCTGGGCCGAGTTCTGTGGCCTGCGCATCGCCGTCGACCCCGGCGTCTTCGTGCCCCGCCGTCGTACGGAGTTCCTGGTCAGCCAGGCGCTCGCGGTCCCGAGCCCGGCCCGGCCGGTCGTGGTCGACCTGTGTTGCGGCTCGGGTGCGGTGGGCGCCGCGATCGCCGATGCGCTGGGCCTAGTCGAGTTGCACGCGGCGGACATCGAGCCGACGGCTGTACGCTGCGCCCGCCAGAACCTGCCGGACGGTGAAGTCCACCAAGGTGACCTCTTCGAGCCGCTGCCGGCCGCGCTGCGAGGCCGGATCGACCTGCTGGCGGCGAACGTCCCGTATGTCCCGACCGACGCGATCGAGCTGCTGCCGCCCGAAGCCCGGCTGCACGAGCCGCGCGTGGCGCTGGACGGCGGCGCCGATGGCCTGAGTGTGCTGCGGCGGGTGGCCGTACGAGCGCCGCAGTGGCTGGCGCCCAGTGGTCACCTGCTGGTCGAGACCAGCCAGGGGCAGGCGGCCAGCGCCGTCGAGGTGTTCACCGAAGCCGGCCTGCTGGCCCGTGCCGTCAGCTCAGAGGAAGCCGATGCCACGGTCGTCATCGGAAGCCTTCGGGATGGTCACCGCTGATAGCGCAGCAGCAGCATGCCGGAGTCTTCGAGGGCGTGTACGAGTGCGAAGTCGGTAGGCGGTGACGGCGGGCCGGCGCTGATGCGGGAGGCGCCAGGCCCGGCCACGATCGGGGCGAGGGTGAGACACAGCTCGTCGACCAGGCCGGCGGCTTGCAGCGAGCCGAACAGGGCTGGGCCGCCCTCGCAGAGCACCTGTCGCAAGCCGCGCTCGGCGAGCGCCGGCAACGCCACCGCGAAGTCCACAGTGGAGGCTCCGGCCAGCACCACGTCGGCGACCTCGGCGAGCTTCTCCTGCCGATCGGCCGGGGAAGCCGCGTGGGTGACGACGATCGGGCGGACCGGAATGTCGGCGAAGACGTCCGTGTCGATGTCCAGCGCACTGGACACCACGACCAGCGTGGGAACCTCGGCGAGACCGGCCGCTCGTCGCCATTCGCGGCGGGCCGCGCCCAGAGACAGGCCCCGATATGACTCGGCGCGGACCGTACCGGCGCCGACCAGTACCGCGTCGGCCAGGTTCCGTAGGACCTTGAAAACCCGCATGTCCGGCGCCCCGGAAAGCCCGCCGGACCGCCCGTCGACCTCGGCCGCGCCGTCCAGGCTGGCCACGAAGTTCACCCGCAGCCGCGGTCGGGACCGGTCGGTCATCGCGTACAGCTCCGCGAGGTCCGCGTCGCTCACCTCACCGGGCGCGCCCGCCGGATGGATCAACCGCATCTCCACACCCTTCCACCTCAGCCAGCCCTCATCCCATCCCACCACGCTCACCGCCGCCCACCCGCAGGCCTCACCCATCGTCACGCTGGGTTGTCGGCAACGCCCCGTTGCGTGCGTCAGGCATCCAAGGCGGGCGGGGCGTTGCGGACAAAAGTGCAGAAGCTAGAGCGGGTCGTCTGGGTTGCCGACGGTGAGGGCGAGGGCCGTACGGGAGGTGACGCCGAGTTTGGCGTAGATCCGGGACAGGTGGCTCTCGACGGTCTTCGGGCTGACGAAGATCCGTTCGGCGACCTGCTTGTTGCTGTAGCCGCGGGCGATCAGGGACGCGATCTCGCGCTCGCGGGTGGTCAGCGAGTCGAGGCCGGCGTTGCCGGGGTGGGCCGGGCCGCCAGCGCGCCGCATCCGGGCGCCGAGCCGGCGTTGGGCGTCCACCACTTCGGCCAGCAGCTGCTGCGCGCCGCCGCGGGCGAAGAGGTCCTTCGCCATCCCGAGGGCGGCGAGCGCGCCGTCCCGGTCGCCGGCGCGGGCCAGCGCCTCGCCGGCGAGCAGCTGCGCGCGGCCGACGCTGATCTGCATTTGTACGGCCGCGAAGTCGCCGGCGGCGGACAGCGCGGCGGTCGCCGCGGCGGCCGACTCGCCACGACCAAGCAGCACGTGGGCGTGTGCGAGCGCGGCGAACCCGGCACCCCGGCGACGGCACACCGCCGCCGCCTCGGTGGCCGCGTCCGCCCAGCGCTGCGCCTCGTCCAGCCGGTGTCGCCTGACCTCCGCATACGCCAGCAGCTCGAAAAGCCACGGCCGATAGGACGCCGGCAAGTGTCTTACGCCCTCCCCGACGGCCGCCAGGATCTCCTGCACTCCGCGCTCCGGCTGCCCGGCCACGATGCGCGCGTATCCGCCCTGCACCAGGGCCTCGCGGGCGTAGTACGGGTCGGGGGCACGGCTGGCCCGTACGGACCAGTTCGCCGCCTCGATCGCGGCGTCCAGCTGGCCGCGCACGACCGCGGCCCGGCACAGCGCGGTGGACGCCGCGACCTGCAGCTCGCCGACGCCGAGCAGGTGCGCCATCTCGGCGGCGTCCTCCGCGCAGCTGAACGCGTCGTCGAGCTGGCCGCGCCAGTAGTGCGCTTCGGACTTGTCGACCAGCAGGTTCGGTACGAGTTGGCGCTGCCCGGTGCGCCGAGCGATGGCCAGCGCCCGGGCGCTGTGCCGGATGGCGTCGTCGAAACGTTCGAGCGCGAGCTCGGCCCGTACGACTCCGGTGATCGCGCCGAGCCGCAGCGCCAGCTCCTCGTCGGCGGCCGCGTCGATCGCGGCCACCACGGACGGCAGCACGCTGGCCGCGTGTTCCACGTCGTCAGCGGTCTTGCCGGCGCAGGCCAGCACCCCGGCCGCGGCGGCCGCGTGCAGCCGGGCCGCGAGGGTGCTGCCGGTGGTCAGCGCCAGCCCGCGGATGGCCCACTCGCGGGCCTGCTCGACCTCGCTGCGGAGCAGGCAAAGGGTGGCGATCTCGCAGGTCAGCGACGCTTCCTCGTCTGGATAGCCGGGTTGCAGGCCGTCCAGAGTCTGGCGCATCATCGCGTACGCCTCGTCGTAAAGACCCAGCAGCCGCTCGACCCGTGCGCACGCCACCGCGACCGCGACCCGTTGCACGGGTGGGTCCGCCGGCAGCTCGCGGCGCAGCTGGTGCAGGATGCCGCGGCTCGCGGTGAGCTGGCCGGACATGAACAGCGCGGTGGCCCGGTGGGTGAGCAGCTCCAGTCGGCGCTCGGGATGGGTGTTGTCCTCGGAGTCGGCCAGCAGCCGCAGCGCACTCGCGGCCCAGTCAGCGGCGATCGCCGGCGCCCGGTCGAGCACCTGCGCGGCAGCCTCGGTCAGCGCGGCGATGGCCGCGTAGTCGCCGGGCTGCGCGGACCGCTCGATGTGGTGCGCCCGCTCGACCACCTGCCAGCCGCGCCGCTCGGCCGCGGCGGCGGCCCGTCGGTGGGCTTGGACGCGGGCCTGCTCGGTCGCCCCGAGGTAGGCGGCGGCGCGTACGAGCGGATGCCGGAACGCGAACTGCCCGCTCTCCCGAAGCCGGATGAGGTCGTTGCGCTCCAGCTCCTCCATCGCCCGCACGGTCTGCTGTTCGTCCAGGCCGCCGATGTCGATGGCCTGTTGCAGGCTGCAGGACTCGCCGGCCACCGCGGCCGCGAGCGCCACTTGCCGGACCTCGGCGGGCAGCCGTACGAACTCGTTGCGCAGCGCGCCGGCGACCGCGGTCGGTACGCCGTTCGCGGTGTCCAGCGGCAATGCCAGCGGCATCGGGTCTTTGCTACCGACCCGGTGCAGGGCCTGCGCGTAGAACGGGTTGCCGCCGGAGCTCGCGTAGAGCTCCTCGATCTCGCCGACCCGCAGGCCCAGCAGCAGCGCCGTCTCGGCTCGACTGAGCGGTTCGAGCTCGACCAGCTCCATCCGCATGGTCGCCTCGGCGGAGTAGAGGCTCGCGGTCAGCCGCGCGGACGCCTGCCGCGGCCGCAGCCCGACGGCGATCAGCGTCCGGCACCGCGGCGGGTGCCGAAGCAGGTGATCGAGCAGCTCGACCGAGGCCGCGTCGGCCCAGTGGCAGTCGTCCAGGAGCAGCACCAGCATCCGGTCGCCGGCGAGCCGCTCCAGCACCATTCGGACGGCTCGGTGGACCCGGAAACGCTCGACCGAGGAGTCCGCCAACGGTCCCACCATCGGCAGCGGCACTGTGTCGGCGGCCGCGTTGGTGTGCGCGGCCGCTGGGAAAACAGTGGCCAGCATTTGCAGCTGCTGTGGCGAAAGCTGCTCGAGCGCGGCCTTCCCGGAGTTCTCCAACTCGTCGTCGAGGGCGTCCAGGAACAGCCCGAACGGCAGGTCCCGCTCGAACTCGGCGGCCCGGCCGGTGAGGACGAGCGCACCGGCCTCGCCGGCCAGGTCGGCCAGCTCGGCGAGCATCCGCGTCTTGCCGATCCCGGGGTCGCCGGACACCAGCAGCATGCGGCACCCGTCGGCTTTGACGTCGGCGAGCGCGCGGGCGACCTGCTGCCGCTCGCCGACGCGGCCGACGATGGCTCCCAGGCCGGGCCGGCCGGGCGATGCCGGTGTCATCGTGCTGCTCTCCCGCCCCGTCTCACCGCCGGAGGGTAGGCCGGCGAGTCCTGACCCTATCCGCATCCCAAATCCGTTGGTAGTTATCCACCCGGAGGTGGAGAAACAGGTTCAACTGTCGGTTCGATGTGCTGGAACCGGCGGATTCGTACGGTCAGAGCCATCAGATTCGTACTTCGCCGAAAGGACTGGCCGTGAGCCACCTCGCAAACCTGCCGACCTACGCCTACGCGATCCTGGGAGTGTTGCTGATCGCCGTCGTGATCGCCCGGCAGATCGGTGAGCGCCGGATGAGCCTGGGCAAATTGGTTGTGATGCCGATCCTGTTCGCGATTTTGCCCTTCTTCATTGACAAGGGGATCGGCCACGAACTGGTCGCCTCACCGCTGGCCATCCCGCTGCTGCTCGCCGGCATCGTGGTCGGCGCGGTGGCCGGCCTCGCCCGTGGCATGACGATGAGCGTCCGGCTGGAAGGCAGCATGCTGGTCACCAAGGGCAGCTGGAAGACCGTTCTGAGCTGGCTCGGGCTGATCGTCGTACGGATCGCGATGGCCGGCGGCGCGGCGCTGCTGGGCATCCACGAAGGCACCGGGACGATCTTCTTCTGCGTGGCCGCCACGTTCGCCGCGCAGAACCTGCTGCTCGCGTACCGGGCCGGCGTGCTCGGCGGTTTGAAGACCGCTTGATGGTCACAGGCGGGATGATCGACCTATGACACTGCTTGCCGGGCGTTGGCTCGGCGACGAGGCGGGACCGGTGCCGAGATGGCGGCGCGGGTCCCGCCTCCTCACGCGGTATGTGGTTCTCGCGGTTTGGGCGTACGCGAGCCTGCGTGAGGTCTACTTTTTCGACTCCGCCGTACCGAAATGGCTGGGATATCTGCTCGTCGTGAGCGGGATCGCGGCGGCGGTCGCGATGGGCATGGCGCTGTCCCGTTCGGTTCCGTGGGCGATCGTGGCGGCCTCGGTGCTGGTGGCCACCAGTGACGTGCTCTTCGTCGTGAATCCCGGCTCGGCCGGGTGGATCGTCAGCCTGGTGGTCTGCCCGATGGTGCTCATGCGGGTGCCGCCCAGGCTCGGCTTCCGGTTCGTGGCGGTCGCGGCTCTCGCGATCGCCGTGGTGGAGTTCGTCCACATAGCTCAGGGGACCACTGGTTGGGGGTCGTTGTTGGGTGCCGCGGGGGGAGTCTTCGGCACGTCGTCCTTCGGGTGGAGCCTGCGGCTGATGCGGGAGCGGATCACCACCGCGGAGAAGCTGCTGGAACAGGAGAAGGAGACCCGGGACGCGACCGCGCGCGCCCAGGTGCTGGACGAGCGTTCCCGGCTGGCCCGGGAGATCCACGACATCCTCGCGCACACCCTGTCCGCCCAGACCGTGCAGCTGGAAGGCGTACGCCTGATGCTCAAGCGCCGCGCTGACCCCGACGAGGTCCTTACGCACGTCGACAAGGCGCAGCGGCTGGCGCGTGACGGGCTCGCCGAGACCCGACGCGCCCTCGCATCGCTGCGTGGGGACGTACGCCCGCTGCCCGAGGCGCTTCAGTTGCTGGCCGCCGACGCCTCCGCGAAACTGTCGATCGAGGAGCCGGTGCCGCGGCTGAGCCCGGAGGTGTCAGTGGCGGTCACTCGTACGGTCCAGGAAGCCCTGACGAACACCCGCAAGCACGCGCCCGGCGCGAACGTGTCGATCTCGGTGCGCTTTCCGGCCGGTTATTGCGAAGTCGAGGTCACCGACAGCGGTGCGCGTACCACCGCGCCGGCCGCGCTGGCAGAATCCGGGAGCGGGTACGGTCTGGCCGGCATGGCCGAGCGGGCCGAGCTGCTCGGCGGCCATGTGGAGGCCGGGCCGGCGCCGATCGGGGCGGATGGGAAGGGTTTCCGGGTGTGGCTGAGGATTCCGGTCTGATCAGGGTGGTGATCGCCGACGACCAGCGGGTGGTGCGGGACGGGCTGAGTTTCCTGTTGTCGCTCATCGACGGCGTCGAGGTGGTCGGCACCGCGGCGGACGGTGGCGAGGCGGTCGGCCAGGTGGCCGCGCTCGACCCGGACGTCGTGCTTATGGATCTGCGGATGCCGCACATGGACGGCGTCGAGGCGACTCGGCGCGTACGCCGTGACCACCCGCGCACGCAGGTGGTTGTGCTCACCACTTATGCCGACGACTCGTCAGTGTTGTCGGCGTTGCGGGCCGGCGCCCGCGGCTACCTGACCAAGGACGCCGGCGCCGAGGAAATCGGCCGCGCGGTGCACCGGGTCGCCTCCGGCTCGGCCGACCTCGACCCCGAGGTGCAGGCCCGGCTGCTGGACATGCTGCCGGGGGAGCACGCCGCCGCCCCGACCACCCGCACCGGCCCCGCGCCGGACGGCCTCACCGACCGCGAGCTGGAAGTCCTGTCGCTGATCGCCGCCGGCCTGTCGAACACCGAGATCGCCGAACGCCTGGTGGTTTCCGAGGCCACCGTCAAAACCCACGTCAACCACTTGTTCGCGAAAACCGCCGTACGCGACCGCGCCCAGGCCGTCGCCTACGCCTACCGCCACGGCCTGGTCCCCTAACACCCCCGACGCCTTTCCAGCGTCACAGCTAGGTTTTGTCTCGCTTTGTTACATTCGCGGGGTGGTTGAGTGCACAGGGGGGCCGGCGGGTCCGGCGTACGGGACGATAATCCCAAAATATGGGACAAAATCCGGTCAGGCGCATTCCGCTGTTCTTATTGGGACTGGCGGGATCAACTTTCACCGGCAGTGACCAATTTTCGCGAATATCGCCACCCACCCTCACCACCCCGTACCCCGCCCGTCGATCCCGTTCTTCCTTGAGGCTCCGCCCGAAGTGCATCACACCCCACCCGCTGCACGATCGGAATCCGATTGTGCAGTTCTACATAGGGTGCGGCGCGAAACTGTCGTACCCACCCCCAAAAATCACCCCCACCCAAGAACGGGTGGGGGGCGGGTTCGAGGACCAATGTCCAAACAAAAAAATTAAGGTCCACCTCTCGACCCACCCCCCGCCCGTTCAAAGGGAGGGGGAAAGAAAACCAGACACGTACGACAATTTCTCGCCGCAGCCGGCGTGTCGCCGAGAGACTCGACGACAGGCCGAGAAGACGCGGCGTTTCAGTGGCCGTGCTGGAGGGCGCTCCAGGTGTTCGGGCCGACGATGCCGTCCGAGCTGAGCCCGGCCGCCGTCTGGTAGTTGCGAACAGCGGTCGCGGTCCCCGAACCGAAGTCGCCGTCGATGCCGACCGTACGACCGAGTGCAGCGGTTAGCGCCCGTTGCAGCCGCTTCACGTCGTCCCCGCCGGAGCCCTGTTGCAGTTGCGGGGTGGAGCCGGCGGACAGCAGTGCGGTCCAGGTGTGCGAGTCCACCGAGCCGGACGCGCTCAGCCCGACAGCGGTCTGGAACTGCTTGACCGCGGTCGCCGTGTTGGCCCCGAAAACGCCGTCCTGGCCGCCCGGATCGTGTCCCTGCTGGGCGAGCAGGAACTGCACTGCCTTCACCTGGTCACCGGTGGAGCCGGTGGTCAGTGACTGGTACGACGCGAAGTCGATGTTCACTGCCGGCGTGCCTGAGGTCCATAAGTACGTGACGTTGACCCAGCCGTTGTCCGCCAGCCCGAGGTCCGAGCGGAAGGTCCCGTCGGCCAGGTCGATGCCGGCCGGGTTCGACACCTTGCGGCCGAACTGGTCGTGGCCGCCGTTGTAGCCGTTTTGGTACGCCGCCTGGGCCTCCGGCTTGCCCTGCGGGAGATCGGTCCACGACTGTCGTTGCGAGGCCGGGTTCCAGTAGTCGTCCTTGGTGTTCCACGGACCGACATCCCACACCGGCGCGGTGACGCATTTTCCGTTGCCGGGATTGCAAATGTGGACGGAATACGTCGTCGTGCCCTTGGGGGAGAGGCCGCGGCCGGACGGCAGCGCGACGAAATGGTCGTTCGACGTGATGACGTGACCATTCGAGGTCGTGCCCCCAACCAGGCCTTCGCGGGTCGCGAAAACCGTGGAGGTCACCGGCGCGGCGGCCGGCACCGCGGCCAGTTTCGTGAGGGCCGGATCCGCGGCCAGGCTCACCGCCGAGACGCTCGGCTTCTGCTGGCCGTTGCTCGTCAACGTCAGCCGCGCCTGCACCGCGGTGACCGGCCGATCCCAGCGAGCCGGGTGCGCGGCGTCCGCCGGAGTCCACTCGGTCCAGCTGCTCTGGCCAGTCTGCCCGCGTACGTCCAGCTGAACCCCGGTGCCGGCGGGCGTACGAGAAACAACGTTCGCCCGTACTGTTTCGGTGGCGTGCCCCAACTGGTGGGCAGCGGCTGTGAGCAGCGCGTATCCGCCGGTGCCCGCGGCCGCGGCCGGATGGAACGTCGGATTCGCAAGGGAAACCGACTGTCCTTCCGTGGCGACATTGACGCGGTCCACGCCGGCGCCGGTCAGCGCGGCCTGCCACGATTCGACGCCGGTGGCGGCAGTTGCCGGCGTCGCGAGGGCGGATGCTGGCGTCGCGAGCGCGGTCGCTAAAGACGCGATCGCGAGCACGCCTAAAGAGCTTCTCAGCTTCATTGGATTTCCTCGCAGGCACTGTGCTGATTGTTATCAAGAAGGCCAGGACTAGCTGTTTTGCGGGTCTAAAGGCTGTATAACTCCAGCTACTCCTGGCCTCCTTGATAAAGGAATGGTTAGTGGACGGTGCCGCTGTCCCACCACCAGAACTGCGAGCCGTACGGGTATTCGATCCGACTGTCCACGTGCTGGTGTGCGTCGGACAGTGTGTACTTTTCCAGGCCGGAGAATCCACACGACTCGCCGATGACATAAACCTGCCGTGTCGTGTGGCCGTTGACGTAGATGTCGGCGGCCGTCCCGTACACGTGCATGCTGTTCGACGCGCCACCGACCGCGGCGTTGTGCGCGATGCTGCGGAAACCGGACGAGATCGTGATCGCCGAGTTGCCGGCCTTCTTGCGCAGCGCTTCCAGTTTGTACATCAGTCGACGGACGTTTTCCTTGACGGTGGCCGCGCCCACCTTGCCGCCGCCGAAGCCCTGGCCGTCGTTGGACGTGAATTCGCTCCATTCGAAATGCAGGGTCGAGCCGTCGCTGGATTCCAGCGCGTTCAGCGCGGCGAAGTCGTTCGCGTTCGCGACCCCGTCGGCGGTCAGGCCGTTCGCGGACTGGAACCTGGTCAGCGCCGCCTTGGTGCCCGGCCCGAAGTCGCCGTCCACCGCTACGTACGTCTGCTGCGGTCCGTCCGCGGCCCAGCCGGCGACCCGGATCTGCAGCTCGCTGACGGCCGCGCCGGTCGAGCCGGTTTGCAAGGAGGCCGGCCACGAGTACGCGGACGCGACGGCCGGAAGGCCGAGTACGGTGCCGCCGGCCGCCGCGATGACGACGCCGGTGCCGGCCGCCGCCCTCAGCAGCTGGCGGCGGTTGAGCTTTCGCTGGAAGACCTGCGCGTCCATGGTTGCTCCCTCTAACAGACCGGACTGGCCCGACCCGGGCAGCCAACCGCATCCCGCTGAACGGTCGCTGAACTAATTCTTGCCGTTGTGTCCGCAACGCCCCTTTGCTTGCGTTGTACGCCCGTATCGGGGCGTTGCCGTTTGGGTGCGGTGAGGGGGAGACTCTCCGGCTCTGCCGGGTAGATGTGCATGCCCATGATCAACGCTGTCCGTGGCGACCGCCGCCCAGCAGCGGCGACTATGACGCGGTCCGGCTGAGCCTCGCTGGGATCAAGGCAGTATCAACGCGACCACCTGGTCGGCCACGTCGGCGGTGAGCGGGTGGTGGCCGATAAGCACCCGGTACCAGAGAATGCCGAACACCGCGTCGGCGACCAGTTCCGGGTCGTACGTCTCCGGCAGTTCGCCGTGCTGCCGGCCGAGGTCCAGCACAGCCAGCAGGGCGGCGCGGCGCCCGTGTACGAACGCGCGCAGCACCGTCTCGGCTGGCCCGCCGCCCAGCCCCTCCGCCATGATCAGCTTGAGCGCGGCGGCCACCGGTGCGGCGCCGGCGGCCTCGTAGGTGGTGCGCACGAACGCGCGCAGGTCCTCGGCGAGGACACCGGTGTCACGCTGGACGACGACGGTGACGGCCCGGTTGGCCAGTGCCTCGGCCAGCACGGCCGAGCGGCTCGACCACCACCGGTAGATGGTCCGTTTGCTGACCCCCGCCCTGATGGCCAGCTCGTCCATGGTGAACCCGGCCGATCCGGACTCGGCGGCCAGGTCCAGCACGGCGGACAGGATGGCCGCGCGGGTGGCGTCGTTGCGTCGCCGGCCGGTGTGCGGCCGGGCACCTGCCTGTTGATCGTCGATCATCGGCGGGATAGCGTTGTCGACACGTTTAGTTTCCATAACTTGTCGGAATCGGAGCATCAAGAATGCCAGTTAAGATCAGCCGGCGCGTGGCCACTGTCGCGGCCGCCGTGATGGGCGCTGCCGCACTGGCAACGACCGCCGTGGTGTCCTCGGCAAGCCCCGCCCCTGCGGCCACCCACCAGACGAAATCCGCGCCTCTGCCCGGTTTTCAGGACGGCTACGCCACCAGTGGCGTGGTACGCGTCCACTACGTGATCGGCGGCCACGGCCCCGCTCTCGTACTGCTGCACGGCTGGCCGGAGACCTGGTACGCGTGGGCCGACCTGATGCCGGCACTGGCCAGGACCCACACCGTGGTGGCCATCGACCTTCGCGGCCTCGGCGGCTCCTCACCCGCGCCGACCGACGCCGGCCAGTACACCGCGCTGGCCTTGGCCGGTGACGTACGCGCAGTGGTCACCCGGCTCGGCCTCGACCGCACCGGGCCGATCGACCTCGCCGGACACGACTGGGGCGGCAATATCGCGCTGGCCTACGCCTTGGCATACCGGTCGGACGTACGACAACTGGCCGTCCTGGAGGCGCCGGCCGCCGAGGACTACACCACCCTGGTGCGACAGCAGCCGGGCACGTTCTGGTGGGACTGGTTCATCAACGGGTCCAACCCTGGCGTGGCCGAGCGGTTGGTCGACGGCCAGCCGGGCACGTTCTACCTGCCGTTCTGGGCCAACTCCAACGGTGCGATCAGCGCCGCGGTGCAGCAGCGCTATCTCGACGCCTATCGCCGGCCGGCCAGCACGCATGCCGGGTTCGAGCTGTTCCGCCAGCAGGACGCCGGCGAGCAGCAGGTCGGCGCGTTGGTGACCAAGGACGGCAAGCTGGCCATCCCGACCCTGGGTGTCGGCGGGCAAAACAGCATGAACGCACTGGTGGGCAAGGATCTCGGCGACGTGGCCACCCACGTGACCACCGCGGTGGTGCCCGATGCCAACCACTGGGTGATGGAGGAGGACCCCGGACTCGTGCTCCAGCTGTTGTCCACGTTCTTCACCGACTGACCCATCCTGGACTTGCCTAGCGGGCTGTGAAGCCTCCATCGATGGCGAGCGCGGCGCCGGTCACGAAGGTGGACTCGTCGCTGAGCAGGAAAGCGACGAAGGCGGCGATCTCGGCCGGCTGGGAGATCCGGCCGAGTGGATGCAGTGCGGCGATCTGCGCGACCGCCTCCGGAGTGGTGCCCATCGACTCTCGGAACCCCGGGGTGTCGACGCCGCCCGTCAGGAGCGCGTTCACCCGTACGCCCTGCTCGGCGGTCTCCAGCGCGACCGACCGGGTCAGCCCGACGATGCCGTGCTTGGCGGCTACATATGGCGCTACCGCGGCCATCCCGACCGCGCCAAGATTCGACGCGTTGTTCACGATCGCGCCGCCGCGGCCGGCCGCCAGGATGGCTGGGACCTGGTGTTTGAGGCCGTAGAAGACGCTCGTCAGGTTCTGCTCGAGGTCGGTACGCCAGTCCTGGTCGCTGATTCCCTGTACGGGACCGAAAGCGGCGACTGAACCGGCGTTGTTGAAAGCGCCGTCCAGTCTGCCGAATTCGCTGACGGTGGTGCGTACGAGTGCGGCCATGTCGGCCTCGACCGTGACGTCGGTGGCTACGAAATGCGCTTTTCCGCCTGCCGTACGAATAGTGGCGGCTACTTCTTCGCCGGCATCTTTTCGCCGGGCCGCGATCACCACCGTCGCGCCCTCGGCGGCGACCCGCTCGGCGACGGCCCGGCCGATCCCGGAGCTGCCGCCGGTGACGATGATGACTTTGGACTCAAGGCGAGTGCTTTTGTTTCCCATACGACAAAGCCTGGCAGCCGTACGAGCAGGTGGCTGGCGCTTTTCAGCCCTCTACTTCGACCACCGCGAACGACTCGGCCGGCACTCGTACGACTCCATCCTCCACAGTGGACTCACCCGATGCCAGCAAGATCCAGGTCGCCCGGAGGTCCAGCTGTCGGCTTTCCAGCGAGAGGTTGACGATCACCCGCAGCGAGCCGCGATGCAGCACCAGCCAGCGCTCGTCTTCATTGAAGTCAATGTGGAATTGGTCCAAACGCGGGTTGCTGAGCTCTGGACGCCGTCTGCGCAGCGCGATCAGGTCACGATAAACCTGGAGCGTCCGCGCGTACGGCTCACTGTCCACATCGGACCAGTCCAGTTTGGAGCGCTGGAAGGTGGCCGGGTCCATCGGGTCCGCCACGTCCTCGGCTTTCCAGCCATGCTGGGCGAACTCGGCGAACCGGCCGGCGCGGGTGCTTTCGATCAGCTTCGGCTCGGGATGTGAGGAGAAGAACTGGAACGGCGTTCGCGACCCCCATTCCTCACCCATGAAAAGCATCGGTGTGTACGGCGAGGTCAGCACTATCGCAGCGGCCGTTACCAGCAGGCCCGGGGAAAGAGTCGCCGCTGGCCGGTCGCCGGCCGCCCGGTTGCCGATCTGGTCGTGGTCGCAGGTGTAGGCCAGAAAGCGATAGCCCGGAGTTTTCAGCGTGTCGACTGGCCGGCCGTGGTGGCGGCGGCGAAAGCTCGAATAGGTGCCATTGTGGAAAAACGCGCGCTCCAGTGTGACGGCCAACGAGGCGATGCTCCCGAAATCCGCGTAATAGCCGTCATTCTCGCCGGTCAGTACGGTGTGCAGGCAATGGTGGATGTCGTCGTCCCACTGCGCGTCCAGCCCGAGGCCGCCGGCGGAACGCTCGGTGACCAGCCGCGGGTCATTCAGGTCTGACTCGGCGATCAAGGTGAGTGGCCGCCGGACGTACGCCGACAGGCTTTCCACCTCCACGGCCATTTCCTCGAGCAGATGCACGGCTCGGTTGTCGGACAGCGCGTGCACGGCGTCCAGTCGTAAGCCGTCGATGTGGAAGTCCCGCAGCCAACTCGTCACGTTGTCCAGCACGTACCGGCGGACCTCGTCCGAGTCAGGGCCGCTCAGGTTCAGCGTCGGACCCCAGATCGTCCGGCCGGCGAAATATGGCCCGTATTCGTCGAGGTGTCCGCCGCTGGGCCCAAGGTGGTTGTAGACCGCGTCGAGCAGGACACCGAGCCCGCGCTGGTGACACGCGTCGACAAACCGTTTCAGGGCGTCCGGCCCGCCATACGGCTGGTGCACGGCGTACCAGAGGACGCCGTCATAGCCCCAGCCCCAGACGCCGTTGTACGCGTTCATTGGCATCAGCTCAACGAAATCGACGCCGAGCTCGACCAGGTGGCTGAGTTGCTCGATCGCCGAGTCGAGGGTGCCCTCCGGAGTGAAAGTGCCGATGTGCAGCTCGTAGATCACGCCGCCCGGCAGCGTGCGGCCTGTCCACGCATGGTCGGCCCATTCGTACGTGTGGTGGTAAACGGCGGAAAGGCCGTGCACCCCGTCCGGTTGGGACAGCGATCGCGGATCGGCGATCGGTTCTGCCGCGTCGTCGAGCAGGAACCCGTACCGGCTGCCGGCGCCGGCACTGTCCACAGTGGACTCCCACCAGCCGTCTGGTGAGCGCACCATCTCGTGTTCGACTCCGGCGACCAGGACACGGACTCGCTGGGGAAGCGGTGCCCAGACCCGAAAGGTCTCCGTCATGCTGCGATTCGCGGGTTGGTCACGCCGGCAACGTTACCTGACCGATCGTTGAGCGATCGACTCGATCATCGCCGCGAGATCGGTCAGATCCGCCTCGAACTCGGCGTCCCAGTCGACCTTTTTGTCCAGATGTGGCCGGAGCCGGTGATGTGCCGGCAGCTCCCCGGCGGAGGCCCATTCGGCTCGTACGCTCGGTGGCTGGCGAGCCGCCGCGAACCGGCCGTTCACCTCGGACATCGCGAAGCCGATGATCGCCGTCGAAGTCAGCCGCTCGACCCTCGCGACCTCGGACGGCGGCACGCCCGCGTCCAACAGCGCACCGAAGATCGCGTCGATCGCCCGTACCGCGTCCTTGGTGACCGCCGGCCGCGAGAACACCAGCTCCAGGTAGCCGGGATGGCGGTGGGCGAGTGCTCTTATGGCGTACGCGAAGACCCGCAGCCGCTGTTGCCACGGCTGGTCCGGCGCCGGCATCGGCAGGCTGCCCAGGCTGTGGCCGATCATCGCGTCGAGCAGGCCATCCTTGTTGCCGATGTGCGGATAGAGCGCCATCGGCGTCACGCCGACCCGCTCGGCGACCGCGCGCATCGAGATGGCATCCAGGCCCGATTCGTCGGCGATCGCCAGCGCGGCGTCGATGATTTCTTGTCTTCGATCGACCATGGCTATACAGTGTAGATCTATACGGCGTAGATCATTTAGGGGTTCACATGCTGATCGCTGAAAACTTGGTCAAAACGTACGGGCGGGTGACCGCTCTCGATGGCTTCTCGCTGACCGTCGGCAAGGGCGAAATCGTCGGCCTGATCGGACACAACGGTGCTGGTAAGAGCACTTTCGTCCACGCCGTGACCGGTCTGGAACGGGCCGACAGCGGCCGGATCGAGGTGGCTGGCGTGGACGCCGTTCGGCATCCGCGCAAGGCCCGCGCCCGGATCGGCGTGTCGCCGCAGGAAACCGCCTTCTATCCGACCGTCACGGTCGCCGCGCAGCTCCGGCTTTTCGGTTCGCTCGCGGGCCTTTCGGGTTTTGAGTTACGCCGGCAAGTCGCTTCGGTCGCCGAGGAGTTGGACCTGGGTTCGGTGTTGGAACGCCGAGCCGCGCAGCTTTCCGGCGGCCAACAACGGCGTACTCAGGCCGCTTGCGCGCTGATCGGGCACCCGGACGTACTGCTGCTCGACGAGCCGACCGTCGGCGCTGATCCCGAGACCCGACGGGCTTTGCTTAGCGCCGTACGCGCGCGTGCGGCCGCCGGTGCAGCGGTGGTTTACACGACGCACTACCTGCCGGAGTTAGTCGACCTGGGGGCCAGCCTGGCGATCGTGCACGGCGGCCGGATCGTTCGCAGGGGAAGCCAGTCGGCGTTGCTCAACGGCCTGCCGAGCCACCTGCGGGTCGGCTTCGACGGTCCGGTGCCAGCCGCTCTCGCCACATCGGGGGAGTTGATCGACGGGCAGCTCGACATCGTTTCCCTTGCCCCGGCGCAGGAACTGGCTTCGTTGCTTGCGAGAGGGCACGTACCAGCCGTCGTCGACATCCAGCGCCCCAGCCTGGACGACCTTTTCCACGCCATTGTCGAGGAGGCCCGCGATGCGGCCTGAGCGTGTGATTGCCTTGGTACGCCACAATTCTTCGCTGCTTCTGGCGTCACCGGGCCCGGTGCTCACCCGGCTCCTGATGCCGATCCTGATGATCGTGGCCCTGCATCCCATTTACGCGGCCGCCGCCGGGCGCTCGGGAACTATCGCTGTGGTTGCTGGAGTTCTGGTACTGGTCAGCCTGCTGACGACCGGGCTCGTCGGCACCAGCGTGCTGTCCGAGCGGCTCTGGCACACCTGGGATCGCCTCCGCGCCACTTCCGCTGGTCCCTTGGAAATTCTGGTCGGCAAGACTGCTCCGCTGCTGATCGTACTCATCGTCCAACAGGTCCTCGTGCTGGTTTTCGCTGTCTCTGTTTACGATCTGCCGGTCGGTTCGGCTTTTCTGCTCGGCGCCGTCGTACTCGTATGGGGCTGCACTGTTCTGTCCCTGGGGTTCGCCGTCGGCGCTGTCGTACGTACGCCCAGCGCTTTGTCCGCCATCCAGGACATCGGCTCATTCCTCATGTCCGGCCTCGCCGGCGGCCTGATCCCCCTCACCACCATGCCCACCTGGCTGCAGGCGATCGCTCCCGTTTCCCCCGCGTACTGGGCCATTTCCGCCCTCCGCGCCGCCCTCGCCGGCAACGCCCCAGCAGTCTGGCCCAGCCTCGCCGTAGTCACCCTCTGCGGCTCCGCCGCCGCCGTCATCGCCTACCGCCGCCTCCGCTAGCGCGTGGGACTGCGGCTCGGCGACAGCTTCGTTCGTCTTTCGCGCCGTCCGAATCGCTCCCTCAGGCTATGCGGAATAGTCACTTCTGCGCCTCTGACACGGTATGTCCGTGCATTAGACGCCGCGCTGATGTGGGAACCTAACGCTCCCGCTTCGTCGGCCATCTCAATCACTGGAGGATTCGATCATGTCGTCGACGGCTGCTCTGAACCAACCCCAAAAATCACTGAAGGAAACATCTACCTCCCAACCCGGGGATGCGAAGTCGTGAATGATCAAGACCTCGCCTGCCGCGTAGTCCGCGGTGGATTCGAGCACGACACACCCGACATCATCGGTGTCGCGACGCTCAGCGAAACAGAGCACGTGCCTCTCAGTATACGCTTCGTTAATGCCCTTAGATCTGGTACTGATTTGGGAATCGGACGTGAATAAAACCCAAGGAATGAGATCGACAAGACAGTGGTCGATCGCGTAATGCAATGCCCGAGCGAACTTGGGTTGAGTGGCTAGTTGACGTGCAATTTCATCGCCGAAATCGGACAAGATCTTCTCCTAAGGCATCCTTGGGCGAGTTGAAGTTCCCGTCGGACCGACCGGCGGCTTTACTTGTCGAGATGTTCTGTAGATCAATGCTTCCCCCCCCAGGTCTGAGCTGAACCGAAGCGTTTGCGTCCTTCAAGTACTTGGCTGCTCTAAAGTTGGGCGGGAAGTAAGGTCACGACACCTCCAACGATTTTCCAGCTAAAAGACTCGGATTCTTCATCATCATCTATGAAGAACAACCCGGTGACTTCCGGTAAAGTCAGCGCAATACTCCTCAGTTGGGACAAAATGAGATTCAACCCTCCGCTTCTCATGGAAGCTCCAAAAAATGCGTGTGCCGACCAATTTATTTCCCTCGTGTGATAAACCCAGCCGGCGGTGTACAGGTTAATCGTATCCGCATCCAGTCCGTAGCCTATGTCGTCTGGCTGATGGCTTGATATTATGTCCCGAATGGTAGATAGGTCGGCATGCTCGCAATCGAGAAAACCCCTCACATTGAAATACCTCGCCATTTACTTCCCCCAACCCGATGACTCCCTTATCCTCGATGTACTGCCGTACGCGAGGGGTGGACACCATACTTGAACCAGAACTCGGCCCGGAGACCCATTGTATCCGCACGCTCGATAGTACCCTTTATCTGGTTCCGGGTCGCCTTGCTTAGGAAGTTGTGCGGCTTGTCCGCCGCGGCCCAGGATCTCTTCGTATTTCAATAAACTGGTCACAGAAGAGAATATGTAGGTGGGTCGTTGGGAGATGCACGTTCTTTCATCTTCTGCCCCGTAACCGATACGTCAGTAGCCTCGACAGATTTTCCTATTCGATCTTTGTCAGATAGACGAGACGATGACTTCTCCCAGGCCAATCTTGCCCTGGTTCTCCAAGGAAGATTTGAGACTGGATTCTGGGAAAATGGTCTGTGAATTGCGCGTCCAGCTCAAAGGAGATGTCATCAACGTCCGCTTCAAGTTCCGGAGAGTGTGCTGAAACGGCAAAATAGAGAGTCACCACGTCATTGTCGAACTTAACCGAAATTGCCCCAATTGCTGGTGTGATGAGCCCAAGTAGTGCTTGCACCACTCCGAGGACGATTTGGTTTTCTTGCTCTAGCTTGCCGGGCTCGGGTGTCATCACGGTTTTGTTGGATTGATCGGCACGACGCTTACCCTGGCAGTCCCTTTGATCATGAACATGTTTGTTGGCTGGTTCATGTACCCGGCCCTCCTCTTGTTATTGAAAGCGGGAACGTCATCATGCCGGACCTGAATGTTCCCAGAATTCGTTACACCGACGACGTCGGATCCTACTGTGGAACGTCAGTCGTCCAATTAAGGACCGCAACCAAAGCCATTTCGAGTTCTGATGCACTCTTAATGCTCCGATGCTCGGGGCGAATTTCCCCCGACTTAATGGAGGCAAAGCTAAGCTCCGCCTCGCCCGTCTCCCAGAGGATTATCTCCCCAATCCTATCCGGTCCTTCCAAAACCCACTGAATGGACTGCTTGGGTCGATCTTTCGGGGACGGATTGATCTCGACTAGCAGACCGCTCTGACGAACTGCTTCAGAGTGCGCATCGATCCAATTACGCGCACCTTGCAACAGGGATGGATCTACGGGCATTACCGGCTACCTCCAAGTCGGATATTTACCGCAGCAGGCAACTGCGGCAGCGGGAGACCCTTCCGTGCGGCAAGCCGCCCATCGAGCGAACCTGGGCCGGAAAGTTTATAGTCGCCCGGACGTCCACCAGGCGAGAGGAGTGATTGCGGCACGTCGAACTCCACGTAGACGGATCCTGGCCTCGCTGAAACGTAGGCATTAGGGCTCGCAGGGTACACAACGAACGTTCTGTCTCCCGCCCCTGCTTGAACCATTCCCGTATTCACCATTCCTTGATATTCATCGGTCGACATCCAACGCCCAACAGTAACCAGGGCGTCACCACCTGAATTGCGACCCGATGCCGATCCGATCCAGTGGCCGGCGGCGTCACGGATAGAGCCGTCGCCTGGATGGTAGTAGGTGCCGTCGCCGAGGTCGTGGCGTTTGGGCTGAGGGATAGCTCCTTGTGAGGGGCCTGGTGGGTTGAGTTGGCCTGTGGGGTCGGCGGCGGATAGAGATGCATCTGTCTCGCAGGCGGTTGTGCAGGTTGTTGTCTTCGCGGCTTCATTTGAGGCAGAGCCGGTTGGGTCGGCGATGGGGGCTTTTGATGCGTCGACTTTTTGGCCGCGGGTGTTGGCATTTTGCCCCAGTGGCGGACGGGGGATGGGGGTGTTGAGGTTTGCGTGGTGCTGGGCCGCGTTGATTTCGGCTTGTGTCGGTGGCTGGTAGGGCTGCCGTCCTCCGTGGTCACCGCCTGCGCCGTGTCCCGGGTCCTGGTCGTTGCCGGGGTCGTAGTTGTGGTCATTCCAGGCGCCGCCGTGTGGTGGGCGTGGATAGGGGTCGTCGTCGTAGTAGTTAGTTGAGGATTTGGGGGATCCGTATCCGCCTGGTCGGGGGTAGTTGTCCCAGGTGTCTGCCCATTTGCTCGGAGGGTTGGCTGGTCGTTGCCGGGGAACCATGACGCCGCGTGTGCTGGGGGGCGTGTCATGCCAAGTGTGTAAGCCGGAGGTGTACCAAGATCGACTGGCCTGTTGGTTGGTCGGAAGG
>NZ_BAAANY010000041.1:0-32475 GCF_039530045.1 Fodinicola feengrottensis | reverse complement strand
CAGTAGATGCGCGTGCTTTCCCAGGCCCCACGCCGATGGTGGATCAGGAAGTTCCAACCAATCCCATTGCGTCTCCGCGCCCGCCGGGTGCGCGATCACCGCGGTGTCACGGCCCTTGGACCGGTCACACGCCTCGCAATGCGGACGCAGCCCCAGATCGCGGATCGCCGCGGTCAGCGACGGATACGAACCAGTGAACCCCAACGCGACGACCTCGTCGAACAACGTCGACGCCCACAAATGCGGATCATCAACCAGCCGCTGCCGGCAATACGGCACGAACTCCGCGATCACCACCGGCTCAGACCGGACCCGCTTACCAGGCTCCCGAGCGCCACTCAAATACGCGCGGATCTTATGCCGAACAACTCGTTATGCCGCGTGCGTCCGCGCGGACAATGAAAAAATCCGGGTGCGCGGACAGTTGAGTCCGGGTTGGTGGACATGATTCTTCCGGGTGTATGGACACGAGATTTCCGGGAATCGCCCAGGTTTTGTTGATCGCCGCGTGGGATCCCTCCGGCCGGTTTGGCTCTGGTTGCCGATCAGTGCCAGCGACCGTCCGGAGGGATCTGTGGCTAAGTCTGACAGGGACGTTATGGAGATCTTGGAAGCGTTCGATTTGACCCGTTGTGCGCATTCAGCGGCGAAGCTTGCAGGATGTGATGAGAAGACTGTTTCGCGGTATGTCGCGTTGCGGGACGCCGGTCTGGACCCGGTGGCGCGGACCAGGCGGAGTCGCGCGGTGGACGAGTTCGTGGAGAAAATCGAGGAACTGGTGGAAAAGTCCAGCGGCAAGGTTCGCGCGGACGTGGTGCACCAGCGGCTGGTGGCGATGGGGTTCACCGGCACCGACCGGTCGACCCGCCGTGCGGTCGCAGAGGCCAAGCAGGCGTGGCGAGCCGGCAACCGGCGGGCGTATCGGCCGTGGGTGCCCGAGCCAGGTATGTGGCTGCAATTTGACTGGGGCGAGGGGCCGCGGATCGGCGGGCGACGCACGCAGTTGTTCTGCGCGTGGCTGTCGTGGTCCCGGTTCCGGGTTGTTTTGCCGGCCTGGGACCAAACCCTACCGACATTGATCGCTTGTGTCGATGCCACGTTGCGGATACTGGGCGGCGCGCCGACGTATTTGTTGACTGATAACCCCAAAACTGTCACGGTCGACCGGATCGCCGGCGTCCCGGTCCGGCATCCCGACGTGGTCGCGCTGGGCCGGCACTATGGCTGCAAGGTGGAAACGTGTCAGCCGTTCGACCCGGAGTCCAAGGGCGGCGCGGAGCACACGGTCAAGATCGCCAAGGCCGACCTGGTGCCCACCACCGCGAACCTGGCATCCGCCTACGCCTCGTTCGCCGAGCTCGCGGACGCGTGTTTTGACTGGCGCGAAAGGATAAACGCCCGTCCGCACCGGGAGACCAAGGCCGCCCCGGTCGACCGGCTGGCGACTGAGCGCGCGGTTCTGCACGCACTGCCGACCGAACCGCACACCACCGCGCTCGGTGAGGAACGCCTGGTCGATGACGACCAGACGATTCGGTTCTCCTCGGTCCGGTACTCCACCCCGCCCGGACATGTGGGCACCCGGGTGTGGTGCCGGGTGGTCGGCGACGAGCTGGTGATCACCGGCATGACCAGCACCGGGCTGACCGAGATCGCCCGGCATGCCCTGTCCACGCCCGGAAACCCGCGCATCGACGACGAGCACTACCCGAACCACCCCGGCGGCAACGAACCCCGCCCACCGCGGGTCCGGCCGCGCAGCGAGGCCGAGGTCGCGTTCTGCGGCATCGGTGAAGGAGCGCACCGGTGGCTGATCGAGGCCAGCGCCACCGGAGCGCAGCGGATCCGGTCCAAGATGGCCCGCGCGGTCGAACTGGCCACCATTCTGGGCGCGGAGAAGGTCGACACCGCCCTCGGGCTGGCCGCGATGGCCGGCCGGTTCGGTGACACCGACCTGGCCGCCATCCTGGACCACCTCGCACTGTCCGGCGCGCCCAGCGACGTCGTCTACGCCGACGAGACGCATTCGGCGCAACCGGGCACCAGCGGCTGGGAAGGGTTCGGCGCATGAACACACCCACCGCACCCGCCCTGCCCGTCGATCTGGAGCAGCTGCTGCGCCGGATGCGGCTGCCCTACCTGCGCAAAGCAGCCCCAGACGTGCTGGCCACCGCCCGCGCGCAACGCTGGGACCCCGCCGAAGTCCTGCGGGTGCTGATCACCGAGGAAGTCACCGGCCGCGACTCCGCGACCCGCCGGATGCGCCGCAGGACCGCGAATTTCCCAACCGGTAAGACATTCTCTACCTGGCGGGCCGAGGAGTCCTCGATCTCCGAGGCCACCCAGAACTCACTGTCCACACTGGAGTGGATCAGTCGCGGGGAGAATCTGGCGGTGGCCGGCCCGTCCGGCACAGGCAAGAGCCACTTCGTCGAAGCGCTCGCTCACGCCGCGATCGAGCAGGACCTGCGGGTCGCCTGGTTCACCCTGGAAACCCTCACCCAGACCATCAGCAAGTCCAAGGTCGACGCCTCGATCGCCCGCACCGTCGCCCGGATCTGCCGCTGCGACCTGATCGTGGTCGATGACATCGGCATGCTGCCCGCCGGCCAGGACGCCGCCGAGGCGTTCTACCGGATCGTCGACGCCGCATACGAGCGCCGCTCGATCGCGGTCACCAGCAACATCCATCCGTCAGGATTCGACACAATAATGCCAAAAACTCTGGCCACAGCCACCGTCGACCGGCTACTTCACCACGCGCACCTCGTCCAAACCACCGGCGAATCGCACCGACTCGCCGAAGCCCTCGCAGGGAAAGGAGTCACACCCCTGAAACAACCCTAAACAACCGGACCCCCGTGTCCACCCACCCGGAGAAAACCAGTCCACCAACCCGGAGAAGAAAAGACCGCCAAACCGGAGGCACAAGTGTCCGTTGACACGGCGCACCACCGATAAAAATACAGTCCCCGATGGGAATCCTGCGGTGGATTGAGCGTCCGTGGTGACCCTCTTGGTGGGTGCGTTGGTGTACTCGCGGCAGAGGGGGAGCCGCGGAGCCCACATTGACACCCACCCAAGTGAAGAAATACGAATCTACCCGGGCTACCAGCCTTGTGGTGTCTGGCTACCGACTCGGTGTATAGGCCAGTACCACCGCGCCGTTGCCGATGTCGGTCACGCCCGTGAGGTTCATGGGGGTCGTGCTGATGCCCGACAGCAGCGAATCACCGGAACCCGCGACAAAGGGGGAGATGCTCAGATGCAGTTCGTCCAGCAGACCCGCGTCCAGGAGTGCCCGGCTGAAAGGGCCGTTGCCGTACTTCACCAACGTCCCGTCGCCGGATTCTTTGAGCTTGGCGATGGCGTCGATGGCGTTGCCGGTGAGCACCTCGGCGTTCCAGGTGGTCTCGGTCAGGGTGCTGGAAGCGACGTGCTTTGGCAGGGAGTTGATCTTGTCGGCGAGGTCGCCGGTCATGGTTGGCCATGTTGCTGCGAAGACTTCGTAGGTCACCCGTCCGAGCACGAGACCAGCTGCTTGTTCCAACAGTCGGAGCTGATAGTCGAAGTGTTTGTCGTTGGGGGCGACCTTCATCTGTCCGGCGGAGAAGGCGTCGCCGGTGAACCTCCCGTCGATCGAGAGGTGGTTGTATTCGATCAGTTTTCGCATCCCCGGAGACAACCAGTCCGATGATCGACCGTCTTGTATCGAACCGAATCCTGCCGGCTCCGAGGTGCTGCCCAAGCGGGTGAAGGCAGCTCAGCAGGTCGGTCCAGGGGATCAGAACGCGAGGAACGAGGTGGCCGACCTCAACTCGCCCGGGGTGTGGCCGGTGGCCCATCGCATCGCCCGCGCGAGCTGCGGCTGGTCGTAGTAGCCACCGACGATGACCGCCTCGGCGATCGATCCGCCAGCCGCGAGGAACTGCGCGGCGCGCTGTGCCTGCTCGATGCTGACGAGCTTGCGGCGTGATACTCCAACGGCCCGGCGGAACCGGATTTGCGCTATCCGTTCCGACATGGCTCGTGGTCGTTCGCCGTGACGGATCTCCTCGACGAGTGGATCGAAGATCAACAGTCCTGCACGTACAAGCCTGTTGACGAAGACGTCGACGTTCTGCTTGGTTGGCATCTCCCAGTCTCGGTTGTCCAGCAAGATCCGGTCCCCTGACAGGGTCGGTAACAGAGCATCGTTCAGGTTGGCCAGACCCGACGGCGGGAACAGCGGCAGATAGGCACCGAACTGCAGCTCGACGCCGAAAAACTCCCAGCCCTCTGGACAGGTCAGGTGTGTGGCCCTGGTCTCCGGTCCACGTACATGCACCGTCCACTTGTCACCATTGCGCGCAAACGCGATCATGGAGGAGCCTTTGACCGTCGAGGTGAAACCGGTCGTGGCGTCACAGCTTGCCGACCACACTCGTTGCATCAGTGGGAGTTCGCCAGCAACAGCGTCGAAGTTGAACCCCATAACCACCGAGTCTAGGTGGCTGGTGCCGAATGGGCTGTTTGTGGGTCTGGAGGGCCGTTCTGTACGGGTCCTCCCTGTCGTTGAGGGGATGGGTTCGTGGTCATTTGTCAGAGGCTAGCGAGCCCCGATTAGCCGCCGGTAATTCGCGGTACGCGCCAGGTAAATCTGGCCTGGATGGCGAGACCAGCATGTGAGGAGGGTCGATGAACTCTCCTGCAGCAGGTCGATGTTCAGCAGCCGGTGGAGACCGAGGCGTCACGTGACCTGTACGCCAGTGTCAAGCCGAATCTTGGTGCGCAAGCGGCGGCACCGGCGCTTGCGCGGGGTCGAGAACATGGTGATGTCATTGTCCGCGATGGGATTGACCCTGGGGATTTCTCCGCGTATCTGGCCGAGCTGTAGTGCGTCGAGGTATGCAAGGCCGCGATCGCTGTCCCGGTCGTGGAGAGCTGGGGCGGGTGGCGAGAACCGACTTTGCGAGTCCGGGGGCGGATTCCATTGCTGGGTCGATTGTCAGGACCCCGCCGTGAGGTCGGTGTCGGTGAGTCGGGTGGCCCGGCACGGTGACTGGTACGGGCAGTGCGAATATACTGAGGTTTGTCATTGAAAATTGTGACATCTGTCCATTGTCGGCGTTGTTGTCAGATGATCTACTCTCGAATAGGTCGAATTCGAGCCATCCCTGCGCAATGTCCGCGTGGGACCCATACGTGCGCCCAGCGCGTGCAGAGATCCTCGCGGATAGTCGTGTGAGCTGTTAAAGACAGGTACCCGGTTGCCCTTCAAAAGGGGTCGAGACTCGGAGTTTTTATGACGCTGGGTGGGCAGGTTGGTTCGACCGCCACGGCGGTCGCCCGTACTCTCACGGGGCCGGCTTTGCGGTCTGTGGTTGACCGGCTGCAACCGGATCTCGCATTGTTGTGCGGCTATCATTTCGGTTGGAGCGGGCCGCACGGTGAGAGCCTTCCCGATGGTTCGGTGCCGGCGGGAAAGAGCACCCGGTCAGCGTTGTTGTTCGCGGCAGCGCGGGGAGTGGGTGGCTCCGAGGAGATCGCCCTTCCTGGGGCGGTGGCCGTGGAGCTGGTGCATAACTGGACTCTTCTGCATGACGACATCATTGACCGGGACACTGAGCGTCGGGGCCGGGAGACGGCTTGGTCGGTGTTCGGTTCGGGATTGGCCATGCTCGCCGGCGATGCGCTGCTCTCGGCCGCGTACACGACCCTTGCTGCGGCCAGGCCTGTGAGTCAACACGCACTCCAGCTGCTCTGCGACGCCGTTGACCGGCTGATCGCCGGCGAAGCCGCGGAACTGTCGCTCATTACCCGGCCGGGCGCCGGCGTGGATGACTATCTCGCTGTCGCCAGGGGGAAAGCCAGCGCGCTGGTGGAATGCGCGCTCGGACTGGGAGTGGCGCTCAACGCAGGGTCGGCCAAGGCGATCGAGGCGCTGAGTGTGGCCGGTGGTTATCTCGGTATTGCTTGGCAGGCCGCGAACGATGTCGAGGACATCTGGGGTTGTCCCAGCATTACCGGCAAAGCCGCCCGCGGAGACCTTCGCGAGGGCATCCGGACGTTGCCGGTGCTGGCGGCGCTGGCGTCCGACACAGCGGCCGGCCGACAGCTGGCGGCGGAATGGGGTGTCGGTCGCCCGGACGACGCCTTCCTTGACCGGGCGAGCGTACTTATTGAAGAGGCAGGTGGGAAGGCGACGGCTGAACGTGTTTCCACGGAGTATCTCGACCGTGCCGTACGGGCGTTGTCGAAGGCGGGCTTGTCCGCTGCATGTCAGGACGAGATCGGCCAGCTTTTCCGACTGATTGTCATCAGAGACTCGAGGAGCATCGCTTGATCGACCTGCAGAACATCATCCGCAACGACTACGAGCGTCTTCTGAAGATCGAGTGGGACGAGAAGACCGACGACCAGATCAACCTGCTGCTCGGAAAAGAGGACGGGCTGGTCCATCACCACTATGCCGTCGGTGACTACGATCACGGCATTCTCGACCTGCCGCCCAGCGTCCGGGAACAGGCGATCCTCGACGAGATGCACCGCATGGAGAACGAGCAGGTTGGCTTGGTGCTGGACGGTCTTGTCGGACTGCCGCGCGGATCGCGGGTTCTCGATGCCGGTTCGGGTCGAGGCGGCACCAGCATCGTAGTCAGCAAGGAACTCGACGCGGAGGTTGTCGGGGTGAACATCTGCCGGCACCATATCGACTTCGCCGAGAAAGCGGCGCACGACCACGGCGTGGGAGAGAAAGTCAGCTTCCATTACGCGAACATGGCTGACACAAGGCTGCCGGAAAAATCCTTCGACGCCGTCGTCACCAACGAAACGACTATCTATGTCGATCTGGACGAGGCGTTTGGTGAGTTCGCCCGACTGCTGAAACCAGGCGGTCGGTACGTCATCGTGACCTGGTGTGGCAACGACATCGTCGGTGGACGCGACGAAATCGAGGCAATCGACGCACACTACGTCTGCCACATTCACAACCGGTCGCACTACTTCCAGATGTTGGCGAAACACAACTTCGTCCCGATCCGGGTGTCGAACCACACCGTCGACGCTATTCCGTATTTCGACCTTCGGTCGTACTCGAACCTCGCGGCCGGCGTGGAGAAGCCCTTCCTGGATGCCTATCGGGCGAACAAGATGAACTACATCGTTATTGTGGCGGAGTTCGGCGGCCGTGAGGGCGCTGGGCGATGATGTGCACTTCTTTCGATGCGCGCCGGGAAAGGCGTGACTGTGGACGGCGGTGAGCTGATCCGTGCTCTGCGTACTCCAGGGGGACGCGCCGACCCGTACCCGCTTTACGCCCAGCTGAGGAAATTGGCACCGGTGTGGGCCGAGCAGACCAACGACTGGGCGGTGGCCACCGGATATGCTGCCTGCGGCCAGGTTCTGCGCAGCCCCGACTTCGGGGTGGATGACCGAGCCGAGTTCGACCGTTCGGATCCGAACTGGCGCGAGTCGCCGGTGCTGCGCCGGGCTGCCAACTCGCTGCATTTCATGAACTCCCCGGACCACGAACGGGTACGCAGGTTGGTCGCCGGTACGTTCACTCCGCGCCGAATCGGCGACATGCGGGTGGCGATCGAGACCGCGGCGAGCCGGCTGATCGACCGGCTCGCCGAACGCGGAGCCGACGGGGCTCCGGTTGACTTCATCAGCGGTTTCGCCTTCGAGCTCCCCATCACGGTGATTTGCGACCTGGTCGGGGTTTCGCCCGCCGACCGGCATTGGTTCCACCAGCGGGTGAACGCGATCGTCGCCGGCCCACCGCTGCGCACCGGACGCGCCCTGCTGGAGTCCGACGACAAGCCGCGGTCGCTCGCTGCCGTGGATCAGACAACAGTGGAGCTGCGGGACTATTTCGCCGCGCTGGTGGCCGAACGCCGCGAGTCACCGCAGTCGGATCTCACCAGCGCACTGGCCGCCGCACACGACGCGGAGGGCACAATCAGCGAAGAGGAGCTGTTGGCGAGCCTGGCATTGGTGATCGCCGCTGGCTTCATTACCACCATGAACCTGCTCGGCAATGGCTTGGCCATCTTGCTTGACCACCCCGACCTGACTCGCCGGCTCCGCCTGGACCCGTCGCTGGCGCCCGCGTACATCGAGGAAATGCTCCGCTACGACTGCCCAGTCCAGGTGCTTGCCCGTCGTACGCTCCGGGAAACCACCCTTGATGGGCTCCGGCTGCCGGCCCGCGCTTCGGTCGCCGTCCTGGTGGGCGCCGCCAACCGGGACCCGGCCCGGTTCGATCAGCCGGACACGTTCGATCCACTGCGGACAGTCAAACAGGCGCTGAGCTTCGGCGCCGGCCCGCACTACTGTCTGGGCACGATGCTAGCCAGGCTGGAGGCCGAGATCGCCTTCAAGATGCTGCTCGACAGGTTCGAGGACATCACCCTCGCCGGCGAGGCGAACCGGCACAACCTCCTGGTTCTTCGCGGCTACACAGCACTTCCGATCTCGGTACGGCAGAGCCGCCACGTACGGGGGGCGCAGGTTGCGGGGAAGGCGTTGTCGTGATCACTGAACTGGAGCTACCGGCGATTTTCCAGGATGAGCTCTATCCGGCCATCGACCTGGAGATCGACTCGGCGGTCGATCGGCTGGACGACTCGCTGGGCCTGACCAAGAAGGTTCTGCACCAGTTTCTTGAGGTACGCAGAACAAAGCAGGTCATGCGAGCCGTGCCGCTGCTGATTTTCGGCGCACTGACAGGTGACCTTCGGCCGGCAGTACCGATCGCGGCTGTCAACATCCTCTGGTACACCGCTGGTCGGCTCATTGACAACACCACGGACGGTGCGGTCGAGGAGGCCTCAGCTGGGCTGGATGTCGCTGAGGCCATGATGGCCGCAATCCTTTGCCTGCATTCGGTGCCGGCCGAGATTATCGCTCGACTGGACCTGCCGGCGAGCACCCTTTCACTACTGGCCGCGGACCTCTCGTACGGGTCAACATCTGGTGTCGAGGGTCAGCTGCGGGAGTTCCGGGCCACCCCGGAGACAGTCCGGCCGGTCGAGGTGTTGCGGTGCTACCGGCGCAAAACCGGTGGCGGTTATGCGATGGCTGGCGCGATGGCTGCCCGGCTGGCCGGCGCTGACCAGCCGGTGGCAGAGCGATGGCGAGATTTCGGCTTCACCTTCGGTTCGCTTCGACAGCTTCGCAACGACCAGGAGGACCTGGCCACCGGTCGCGAGGAGGACCTACGCAACCAGGTTCTCACGTTCCTGTTCGCCTCCGTGCTGACCCGGTCGACTGGCTTGGACCGCGGCCGGCTGCTCGCACTGCGTGCCCAGGCTCCGCTGTCGGCGCAAGCTCGCGGCCAGCTCAGGGAGCTGCTGCTGACCACCGAGAACGTTTGTCTTTACGTCCAGGAGATCGAGAAGGTTCGGGCCCGGGCGCACGGGCTGCTGGACAGTTTCGGCGACCGGGCGCCGTGGTTGGCGAGACTGCGCGACTTTGTCGACGTCTCGGCTCGACCGCTGCCCTTGTTCCAGCAGATTCTCGGACAATCGTGAAAGGACTGTCGTGACCGATAACAAGGTGTCCTGGGTGGATCTGCCGATTCAGGACTTGGACGGCGCCCAACGGTTCTACGGCGAGGTTTTCGGGTGGTCCTTCCAGGCGTACTCGGATGAGTACATGACGATGAAGGACGCGGATGGAAAACAGTTCGGGGCGTTGGACAAGGTGCTCGCCGACCGGCAACTCGCAGAGGGGCGACGATCGCCGCGTGTGTACGTGAAGGTGGACGACCTGGAGTCGACCTTCGCGAAGGTTTCCGCCGCGGGCGGCAAAATTATCAAGGGGAGGATGGAAATCCGGCCCGCCGCCGAGCCCGGCTGGTGGGCCGTCGTGCATGACGCGGAGGGCCTTGAGCTCGGCCTGTGGACTCTCAACCCGCCCGTTGACTAGTGCGCTGGCCGGGCGAGTGGCTTTGGTGAGCGGAGCTGGAAGTGGGATCGGCGCGGGCATTGTCCGACGCTTTCTGGATGCCGGCGCGCGCGTCCACGGCGTCGGCCGGCGCCTTGATGCGGTTCGGTCGACCGCACCGGACGCGGTGACCGGCGGCACGTACGTCCCGCATTCGCTCGACGTCACAGACCCGGTCGCCACCCAGGCACTGACCGGTGAGCTTGCCCGTGAGGATCCGATCGACATTCTCGTCTGCGCCGCAGGAACCAACGTCACCCGCCGGCGGTTTCATCAACTCACCGAGGAAAGTTTCGATGAGCTGGTACGGACAAACCTCACCGGCATCTTCCGGCTCATTCACGGCACTCTCGACCAGATCCGCGAACGGGAGGGTGACATTGTCCTGATCTCCAGCATCTCGGCAGCCTGGCCTTCCCACAGCGGCGCCGCTTACAGCGCAACCAAAGCTGCTCTACTCGGCCTGGCCAGAGGGCTGTCGCGCGACGAGCACGCGAACGGCGTCCGCGTGTGCACGAT
Organism: Fodinicola feengrottensis; assembly: GCF_039530045.1. Taxonomy (NCBI): domain Bacteria; kingdom Bacillati; phylum Actinomycetota; class Actinomycetes; order Mycobacteriales; genus Fodinicola; species Fodinicola feengrottensis. The sequence continues at coordinate 22,023 of NZ_BAAANY010000041.1, read as the reverse complement.
TCTTCCCGGAATGGTGGACACCCCCATGCTGGATCGCCGACCGGTGCCCCCACCGGTTGAGATGCGCAAGCTGTGCCTGCAACCCGAAGACGTGGCCGACGCGGCCTTGTGTGCGGTCAGTCTTCCCGGACGCGCCACCATAGCCGAGATCAGCATCCTCGCCACCCGCCTGCAGTCGTTGGGATACACCCAGCAAGCCACCCCGGACATCCCGGACGGACTGTGAAACCGCCGGGGTACGCGTTGGAGCATGTCGTTCTTCTCGACGAGGCAGGGCACGCCTTGGGTACGGCCGAAAAATCAGCAGTACACCACAGGAGCACGCCGCTGCATCTTGCCTTTTCTTGCTATGTCCTCAACCCCGGTGGCCAGGTCCTGCTCACGCGACGGGCGCTGACCAAACCTACCTGGCCGGGGGCTTGGACCAACTCGTGCTGTGGCCATCCGCTACCGTGCGAACCCATCGTCGAAGCGGTGCAGCGCCGGCTGCTTGTCGAGCTCGGCATGGTCGCGACCAGTATCGACCTGTTGCTTCCGAGGTTCCGCTACCGCGCCACGATGCCCAGTGGGGTGGTGGAAAACGAGATGTGCCCGGTCTTTCGCGCCACCGTCGACACGCGGCCTGACCCGAATCCTGACGAGGTCAACTCATACCAATGGATCACCTGGGATGCACTGGTTTCCAGCATCGACCAAGGACATTTGGCGGTATCACCCTGGTGCCTGGAACAGACCCACCAGCTTCGCCGGCTGGGTCCGCTGCCATCGCAGTGGCCCACCGCGTCTTGCCTCGACTTGCCAGTCGCCGCGCGCCTCCACACGCCGCCACCCAAGACGCCGCAGCGTCCCACGCCCGAAATTCGTTGAAGATACTTGCCGAGAGTCGAGGATGTCCTAGCCTGTCTTCTTCCATACGAATGATTTGGGGACCTCGTTCCAGGCCCCGTACGACCAACCCACCACCATAGCCCGGTCCACACCCCTGGCCGCGAGAATGGCATCAACATCCCGAACCGCGGCCTCGAAGGAATAGTCAACTGACTTCCCCGATTTTCTGCCGCGCCTACGCTCGTCAAAAGTGATGTGCCGCCACCCCGTACCCAGATCAGCGATGACCCGCCGCCAATATCCCTGGGTAGCGAACTGGCCATTGAGGTAAACCACCGGAATACTAGGACCGCCAGTGTCACTGACGGCAAGGGCCGTGTCGTCAACCGACATCATGCCGGTCCACGTCGTCATCGAGGCGTCTCTTGTTCGGCGCGCGTAATGGCGTCGGTCAGCTGTTTCCGCGCGCGCGTGCCCGGACGTAGCCACCTTCCGAGTAGTTCTGGGCGATTGCCTCGACGAATTCCGCCGGGTCCTTCCCCGCGATCTCGCGGATTGGTGTTCCGTTCGCCGCGGCCTGTTCGAACAGGTCGGCAAGGTCTTCGAACATCGCCGCATTGCTGTCGCCGTCGGTCGGTACGAAATGCATCAGATACCGTTCGATCGCTTCGACCGCCGTACGGTAGTTCTCGGGAAGCTGGCGCGAGCGTGTCTTGTACGCTCTCCAGCGTTTCTTGGGCCTGATCATCTTCGAGATGAGGCCGCCCTTTTCGACATCGGACATGGCCATTTTTCTTCTTTGTGGAGCCGTTCGAGCCGTTCAGCGAGAAAGTTCCAGGTCGTTCGGAACTCCTCGAGATGTTCCTGTCCCTGAGCGTTCAGGGAATACCCCTTTCGCGGCGGCCCCTTCTCCGACGGGACCTTCTCCACGTCGACGAGGCCACGTTGTTCGATCCTGACCAGCAGCGCGTAAATAGTGCCTTCGGCGATGTCGGAGAAGCCCTGGTCGCGCAGCCACGCCGTGATTTCGTAGCCATACGCGGACCAACCATACAGGATCGCCAGCACGAGGCCCTCCAGCGTTCCCTTGGCCATCTCCGTTACCAGGTTGCCATGGGAGCACCCCTCACTATCTAGTGACACTGACTACTAGTAGATAGTAACACTGACTAGCGGAGCTGCAAGCCCGCAGGATGATGGAAACGCGTCTCTCTCAGCCGTCGATCGCCCGGCTGCGGTATCTGTCAAGTCAGATGAGACAGCTATTTTGGGTTTGTTTGGGGTTGGTTTGGGGTTCGGGTGCTGGTTGGTTGATCCAGGACTCATCAAAGACTCGGGTAAAGTGGATTAATTATTCGTAGCCATATTGGCCGCGTATGCCGTCGGCGGTTGCGTGCATGAGCGCGGGTGCGCGATGAGGCAGCCACTCCGGTTCACTAATGTGATACCCGCGTGGCCGGGTCATCGTGCACTTGTAGCTGACCTGACGTACTGAACTTGCGAGGTCACTTTCGGTACATATTAGTAGCCTTCTCGAATGCGTTCAGATGCAATTGCCGCTGTCCCAACGAGGAGGCTTTAGTCAGCGTCGTGCACGGAAGTGATAGCCATTCAGTGGCCACATGAGGAGATGGATGAGGTTGTATCGGCGTCGGGTAACCATTGCAGCAGCGTTACTGGTCTGTGTTCTTGTGATCACACTGGCACCGGCCGTGCCGGCTTCCGCGGATCCAACAACACCACCGTCCGCTCCGAAAGCGGAGCTTTGGAACTACGCGACCGGCAAATACCTAGCATTCGTGGATCCATATCTTCTTCAACTCCAAACCAATCCGCCCTACGATATGTTTGGAGAATGGAGCAACGATCAATGGGGGAATCTCACTGGCGGGTATATGGGACACCTCCAGACGGGTCCTACCGAGGCTCCTCGCTGTCTTGACTATGTGGACAACAAGGTCACCATCAGTACGTGCGACGCGGGTACCACCAACCAGCAGGACTGGCAGATTGTCACTTACCCTTACTCGGACGGCCGCATGCTCATCGAGAGTCGTAGCCAGGGTCTTTGCTTGTCGGCGAACGACACTTCCGCTGTTCTTGACGGGTGTTCGGATACAGATCCAAAACAACAGTGGGCCTATAATCCGGCACCAGCTCCAATCATCCTTCAGAATGTGTCAACTGGCGAATACCTCCGCCCCTTAGACAATGAGGGCATACTCAGTCCCGATGTCATCCTCTACTCTAGTAGTCAAAGGTTGAGAGGCGATCCACGGACCGGGTTCTGGGGCGACGACAGCAACGGTGGCGAGGTGCCCGTGCATTCAGGATACATAGGCCAGATACACGCCTTTCCGAATTCACCCTTCGAATGTCTGGAGAGTGATGACTTAGGGGCTTTCGCGGGTTGCGGTGATGCGAACGATCCACCGGGTAGATGGGGCGTGTGGGGGAACGCGAATGGTCCGGGTTATTTCATTGCCAACCCGGCTATGGGTTGCCTGACAAGAGTGCTCTATCAGGGACAACCAGCTGTGGTTGCGGAGACCTGCAGTGGGACAGATAGCACCCAGTGGTGGACGTTTGTGACCACCACCTCGTGACGCCCCCGGTTACCACCGCAGCGCCGACTACGATTAGGGGCTATCGTCGCTGTACCGCCAGACAAGTTTGATCAGGTCAGGGGCGAATCCTCGAGCCTTGCCCTTCCCAGCTGGCACGATCACTGACCAACCCGGCCAACTCTCGGCGCTACGCTGACGGGTGCTGGTGTCGACGCCCCCATCGGCACCAGCCTCGATGGTGCGGCACTGTCTGAGCGATAAGGCCACTGATCTGTGTGCGGCCATCAGGCGACCCTACTGTCTCCGATGGTGTAGTGCTGGGAGCGGCGATGACACCTGTCCGCGCCAAAAGAAAGTTCCCCACGGGCACTAGATCATTTTGGGCCGAAGAAAAACCGGGCGGCCGCTGAGCGGCGCCCGGCTTTCCGGTGTCGCCTCAGGCCGCTTCAGTGACGTCTTTCCTTGTCTTGGTCAGATAGACGACCACGGCCAGAATGGTGATGAGGAAGATCCCGCTGGTAGCGACTGTGCCCAGCCCTAGACCGCCGTCGTCATGGGACTGGGAAAGCAGATCGCCCAGGGAGGCGCCGAGCGGGCGGGTAAGGATGTAGGCGATCCAGAAGGCCAGAACAGCTCCCAACTTCAGCGTGAAATGAGTCAGCGCGACGATTCCGATGAGTCCGGCGAAGATGAGCGCGGACGGCAGATATCCCAGGTTCAGCTGTTCGGCCAACAGGTCGCCAGCTGCGGTGCCCAGGGCGAAGGTGAACAGGATCGCCAGCCAATAGAATGCTTCTCTGCGGTACGTGTAGATCGTGTGAATAGAAAGGGTTTTCTCGCTCGCGTACCAGATCCCGAAGGTGACTGTGAGTGCGATGGCGAAGACAATGGTGGTGGTCGTGAGGCTGACGCCGAAGTTATCCGTCAGGTTGTCGGTGATGAGTGTACCGACAATGCTTATCAGGACCACCGCGAGCCAGTAGATCGCGGGCACGTATCTGCGTACCCGGAACTGGAAGACCAGCACTACGACCAGCACTGCCCCGATCGCGTACGTGGTACCTGTCAGTCCGAGACCCAGCGTGGTGTTCAGGAAATCGGCGGCGGTTTCGCCGACCGTGGTCGCGAGGATCTTCACGATCCAGAAATAGAGAGTGATCTCCGGAACTTTGTTGAGAACCGTTCTGGTGCGGACAGAAGTGGACGGTGACTGATAGTTCGTGGCCATTTGTCGGAGGCTAATGGCCACGCGATTAGCGCCCAGGCAATCAAAGGTTAGCGCCAGGTAAAACCAGCGGTCGCCGGTGCAACGGCCGTGGCACACGGTTATCGATAAAATTCCCGCAGCCGCAACCCCAGATTCATCAACCGCCAGAAGGTCATCGTCTCCACAGTGGACCGTCCGCGGAGACTCTGCCGGAACTCTCGTACGACGGCGGCCTGGTCGAAATCTGGCCGAACCCCGAAAGACGGTGAGGAGAAAACCTCACGCACGTGTCAGGCGACCTTGCCGAACCAGGCGTCCTCGGGAGTGGTGAAGCCGACCTTCTTGCGTCCTCGGTTGACCACGGACGGGAGGTGCCCGGCGGTGGCGTGCCGGAGAGCTCTTGTGTTCCAGTCGGCGTAGAGGATCGCGCTGTCGTCCATGGCTCATAGGATGCGCAAGAGGTCCATTGTCAGGAAAGGCGCCCTGCCCTCGATGGAGAATCGCATGGCGTTGCGGTCTTCGTATCGCAACAGCGCGGCCGGGCTGTGCCCGGAACAGATCGGCTCGAGGACGGCGATCGTGGCCTTCACGCTAGGCCGCCATCGCTGAATGTCGGGTGAACGTCGGCGGCGGGAAGCAGGATCGTGAACACCGGTCCGGGGCCGGGTCTGCTGAGGGTCAGCCGGCCGCCGTCGGCCTCGACGAGGTCGCGGGCCAGCCGCAGTCCCAACCGCTCACCTCCCGGGCCACCGAACAGCGCGGTCTCGACCGCCGGTCCAGGTCCGTCGTCCCGTACGTCGATGGCGACCGCGGAGCCGGCATCACGGGCGCGAACGACAATGGTTCCGGTGCCGTGCACCGTGGCGTTGTCGACCAGTACCGCGACCGCCTGCCGGACGGCTCCGATGCTGCCGAGGACGGGCGGCAGGTCCTGGTCACGCCCGACCAGCAAGGCCCGGCCAGTTACCGTCAACGCGCCGACCCGGGCATCGCGGAGGTCCTCCAGCAGCGCGTCGATGTCCAGCAGGGCCCCCTGAGCGTCACCGTGGCGGGCGAGGTCCAGCAGCTCGTCGATCGTCCGCTCCAGCCGGTCGATAGTGTCCAGCGCGCGGCCGACCGCGACCGGATGAGGGTCGTCGAGTGCCGACTCCAGAAGCAGCCGCAGGCCGGTCAGGGGCGTACGCAGCTGGTGCGACGCGTTCGCCGAGAACGACCGCTCGCGGCGCAGCAGGTCACCCAGGCGGCCGGCGGTGCTGTTCAACGCGGTCGCGACCATGTCGATCTCAGCCATGCCACTGTGCGCCGATCGCACGCTGAAGTCACCTTCGCCGAGGGCATGAGCGGACCTGGCCAGCCGATCCAGTGGTGCCGCGATCCGGCCGGCCTGGCGGCGGGCGACGATTGTGACTGCGGCCAGGGCGAGCAGCGCGAGACCCACCATCGCCGCCCAGGTCCATGCGGTCCGGGTGGTCGCATTGTCCTTGGACGATGTGACGATGACGACCGCGGCCGTCCGCGCAGCGTTCGGGACGGCCATCGCGACAGTCACGTGCGTCGCGGTCTCGGTGTCCACGGTCTGACCGGCCAGCGCGGCCGGCAGCAATTGGTCAGCCACGGCGGAGGCTGGCCCAGCGACCAGTCGGGCGTCCCCGGTGTAGAGGGAGATGGTGGTGTCACCCTCGACCGCGGGCAACCGGATCCGGGCCAGTGCCGCCGGATCGGTTCTCCATCCAGGATCGGCCGCGACCTGGCCGACGCTGCTTCCGGCAATCCGCGTCAGCTCACTACGTTCCTCGTCGACGAACAGCCGGTAGACGGCGGCGCCCAGGGGGAGGCCGAAGACCGTCACCGCGATCAACGCGGCGACGACCGCGACGTGCTGCACCCGTCTACGCATCCGATTCCCCCTGGCGTTGTCGCGTCAGCTTGCCCTGACAATCGACCCCGGGCGCGCTGGGCCGCGCGGTTTTTGCCGCTCGCTAACCCACAGCTGGCCGGCGACTGTCGGGCGGGTTTATAGCGTCGCCCTTGTGATACAGATCCGGTCTACCCGCTGGCGCGCGGCCGCAGTGACCATGGCCGGTGCGTTGGCCATGACCGCCTGCTCGGCGCCAGCCGCCCAGCAACCGGCACCAACGACCTCGCCGGCTGCGGCGCCGGCCGCAGCGAGCGGGCCGGCACCGCAGGAGAACAGCGCGCAGGGAGATATCCCGGACAACCAGCAGTACGTGGCGTACGCGCTGCCGTCCGGCCACTCGCGGCTGAACGTCCCCGAAGGCTGGGCAAGGACCGACCTTCCCGGCGGCAACGGCGCAACCTTCACCGACAAGCTCAACACCATCCGGATCGAGGTCCGACCGGCGCGGGCGGCCCCAACGGTCACAACGGTGCTGGCAGATGTGGCTGCCCAGAACCGGACCGCCGCCGGTTTCGCGGGGCTTGCGGTCAGCACGGTCACCCGGTCGGCGGCCGCGGTGGTCTTGGCCCGCTACCAGGTAAACAGCCCAGTCGACCCGGTCACCAACAGGTACGTGAAGGACGATGTGGAGCGATACGAGTTCTTCCGGGCCGGCAGCCTCGCGCTGATCACGCTGATCACGCTGTCCGCGCCACACGGCTCCGACAACGTCGACCCATGGCGCAGAGTCACCGAGTCGTTCCGGTGGCGGTGATGCGACCAGTCACCCTGGCCGTTCGTGATCTCTACCGGTTCTTTCGGGCCGGCGACGAGGAAACGCTCGCCCTGCGCGGAGTGTCGTTCGAGGTGACCGCCGGCGAGCTGGTGGTCATTGCCGGACCGTCCGGATCTGGGAAGACCACTCTGCTCAACTGCCTGGCCGGCCTGGACGAGCCAGACGGCGGCGCGGTGTGGCTGGACGGGCGGCGGCTCAGTCACCGCCCGGAAGCCGAGCGGGCCCGACTCAGGGCCAGCGGGATCGGCGTAATTTTCCAGTACGACAACCTTTTCGCGCACCTCACGGTCGCAGGCAACGTCCGCTTCTCCCAACGACTGCAAAAGTCGCGTATGGACGTGGCCGTCCTGCTGGAAGCGGTCGGCCTCGCCGGTCGCGGGTCGTCCTATCCCGGGCAGCTGTCCGGCGGGGAGCTGGCGCGGGCCGGACTCGCGGTGGCGCTGGCAGGCGACCCGGCGGTGCTGATCGCCGACGAACCGACCGGTGAGCTGGACGAGACCACCGAACATCGCTTGCTCGGGATGCTCGTCTCCCGCAGCATGCAAGGAAAAACCGTGATCGTCGCGAGCCACAGCGCGAACGTACGACGAGTGGCTGACCGGGTCCTGCAGCTGCGGGACGGGCAGGTGGTGACACCATGACGACACTGACCGAACCGGTTTTCCGGGGACAGCTGCTGCGCCGGGCCTACGGCAGCGGCAACCGGACCGTCTACGCGGTGCACAACGCGACGGCAACCGTCTGGCCGGGCGACCGGATCGCTGTCACCGGCGCCTCCGGATCCGGAAAGTCCACGCTGCTGCACCTGATGGCCGGCCTGGAGACACCCACCAGCGGGAACCGCAGCTGGCCGGGCCTGGGACGCTCGCCCGACCGCGACCCGGCCAGCATCGGCGTCGCCTTCCAGGCGCCGAGCCTGCTGTCACCACTGAATGTCGTGGAGAACGTCGAGCTCCCGATGCTCCTGAAATCCGTACCGGCGGGGGAGGCACGCGAGCGGGCGTTCGCCGCCCTGGTCGACCTGCATGTAGATGACCTGGCCGGCAAGCTCCCCGAGGAGTTGTCAGGTGGGCAGGCGCAGCGGGTGGTCCTGGCCCGCGCGCTGGTCAGCCGACCGGCGCTGATCCTCGCCGACGAACCGACCGGTCAGCTTGACCACCGCACCGCCGACGAAGTCCTGCAGGTCCTGCTGGAGACCGCCACCACCTACGGGACCGCCGTCGTGGTGGCCACCCACGACCGGGAGGTCGCCGCCAAGCTGGACATCGAATGGATCATGGCTGCCGGCAGCCTCATAGTGCCCCGCGCGCAGACTCACCAATGACCGCGATCTGGGTGCGCGGTCTGCTGACCCGCCGCTGGGGTCGGCTGCTGGCAACAGCAGCCGGGGTCGCCGCCGCGGTGGCCCTGCTCGCCGCCTACGGAAGCTTCCTCGCCGCGTCTGAGGCCGCCATGACCAGGCAGGCAAGTCGTCAGGTCGCGGTGGACTGGCAGGTCGCCGTAGCTCCAGGGGCGGCCGCAGACAGTGTGCTGGCCGCGACCGCCGCGGAACCCGGCGTAGGGCGCGCTCTGCCGGTGGAGTTCGCCAGCACGTCCTGGCTGTCCGCGACGGCGGCCGGTTCGACCCAGACCACCGGCAGCGGCGTCGTCCTCGGCCTACCTGCTGGCTACCGCACCACGTTCCCCAGCGAGATCCGGACCCTGGTCGGCACCGACTCCGGGCCGGTGCTGGCACAGCAGACAGCGGCAAACCTGCACGGCGCGCCTGGAACGACGGTGACGATCGCCCGCCCCGGCCGGCCACCGGCGACCGTGGTGATCAGCGGAGTCGTTGAGCTGCCGCAGGCGAACTCCCTGTTCCAGAAGGTCGGCGCGCCGTCGCAGTCGCAGCCCAGCGCACCGCCGGACAACGTCGTTCTGCTGCCGGGCAGCCAATTCCATCAGATCTTCGGTCCCGTCCCGAGTGTGGTGACCACCCAGATCCACGTCGCCCGGACAGCTGCGCTACCAACGGATCCGCAAGCGGCGTTCACCGAGATCACCGCCGCCGCGCATCACCTGGAAGCCAAGCTCGCCGGCGCCGGGACGGTCGGCGACAACCTCGGCGCGGTGCTGGACGCGGCACGGGCTGACGCGCTTTATGCCCGGATCCTGTTCCTCTTCCTGGGAATGCCGGGAATCCTGCTGGCGGTTGCGCTGACCGCCGCGGTGGCCGGGTCCGGCGCGGACCGCCGACGCCGGGAGCAGTCCCTGCTGCGGACCCGCGGCGCACTCCGGCGACAGGTCCTCACGTTGGCCGCGATCGAGGCGGTGCTGCTCGGAGTCATCGGCAGTGCCGTCGGGCTCGGTGTCGCGGCAGTGCTGGGATTGAGTTTCTTCGAATCGCCGCGGTTTGGCGCCAGTGCAGCGGCGGCTTGGTTGTGGGGCGGCCTTGCGACCGGCGTCGGGCTGGCGGTGGCGCTGGCGGTCGTGCTGGTGCCGGCGTGGCGCGAGACGAAGGCGACCACTGTCGTCGCCGGCCGCGCGACCGGCGGCCGGCGGACCGGTCCCTGGTGGGCACGGTATGGCCTGGACTTGATCCTGATCGCCGGCGCCGCGCTGGTGCTGTGGTCGACCAACAGGAGCGGCTACACCCTCGTGCTGGCGCCCGAAGGCGTGCCGAGCATTTCGGTGGACTACTGGGCATTCCTTGGCCCAGGGTTGTTCTGGATCGGCGCCGCTCTGCTGACCTGGCGGCTGGTGGACCTGCTGCTCGGTCGTGGTCGTCCGCTGGTGACCAGGTTGTTGCGGCCGATCGGTGGGCCGCTGGCGCCGACCATCGCGGCGATGTTCGCCCGGCAGCGCCGACTGCTTGCCCGCGGGGTCGTGCTGGTCGCGTTGGCGCTGTCTTTCGCCATCTCCACAGCGATCTTCAACAGCACCTTCCAACAGCAGTCCGAAGTGGACGCACGGCTGACCAACGGCGCAGATGTGACGGTCACTGAGCCACCGGGCTCGACCGTCGGCCCGGCGGCCGCCGCGACGATCGCGACGCTGCCCAGGGTCCACTCGGTTGAACCGCTCCAACACCGTTTCGCTTACGTGGGAACAGATCTCCAGGACCTGTACGGAATACGACCGGACACGATCGCTGCGGCGACGTCACTGCAGGACGGCTATTTCTCCGGCGGCACGGCGGCGCAGCTGATGAGCCGGCTGTCCGCGCAACCGGACGGAATCCTGGTGTCGGCCGAGACCGTGAAGGAATTCCAACTGCGGCTGGGAGACCGGATCAACCTCAGACTGCAGGATGCCCGTACGAAACAGCTCACTACCGTCGGGTTCCACTACCTCGGCATCGCTAAAGAGTTCCCGACCGCACCCAAGGACAGCTTCCTGGTCGCCAACGCCAGTTACATAGCCAAAACGACCGGCAGCGACGCGGTCGGGGCCTTTCTGGTCGACACCGGCGGAGCCAGCACCACCACGGTCGCGGCGCAGATCCAGGCACGGCTGGGAACGTCCGCGACTGTCGGTGACATCGCCACCTCCCGGCATGTGGTCAGCTCCAGCCTGACAGCGGTGGACCTTGCCGGGCTGACCGACATCGAACTCGGGTTCGCCCTGCTGCTCGGCGCCGGCGCCGGCGGACTGGTGCTGGCGTTGGGATTCACCGAACGTCGGCGGGCATTTTCGATCCTGCGAACCCTGGGCAGCACCACCCGGCAGTTGGCCGGGGTCTTACTCGGCGAGGCGGTGCTGACCTTGGTGGGCGGTGCGCTGGCCGGGTCGCTGGCTGGCTGGGCATTGGCCGAGATGCTGGTCGCCGTGCTGGCCGGCGTCTTCGACCCGCCACCGGACCGGCTAGCGGTGCCCTGGGACTATCTCGGCGGCGTGTTGGTGGTGACCGTGGCGGCGGTCCTGGCGGCGGCACTCACCGCGACCGCTCGGGCGAGTCGCGCCACCGCGGGGGACCTCCGCGAGAGGTAACCAAAAAGCCACCCCGGAGTAAGGAAGCCACAACGACCCGGGGCCTGGAGGGGTGGGCGGCTGGTTCTCCCCGATCACAGCCGCCCATTCCGCCTACTTCTCAAGCCGGTAGCCGTGTCCACGCAAGGTGCTGATCCCCGGCAGTTGGATGCCTGCCAACTCGGCCGCCTCCGCCAGCCTGCGGCGTACCGCCGCGATGTGTACGCCCAGGGTTTTGGTGGGGCCGAACTAGTTCTCGTCCCAGACGTCGTTCGTCAGCGTCGCCCGGCTGACAGCCTCACCCGCCGAGGCTGCCAGCGAGCCAATACGTCGTACTCACGGGCCCGCAGCGAGACCTCCGACGGGCCGAGCAGACAGCGGCGGGCGGCTAGGTCCACGACCAAGGCGCCGACCTGGATGCGGGCCGGCGCAGCACTGCCGGCCGTGCCGTCCACGGGGCGGCGCCGCAGGTGCGCGCGTACCCGGGCAAGCAGCTCGGCCAACCGGAACGGGTTGGTCCGGTAGTGGTCGGCGCCGGCCTCCAACCCGAGCACCACGTCGACATCCTCCCGGCGCGCGGTGAGGATCACGAACACACAACCTGGTCGCATCAACCGCAGCCGCCGCATCAGCTCGACGCCGTCAAGATCCGGAAACCCCAGCTCCATCAGCGTCAACGCGTAGTCGGTGGTGCGTGCACATGCCAGTGCCTGCACACCGGCGCGGCAGCTGCCGGACAAGATCCTGCGCCCGCTGGCCGAGCAGACACCCGGAACCGCGGCCCTGGGGCGCGTGATCGCCAGCCAAGGCTGCCCACCCTGTTGAGCGTCATCCGCGAGCGGCAGGCGATCGCCGCCGAACTCAAGGAGCGCCTGGCTAACCAGCGGGTCGCGACACTCACGGCCACCGTACCCGGCATCGGCATGCTCGGCGCCGCGCGCTTGCTGCCGATCATCGGCGACGCGAGCGCCTTCACATCCGCGGACCACCTCGCCGCGTTCGCCGGCGTCACACCTGGCGAGGAAGAAAGTCCGACTCGCGCGGCGCAGGGTCTTATGCGTTGCGGCCGACCGCGCTAAGACAGATGTCGTAGAGCAGCAGGTCGTCGCCGACGGTCGAGCCGCTGCGCCACCAGCGACGTAGTGGTACCAGGCCAGGTTCGACGATTCCCAGCCCGTCGAAGAGGGTGAGGATTTCGGCGTACGGGCGCATGCGCAGTTCGGAGTTCACCGATCGGTACGACTTTGCATGTTGTCCGCCATGGTGGCGAGTTTGCTGCCGTTTTTGGGGTTGTGTAGGTGGGTGAGTGCCACGTATGACCCGGTCGGTAGGTGGAGGTAGCTGGCCATGATTTGTTGCTGGTCGTGCAGGTGTTCGATGTGGTGGAAGGTTGAGTACTGGTTCATCGCGATCACCACAGTGGGCTTTTGTCCCGCCCTCGACGGCCTGGCTGTGGCCGCCGTGATTCCAGCACACCCGACCGGTTCCATTCCTCCAGGCGCGGCATACGCGCAAGACTCTGGTTTGCGGTCGGCTGCGTGGGTAGGTCGGTTCATATCGCTCGACGCCGGGTTGGCGACGCAACACCCATACTGCCCGCGCTCCGCGATCTGCATCTGCTGTTCGTGGCTGACCCACATTCGTCACAACAGTGGCCTGGGAAACACTTGCCTTTTCGATGATGAATGTCACTGGACATGGCATGTAGCGTCACATAACGTCAAAAGAACCCTTATAGTGCCTCAGAAACCATAGGACATGAATGTGCCGGCCTGGCCATTTCCGCCCGCGAGAGGAAAGAATGAGTCGATTCCTGAGATTGCTGTTCGCGCTCACCGTCGCCGCAATAGTTGTCACCGGCGGCCAGAGCGCGGCGAGTGCGTCCGATGGGGCGGTGAGCGGGCGCCTGCCGGCCACTGTCGACGCGCAACTACAGCTGCTCAAGCGCTCCGCCACAACCGTCGAATACCGTCGGGCCACCGCCTCGGACCGTAATATCGCCGGCGGTTACGCGACACTGCTCGAGCGTGGATCGGCCAGACCGAACGAAAACTGCTCGGCATTTTATCTCTGCCTGTTCGCCGACGCCAACGGCGGAGGTCTGGAAGTCATCATTCCCCAGGGTGTCAGCGTGCCGTACCTGGGAAACACCTGCGTCGGCGGCGTCTGCTACGACATGAACGACCGCCTGACATCCTGGGAAAACGTGAGCGCTTGGACGTATTGCTGGTATTACGACGCCAACTACACGGGTCAACAGCGATTCATGGACTATTTCGGGTTCAACATCCGCAATGTTGCGCCCGAGGACAATGACCAGGCCTCGTCCGTACAGGCCCTGGGGCCGAGTGACCAGCGACTGACCTGCTGAGACCGCTTGTCCGGCGCTGCCGTGCGGCTTTTTCGAAAGCCACCTGGGATCGAACTACGGAAGGAAATGACAGAATGGGCATGAGGTCATGGAAAAGTGTCTGTGTCGGGGCGATGACCCTGGCCGCGTTGTCGAGTGCGGCGGCGCCCGCCGCGGCTGCCACCGTCGGACTGAGCGGGCACGCCAGCCCGCAGACGTTCAAGTACGTGGGGTCCTTCTTCACCTACGGCGACTGCGAAGCATACGGCTACAGCAATTACAACGGTTACAACAACACCTGGTTCTGCACTCAGTCGAACAACCCCGACACGTTGCCGTGGTCCTTGTACCACGAGGACAGTGTCTGATGTCGAGGAAGTTCGCGACCGGCATCCTGACCATAGCGCTCGCGATCGGGCTGATAGTCGCCGGTCCAGGCGCGGCCAGTGCCCACCCCCAGGCGAGCTTTAGCAAATGGTGGAGTGCGGTGTCGAGCGTCTACATCTCAGGCATCAAGTACGACCTGACCATCACTTTGTGGCAGAACAACGACAACGGGCAATTCCACGGTGAGGCGTCTGGGTATCCGGCTGGCTTTGTCGGCCTGTACGACACTGCCGGCCAACTCCTTCCGGGCGGGGTAGGCAAAAACGTTGGCTATGGCGATATCAACACGAGTGATGTCGGTGGCAATATCCAGGCCTGCGGGCAGGCCACGCTACCCGCTGACAACGCCACCCCGGGGCCGGCGGTCTGTAGCGGAATAGTTACGTAGCCTCCGCAGGACGCTGACCTGGGCAGCGACGATGCCGCATTCCCGACCAGGAATGCGGCATTGTCATTTTCTGGTCGGCCGACAGCGCTGGCTGGAAATGTCGTTCATGGTCCCACGCCCAGTCCTGAGGTGATCCTTTCCAGCGGCTAGCTCAGGCGGGTGGACAGTGATGCCGCCGTCAACGTCTAGGGATGGCGCCGTGGATCATCCGGGCCTCGTTGAAGGCGAGGAGGGCGACGGCGTGGGCGATGTCCCCCCCAGGGATAGAGGCTCAGGCCGTTGATCGGCACGTGACCACTACGCGAAGGCTTCAACGATGCCCCCTGTCTGAGCTCAGTCATACGGCCACCTGGTGGCCGGCCCGCCGAAGTACGCCGACGGCTTCCTCAAGCCTGCGGGCCGGGACAAGCACGAGGTCTCCGTCGTAGCTCGCGGCGGTCCAGACCGGGAGTTCGCTCGCTGCGAGCGGCGCGACGATAGCGCTGAGCATCCCCGTCACTTCCGGGTCGTGCGCGTCATCGCCGTTCCACAGCGCCGTCCAGCCGTCCTCGGCGGTGTCGTCGCGCCGCATCGCCGCGCCTCCGTCTGGACCGAGCACGAGCGCGAGCGCGAGCAGGCCGGTTTCGGGGGCGGTCTTGCGGATGTCGGACACCCGCTCGAGGACGAAGCGGCCTTCGAGAACGCGGAGGTTCTGAGTTCGAGCGGTCGGCACCGAGCTCGTACGCCGCGCGGGCGGCATAAGCGGTAGTACAGCGCCAGAATCCGCGGGATTACCGTGGCCGTCGCCTTTATGAGTCATTCGTATGTCCTCCAATTGCGCCCTAGCGACCCGGGCAGGGCGCCGCCGTGGAAGCACCTGGCCTTCTGGTCGCGGACATCATCGACTTTTTCTGTCTCTACGTTGAACCAGCCCTGCCGTAGCGCGGCTCCAGACTGCCGTTGGCGATACCTTGGTCGACGTACGCCACAAGTTCTGCCATGCCGTTGCTGTCGAGGTCGGCGAATCGCGCGAACGCGACACTGTTGCGTCCCAGCTTCACCTTGCCGAGCCGGCCCGCGTATCGCCCGACGATGAACTCGTCATCCTCGACGTCCGCCACGTACAGGCTGATGTAGTTCTTCTGCAGCGCCAGCCCGATTCACGGGCCGGTCGACCAGCCGGGGCGACGAAGCGACCTCGTACTGGAACATTCCGTACCCGATCAGTGTCATCGACATCCCCGGACTGCCGGCCGCCGTGCCGCCGAAACCCCGCGGGCCAGCCCTGGTGCGGCCGCCCGGATCAGCGAGTCGGCCGCACGCAGGTCCGACTCCCTGGCGGGGTCCGCGGCGAAGTACGCCTCAAGCGTTGACGCCTGCACCCTGAACATCACGTCTTCCTGTCATCCGAGGAGGTAGACGCCCCCAGGACCGAAAACTCATCGGCGGCAGGTTCGAGTCGTCGCTTACTCGCTGAGCAGTCCGAGCGCGCCTTACCAGAGCGAGCCGGGGTTGAGGCGGTTCGGGTGTCGCTCGGCCCGTCAGTGGCCCCCTCACCGGCTCTCGTCCGTAACCGCAGCACGCCTTCGCAGACGTGACTGGATTCGATGCCGGACAGGACGACCTGCGCTTCTGCCCCTCCGCGGCCACCGGGGTCCGTCAGTCATCTCCCTCGGTGGTTCAAAGCTGAGCTCCAGTACCTCGACCGACGCGAACAACCTCGCCAGCGGCGTGTACGCGGTCACCGTAGGCTAAATCCGCGAGGGCTTCTGGGCTGTAGCCCGACATGGTGAGGAATACGCCGTAGGTACCGGGCAGCCGTTGCCGGACTCGTTTCTGCAGCTTGGCGATGCCGCTTTTCTCATCGGCATGAGCACACACCCCACCTTCTTCAAGATGTCAGGTGCCCGAATGTACGACCGCGGCAACGACGTTGTAGGCAGCCTCCGTGGCGTCGTACGGCCGCCGGTATTCCTTCGCGGTCGTCACCCGGATCGCACCGTACTCGACGTCGAACGTGGCCACCCATGCCTCGATCAGCGCGAGCCGGGCAGCGGATCCGAGGACGGCCGGCACGTCGTCGGCCGATCGCGCGAAAACGTTATAGAAGCGGTCAAAATCCCGATCGTCGGTAGGGAATTTGTGCAATCCGTGTGGCCGTAGCGATCTCCGGCGCCGGACGGCGACGCGGCGTGCCGACAGTTGTGGTGAGTTCGCGATCACGACCGAGTAGGGACCGTACGTCACGTCGCGAGGATTCAACAGCAGGGGATGGATCGTCACCGGCACGCCGTCAATATGACCGTGCATCTCGTGGCCGCCCGGTGGCTCCCAGTTGGACGGAAACGACAACCCGCGCCTGCTGGCAAAGGAACGCAACTGTGCTGCCAACGCCGGCACGCGACGATGCCGCAGAATCCAGTACGGGACTAATAGAGGGACGACGATGACGGCGACAAACCCAAAGAAGGCACCAGCTCCTTTTAGCGCCAGCCAGTCGATTCCCTGCGGGCCGGATTGGACGATCGATCTGACGACGCCTTGGAACATTATGACGACGAAAAAGCCGACGAGTGCCGCCATCTGCCACCGGAACCGGCGAAGGACCGCGGATCGCTCTGACTTCAACGCAAGGCTGTACGAATTCCGCCTCGACGACGGCCCCCGGCGCGAAGGTACGGCGGATGGCAACGGCGCACCAGCCTGGCGAGGCGAGACCGGCGCAGCCGCGGCCCAGGTATCGGCAAGCGCATGAGCGAGGTCTATCGCCGCCGTAATGGCCGGGTAGGGCGCACGATTCTCCGGGTGACTGGTCAGCTGGATGACGCCGCCTTCGTACCCGAAGACTGCGATGCCGCTGCGCTGTATTCTCGACCTCGTCCGCGAATCGAGGACAGCGGCGACAGCAGCCGGAGAGTCGGCGTAGACCCGGAACCACCTGTCGAATCCGCCATCGTCGGTACGCACCCTTCCGATGCGATACGAGTAGGCGAGATCAGCGGCAGGCCGGCCGGCACCGGCGACCACCCGATACGGCGTACGCACCGGCAATGTCAGCGTCACTTGAGCCGAAACGCTAACGATCCGGGCCGCCCTCCCGTAGTACTGGGGAACCAGGAAAACACGGACCGCGGCATCGCCGTACTTCCCGCGAAGCTCGAACCCCTGCAGGCTTGCCGCTCCCTCCACCACAGCCAGACCGGAGTTCACCGCGATGGCCCGAAAGCCCACCTCGAATCGAGCGACCTTGACCCTATCGCGCCAAACGCTGAGCGCGATCATGCCGAGCGGCAGACCGCTTATCAGAAGCGGCACGGTGACGACGGAAAGTATCTTCGCCGGAAGCGTCGGTGCGGTCTCCCAGCCGGCGATGCTGATCATGATCGTCGCAGGCAGCAAAGCGATGGTGATCACTATCCACGGTGTCCGAGTCACCGGCCGAGCCTACTTTCCTTCGTCTGCTCAGCAACTGGCCTGGTGCGAACCATGTCCTTTCGCCTGCGCCGACAGGCTCTTTAGCGCAGCGCAGCGCCGCGTCGTACCTCGGTGAGGACGGCCGGGGTCGATATTGTCGCCGCTGACGATGGCGACCACTCTCGGTGATCTCGTGCTCCTTCATGCGTCCCCACGTAAATCTCGGCGACGGTCCCCACACCCCCGTAGTCACGACTCTTGGCGGCGGGGATGCAACTTTCGGACCGTGCGGTCATCACTTTGTGGCAGTACGTTCCACCTGGGCGCGTCGGCAGAACAAAAGAAGGCGCGACAGAGCGAGGAAGAGCGCAGCTGATGAGCAAGCTGAAAACGGGAAATCGGGCTGCTGCCTGGGTTTTGGTGATCCTGACGCCGCTGATCGCGGAGCTCGCGTTCGGCAGTACGCCGCTGCACCTGGGCTATCTGGTGTTGTTGTGGACGCCAGTTTATGGCGCCGGCATTCTGTTGGTACGCGAAGCCGTTCATCGAGCCGGTCGCGGCTGGCCGAGCATTGTCCTGTTGGGCATCGCGTACGAGCTGATAGAGGACGGGATCGGGCTGCAGGCGCTGTCCAGTCCGCATCTGTACGGCGCGGCCGGCTGGGCGCCACGGCTGTTCGGTCTGAAGACTGCGTACTGGGAGCTGAATGTCGTCTATCACGTGATATTCAGCGCGGTCATCCCCATTCTCATAGTCGACCTGCTGTTTCCCGCTCATCTGAACGTTCCCTACTTGAAGAAGACCGAGACAGTCATCACTGCGATAGTCGGCCTGCTGGGGATCGGCCTTCTGCGTACGGTGTCGGCGTCCAATGACCCTGGCTACCTGGCCCCAATTGGGGTATTGGTCGGCTGTGTGGTGGCGATCGCCATTATCGCAGTGATAGCACTGAAAGTCGTTCCACCGCGGACGACCGCTGTTCGTACGACCGCGGCGGTTCCGCCCATCTGGGTTCTGTGGGTGATCGGAGCGGTCGGCACATTGATTATTCTGGGTCTGATCTTTCCCTTTGGCGGAGCCAAACAGCCATCGTTCGCGCGCGGCGCATGGGCGCTGGTACCGATGGCGATAGATGCGTTGATTGTCGCTGGCGCGTACGTTTTGGTCCGCCGGTGGGGATTGTCCACGGCGTGGACAGACCAGCATTCGCTCGGCTTGGCCGGTGGTGCACTTGTCGGTCACACGCTGTGTGGGGTGGTGATCGCGCACACGGCGTTCGATCGCTACGGGCTGGTCGTCATAGCGATTCTGACCGTCGCCCTGGTCTACCTGTTGAGCAGGCGGATCACCAAGCGCGCCACAACCGAGTCGGTGGCAGTGCCTGTTTCATAACCGCCCGCAAGGAGCTCCGGCTGGCCTACGGTGGGAGGCGGGGCAACGAAAGGGGTTCAGGTGCGAATGCAGGAGATTGTCGGGGATTTGCCGACCGAAATCGGCTCCGGGCGGGTTTTCAGAGACCCGTACGAGACGATCGACGGGACAACCGTCATCCCAGCCATGAAGGTCCGCAGGGTGTGTGGTGCCTTTATGGCGAAGCCGGCCGGCGCCGTTGTCGTGAAGGACGGCAAGGCTTCCTGGGTGGCTGCCGTCGACGAGACACAGATAGCTCTGGGAGGAATACTGGTTGGCCTCGCGGCGGTCGTGTTGTTCGGCGTCGCGGGGATTCGCCGTCCGCCGTGGCCCGACGTACGAGTCTGGGTCACCCGCAAACGCTAGATAGCAAAGCTGGGTTCGTTGATGTCGCAGGTGGCGGTCGCGGTGCCGGCGCCGGTGCAGCCAGCTGGCAGACCCTGCCAGACCAGCGTGCCGGCGCTGGTCTGGTGCAGTGTCGAGGTCGACTGATGCTGTACGTAGTGGGTGGTCGGCCGGGCGAACTTCGCCGAGGTGGCGGAGCTGGTGAAGGTGCCGGGGGGGTGTCGCCGTGTGCGTTCGGCGCGACCTGTTCGACGGCGCCGCCGGCGGCGTGCAGGGTCGAGGTGACCGAGGTGGTGACGACCAGGCCGGTGCCGCAGCTGACCTCGCTACTGTACGTGATCGCGACCTTGGCGCCGGCCGGCCAGCTCGCGCCCCAGCTGCCGAGCATGCACGAGCCCGCCGGTGGTGTCGCGGCCGCGCTCACGCCATGCTGATGGTTTGCGGTGGCGTAGCCCACCAGCGCGACCGAGCCTGGCTGACCGGCGACGGAGCTGTTTTCGGCGTGTATCCCAAGCGGTGGCGCAGGACTATCGTGGCGGCCGCCTCGCCGGGCAACCTGTCGGATCTGGTCGAGTGCTGGTTCACCCGGTGAGCGCCGGACCGGGGTCAGCCGGTGAAGGCGGTTGGGGTCGATTGGGGGGAAAGTACCGGCGCGGGTACGCCGACAACCTCGGCGAGCAGTCGATAGGAGGCCACCCGGTCGGCATGCTCGGGCGTAATGGTCAGCGCCATCAGTTCACCCGCGCCGGAGGCGGCGACCAGGTCGGCCGCCTTCTGCCCGACGGTGTCGGGGCCACCGATGATCTGCCGGTCCGCGAAAGCCTGGGTCAGCTCACGCTCCTGCCGGGAGAAGGTGTACGCGTCAGCCTCTTGCTGGGTGGGAAACGCATCGAACCGGGCTGTCCCGCGCATCTGGATCTTGGCGAGAAGGTACGGACGAGCGATCCTTTCCGCCTCCGCGTCGAAATCCGCCGCGATCACCACCGCAGAGACCAGCGAGGTCGGCTCGGCAAGGTGCGCAGACGCCTGGAAGGTGTCTCGATACAGATGCAGCGATTCCTGCGTCGCGGCCGGGTTGACGTGATGCGCGTATGCATAGCGCAGACCCAGCCGGGCCGCGACGGCCGCGCTGGACGGGCTGGAGCCCAATAGCCAGATCGGTGGATGGTGCTCCCTGGCCGCGCCGGCGTCTATCGGCCCACTGCGGGCACCCGCGAAATAGCCGGCGAGCTCCGCGATCTGTGCCGCGAACTCCTCTCCAGTCCGATGGCCCACCCGCCGCAACGCGGTGGCAGTGGCCGGATCGGTGCCGGCAGCGCGGCCGACGCCCAGGTCGACACGTCCAGGATGGAACGCCGACAGCATGCCGAACTGCTCGGCGACCACCAGTGGCGGATGGTTAGGCAGCAACACCCCGCCGGATCCGATCCGCATCGTGGACGTCGCCGTCGCCAGCTGCGCGGCCATCACCGCCGGCGCCGACGCCGCCAGGCTTGGCGTGTTGTGGTGCTCGGCGGCCCAGAAACGCGTGTAGCCGAGCGCCTCCACCCGGACGGCGAGGTCAACCGAAGCACGCAACGCCGCGGTCGCCGAACCGCCACGCCAAACTGGCACTACATCCAGCACTGACACCTTCGCCACGACTGGGTCGCCCGGCCTGGTTGCCTTCATCGCACCCCATCCTCTAAACGCCGAACGACAAGAACTGTACTGGGGCGCAGAAATTGTGGACGGTCCGATATCACGACGCTTCGCTTGTTCGCGGCATGTCTGGCAACCCACGCCATGTCCTGACCGGCACCGGCCGAGACGCAGATGGCGCGCTCGAACGCCGGTATCGACAGTGATCACTCGACACTGGTGTACACATGCCGTGAAAACCGGAGATGACATCTTGCCTGCCGTCGAGCTCGGTCGGGAATCCGTCCACGGGGACACGGCACGGTGAAGGCCACGTCGGGGCGCCACAGCTGTGCCCAAGCGTCGATGTTCTTCGCCGACAGCACTCGAAATCTGCCGGCACTCGAAATCCCTCAGAGGAGCCTCCTCCCGTTCGCTGGCCAATAGGCGAGCCGGGGCACCCCAAAGCGGAATTTACATTTGTCATGATATTTACTGGTGCTGCAGTCGCTGCTGTCTTTCGGCACGGAAACCGCTGAAATTGGTGACGATTGTCAATTGCGGGTGACTTCCAGTCTCGCCGTGAGATCACCACTGCCTATCTGTTCGGCTACGCCGGACCCTTGACTGTGCTCGGAGAATGTTCTATGAAAATCCTCGCGAGAATCTCGAAGGTCACCGTGACTGCGGCTATTTTGGCGGCCGCACTGTCGATCACACCCAGCCCCGGTAGCGCATCCACAGCGTCGCCAGCTATCCAGAATACCGCGTGCGACGCCAGTAACTCCTTCCAGTACTTCACCTTCTACGTTGCCGGGAACCCCGTGTGTTACACCGACAGCGGGACCATGACCATGCATCTGGCCCCTGTCGGACTGTGGTACGCG
>NZ_BAAANY010000040.1:65495-158577 GCF_039530045.1 Fodinicola feengrottensis | reverse complement strand
CGACACCCAACTGGGGAAAATGATCTAGCAAAAGTGGGGAATTTCAGCTAGCGCCATCATCGCGCACGTAGTAGTCACCAAGCGTGTCGTCGTACCGCCCAACAGTGCGGCAGCAGCGTTTGAAAGCGCCGCCCGGACCCACATGGGCAGGGGTCGTTGCCGCCGAGTTTTTCCACCAGCTCGGTGTCTTCGCCGACGAATCGGTGACCACGCTTGACGTGGGTCTCGCTAGAGGGAACCCCCTGCGGCGTTTGCTGCTGGGCTCAAAAGGACGCCTGGGCGTCGAAATCGTGGTCCATGACTGCCTCCTTGGTAAGGACGGCCCACGGTAGACCGCACCCGTA
Organism: Fodinicola feengrottensis; assembly: GCF_039530045.1. NCBI lineage: Bacteria > Bacillati > Actinomycetota > Actinomycetes > Mycobacteriales > Fodinicola > Fodinicola feengrottensis. Next base: position 158,233 of record NZ_BAAANY010000040.1, on the reverse strand, counting down.
AGGCTGAGCCACCGAATTAAGGGCCACCGAATCAAGAGCGCCCGACAAGCGTCAGTTGACGCGACCGACAGAACCGTGCGGGCGCTGCGCCGGCCGCCGATCCGGCAGGCCAAGGTGGAGCTGTCGTTCCGCGTGCTCGGCCCGGCGCTCACCCGGGTCGCGGTCGAGCATCGCGGCTGGGAGGCGCTTACCGACGCGCAGGCCCACGAGGAGTGCGCACTGCCGGATGGTGGCGGCTATGCGGGTGGCTCGCACGTCCGCGGCTGGCAACAGATTCTGGCGCGGTCCGCGGCTGCCTTGGGCGAGCTGGTCGCCGCGGATCCGGCCGCGCAGGCAGGTCTGATCGCGCCCGAGGTGGTGACTTTCGTGTCTCCCAAGGGATCGCCACTCTCCCAAGAGTAAGATTAATGGATCTTTACCTCTACTTTAATCACCTGACAATTGTCACGTGACGTCCGATTAACTTTCGGTAATGGGCAACAGTTTCTTGGCCGGATACCCGGCCCCTGCTGGTGCGTCGTTGGCACGAATATGGGATTCTGCGCGTGAGTGCGGGTCGTAGCGTAATGGTCGTACCGCACCGAGACCATATTCGTGAAGGGGCAGGAACCATGTCTGAGGTTGACAGCTACAGCGTCGAGAGCGGTGGAGACTACGGCGTCCACGAGGACTACTCCAACGGGAACGCCGCTGAGTATTACGACACCAACCACGATGGTGTCGTCGACACCGCGTACGAGGACACCAACCACGATGGCGTCGCCGACACCGTCGAGGTGGACTCGAACGAGGACGGTCGCGTCGACGCCGTGGGTGTCGACAGCAACGAAGATGGCCACATTGACGCTGCCGCGTACGACACCAACTATGACGGCAAGGTCGACTACACCACGACCTGATTTAGCGGTCACATTGAGCGGTCAAAGAACGGCCAGCGGGCCGGTCTCCCCCAGTGGAGGCCGGCCCGCTGCTTTGTGGGGTGGCATGGATCGGGGATGGCGGGGTGGAAGGCGGAAGGTAAAGTTATAGTCAATTCGCACCACGGCGAAATTGACGAAAGGATCAGTCCCATGTCCCTCGACCACGACGGCGATGGCCACGTCGACGGCTACACGCAGAGCTACTCAGACGACACTTCCGCCGACTACGTTGACACCAACAGTGACGGCAATGTCGACACTGTGTACGCGGACACTGGCGGTGACGGATACGTCGACACCGTCTACAACGACTCCGACGGCGACGGCCAGGTCGACCACGTGTACACCGACACGAACGAGGACGGTCGCATTGACCACACCTATGCCGACAACAACGAGGACGGCAAGGTCGACTACGACTATTCCGGTGGCACCGCGCCGGAATACAACAGCAACTGAATTCCGGTTGTGAAGGGGCCCGGTCTCCGTGCGGGGACCGGCCTTTCCCATCCGTTGCGGAGGTGGCACGGATATGGGATGGTGCGCTGGCGATTGAGCCCTAAAGTAATTGCCAACAGCAGGACTGGATTCCCCAGGCGAAACGTTCAACCCGCGGTTCGGTCCGCGGTTCAGCCCAGAAAGGCACCGTGAAATGACGTACGAGACCGACAGTTACAACATCGACCACGATGGCGACGGGCATGTTGACGGTGTGCACGAGGACTTCTCCAACGGTACGTCGCAAGACGTGGTGGACACTGACCATAACGGCACGCTCGACACCGCTTATGAGGACCGCAGCGGCGACGGCTATGTGGACACGATCGAGCACGACAGTGATGGTGACGGCGTGGTCGACCACGTCTACACCGACACCAACGAAGACGGCACGGTCGACCACACCTATGCGGACAACAACGAGGACGGCAAGGTCGACTACGACTACTCTGGCGGCACCGCGCCGGACTATCCCAACAACTGAGCCAAAACCGTCCGCGAGCTCGACGTTTTCCTTCTGCTAGAAGGGGAGTTGTCGGGCTCGCGGTGGTTTATTGATTGCGCAGCTGGTAACGGTCCGCCCAGCCGGTGAGATCGCCGCGAGCCAGCGCCTCGGCGAGCAAGTCCGGGAATGCGTCTGGAGTGCAGGCGAAGGCCGGCACCCCGAGCGCGGCGAGAGCGGCCGCGTTCTCCCGGTCGTAGGACGGCGCGCCGGAGTCGGAAAGCGCCAACAGCGCCACCACTTGTACGCCAGCAGCGGTCATCGCGCGCATCCGCCGGAGCATCTCGGACCGCACGCCACCTTCGTAAAGATCAGAGATAAGAACGAAAAGCGTGTCGGTCGGCCGGGAGATCAGGGATTGCGCGTACGCGATCGCCCGGTTGATGTCGGTGCCGCCGCCGAGTTGGGTGCCGAAAAGAACCTCTACTGGATCGTGCAGGCGACCGGTCAGATCGACGATATTGGTGTCGAAGGCGATCACCGAGGTGCGCAATGCGGCGATGCTTGCCAGCACAGCACCGAAGACTCCCGCGTAGACCACCGATTCGGCCATCGAACCGGATTCGTCGATCGCCACGATCACGTCCCGCTGAACGGCATTCTGCCGCCTGCCGTATCCGACCAGTCGCTCCGGGATGACGGTTTTCTGGTCTGGCTGGTAATGCTTGAGATTCGCGTGAATGGTCCGGTTCCAGTCCACGTCCGGCAACCGCGGCCGACGGCTGCGGCTGGCCCGGGTGAGCGCGCCGGCGACCGCCGACCGGGTGGCCTGGGCGATCCGCCGCTCGACCTCGGTGACGACTGCTCCGACCACTTGACGAGCGGTCGCTTTCGCGGTTTCCGGCATCGCCTGGTGCAGCGACAACAAAGTGCCCACCAGGTGCACGTCTGGCTGGACGGACGCCAGCATTTCCGGCTCCAGCAACAATCGCGCGAGGTTCAGCCGGTCGATCGCGTCGGCCTGCATCACCTGCACGACACTGGATGGGAAGTACGTTCGGATGTCCGCCAGCCAGCGAGCCACCCGCGGCGCGGAATCCCCGAGCCCGGCCGACCGGTCACCACTTCCACGTTCGGGTGGCTCATAAAGCGCGTTCAAAGCGCCGTCCATGGCCGCGTCCGCACCGGAAACTCCGCCGAGCGCGGTGCTGGCCGGGTCGCCGAGCAGCAGTCGCCAGCGCCGCTGTCTGTTATCACTCATATCGGGGTCGCTCATTCGGCCACTCCCATCAAAAACGCGACGGTAGCGATCGCACCGGCGGCCCGCTCGGCGTCGATGTCGTCGGTCTCGCTTTCCGCCCGCACACTCGTACGCTTGCGTAGCTTGTCGGCCAGATTGCTCCGCTCGCCACTGGGCAACGTTCCGAAAGTGCGGCGCAGCAACGGAAGCACCGCGACGAAGTCATCGGCGTCCAATGTGGACACCCAGTCGTCCAGAATGCCGAGCAGTTCCGGGTCGTTCAGGAGCAGCAGCCCGCCGCCGGCCAGGAATCCCTGGATCCAGGCGGCTTTTCCGGTCGCGGTGGTGCCGATCGAGAGGGCCGCGTCGAGCCGCCGGGCCGCGTCACCAACCGGCAACCGGCCGCTGTCCAGCAGCAGCCGAACCATTCGACCGATCAGCAGTCCATGCACATCCCGCCGGTCGATCAGGCCGGCCAGCGTATCCAGCCAGCGTTCCCGGCCGTCGGTCTGGTCTCGCAGCGCGATCGCATCATGAACTTCATCGATGCGCTTACTCATCTGTTGCGCACCGGCGTCGTCCAACGACCCGATGCCAGCGGGCAGCCCGGCGCAGAGCCGGATCCCGATGGCGTCCGCGACCGCACCGAGCGCACCGGTGTCGGTGCCTCGTACGTCCCCATATCTCAGTGACCGAGCCAAAGCCGGCAGTGCGGCCATCAAATGCGCGATGTCCAGGTCGACCGCGGCTTTGGCGTCCAATGCGGACAGTACGACGTCCAATGCCTCGGGCAGGTCGGAAAGGAGTGCGCGCTCGACCACGTCGGTTACGTCGGTCAGGGTTTCGGCTTTGTCGGCCGCATCGACCAAAAGTGCGGCTGCCGCGGCCGCGACGGTGGTGCCCCAGCGGGCCGCGTCGATCACCGCGACCGCGAGTTCGGGCCGCCAGGCCAGTGTCCAGGTCTCGGCGAACGTACCGGTGTGCCGGACCTGCGAGTCCGCCATCACGGCCCAGTCCACGCCGATGGCGAGCAGCCGGTGCAGCAGCCGAGACCGTTCGCGGTCGTTGGGTTTACGCAGGTCAAGAGTGATTGTCTTCTCGGTGGCCGCGATCGCCAGCCGGAGCCGGCGGGCCTGCGCCCGCAGGTCCGCCTCCAGTGGCACGGTCGGCGCCGATGCCGGCACCGAGCCGAGTTTTTCGCCCACCACAAGGTTTGTGGTGACCAGATCGACCAGCATGTCACTGCCGTCGCAGAGCACCGAGCGGGTCGCTTCGGTCACTTCGGCGAGCCCGGCCAGGGATCGGCCGCGCAGCGCCGCGAGTGTTTCGGCCAGCCGGGTCGCCTCGATGACATGCGCGGACGACACCGGCAGGTCCTGGTCACGCAAAGTGGCGGCAACCGCGGTCAGCCATCGCACCACCGGCCGGTCGGCGGAGGTGAAGAGATGGTGATACCAGCCCGGGGAGGTGATGCCGGCGCCGTAGCCGGAGGCCGCTGCGATCCGGGTGTGCGTCCACGGCACCCAGGTCAGGGTGGCCTTGCGCTTGGCCAGCCCGGTCAGCAGCTGACGATCGGCGGTCGCGGTCGGGTACGGCGGGAGCAGCGCCGGCGCGTGCCACGCACCACACACCACCGCGATCGGGTCCGCGCCGTCCTTGATGGCTTTGCGCAGGACCGTACGCATCTGAGCTTCCCGCCGGTGCTCCCACGGATCGGTCGGCGGCATGGCCTCGCGCAGCGCCGCCATCGCCTCGATGACCGCTGGAAAAGGGCTGTCCGCCGCGGGATCGCGGGTTTCGATGACCGCGTCCCACCAGCGCTCCGGGTCGTCGTAGCCGGCCGCGGCGGCGAGCATCCCGAGCGGGTCCTGCTGCAGGTTGCCGCTGTCGGGGTCGCTATCGGGGCTGTCATCGGACGGTTCGCGGGCGAGCCCGGCGCCGGCCGGCAGGTCGCAGAACCGTACCGGCACGCCCGCGTCCAGCGCCCACCGGATTGCCTGCCATTCCGGCGAAAACGCGGTGAACGGCCAGAAGGACGCCCGGCGCGGCTGGTCCGGCAGGTACGCCAGCAGGGCCACCGGCGGTTCCATCTCCGGGTCCGCCGCCAGCTCCAGCAGCCCGTCGGCGTCCGGCGGGCCCTCGATCAGCACCACTTGCGGCCGCAGCCGCTCCAGCTCGGCCAGCACCGCCCGGGCCGAGCCCGGTCCGTGGTGCCGGATCGGCAGGATGGTCACGCTCACCCGGTGACCTCACGGCAGGCCCGGTAGAAGTCGGCCCACCCGTCCCGCTCGCGGACGACCGCCTCCAGGTATTCCACCCACACCACCCGGTCCGAGACCGGGTCGCGGATCACCGCGCCGAGGATGCCGGCGGCGATGTCGGACGGCCGCAGCACCCCGTCACCGAAATGTGCGGACAGCGCCAAACCGCTGGTCAGAACGGAGATCGCCTCGGCCGTCGAGAGGGTGCCCGAGGGTGACTTGAGCTTCGTACGCCCATCTTCGGTGCCGCCGGTGCGCAGCTCGCGGAACACCGTGACCACCCGGCGGATCTCGGCGACCGCGGCCGGCACCTCAGGCAGTTGCAGCGACCGGCCGAGCTGCTCGACTCGCCGGGCGACGATCTCCACTTCCTCCTCGGCGGAGGCCGGCAGCGGCAGGACGACCGTGTTGAACCGCCGCCGCAACGCGCTGGACAGTTCGTTCACGCCGCGGTCGCGGTCGTTGGCGGTGGCGATCACGTTGAAGCCGGGCACCGCCTGAACTTCGGTGCCGAGCTCGGGCACCGGCAGGGTCTTCTCGGACAGCACGGTGATCAACGCGTCCTGCACGTCGCTCGGGATCCGGGTCAGCTCCTCGATCCGGGCGATCCGGCCGTCGGTCATCGCGGTCATGATTGGCGAGGAGACCAGGGCGGCTGCGGTGGGCCCTTCGGCCAGCAGCCGGGCGTAGTTCCAGCCGTACCGAATGGCTTCCTCAGGCGTCCCGGACGTGCCCTGTACGAGCAGCGTCGAGTCGCCGCAAATCGCCGCGGCCAGGTGCTCGGACACCCAGGTCTTGGCGGTGCCCGGGACCCCGAGCAGCAACAACGCGCGGTCGGTGACCAGGGTCGCGACCGCTACCTCGACGAGGCGGCGAGGTCCGACATATTTCGGCGAGATGACCGTGCCGTCGGCCAGCGTGTCGCCGAGCAGGTACGTGACGACCGCCCATGGCGACAGCCGCCAGCGCGGCGGCCGCGGCCGGTCGTCGACTTTCGCCAGCGCCGCCAGCTCGTCCGCGTACTCCTGCTCGGCGTGCGGCCGCAGCAACTCGGTCAACGTGAACCCTCCGGCATCTGGTTCGGTCTGGCTGTCATCGCAGTCCCTCCAGCATCTGGCGGCGGAGGTCGATCAAGTGTGCGGCCCGGCGCAGAGCCGGCTCGGCGCGGCTGTCGGCGAACCGGTCAGCGAGCTGTCGCAGCAGCTCAGCGATCCGCGGACTGCTGTCGTCCGCGGCCGCGCGGTAGCCAACCAGCTCGATAGTGGCCGTTGGCACGTACGACTTCGGGTCCTCGGCCAGTGCCTCCAGCACGGCCTCCGACAGCGCCGACGGCCAAGGTCGCGGGCACCCACTGAGCAGCGACAACGCGCGTTGGCCGTCCTCGCGCAAGGCCTGCGCGACCACTCGCGTACGGGCCTGTGGAGGCAGGATCGTCAGCAGTGGCTGCGCTCGGTACGGCCCGAGGGCGGCGACCAGCGCGGTGGCCCACTCCAGGTTCTGCTCCAGCTGCGCGGCCTCGGTCCAGCCGGTCCGCAGCTCGCCGCCGAAGGGTTGGTTGTCGGTCAGCGCGAGCAGCTCGGCGGGGGTTAGGCCTGCGGTTACGTCAGCGGTCCAGGTCTTCAGCGGGGTGGCCGTGATGATCTGGCGCAACCAGAAAGCGGACAGCCCCTCGCCCTGGCGGCCGGGCTTTTCGGCGATCCCGTCGGCGCGCATGCCTGCGTCGTACGAGGGTGTCAGGACCAGCATTTTCGGCCGGCCGAGCAGCCGTTTCTCGAAGATCACCAGGGTCCGGGCCCGCTCAGCCATCCGCTGGCTGCGGCCCGAGTCGGGCAGTCGGCGCAGCAACTCCCAGGCGATTTCCCGGACTTCGCGCCGGCGATCGGTGGCGGCCAGGTTCAGGGCTGGCTCGTCAGCCGGAGTCAGCTGGTCGGCGAAGGCGGCCAGCAGGTCTCGCCGGTCTGGCAGCGACTCGTCATCCCAATCGGCCATAAGTGCCTCGCGAGCGGCGTCCGGGTCATACCGCCGAGCGGCCGCGAAATCGTCCCGCCGGCTGAGCGGATCGGCGAGCCGCCAGTCCGCCGGCAGCGGCGCGGCGGTGTCGCCGTACGCACGCAGCTTCCGCCACTGCGGTCGCTGTCCGGCCAGCCAGCGACCCCGCTCGCCGACCGCGCCCAGCAAGGCTTTCGCGAGGTCGCCGTGCCCGGCGGCGCGGTCCAGCAGACTCGGGATCTGGGCCTCCGGCACCCGCTGGCCGGCCGCCGTGATCGCGGTCGCCAACTCCTGGAGCAGGACGCTGTCGCCGCCCCCGAGAACGCCAACCAAAGCGGCTGTGACCAGCGAAGACGCGGTCGGTCGCAGGTCGTGCGGGGAGGGCTGCGGCCGGTTTGTGGAGGGCGCGGCCAGTGGTTGGCCGGCCCGCCGGTACGCGGTGAGGAAGGCAGCCGCGTCGAGCAGCGTCCCGGCCGGGTCGGCAGGTTGGTGTGCGTCGACCAGTTGGCGGACCGGCCGGGCGATGCCAGCCGGCAGCGTCGCGAGGTCGACCTGGCGGCGAGCCGTCCCCACCGTCGCCGCCGCGACCAGGTCGTCCCAACTGGTCATAGCCGGATCACCGCGGTTTCGGTCAGCACGGACACCGCTCTTACGCCGGTGGCCGTCCATTCGGCCAGCACGTCGACCGGGTGGCCGCCGGAGACCGCCACCAGTGGCCACGGATCGGCGCCCAGCAGCCGCACAGTGCCGTCGCCGACCAGCGTCCAGTCGTCGTCATGCCGTACGGGCGTCACCCCGGCGAGCAGGACCGGCCAGGCCTCCAGCCACGGATTGGCCGCCAGCCCGGCCGCCCACTGGCTGGCCGCCTGGGCCATCGTCCCTGGAGGCGCCGGTCCCGGAGGCATTGCGGCTATCTCTGAGATCCGCTGCGGTTCGCCGTGCCTTTCCCCGATCAGGACACGCAAACCTTCCGCGCCCGGATAGAAATGGGCGTCCGCTCGCACCTCTTCGCCTGGGATCAGCGAGGCGTCCAGCGACTGCTGCACCGAGGCCGCGTACGACAGGACGAGCGCCGGCCGCCCGGTCTGTTTGCCGAGCAACCACGCCCGCCGGGTCCGCAGCCGCGGGTCCTCGGTGTCCCGCCAGCCCAGCACCTGCCAGGTGTCGGTGACCGGCGCGGTGGCCAGCACGTCCTCCCGGCTCACCGGATAGCCGACCTGCGCCTTTACGGTCGCGGCCAGCGGCGCCGGCAACTCGCTGATGCGGCGATGCGCTCGTACCAGCAGCCGGAGCATCCCGTATTCGGCGAGCACCGTGTCCGTCCACCCGGTCCCGACCGTGCTGAGCCGCCGCAGCGTCCCGGCGACGGCCGGTGCCTGCGCGTCGACCATCCGGGCCGCCATCGCGTCCAGCTGCGCATATCCGCCACGGCTGAGCCCGGCCAGGCCGGTCCGCACCTGGTCGCTGAGCCACTGGTCCAGCTCGTCCAGCCCGGCGCTGACTCGCGCCTCCCGTTGCTCCGCGCGCTTGGCCGCGGCTACCGGGTCAGGGGTCCGCTCAGCTCGTACGGTCAGTGACTTGGCCGCGCGATCCTCCAGCCACTCACCCGCCCAAGGCGGAATCTCGGTGTCTGCGACCTGCCCGCTCGACCATCGCAGCAGCAGTGCGAGGGCATGCTTGCAGGGGAACTTGCGGCTCGGGCAGGTGCATTTGTAGGCGGGCCCGGTCAGGTCCACGATCACTTGGTACGGCCGTTTGCCGCTGCCCGCGCAGAGCCCCCACATGGCCGTGAACGTCTGAGTGTCGGCCGCGCCGGCCGCGCTCCACGGGCTGTCCGTGGACAGCCCTCTGGCGGCCCGCACCGACGCCTCGTCCGGCGCCAGTGCCAGCACCTGCTCCCCATCCCACCGCTGTCCCACGGTCGCCAAGCGTATCGACCACCGCCGACAGTCCGGGCGGGAATAGAAACCGGGGCGCCGGACGCTGTCACTCCCAATGCCCGCGGCCCCACCACGGACTGGAGGCGATGGATGCGCCGGCTCGCGCTCACCCAGCGTCGGCACGTCGACCTGTGCCGCGTGCACAGCTCCGTCTGTCCCGGCTAACCGCCGTCCGTCCGTCCCACCCAACCGGCTGTTTTCGCGGCCCTCGGGTCCCTTGGTGTTGGTACGAAAGGGAAATCCCTCCCCATGCCATATTTCGGGTTCGCGCTGACCGCGGCCGGCCACCATCGGGCCGGCTGGGCCGAGACCTCGGCCGATCCGCGCTCGCTGTTCACTGGTCAGCACTACGTGTCGCTGGCCCAGCTGGCCGAGCGCGGCCGCTTCGACTTCCTGACCATCGCTGACTCTTTCGCGCCTGTCGAAGGGGTTGGCGGTCAGCTCGACGCATTGTTGGTGGCCGCCCGCATCGGGCCGGCAACGGACCACATCGGGTTGCTGCCGACCGTGACCACCACTCATACCGAGCCGTTCCACGTGTCGAAATCGGTGGCCACGCTCGACTATGTGAGCAATGGCCGGGCCGGCTGGCACGCCGATGTCTCACGTACGGCCGCCGAGGCCGCACATTTCGGCCGTCGCCCAGCCGAATCGTCCGATCGACTGTGGGCTGAGGCCGGCGACGCGATCGACGTGGTGCGCCGGTTGTGGGACAGCTGGGAGGACGGCGCCGAGATCCGGGACGCGCCGACCGGACGTTTCATCGACCGGGACAAGCTGCATTACGTCGATTTCGCCGGCGAGTTCTTTTCCGTCCGCGGCCCGTCGATCACCCCGCGCTCACCGCAGGGCCAGCCACTGGTGTCCGTACGGGTGGACGATCCCGCGGCGCTGCCGATTGCCGCGCAGTGGGCCGATATCGTGCACAGCTCGGCCCGGCAACTGGCCGAGGCAACCGACATTCGCCAGCGGGTACGGGCCGCGGTGGCCGCCGCTGGCCGCGATCCGGACCAGGTGGCCTTTCTCGTCGACGTCGCCACCACGGTCGCCGGGTCGGAGCCGGAAGCGGTCGCACTGCAGGAAAGACTGGACCTAAGGGCCAGTTCCTCCACCAGTTGTTTGACTTTCGTCGGATCCGGCGCTGGTTTGGTTGATCTGATCGAGCAATGGCACGACGTGGTTGACGGTTTCACGCTGTCGGCCGCGGTGTTGCCGCAAGGACTCGAAGCGATCGTCGACCACGCCGTACCGATCCTGACCGACCGTGGACTTCTGCCGGCCGCGTACGCGTCGGGCTCGCTGCGGGACCGTTTTGGCCTGCCGCGGCCGGCCAGCCGTTACGCGGCCTGATCCGGAAGGACCTGACCATGCCGAAACAGATCCACCTCGCCGCCCATTTCCCCGGTGTCAACAACACCACGGTCTGGACCGACCCGCGCTCGGGCAGCAACGTCGACTTCCGCAGTTTCGTGCACCTCGCGCAAACCGCCGAGCGCGGCAAGTTCGACTTCTTCTTCCTGGCCGAAGGGCTGCGACTTCGGGAACAGCGCGGGAAGATCTTCGACCTCGATGTGGTGGGCCGGCCGGACACCTTCACCGTGCTCGCCGCTTTGGCGGCGGTGACCGAGAAACTCGGGCTGGCCGGCACGATCAACGCGACCTTCAACGAGCCGTACGAGCTGGCCCGCCAGTTCGCCACTCTCGACCACCTCTCAGCCGGCCGGGCCGGCTGGAACGTCGTCACGTCCTCGGATGCCTTCACCGGCGAGAACTTTCGCCGCGGCGGCTTTCTGGACCACTCGCAGCGGTACGAGCGAGCCGCCGAAATGGTGCAGGCCGCCCGCGAGTTGTGGGATTCCTGGGCCGCGGACGCGATCGTGGCCGACGGCCAGTTCGTCCGAGCTGGTGGCCTGCGGCCGTTTTCTCACCAGGGCAAGCAGTTTGACATCGCCGGTGAGTTCTCGGTACCACGGATGCCGCAGGGCCATCCGGTCATCATCCAGGCCGGTGACTCGGACAGTGGCCGGGAATTCGGCGCGGCGACCGCGGACGCGATCTTCTCCCGGCACGGCACTTTGGCCGAGGGGCAGGCTTTCTACCAGGACATGAAGTCGCGGCTGGCGAAATACGGCCGCCATCGCGACCAGCTGAAAATCCTGCCGGGCGTCACGTACATCCTCGGTGACACGCAGGCGCAGGCACACGAACTCGCCGCTGACGTACGACGCCAGCAGGTCGGTCCACAGACCGCGATCGCGTTCGCCGAACAACTCTGGAACCGGGATCTTTCCAGCTACGACCCGGAAGGTCCGCTGCCAGACGTGGATCCGGAGCCGGACGCCGTCTCGATTTCGCAGGGCCGGGCTCGTACCCACCGGGATCGGCTCGCGTCCGTGCAGAAATGGCGGGCGCTCGCCGCCGAGCGGAACCTCAGCCTTCGCGAGGTGGTCATCGAGATCACCGGCCGGCAGTCTTTCATTGGTACGCCTCGCCAAGTCGCCGAGGAGATCAACAGTTTCGTCCAGAACGACGCCTCCGACGGCTTCATCCTGGTGCCCCACCTGACTCCCGGCGGGCTCGATGACTTCGTCGACAAAGTGGTGCCAGAGCTGCAGGAACGTGGAGTTTTCCGTACCGAGTATGCCGGCTCGACGCTGCGGGAGCATCTCGGCTTGGCCCCCGTCGAAGAACGCGAGCAAAGCCCGTCGAGCGCGGTGGTTTCGGTATGACAGCGGCGCAAATCAATGCGGTGATCCTGGTCGGGCACCCACGGGCGGGGTCTCGTACGAGCGGACTGGCCGCCGCTGTGGCAGCGGCCCTCGGCGCCCGATGGGAGGCTGATTGGTGGCAGCCCCGCTGGCGGACGGTGGAGCTTGCGGACGTCGTACAGATCCGGATCGCCGGCCAACCCGACGACCGGCCGCCGCCGCCGACCACCGGCGATGATCCCTTTGCGTTGGTCCAAAATGCCCACCTGATCGTGGTCGCGACTCCGTCTTTCAAGGGCACTTACACCGGGTTGTTGAAGGCCTTTCTGGATCTGCTGCCGCCGGGGCATCTCGCCGACACCGTCGTGGTACCGGTCGCCGTCGCCGGCTCGCCAGCACACGTACGGTCCACATCGGACACTCTGAGTGCGGTGCTGCTGGAGGTGGGCGCGACAGTGCCGGCGCCGGCTTTGGGCGTGCCCGAGTCAGATCTCTCGCGGGCCGAGGCGGTGGCCTCCCAGTGGGTCGACGATCACGCGAAAGTTCTGGCTTCGGCACTGGAAAAGGTGGGTGTGGGATGAGCACCGTTTCGGCGCTGGTGACTGATTCATGCTCGGCAGGTGTCGAGCCGCTTTTCCGGGAGGTCTTTCGCCAGCACGCGGTCGGGGTCGCGGTTATCACCGCCGGCGCGGACAAACCTGTCGGGTTCACCGCCACTTCGTTGGTGTCGGTGTCCGCCGATCCGCCGTTGCTCAGCTTCAACATCTCTCGTACGGCGTCGAGCTGGCCGACCCTGAGCCGTAGCGAGTACGTGGCGGTGCACCTGCTTGCCGAGCACCAGGGCGACCTCGCCAGGGTCTTCGCGACCAGCGGCATCGACCGTTTCGCCGCGGTGCCGGGCTGGCGGCACGGGCCGTACCAGGTGCCGCTGCTGCCCAACGTGCTGGCTCACCTGGTGGCCCGCGTACACACTCGGATCGAGGCCGGTGACCACGTCGTGGTGATCGCCGCAGTGGTCGATGGCGCGGTGCCAGCAGGCGCTGGAATCGACGGCCCGCACCCCGAGGCGGCTCCGCTGGTCGCCCACCAGGGCATCTGGAAAGGGCTGCGATGAAACGCAAACCCATGAGCGGGGAGAGTCCGATGACCCGTACTCCACTGTCCATTCTCGATCTGTCGCCGGTGCCGGCTGGCGGGACTGCCCGCGATGCCGTCCGCAACAGCGTTGAGCTGGCCCAAAAAGCCGAGGCAGCTGGCTTTCACCGCTACTGGCTCGCCGAGCACCACATCGCGACCGGCGTGGCTTCTTCGGCGACCGCGGTGCTGATCGGCCAGGTGGCGGCCGCGACCAGCCGGATCCGGGTCGGCGCCGGCGCCATTCAACTGGGACACCACACGGCCCTGTCGGTGGCGGAGGAATTCGGCACGTTGGCCGCGTTCTATCCCGGTCGGATCGACCTCGGCCTCGGGCGTTCGGGCCATCGCAAGCCGCCACCGCCAGGTGTCAAAATCCCGGAACCGCCCAAGCAGGAGCCGAAAGTCATCGACGGACTGCTGGTCCCGGGACCTTTTCCGATCGGCCGGGCGGCCCGGTCGGGAAAGCTCGCGCTGGAAAACAGCCTGCTGCACCTGCCCGGCTCGACCCCGGTCGACTACGCGGACTCGGTGCACGACATTCTCGCTTTCCTTGCTGGTACGTACAAATCCGGCGACTGCGTGCAGGCGCATGCGGTTCCCGGTGAGGGCGCCGACGTGCAGCCGTGGATTCTGGGCAGCAGCGGCGGGGAAAGTGCGATCCTGGCCGGCAAGCTCGGCCTGCCGTTCGCGGCCGCGTACCACGTGGCGCCGGCTGGGGTGCTGGCCGCGATCGATGCCTACCGGTCGGCGTTCCGGCCCTCCCAGTGGCTGTCCGAGCCGTATGTGGTGGTGTCCGCGGACGTGGTCGTCGCCGAGACGGACGCGAAGGCCGCCGAGCTGGCGGCGCCGTACGGACTGTGGGTGCTGGCGATTCGCAGCGGCAAGGGCGCTCGCTCGTATCCGTCGGCCGCCGAAGCCGCCGCGTACAACTGGACCGACGAGGACCGCGAGCTGGTCACCGACCGAGTCGACACCCAGTTGGTCGGCTCGCCGGCGACCGTCGCCGCGAAGCTGGCGGTCGTACGAGCCGCCACCGGCGCGGACGAACTGCTGATCACCACCATCACGTACGACCACGCGGACCGGGTCCGCTCGCACCAGCTGATCGCCGAAGAATGGCTCGGCTGAGTTTCGCCGTTCGCGCCGCCGGGTAACCGGCCTCGGGAACGTCACCTTCGCGTGGGGATGGAGCCTTGCGGGGGTGACGTTTTCGGGGTCAGTCGCGCACGGTGAGGAACACGACGGCGAGGATGACGGTCAGCCAGGCCGCGCCGAACAGGAAGCCGCCGAGCACGTCGGTCAGCCAATGGACGCCCAGGTAGAGCCTGCTGGTGGCGATCATCAGCACCAGCGCGGCGGCGGCCGCCACCACCGCGATCCGGGCCCAGCGCGCCCGTACCATCAGGCACCCGAGGTAGGCGAGCACGCCGTACGTCGCGACCGACAGCAGCGTGTGGCCGGACGGGTACGCATACCCAGTCACCTGAGTCAGCCAGTCCAGCTCCGGCGGCCGTGCCCGGTGGATCAGGAGTTTGGCCATATTGCTGGAAATCTCGGCACCGGTCAGGGTAGCCGCCACCAGCGCGACCGGCCACAGCGAGCGCAGCCGCCAGCTCGCGAGGGCCGTTACCACGAGCGCGACCACATACAGCCCTACGCCCGCGCCGAGGCTGGTGGCTAGTTCGAACACGCTGGTCAGCGGGCCGGTCCGGTGGCCCAGCGCGTACCCGAGAACAGGCCGGTCCCAGTCCGCTATCCCGCTGGCCTGGCGGATCGAGTGCAGCACCGCGGCGAAGCCGCCGGCGAACACCACCACCGCGATGATGCCGGCCGCGACCACCTGCCCGGGTTCGGGCCGCCGGCCCTTGACGACGAGGTGCTGCATGGTTCGACTCTAGGTCGCGTTTCCCAACCCCAGGTCGCCAAGACCCACGGCTGCCTGACTCTTGGGTCGTGTTTGCGCACTCCAGGTTCTGCCAGCCGGCCGCGGGTTGGGGTTGGGGTACCCGCGGCCGGCTGGGATCAGGGCCTTGGCCCCTCATCGTCTAGACGCACGACGGTAGGTGGGAGGTTGCGTCCAAACCCAGACCTGGCACGAATCCGTTCTTTGCATTCCTCGAACATTCGGGCGCCAGAGTGGGCGGCATGGGAGCTCAGATCAGCGCGAGAGCGGCAGTCAGCCGGTTGCTGCGGCGGACCGGCTTCAACGCGCCAGGCCAGGCCGTCGATGCGGCGGTGACCAGCGGGTTCGCGGCGACTGTGGATCGCGTGCTGGCCGCCCCACCATCGACCGGCACGCAGCCTCCGAGTTTCGCCGCACTCACCGCGCCGGGGAAGGGGGACAAGGCGGCTCGGCAGACGTACGCGAAGCAGCTGAAGGCGCAGACCGAGCAGCTGGTGCTGTGGTGGCTGGATCGGATGGTGGCCGCCGACCAGCCGTGGGTGGAGAAGCGCACGCTGCTCTGGCACGGGCACTGGGCGACCTCGGTGAAGAAGGTGAAGTCGCCGGCCGCGATGGTGGCACAGAACCAGACCGAGCGGCAGCTCGGTGGCGCGGATTTCGGGGCTTTCGCGAAGCAAATGGTACGCGACCCGGCGCTGATGATCTGGCTGGACGCGAGCGGCAACACCGCGAAGGCGCCAAACGAGAACCTCGCCCGCGAGCTGATGGAGCTTTTCACGCTCGGAGTCGGGCACTACTCGGAAAATGACGTGCGGCAGGCCGCGCAGGCGCTGACCGGGTGGCGAGTGGATCGCAAGGCCGCCATCATGACCGCGACTTTTGCCGCGCAGCGACACGCCAGCGGGCCGCAGACGATTCTCGGCACGACCGCGGACTTCACCGACCAGACCCTGGTGGATCTGCTGGTCAGCAGGCCCGATTCGGCGCCTTATCTGGCCACTCGGATGTGGGGGTGGTTGGTCGCTCCTACCCCGCCAAGCGCGTCCAGCCTGGCCCGGATCACCAGTGCGTACGGGCCAAAACGCGACCTGACCGCGATGTTTCGGGCGATCTTCAGCGATCCGGCCTTTCTCGATGCGGACAGCGTGATCGTGAAACAACCGATCGACTACGCCGTGGGGATGTTCCGTGACCTGAAACTGCGTCCGTCCACAGTGGACAAGAAGCTCCAGTCCGGCCTGCTTCGGGGGCTGGCCGGGCTGGGACAGGTGCCGTTCGATCCGCCGAATGTCGGCGGCTGGCCGACCGGTGGCGCCTGGCTGACCACGTCGGCCGCGCAGGCTCGGATCAAGCTCGCCGAGTCGCTGGCCAAGGCCGCCGATCTCAAGGCGCTGTCGGCGCAAAGCGTCAGCCAGCGGCCCGCGTACGTGGCCGCGATGCTCGGCGTCGATGCCTGGACCGCTCGTACCCAGGGCGTGCTTTCCAGCGCTGCCAGCGATCCGGCCGAGCTTCTCACGCTGGCGCTGGCCGCGCCCGAATACATCGTCAGTCGCTGAAGGGGAACCATGGACACGTTGACACGCCGCAAGTTCCTGCTCGCGAGCGGAGTGACCGCCGGTGTCGCGCTGGTGGGCGGCGCCACCGCGGTGACGCTGCATGAGGTGATGGCCGCGGCGGAGGCGAATCCACTGCCGGGCGACGCTTCGGTGCTCGTTCTTGTCACGCTTTACGGCGGAAATGACGGGCTGAACACGGTCATACCGGCCGGCGATCCGGTTTATCACAGCTCGCGGACGGATCTCGCGTACGAGGAGAAGGACGTGTTGCCGCTCGCCGACGGGCTCGGTCTGAACCCGTCGATGAAGGGGTTCAAAACGTTGTGGGACAGCAAAAAGCTGGCGATCGTACGTGGAGTGTCCTATCCGAAGCCGGATCACAGCCACTTTCGCTCGATGGCGATCTGGCAGACCGCCTCGCCGACCAGCCCGCTGCCCACCGGCTGGCTGGGCCGGTGGCTGGACGCGAACGGCCGGGATCCGTTGAAAGCGATCGCGATCGGGTCGACGCTGCCGCCGCTGCTCGCCGGCGCCGAGGTGGCCGGTGCGGCGCTGCCGCTCGGTGGCATCACCATCCCGTCAGCCCTGCATTCGCCGGTGCAGTCGATGGGTCGGACCGACCCGGCCGACCCGGCGTTGGAAGCCCGGGCCGCCGGCTCGATGACGGATCTTCTCCGGGTGGAACAAACTTTCGCCGCACACACCGCGAAGTCGGAGCCGCCGGACGACCCGGAGCGGCCCACCGATGGCAACTCCGGCGGCGGGCAGGGCGCGTTGGGCGCGCAACTCGACGTGGTGGCGCGATGTATAGCGGCGAATGCGCCCACTCGTGCGTACAGCGTCAGCCTGGGCGGTTTTGACACGCACTCCAACGAAAAAGGCACCCAGTCCAAGCTGCTCGGTGAGTTGGACAGCGCGGTCAACGGATTCCTCGGCAAGGTCAAGGGAAAGCAGGTCGTGGTCGCGGTCTATTCCGAATTCGGCCGCCGAGTGGCCGCGAATGCCAACCAGGGCACCGATCACGGCACCGCCGGCCCGGTTTTCATTGCTGGCGAACCAGTCGCCGGCGGCTTCTACGGCGACGAACCAAGCCTCGCGAAACTGGACGACGGTGACCTGGCCGCGACGACGGACTTCCGGGATGTGTACGCGACGCTGGTCGGCAAGGTGTTGGGCACCGATCCGGGCCAGATCCTGGGCGCCGGCCGGCAACAGCTCGCGTTCCTGTGACGGCCGTGCGTACGCTCACGCCGTGACCACGGAGTCCAGCAAGGGGCTCGTCCTGCTGGTCGAGGACGAGCGGCCGATCGCCGACCTGCAGCGGATGTATCTGCGCCGGGACGGATTCGGTGTGCACATTTGCGCCGATGGCCGGTCCGGGCTGTCCGCGGCTCGTACCCTGCACCCGGTCGCGATCGTGCTCGACATCCGGCTGCCCGAGCTGGATGGACTGGAGGTCTGCAAAGCGCTACGCGCGGATGGCAATCGGACGCCGATCCTGTTCGTCACCGCGCGTGACGACGAGGCCGACCGGATCCTCGGCCTGGAGATGGGCGCCGACGACTACCTGACCAAGCCGTTCTCGCCACGGGAGCTGGTCGCCCGCGTCAAGGCGGTCCTGCGGCGCGGCGCCGACGCCTGGCCGCCGCCCATCCTGACGAATGGCCTGGTCAGCACGGATGTGGCCGGTCGGGGAGTGCGGGTCGGGGAGGCCGGTGTGGAGCTGACGGCGACCGAGTTCGACCTGCTCGCGCACCTGCTCCGCAGGCCCGGCCAGGTCTTCTCTCGCGAGCAGCTGCTCGCGCAGGTCTGGGGGCACGCCGGGCCGGGCAGTCGTACGGTCGACGTGCATGTCGCCCAGCTGCGCTCCAAACTCGGCGACGCGTGCCCGATCCGTACTTTCCGTGGCGTCGGCTACGGCGTCGACCGCCCATGAGGACACTGCCCACACTGAAGACGCTCGGTTTCCGGATCGGCCTGGTCACCACGGCCGTCGCGGTGGTGTGCCTGCTGGTCGCCGCGATCGTCTCGTACCCGCTGATCCGGTCCGCCGCGGAAACTCAGGCCCGCCGCCAGTTGGCCCGCCAGGCCACCCTGGTCGCCGGCCTGAACCCGCAGCGCACCGCCTCGGCGAAGGTGCGCCAGCTGTTGTCCAAGGCTGGCACCAAACTGACGATCGCGTTGCCCGGCGGCGAGGTGCGCGGCGAGGTGTTGCCGGCCGCTGACATGAAGGCTTTGCTGGCTGGGCAGGCATTTTCCCGGGTCGAGACGGTCGATGGTGAGCGCTCGTACGTGGAAGGCCGGCCGCTGGACGACGGCGGCGGGCTCGCGCTCGTACAAGTGGCAAGCCTCGCGCCAAAGGATCAGGACGAGTTCCTGTGGCGAGAGCTGGTCGCCGCCCTCGCCGGCCTGTTGGTGGCCGTCGCCGCCGGCGTACTTTTGGCCCGAAGACTGGCAAGACCGCTGCGGTTGACCTCAGCTGGCGCCCGCCGGATGGCGGCTGGCGAGCGGTCCGTACGGGTGACGCCGAGCGGCCCGGTCGAGGTCGCCTCGGTGGCCGAAGCGGTGAATTCGCTGGCCGGTGCGCTGGAGGTGAGCGAGCGCCGGCAGCGCGACTTTTTGCTTTCCGTATCACATGAACTGCGTACGCCCCTGACCACCATCCGCGGGTTCGCCGAGGCTCTGTCCGATGGCGTTGCTGACGACGCGGTAGGCACCGGCCAGATCATGCTGACCGAGGCGCAGCGGCTGGACCGGCTGATCGGCGACCTGCTCGACCTCGCCCGGCTGCAGGCCCAGGACTTCCGGATCGACCACGCGCCCACCGACCTCGCCGAGGTCGTCCGCGCCGCCGCCCAGGTCTGGTCCGCTCGCTGCACTGCCGCCGGGCTGGTTTTCCGGTTGGAGGCAGCCGATTCACCTGTCGTCGTACGCACCGATCCGGGCCGTGTCCGGCAGATTGTCGACGGCCTCGCCGACAACGCCCTGCGCGCCACCCCCGCCGGCGCCATGATGGTCATCGCGCTGCGCGTCGAACCGGGTTCCGCGGTGCTGGAAGTCCGCGACGGCGGCCCCGGCCTGAACCCGGAAGACCTCGCGGTGGCCTTCGAGAAGTCGGTGCTGACCGAGCGTTACCGCGGACAACGCCCCGGCGGCACCGGCATCGGTCTCGCCCTGGTCCGCGGCCTCGTCGTACGCCTCGGCGGCACCATCACCGCCAGCACCGCCCCCGAAGGCGGCGCCCGCTTCACCATCCACCTCCCCACCCCCTGACCACCCTCGCGAGGGTGACGTTTCAGGGTCGGAATGCCCCGTTTCTCACCCCACAACGTCGCCCTCGCGTCGTCCATACCTTCACCCCGGATCAGGGCTGAAGGCGGTAAACTCGCGAATATGAGTGGCGAACGCGACGAGCTGGCTCGCCTGGTCCAGGAGTTGCCGGACGAGCAGGTACCCAAGGCGCTTGAAGAGGTCCGCGGGCGGTTGCGTCCCGCGCGCCAATGGCCGCCGGCCTGGTTCGGTATAGCCCCCGGTGACGGCACCGACATCGCAGCCCGCAGCGAAGACGTCCTTGCTGAGGGCTTCGGTCGGTAAGTGTGCTCATCTGCGACACCGGCCCGCTGGTGGCGGCCGCATTGTTCAAAGACGCGGATCATCATCGATGTGTCGAACTGTTTACCGGCATGCACCTGGCCAACCGCAGGCTAATCATGCCGACGACCGTAGTTGCTGAGGTGGGATATCTCTTGGCAACCAAAGCCGGGCCGCGGGCCGAGGCCGCGTTTCTGGGCGCCTTGTCTGAAGGGGACTTCGAAACAGCTGAACTGCGCAGCAGTGACTACGCGCGGATGGCTGAGCTGGTCGCGCAGTATGGCGACTTGCCGCTGGGCACCACGGATGCCTCCGTAATCGCACTGGCCGAGCGACTCGGCGTGCGTGAAGTCGCCACCCTTGACCTGCGTCACTTCACGGTCGTACTGCCGCAACACGTTGAGGCGTTACGCTGCTGCCGGAGTAGGCCGCGGCGAAGTCCATACTGGGCGGATGCCGGTGGTGGGGTTGATGGGACGGGCGTTTCGGGAGATTTACCACGTCATCCGGGGGACCAGCCCGACGCATCTGCATCTACGCGAGCGGCTCGGCTTCCTGCTCATCCTGAGTGTGGTGGTGGACCTCGTCGCGAGCGTGCCGATCATGTTTGTCGAGATGGGCGCGCAGGGTAGCCAGATCCACTCGTACGGTGACGCGCTGTTCTGGACGACCGGGCAGCTGCTGACGGTGTCGTCCAACCTCGCCAACCCGATCAGCCCGGCGGCCCGGGTGATCGACCTCATCTTGGAGTTCTACGCGATCACCGTGGTCGCCACGGTAGCCGGCTCGATGGGTGCGTTCTTCCACCGCCGGGGCATGGAACGCCAACCGCTGCCGCCGGAGTCCGTTGATCGCAGCTGACAATTTTGTTGGGGAATGCTGGTGAATTCGTCGTTAACCTCATTCCCGGCCGGCGTCCAGAGTGGACATACTTAGTCTCAAGGATGATTGACCAGCGGACTCTCCACCTTTAGGGGTAGTGCGGGGTAGCACCTCCGGGTGGCGAGACCGGGGGTGGTTTGGCCTATTCTCTGTTGTAGAGCCGGTTCGGCGATGTAGCCGATTCACCGCTGAACGGCCGGGCAGTGGGGAGGCTGGCCGTGGCGCGAATTCTCAGCAGTCGCTCAGCTACGTCTCAGCGTCCCGGGCATAAGGTTAATTCGCGCCTTAGGTGTCGCCAACGTGAAGTCCCGACCGATGGCGACCTTAGGTTGTCACCGGTTGTTCATAACCAGGCAAAGTTGGGCAGTGAACATGAAGTCGACGATGACGACCGCCGCCCGGTACGGATGTAGCCGCAGATGACCGCAATCACTGGTGTCGCCATTCTCCTGGCCGCCTTCGGCGCGTGCTGTTACGCGGCCGGCGCCTGGTTGCAGCACGGCGCGGTCGGGGAGGTCAGCGGCGAGAACAAGCTTGGTGCCGCCGGTCTCCTGCACCTCTTGCGGACACCACGGTGGCTGCTCGGTCTCACGGTGATCGTCGGTGGGGTCGTCTCGCATCTGCTCGCGCTCGGGTTCGCGCCGCTGACCATCGTGCAGCCGGTCGGTGCGCTCGCGTTGCCGTTGACCGTGCTTTTGTACGCGCGATCCAGCCGCGGCCGGCTCGGTCACCGGGCCACCGCCGGGATGGTGGCCACGGTCGCCGGCCTGCTGCTGTTCGTGCTGGTCGCGGCCAACGGCGCGACCTCCACCGTGGTGGGTGCGGACGCCGAGACCCGGGCCACCCAGCTGGTCGGCCTGGGGCTGGGCGTGCTCTGCCTGGTCAGTCTGCTGGCCAAGGGCAACGTGCGGTGCGTGGCGCTGGCCACCGGCGCCGGCATCGGATACGGCTATGTGTCACTGCAGATGCGCAGCATCATGCAGGGGTTCGGCACCGAGGGCATCACCGGCATCCCGCTGCTGTCCGTGCTCTTCCTGGTGTTGTCGCTGGTCGTCGGCGTGATCATGTTGCAGCTGGCGTATTCCAGCGGTCCGCCCGACCTGGTCGTCGCGTGCCTGACCGTGGTCGACCCGCTGGTCGCGGTGGGCCTGGGCATCGGGGTGCTCGGTGAAGGCGTACGCAACAACGTGTGGATCATCACCGGTGAGGTCGTCGGCGCGCTGGCGGCCTGCGTCGGGGTGGCGATCCTGGCCCGCTACCACCCGGAGCGGCTGCGCCGGCTGGAGCACAAGGACGAGCCCACCGGATCGTCGTCGTTGGCGACCGCCGCGCTGCTCGGGCTGACCGAACGCAAGCTGCGGATCCTGATCGCCGCCGACACCTTCCCGCCGGACATCAACGGCGCCGCCCGGTTCGGTTCCCGGCTGGCCCGCGGCATGGTCGAGCGCGGCCACGAGGTGCACGTGGTGTGCCCGTCGCGGACCATCCACGACGAGGTGACCGACTACCACGGCGTCACGGTGCATCGGATCGGCTCGTACCCGACGACCTGGTTCCACCCCACCTTCCGGCTCACCCCGGTCTGGCGGATCCATCCGGCCACCGCTCGGCTGCTGGACACGGTCAAGCCGGACGTGGTCCACATCCAGTCGCACTTCCTGTTCGGCAGCGCGCTGCTGAGCCAGGGGCCCAAGCGCGGCATCCCGGTGGTCGCCACCAACCACTTCATGCCGGAGAACCTCTACGGTTCGCTGCACCTGCCCCATTTCGTACGGGGAATGGCCGGCCGGCACCTGTGGCGGTCGGTGATCCGGCGCTACATCCGCGCGCAGGTGGTCACCGCGCCGACCGCGCGGGCGGTCGAGCTGCTGCACGACAACGGCTTCCCGGCGATCGCGATCCCGGTCTCCTGCGGCATCGACGTCGATGTCTATAAGCGCCACGCCGACGAGTTCAAGGCAGCACATCCGGAGCCGCGGCCGCCGATGGTGACGTTCGTCGGTCGCCTCGACGAGGAAAAGCGGATCGACGAGCTGATCCGGGCGCTCGGCCGGATCGAGCTGCCCGAGCCGCCGCACCTGACCGTGGTCGGCAGCGGTGCCTGCCGGCAGCCGCTGCAGGCACTGGCCGCCGAGCTGGGGCTCGCCGACCGGGTGCACTTCACCGGCCTGGTGACCGACGAGGAAGTCCGTGACGCGTACGCGGCGGCCGACGTGTTCTGCATGCCGAGCATCGCCGAGCTGCAGAGCATCGCCACCATGGAGGCGATGTCGTCGGGCAAGCCCGTCGTCGCCGCCGACGCGATGGCGTTGCCGCACCTCGTACGCCCGGGCGAGAACGGCTGGCTCTTCGAGCCCGGTGACGTGGACGGCCTCGCTCGCCGGTTGCAGGAGCTGCTCGGCGACCCCCTGCTGCGGGCCACCTTCGGTGCCGCCAGCAGCCGGATCATCGCCAGCCACGACATCGCCACCGTGCTCAGCACCTTCGAAGACATCTACCGCGCGGTCATCGACGGCTCGCCGGCCGACCTGGTCGAGCAGCTGATCGCCGGTTCCGGTGTCTCCCGTGCCGCGCTCCAGCCGGCCGCCCGGATCAGCCTGCGCAGCCAGCTGGCCCGGCTGTCCGGCCGGGCCAGGTGACCACCGTCCCGGCTGTGCCCAGGGCGGATGGCGTACGGGCCTCGGTGCCGGCGACCGCGGTCGTGGATGGTGCGCAGGTGCGCTATTGGACGTATTATCCGACTCCGCGCCTGGACGGTCATTCGCCGGTGATCGTGATGGTGCACGGTTTTCGCGGCACCCACCAGGGTTTGGAGCTGATCGCCGGAAACCTGTCGGAATTCCAGGTGGTCAGCCCGGACCTGCCAGGTTTTGGTGCCTCGCCGCCGATGCCGGGCCGCAAGCACGATGTCGCCGGCTATGCGACGGTCATCGCGGGCCTGATCCGGCAGCTGGCGGTCGGGCCAGTGGTGCTGCTCGGACATTCCTTCGGCTCCATCGTGGCCGCTCGCATCGCGGCCACCGAGCCATCGCTGGTGAGTTCGTTGATTTTGGTCAATTCGTTGGCGACGCCGGTGCCGGCGCGTGGCGGACCGGGTCGGCTCGGGTTGCGGCTCGCTTCCGCGTATTATCGCCTCGCGGCCGCCGCGCCACCCCGTGCCGGTCACGTTCTGTTGGCCAGCAAGGCTTTCACGCTCTCGATGAGCGCGGCGATGGCGGTCACCCGCGATCGTGAGCTACGCAAGGACATTCACCGCCGGCATTTACTGCATTTCAGCGATTTCCACAATCGCCAGCTGTTGGTGGAGGCCTTTTCCGAGGTCGGCGAAGCGGGCGTCGGCGATTATGCCGCCGGCATTTCGATGCGGACGTTGTTGATCGCCGGCGAGCGGGACCGGATGGCGCCGCCGGCTGGCCAACGCTGGTTGTTGCCGCAGTTGGCCGATGGCCAGCTGCGTACGATTTCCGGGGTCGGTCACCTCGTCCACTACGAAAAGCCAGCCGCCGCGGCCGCGTTGATCCGTGAATTCCTGGCATCATCGTGAATGTCTTCTTTGACGCGCGGTGGACGCGGATGGACACCCACGACGGCATCAGCCGTTATGGTGCCAGCCTGCTGGAGGCTTTCAGCCGGATCCACCCAGTGACCATGATCATCCACGACCAGCGACAGCTCGCGCTGTTGCCGGATGTGCCGTACGTGCAGCTCAACAACCCGATCTCGGTCCGCGAGTTTTTCTTTTCCAGCAAGCTGAACAAGCTCGGCGCCGACGTGGTTTTCAGTCCCATGCAGGTGATCGGCAGCCTCGGCCGGCGCTTCAAGCTTATCCTCACCCTGCATGACCTGATCTACTACCGGCATCGTCAGCCGCCGGGTTTCCTTCCGCTGCCGGTGCAGCTCATTTGGCGGCTTTATCACCTGACGTACACGCCACAACGGCTGCTGCTCAACCGCGCGGACGCGGTCGCCACGGTGTCCTCGACCAGCCGCGATCTCATTCTTGAGCACCGGCTGACTCGCCGCCCAGTCGAGGTTGTCTACAACGCGCCGCAGCCCGGGTTGGGTGGCACGGCCGCGGTAGAGCCGACGAAAGACCTGGTCTACATGGGGTCTTTCATGGAATACAAGAATGTCGAGACTTTGGTCGCGGGCCTGGAATTTCTGCCCGGCCACACTTTGCATCTGGTCAGCCGGATCAAGCCGCAGCGCGAAGCGCAGCTGCGCGCACTCGTACCCGCCGGTGCCGAGGTGGTTTTCTGGCATGGCATCAGCGATCAGGACTATCACCAGCTGCTCAAATCCGCCGCCGCGCTGGTCACCGCCTCCAAAGACGAGGGCTTCGGGTTGCCGATCATCGAGGCGATGGCGCTGGGCACCCCGGTCGTCTGCAGCGAGCTCCCAGTTTTCCGCGAGGTCGCCGCCGACGCGGCCGCCTTCTTCGACCCGGACTCACCTCGCTCGTACGCCTCGGCCGTCCAATCCGTCACTGCACCGGCCCGCCGCGCCGCCCTCGCTATCGCCGGCCGGACCCGCGCCGCCGCCTTCTCGTGGGACTCCTCCGCCCAGCACCTCCTGTCCCTCATCACCACTCTCAGCGACTGACCTCTGCTCGCGTAACCACGGCGAGAGTGGGACGGGTTAGGGGAGGTGGTGGCCGAGGCGGGTGGCGATGTGGTGGGCGGCTGGTACGCCGAGGCCGCTGACGGCGGTGAGCGTACGTACGAGGTCGGGCAGCGGCAGGGCGCAGTCAAGCACCACCGTGCCGGCAGCGACCGCGGTGGCGAGGGACCGCAGCGTCTGCGCCGTACGGCGGGGGAGGTCGACGGCGGTGAGGTCGGCGCCGGCCACCAGGTCGGCGGACGGGAAGAGGTGCGTGAGGCCGTGCGTGAGGCCGCCGACCGGCTGGCCGAGGTGCCGGGTCAGGGTGCCCATCCGGGTACGTGCCCGCGCGAGGCCGCAGTGCTGCGCGACGATCGCATGTGCGGCGATTTCGAACGCGCCCCAAGCACCCGGGCCGGTCGTCGGGTCGGCGAGCCCCACCATCCGGCCAGCGCGTTCGACGACGTGGATGAGGCCTTCCCAGTACGGCAGGTGGGCCTGCAACAACAGACAACTTTCGTTGCCGGGCCGCACTTCCAGCACACCTGGCCCGCCGTCGAGGCTGATCGTACGTCGGTAGACGCCGTCCTGCACCGACTCCACTCCGGGAATGGCCCGCTCCGCAAGGAAAACCTGGACGTTGTCCCAGTCGTACGGCGGCTGGAAGGGCAGCCGCAGGGTGAGTCCGCCATCGGCCGCGAGCCGGTCGGACCGGCGTCGGCGGTTGCGTAGTTCTTTTGGTGAGGAACGGAAAACTTCGCGAATGTCCCGGTTGAACTGGCGTAGGCTCCCGAAACCGGACGCGAAAGCCACTTCCGCGACGGTCAGGTCGGAGTCGTCCAACATTCGGCGAGCGAAGTGGGCGCGTCGGGAGCGAGCCAGCTGGTCGGGCGTGACGCCGAGGTGGGCGAGGAAAATCCGCCGCAAATGCCGTGCCGACAAGGCGAGCCGGGCAGCCAGATCCGCCTCGGTGCCGTCGTCCAGTGCGCCGTCGATGATGAGCTGCACCGCGCGGCACACCAACTCCGGCGAATCGGTGCTGATGGGGCCGGCCACTCGATAGGGCCGGCAGCGCAGGCAGGCCCGGAAACCGGCCACCTCGGCCGCGGCCGCCAGCTCGAAGGTCCGCACGTTCTCGGCCAGCGGCTTCGCGCCGCACCCGGGCCGGCAGTAGATCCCAGTGGTCACCACCGCCGAATATGTCGTCACGTTTCTCAGGTATAGGCGTACGACGGCCGGCGCGCTAGCCGTATTCGGACATCGTCATCGTGTCCGAATGTGGCGAGACTTCGGCCGGTCCCGAGACGATGCTTCTCGCTGTCAGCAGTTCGCCAAACCGAAAAGGATTTCCGTGCTTATCAAGGTGTTTCCCATCGAACTCAAGCCCGGTAACCAGGCCGCGGCCGAGGCCATCGTCCAGGAGTTCGCGCCCAAGGGCCCGGCGCAGGAGCCCGGGTTGCGGTCGTTCCGGGTCTACCGGGATCCGGCCCGGCCGGACTATTTGCTCTTCGTTGAGCATTTCGCCGACCAAGCGGCGTACGATGCCCACACCGGCTCGGCCGCGTACAAGGAGCTGATCGCCGGCCAGTTCGCCGACCTGATCGTGGAGTTTGTGGAAATCGACCACGAACTACTCGTCAGTCTCTGAAAAACTTGGCACCGCGCTGGAAAGCGCGGTGCCTTTTCTGGACCGGAGAACCACGAAATGAATCAGCGAGACAAAGCCAGGATTTTTCGCGACCTGCACAGCGGGCCGGTTTTGGTGCTGCCCAACGCATGGGATGTGGCGTCCGCCCGGCTGGTCGAACGGGCCGGCGCGGCGGCGGTCGCGACCACCAGTGCCGGGGTGTCCTGGAGCCTGGGCGCGGCGGACGGTGGGAACCTCGACCGTACGTCCGCGATCGAGGCGATCGCGCGCATCAGCGACGCGGTCGACGTGCCGGTCACCGCTGATATCGAAGGCGGCTACAGCCAGCACCTCGACGAGCTGGCCGCGGTCGTACGCGCGGTGGTCGCGGCCGGTGCCGTCGGGGTGAACTTCGAGGACAGCGCCTCGGGGGCGCTGCTCAGCGTCCAGGACCAGAGCGCTCGCCTCGCGGTCGTCCGAGAGGCGGCCGGATCGGACCTCTTTGTCAATGCCCGTACCGATGTCTACCTGTTCGGCGCCGGCACCGTCGACGAGACCCTGCACCGGGCGCAGGCCTACCTGGCCGCCGGCGCCGACGGCATCTTCGTGCCGGGAGCCGCCGACGCGACCACCATTGGCAAGCTCGTCAACGGCATCGCCGGGCCGCTCAACGTGATGGTCGGCCCTGGCGCGCTCACCGTCGGCGAACTCGCCGACCTCGGGGTGGCCAGGGTCAGCGTCGGCCAGGCGATCGCCCAGGCCGCGTATGCCCTGACCAGCCAAGCCGCCACCGAGTTGGTCACCTCCGGCACGTACGACACTCTCGCCGACGGCCTCCCGTACGCCACTCTCAACGCCCTCTTCTGACATCCCGCCGCGTGACAACTGACAGAGATTGAAATCTGTCAGTTGTTATGCGATGCTGGTGACAGATCATCACCAGGAGGCGGCTGTGCAGAAGCGTGGATTGGGTACGAATGGGCCGCGGGTATCAGCGGTCGGGCTCGGGTGCATGGGGATGTCCGGCGTTTACGGGTCCGCTGACGACGACGAGAGCGTGGCCACGATCCACGCGGCGCTGGACGCTGGCGTGACGGTGCTCGACACCGGCGATTTTTACGGCATGGGCCACAATGAGCTGCTGGTCGGCCGGGCGCTGAAGGGGCGGCACCGCGAAGACGCGGTGATCAGCGTCAAATTCGGCATGCTGGGCAGGCCAGGCGGCGGCTGGGGAGGGTTCGATGGGCGGCCGGCCGCGGTCCGGAATTTCGTGGCATATTCCCTCAACCGGCTCGGCGTGGACTACATCGACATTTATCGGCCGGCCCGGCTGGACCCGGCGGTGCCGGTCGAGGAGACGATCGGCGCCATTTCCGAACTGGTGGACGCTGGCTACATCCGTCACATCGGGCTTTCCGAGGTCGGCGTCGAGACGATTCGGCGGGCGCAGGCGGTGCACCCGATCGTGGACCTGCAAATCGAGTATTCGCTGCTGTCGCGCGCAATAGAGGACGAGATCCTGCCTACCTGCCGGGAGCTGGGCATCGGCATCACGGCGTATGGGGTGCTTTCCCGTGGCCTGCTTTCCGGGCAGTATTCGGCCGGCAGCTCCGGCGATTTCCGTGCTCACAGCCCGCGGTTCCAGGGCGAGAACCTGGACCACAATCTCCGGCTGGTCGATGAACTCCGCGTCGTCGCGCAGGCCAAGGAGGCGACGGTGGCGCAGATCGCGATCGCGTGGGCGCTGCATCGCGGTGACGACATCGTGCCGGTGATCGGTACGCGCCGGCGTATCCGACTGGCCGAGTCGCTGGCCGCGCTGGACATTTCGTTGGACGCCAACGATCTGGAGCGGATCGAGAAGGCCATCCCGGCCGGCGCGGCGGCCGGGGACCGCTACCCGACGGCGTCGATGGCCATGTTGGACAGCGAAAAGTGAATGAGACCGCGTTGACGGCGGAGCAGATCCTGACAGCCACTGAGGACGTGCTTCGCCGGTACGGGCCGGGAAAGGCGACCGTGGTCGACGTGGCCCGCGAGTTGAATGTCAGCCACGGCAGTGTTTACCGGCATTTTCCCAGCAAAACGGCGATGCGCGAGGCGGTCACCCGGCGCTGGCTGGACCACGCGTGCGCCGGGCTCACCGAGATCGTCGAGCGAGATGGTCCGGCGGCGGACCGGTTGGACCGCTGGCTGCTCGCTCTCTTCTTGGCAAAGAAGGAAAAAGCGGCAGCGGACCCCGCACTGTTCGCGACCTATGCGGTGTTGGCCGACCATTCCAGCGAAACCGTCGTCGAACATTTGCGTGATTTGGTGGCGCAGCTGACGACCATCATCGTGGACGGGATCGGCCGCGGTGAGTTCGCCGAAACGGATCCATCCACCGCCGCGCAGGCGGTGTTCGACGCGACCGTGGTTTTCCGCAGTCCACTGCATTCCTGGCGGTGGACCATCCCCACCATCGATGCCGAGTTCGCCGCCGTACGAAAGGTGATCCTCAACGGCCTGGTTCAGTGCCGTCGGTGATCCTGGATGGTCATCCGCGGCCCCCGGCGCGGCGGATGGGCGGCCGGCGTCAGTTCCAGCAGTCGTACGACCCGATAGCGATGCGGACGCCACGATTCCAGCAGCTCGACCATGCCGTCGTCGTCCAAAGGCTTGCCAGTCAAGGCGTATCCCACGATTTTGCAGGTGTGATAGTCACCGACGGACAGCGAGTCGGCGTCGCCGAGCGCCCTGCTGGCCACCTCGGCGGCCGTCCACAGCCCTACCCCGGGAATGGACCGCATTCGACGATAAGCGTCTTCCATCGGCAAACCAACGCATTCCTCCAGCCGGTTCGCGACCCGCGCGCAGGTCACCACCGTCCGCGACTGGGGCGGTTCGACGCCGGCCCGGTGCCAGTCCCACGACGGAATATGCCGCCATTGCTCGGAAGTGGGCATGACCACCATGCCGGCCGGCGCCGGACCCGGCGCGGCGTCGCCGTACTTTCTCAGCAGCCAACGAAAAGCACTGTGCGCCTGCTTTCCGGTGATCTTTTGCTCGAGGATCGCCGGGATCAGCGCTTCCATCACCCGCCCGGTCCGCGGCACCCGCAGGCCCGGATGGCGCGCGTACGCGTCACGCAGGAGTGGATGGCGCGGGTCGAAGCCGGCCGGGTCGTCCCGGCCGCCCAGCATGTCCGGCAGCGAGGCGACGACCTCCTCTGCGCCAAGGCCCCAGGCCTCACAGGTCACCTCGTGCAGGCCGCGCTGGGTGAGCCGGAAAGTCGCCGGCCCGGCGGGCATCCGGCTGGTGCGCCACAACGACCCGTCGGTCGCGTACCGATGGCACGGGTCCGCGCCGCCACGCACCATCGAGCCGAGCGTCATCCGTACGTCCACCGGCAGCTCCGGCCGCCATGTGGTGACCGCGACA
Organism: Fodinicola feengrottensis; assembly: GCF_039530045.1. Taxonomy (NCBI): domain Bacteria; kingdom Bacillati; phylum Actinomycetota; class Actinomycetes; order Mycobacteriales; genus Fodinicola; species Fodinicola feengrottensis. Next base: position 127,520 of record NZ_BAAANY010000040.1, on the reverse strand, counting down.
GGCGTTCGTACGACGGAAGCGGTCACTCCCGGAGTGTATGTCCCGTCCGTGCGCTGTCCCTGATGGGGCGATGTGGACAGTAAAATGTGAATAAATGTTTGTATATTTCGGCAGACACAGGTTTTGTGTGAGTCAATTACCCGCTTTAATAGCCCCATGACACGGCATTGGGCACGGTGGGTAATCGCATCGGCGTCGGCCCTGACGGTGGTCGCGGCCTGTACGTTCGCCAGTTCTCCGGCGCACGACGCAAGCGCCACGACACGTCCGAAGGTCCATCTGACAGTTCAACAGGAGGCTGGTCAGCGGATCATCTACTCGTACGCGGGCCTCACTCCGCCCGCGGCGCTCCTGCAGGCGATCAAGGCCGGCCAGGCCGCCGGGGTGATCTTCTTCAAGCCGAACATCTCCAGTCCCAGCCAGATCGCTTCGGTCATCACGCAACTGGTCCAGGCGCAGCAACAAAGTCCGGTTTCGCAGCCGTTGCTGCTGATGACGGACCAGGAGGGCGGCCAGGTCCGCCGGTTGCCCGGTGAGCCGTCGCTGTCGGAAAAGCAGATCGGCGCGTCCTCGAACAGCCTCGCGCTGGCCAGCCAGGCCGGCACCGGCGCGGCCAACACCCTGCACGGCGTCGGCATGAACGTGAACCTCGCGCCGGTGCTCGATGTTTTCCGTACGCCGGGCAACTTCATCGACGAGTATGGCCGTTCTTACAGCCAGGACTCGGCGAAGGTCGGGCCGCTCGGCAAGAACTTCATCGTCGCTCAGCAGGCGCTCAAGGTCGCCGCCACCGCGAAGCATTTCCCGGGGCTCGGCGCGGCCACCCAGAGCCAGAACACCGACCTCGGGCCGGTCACCCTCAACGTGCCGATGTCGACGCTGCGCGGCGCGGATGAGGTGCCTTACGGTGCGGCCATCACCGCCGGCGTCAAGCTGATCATGACCTCGTGGGCCGTCTACCCGGCGCTTGACGCGAACCGACCCGCCGGCTTGTCGACCACCGTCGTACAGAACGAACTGCGTGCTCACATGGGCTTTCGGGGCGTGACAATCACCGACGCGATCGAGGCCGGCGCCCTCAAGTCGTACGGCACGACAGGGCAACGCAGCGTGCTGGCCGCGCAGGCCGGCATGGATCTGGTGCTGTGCTCGGCGCAGGACGTGACCCAGGGCCAGCAGGCCACCACCGCACTCGCCGACGCCCTGCAGTCCGGCCAACTCCCGGCCGCCGACTTCACCGCCGCCGTCGACCGCATCACCGCCCTCCGCGGCAGCCTCGCGTGACCTCGCCGTAGTCCCGTTGCTTGCGCGAGTCGCAAGCAACGGGCGTTGCGGACAAAGGCGCTACCGGAGGTGGCGGGGCTGCGGGGAGCGGCCGGCGGGTTGGTGCACTGGGCGGGTGGGCGGTGCGGGTGGGATGGGCAGCGAGACCGGGGTGTCGGGTAGCAGGTCCTGGACCGTGCCGTGGTGGCGGATAGTGATCTGGTCGCCGTCCAGCGCGGTGTAGGTGGCCGACTCGGCGCCGACTTCGACGCGGATCGGTGTTTCCCTTATGCACACCCGAAAAGCGAAGCCGTCCAGCCCAGGTGGCAACCGTGGCGCGAAACACACGCCGTCGTCGGTCACCCGGAGGCCGCCGAAACCGGCGACCAGCGCGGTCCAGCCGCTCGCGAGCGCGGCGATGTGCAGGCCGTCGGCGGTGTTGTGTTCCAGGTCGTCGATGTCCATCAGGGCGGCTTCGCCCACATACGCGTACGCCAGTTCCACCTGCCCGACCTCGACCGCCAGCACCGCCTGGGTGCCGGCCGAAAGAGAGGAGTCCCTTACTGTTATCGCTTCGTAGTAAGCGAAATTCCGGGTCTTTTCGTCGTCGGTGAAGGCGTCTGGCCGGTGCTGCATGGCCAGTACGAGGTCGGCCTGCTTCACCACGGCCTTGCGGTAGAGGTCGAAATACGGATAGTGCAACAGTAACGGATAGCAGTCGTTTTTCTCGAAATCCCACGGCTGGTGGCCGGTGAAGCCGTCGGACTGTGGGTGCACCCCAAGTTTTTCGTCGTAGGGCACGTACATCGTGGCCGCCGCGTCCGCCCAGCCGGCGATCTCCAGCGCGGAGACCTCAAGTTCCTTTGCGCGTACCGGAAACTTGCGAGCCACCTCGGCCGCGGCGCGCAGGTTCTGTTGCGCCATCAGGTTGGTGTAGACGTTGTTGTCGGCGATCGCGCTGTATTCGTCCGGGCCGGTCACCCCGTCGATCCGGAACCGGCCGTCCCGGCCGCGATGGCCCAGCGACGACCAGAGCCGCGCGGTGTGGACGAGCAGCTCAATGCCGTAGCTGGACATGAAGTCGGCGTCGCCGGTCACCCGGCAGTAGTTCAGTACGGCGGCCGCGATGTCCGCGTTGATATGGAAAGCGGCCGTGCCGGCCGGCCAGTATCCAGAGCATTCCGCGCCGTCGATGGTCCGCCATGGGAAGGCGCTGCCGGCGAATCCGAGCTGCTGCGCCCTTTCCAGCGCGGCCGGCAGGGTGCTGTGCCGCCACCGCAGGGCGTGTTTGGTGGCCGCCGGATAGGTCAACGTGAGGACGGGGAGCACGAAAGTCTCGGCGTCCCAGAACGTGTGCCCGTCGTAGCCAGGACCGGTCAGCCCCTTCGCTGGCACCGCCCGTCCCTCGCCGCGCGCGGATGCCTGCAGAACATGGAAAAGTCCGAACCGGACCGCTTGCTGCAACTCCAGGTCGCCATCCAGGCGTACGTCCGCGTTGCTCCAGAAGCCAGCGAGGAATTCTCGCTGTGCCTCGCAAAGACCCGGCCAGCCGGACTTGCGGGCCAGCGTGAGAGCGGCCTGCAGCTGGTCGCGGATGGCTGGCAGCGACCGGGTCCCGGACCAGCCGTACGACACGTATTTCACCACTGTCAGCCGCTCGCCGGGCGCGAGCGTGGCCGACACCATCGTGCGGGCCACGTCGTGGAACGTGGTCGACTCCATCGACGTGTCCGCCGGCCCGTCGACCTCGTGGTTCATCGCGGCACCCACCCGGATGCCGCTGCGTTCGGTCCGGTGCACCAGGTAGCCCGCCGCGTCCAGGCTGCCGCCGTCCTCCAGGATCAGCGCTTTTCCGAGCGCCGCGGCCGATCGCGGGTCGTTCGCGGCGACCGGCAGCTGCTCGTTGGCGACCAGCTCGGACTGCAACACGATCCGCACTGCCGTGTCGACCGCCTCGACCTGGTAGCGGATCGCCGCGATCGCCCGCTGCGGGAAGGACACCAGCCGCTGCGAGCTGACCCGGACGACCTGGCCGGCCGGCGACTCCCATTCGACCGTACGATCCAGAATCCCGGTCTGGAAGTCCAGCTCCCGGCGATGCGCGCGAAGCTCCCCGTACCGGATGTCGAAGGGCTCGTCGTCGACCAGCAGCCGCATCACCTTGCCGTTGATGACGTTCAGAATCGACTGGCCGGACTCCGGATAGCCGAAGCCGGCTTCCGCGTACGGCTGCGGGCGCAGCTCGTGGACGCCGTTCAGGTAGCTGCCGGGCAGGCCATGCGGTTCGCCCTCGTCGAGGTTGCCGCGCCAGCCGATGTGACCGTTGGACAGCGCGAAAAGTGACTCGGTCTGGGCCAGCACCGCAAGGTCCAGAGCGCTTTCCACCAGGCTCCAGGGCCGGACCTGGAAGGCAGGATGCCGGATCACGGGCCCTCGATCAGCTCGGCGAGATCGTTCACCACCACGTCGGCGCCGTGTTTGCTCAGCTCGGCGGCTTGTCCGACACGGTCGACGCCGATCACGAAGCCGAACTGGCCAGCTCGGCCGGACTCGACCCCAGCCAGCGCGTCCTCGTACACCGCGGCTCGCGAGGGCGGCACACCCAGCTCCTTCGCGGCCGCCCAATAGGTGTCCGGGGCAGGTTTGCCGGCGAGCCCGCGCTCCCGCGCGACCACGCCATCGACGCGTACGTCCAGCAGGCCGTCGATGCCGGCCGCGACCAGCACGTCCTTGCAGTTCGTACTGGATGACACCACCGCCCGCCGCAGTCCGGCGGCGGCCGTCGCGCGCAAATAGCGGACCGAGCCGTCGTACGGTTCGACGCCGTCCTGGTGGATCTTCGCCAGCACCAGGTCGTTCTTGCGTACGCCAAGGCCGTGCACGGTTGGCGCGTCCGGCGAGTCGTTCGGGCCGCCGTCCGGCAGCTCGATGCCACGGGAGGCGAGGAATGACCGGGTGCCGTCGTCGCGCGGCTTGCCGTCCACATACCTGTCGTAGTCGTCAACCTGATCGAAGCCGACGAACCGCTGTCCGTGCTGGTCAGCCCAACCGCGGAGGAAGTCGTCGAACATCTGTTTCCAGGCGGCCGCGTGCACCTTCGCGGTCTGGGTGAGCACGCCGTCCAGGTCGAACAGGCAGGCCTGGATATGGTCGGGCAAGCCCAATCCGCGACTGGTCACGTGCTCAGGCTACGGCTCGTACGGACGTCAGGCAGCCTTGCGGGCTTCCTCGACTGTTTCGAAAAGCGCGAAAGTTGTGCGCAGCCCGGTCAGCTCCAGCAGCCGGCCGGTCGGGGACTGGCCGAGCACTAGCCGCAGTCGGGCGCCGTGACGATCGGCCAGCTGCTGCAACTCCACCAGGGCCTTAAGGCCGGCCGAGCCCATGAAGCTGACGCCGTCGAGGTCCAGCACCAGGATCTCACGGCCGGGCGGCAGCTGGGCCCCCACTTCGGCGGAGAACTGCGGTTCGGTGGCCATGTCCAGCTCTCCGGAGACCGTGACCACGGCCAGTCGGGGGCTGTCCTCGGCGACCGCCACGGCGAGTCCCGATCCGCCGATGCCGGAGTCCGGGGCATCGAGCCGCGGCGAGTGCGGCGCGTCGGTCATCGTCTGCTGCCTCTCCTTGGCGCTCGTTCTGTTCTGGTGGCGCCAGGCTACTCGGCCACCCAGCGCCGTGGTGACCCCGCGCCAACTCCGACGTTCGCTCGCTGTGGGGTAACGTGCTGTAACGGCTGATAGGCGACAGTCCACTCATCAAGCATTTATGTGGCAAAAGCCGCCATACCCTGGTTGTCTACGCCACCGGGTTTGGTCGCCGAGGGCGCCGCGCGGAGGCAGCGGCGGTGGTGGAAACACACCTGCCGTAGATGCAGCAAAGCCCCGGCCGCCACGGGGGGAGCGGTCGGGGCTGCGCTGCGTGATAAGCGTGACACGGCCACGGCCGGGACGCAATAGGGGAGGTCGAGAAGAAACCCGCAGAGCCAGTCGGATCCCGTCCGAGCTGCCGGTTTCGCCGGGTTCCCGGACGGATTCTCAGCTGTTCCTCAGGTTTGTGAAGCGTCCGACGGTAGGCCCCAGACACCGGTGGCGGCGGTACTTTTCGCGTAGTCGGCGAAATCGCGGGGTGGGCGGCCGAGCGCGCGTTCCACGCCGTCGGTGAGGTGTTCGTTGCGGCCGTCGAGTACGCGCTCGAAGAGGTCGGCGAAGAAGGGGATGTGTTCTTCGGGCATGCCTTGCTGCCGCAGTCCGGCGGCGAATTCGCCGATGGACACCGACACGTACCGAATATCCCGGCCGGACGCCTGCGCGATCTCCCTGACGGTGTCGGCGAAAGTCATCAGCCGCGGGCCGGTCACCTCGTACAGCTCGCCCGCATGCCGGGAGCCGGTCAGCGCCTCAACGGCGATGTCGGCGATGTCGTCGGCGTCGACAAAGGGTTCCCGGATCTGACCAGTCGGCAGCACGACCTCGCCGTGGGCGACCGGCTCCAGCAGGAAATCCTCACTGAAGTTCTGGGCCAGCCAGCTCGACCTGATGATCGTCCATTCCACCCCGGATTCGCGTACGACCTGTTCGCTGGGCAGCACGTTCTCCTCGCCGCGGCCAGAAAGCAGCACCAGCCGCCGGACGCCGCCGCTGACCGCCAGCTCGGTGAAGGCGGCGATCGTCGCGGTCGCCTCCGGGCTGCCGAGGTCGGGGTAGTAGGCGATGTACGCGGCGGCGGCGTTTTCCAGCAGCGCCGGCCAGGTTCGTTGATCGGCCCAGTCGAAGGGCGGTGTGCCGGTACGAGACGCGGCCCGCACCGGCCTGTTCTGGTCGAGCAGCCGGTCGACCACCCGGCGGCCAGTTTTCCCGGTACCACCAAGGACCACAGTTGTTTTCTCCATACGTACAGTCAAATGCGGTCCGGTGAGACGGAACATGGTTGAGCAGCTCAGTTCCATGTTCGAGCGTCTAGTCTTAGCCCTATGGACGCGTTGGCTGGGCTTCTGGACGGGCCGCGGGCACGCGGTGCCTTCCTGATGCGCTCGGTGCTGGAGCCACCTTTCGGGCTGCGGATCCAGGACGAGGCGCCGCTGACCCTGATCTGTGTCGTACGCGGGCACGCCTGGGTGTTGCCGGACCGCGGCGAGCGGGTGCGGCTCGGGCCCGGCGACGTCGCGGTGGTGCGTGGGCCGGAGCCGTACACGGTGGCCGACGAACCGGCGACCAAACCGAGCACGGTGATCCTGCCTGGCAACCACAGCGCCACGCTGACCGGCGACGATCTGTGCGGCCCGTGGGATCTCGGGACACGTACGTGGGGCGACAACCCGGACGGCTCGACGATGCTGCTTACCGGCGCGTACCAACTGCCTGGCGAGATCAGCCGGCGGCTGCTGGACGCGCTTCCCGCTCTGCTGGTGCTCACCGCGGACAGCTGGAGCTGCCCGCTGATTCCGCTGCTCAACGACGAGATCGGCAAGGACGAGCCGGGTCAGGACGCGGTCCTGGACCGGTTGCTGGACCTGCTGCTGATCGCGGTGCTGCGTACGTGGTTCGCCCGTGCCGAGGCGCCGGCCTGGTATCGCGCGCATGGCGACCCGGTGGTCGGGCGCGCGTTGCGTACGCTCCATCACGACCCGGCCGAGCCCTGGACGGTCGAGCGGCTCGCCGCCTCCGTCGGTGTCTCCCGCGCGGCGCTCGCCCGCCGCTTCACCGACCTGGTCGGTGAGCCCCCGATGGCGTATCTGACCGCCTGGCGGCTGGCGCTGGCCGCCGACCTGCTCCGCGAACCCGACGCCACCGTCGGCGCGGTCGCCCGCCAGGTGGGTTATGGCAGTTCGTTCGCGCTGAGCGCCGCTTTCAAGCGGGTCCGCGGGGTCAGCCCGCAGGAGTTCCGTACCGGCTCGCTCGCGCCGGCCTGACCTACCTCCGAAGTAATCGACAACTCCGCGGCCCGCTTGCTTGGCTGCGGTTTATGACAAATCAACAAGGTTGGTCGGTGCGGGGCTTCGAGGCATTCTGGTCGCGCCCGGACGCGACGCTGGTGGCGCCCATCCTGACGGACGACGTGGTGGGTCACTGGGCCGGAACAGCCGAGCCGGTACGCGGCAAAGTGGACTATGTCGGTTGCATCGCGGCATTGCTGGAGGCGCTGCCGGACGTACGGCTGACGGTCGCCGAGTCCGCGTCGAGCGGCGATTTTTCCTTCGTACGCTGGATTATGCAGGCCACCGGCCGCCGCGGACCCTTCGAAATCAGCGGCATTGACCGGATCCACACCGTCGAAGGCCTCGTCGACGAGAACCACGTCATCGTCGACACGGCCGCATTCCACGACCGCGCCGGCCTCCCCATCCCCTGGGCGAAATAACGTCGAGCTCGCGACCCCGACACACCGATGGGGCGCGAAATTGTCGTAGGTGTCTGTTTTTCTTTCCCCCTCCCTTTGAACGGGCGGGGGGTGGGTTGAGAGGTGGACCTTAATTTTTAGTTGGACATTGGTCCTCGAACCCGCCCCCCACCCGTCACTGGGTGGGGGCAAATCTGCCGGAGGGGTACGACAGTTTCGCGCCGCACCTGGTTACCCATGATCAACAACACTGGCCTCCGACGACGGCCGCTGAGGGGTGGTGGTCGTCAAAGGACTTTGCGGTGTACGTCACGCCGTCATATAGGGCATTTCGGTACGGGGTGCTCGCGGACGGGGGGTGACGTGGTGGTGTCGAGTCCGTAGCATCACGTGTTATGCGTTCGCTTCGGCTGGTGAGCCGCCGGCACATCGACATGTGCCGTGTCTTCAGCGCCGCATGTTGTCACTGACTCTGCCGTAGGACGACGACGTCCCGGCGCGCTCTCGTCAGCGCCCCTGAAATCCGCCTTTGTCGCGATAGGTCCGCGTAAATCCCTGGGAGAAATCTGTGTCAGCATCACCTCGCCGCCGCTGGCGGACCATCCTCACGGCAGCAGCCGCGGCAGCGGTCGTTGCCACCGGGCTGACCGCCTGCGGGTCCGGCTCCGGCGGGTCCGCGGATGCCGTACGGCTCGGCTATTTCCCCAACCTGACGCATGCGTCGGCCATCATCGGCGTCCAGGAAGGCCTTTTCCAGAAGGAACTCGGCGCGGCGAAACTCACCACCCAGAGTTTCAACGCGGGGCCCGCCGAGATCGAGGCGCTGTTCTCCGGCGCGATCGATATCGGCTACATCGGGCCGAGTCCGACGGTCAACGCGTACGTGAAATCCAAGGGCCAGGCGCTCAAGGTCATCTCCGGATCAGCGTCCGGTGGGGTTGAGCTGGTGGTCAAGCCGTCCATCACCAAGGCCGCTGACCTGCGCGGCAAGAAGATCGCTACGCCACAGCTGGGCAACACCCAGGACGTGGCGCTGCGCTACTGGCTGAAGCAGCAGGGTTTCACGACCACGAAGGACGGCGGCGGGGACGTACACATCACCCCGCAGGACAACGCGGTGACCGTGGACGCGTTTGGTACGGGCGCCATCGACGGCGCCTGGGTGCCGGAGCCGACCGCGTCCACGTTGGTCAAGGCCGGTGGCAAGGTGCTGGTCGACGAGCGGGACCTGTGGCCGGGCCGCAAGTTCGTGATCACCAACATCATCGTGCGCACCGACTTTTTGCAGAAGCACCCCGATCTGGTGAAGGCGGTGCTGGCCGGTCAGGTGGCCGCGAACCAGCTGATTGCCAGCAACCCGGCCAAAGCGCAGGCGGACGTGGTCACCGCGCTGGGCAAGCTGACCGGCAAGAAGCCGAACGCGGCGCTGATCGCGGAGGCGTGGAAGACCATCGACTTCACCAATGATCCGCTCGCCTCCACCCTGGTGACCGGTGCCAATCACGCTGTTGACGTCGGACTGTTGGAGAAGCCGAATCTGAAGGGTTTGTACGACCTGACGATCCTCAACCAGGTGCTCACCGCGGCGCACCAAACCACCATCCCGGAGCCGAGCACATGACCGTGACGAGTACCCAAGTCAGGCCGCGTGACGAAAAAGTCGCGTCGCCGGCCGTCCACATCGCTGGTGTGGGGAAGGCGTTCGGGAACCGTGCCGGACGGGTGGTGGCCCTGGACGGGATCAGCCTGACCGTCCAGCCCGGCGAGTTCGTCTGTTTGGTGGGCGCTTCGGGGTGTGGCAAAAGTACGCTGTTGTCCCTGGTGGCGGGTCTGGACAAGCCGACCAGCGGGACGATCGACACCGGCGGGGTGGCGGCCGCGCTGATGTTCCAGGAGCCCGGCCTGATGCCATGGCTGACGGTCAGCGCCAATGTCGAGCTGCCGATGCGGCTGCATGGAGTCGGCCGCGACGAGCGGCGAGCGCGCGCCCGTGAGCTGCTGGAGACCGTACATCTACTGGATTTCGCCGGAAAACGGCCGCATGAGCTGTCCGGCGGCATGCGCCAGCGGGTCGCGCTGGCTCGCGTCCTCGCGTCGAATTCACCCGTACTGCTGATGGACGAGCCGTTCGGCGCGTTGGACGCGATGACCCGGGACGTGCTGCACGACGAGATCGAACGCATCTGGTCCGAGCGCAACCTGACCGTTCTTTTCGTTACCCACAACGTCAGGGAGGCGGCTCGCCTCGGCGACCGGATCGTGCTGCTGTCCAGCCGGCCCGGCCGGGTGGTCGAGGAATTCGCGGTGGACTACTCGCGGCCGCGTCGGATCGACTCGCCGGAAGTGTCCCAGCTGGCCGCGAAGGTGACCGACCGGCTCCGCGAGGAGGTTCGCCGCCATGGCCGCTGATCTGGACAAAGCCGCCGTTGGCCGGGCCGAGCTCGCCGGCCTGGACGCGCTGGAGCTGAACATCGGGCGTACGGCCGGATTCTGGTCCCGGCTGTGGGCCGCGACCTGGCCAAAAGTGCTGGCCATTGTGCTGGTTTTGCTGGCGTGGCAGCTGGTTGTCTGGTCCGGCTGGAAACCGTCGTACGTGTTGCCCGCGCCGCCGGAGGTGTTTTCCTGGCTGTGGCAGAACATTTTCACCGCCGGCTTCTGGCAGGCCATCGGCATCACGATGACCCGGGCGGTCACCGGGTTCGCGGTGGCGACGGTGATCGGTGGTGTGGTCGGCATCGCTGTGGTACGGGTCAAGGCTTTGCGGGCGGCCATCGGATCGCTGATCACCGGCCTGCAGACGTTGCCGTCGATCGCCTGGTTCCCGCTGGCGATCCTGCTTTTTCAGCTGTCCGAGCAGGCGATTCTTTTCGTCATCGTGCTGGGCGCGGCCCCCTCGATCGCCAACGGCCTCATCAACGGCGTCGACTATGTCCCGCCGCTTTTAAAGCGGGTAGGCCAAAATTTGGGAGCGAAGGGCTTCAGCCTGTTCCGCTACGTCATTCTGCCGGCCGCGCTGCCGTCCTGCGTGGCCGGGTTGAAACAGGGCTGGGCCTTCGCGTGGCGCAGCCTGATGGCCGGCGAGTTACTGGTGATTGTCGAAGGCCGGCCGTCCATCGGGGCCGAGTTGCAGCATGCCCGCGACCAGATTCAGCCCGAGATCGTCATCGCGTTGCTGATCATCATCCTGATCATCGGCATCGCGGTGGACACCGGGTTTTCCTTTGCCGACCGGACGATCCGGGCCCGGTGGGGGATTTCGGAGGGACGCTAGTCTCGTACGGCCGCGAGGCGGCGGCTGATCTCCTCCAGGAGCGCGCCGTCGCTGATCCGGGAAAGGTCGGCGGCGTCCGGGTGCACATAGCGTTTGTGCGCCCGCAGTGCGTCTTCCCGGTGCTGCCACATCCTTTCGGCCTGAGCCGCCGTTCTGGTGGCTTCCTGCGCCGCGGCGGCCAGCTCGGTGGCCTGCGCGGCCAGCGCCTCATATGCCTGGTCGAATCCGTGCGCGTTCCCGTGCGCCGCCAACAGCTCTTCGTGGCTCTCCAGCGCTGTTCGGGCATCCTTCGCGAGCGCATCCTGCACGACGTACGACGCGTGGGCGGCTTTGGCGGCCTCGTGCAGCTCCCAAACCGCCGTGTCGAGCGAAACGCCGAGGACTTTTTCCAGCACCAGCACCCGGCCGCGCGGGATGTCGGCGCCGTTCTCCCACTTGCTGAGGGTCCGTAGGGACACCCCCACGAGGACGGCTAGCTGCTCTTGCGTCCAGTTATGGCTGACGCGCGCGGTGCGTACGTAGTCGCCGACTTCAGACATGCCGGTCATTGTGCAGGAAACTCCAGGAAACAACAAGACGTAGCTACGTGTCTCTGCTTGTTTCCCCGGTTTGGACTCCCTACACTCTGCAGCCATGGGAACCCGTATGGTGCTCGGACCTGCCGTAAGGGCACTCCGAGAAGCGCTGGGCATCCGTCACGGATCCTTCGCCGAATCCGTCGGAATCTCGCCCGGCTACCTGACCAAAATCGAGTCCGGCAGCCAGCAGCCGCGACCGGACATCGCGGTCGCGCTGGCTCGTCGCCTCAGGGTGCCACTGGACGCGATCACGTACGCGCCTATGGAAAAGGAAAAGGACCACTGAGGAGTCCAACGACGCCCGCGGTGATTTACGTCATCGACAAACTTTGGAGCTCCTGGGCGCTTCTCACAGTGACCGGTGGGCCCGCGTGAACTGATCGACACCCGAGATTTACCCCGCTGTGACGATCGGAACGATTCGGACGTCCAGCATTCCTCCCCAGCAGAGCAGCGTGAAAGCGCTCAGTTTGCAGTCACGGACGCCCGCCACTCATGCGTCGTTTCGATCCGGAGACGAGCCGCGCCGGCGGGTCTGGGGAGGACTACAGGGATGACGATTTTCGGCTTTCAGCTGGCCGACCGCCGGGATGAGGCGGTCGCCGCCGTGCTGGCCGGCGCGGTGGTGGTCATCCTCGGATTCGCTTCTGGGGCGGGCATTCGGCCCGGCAGTACGACCGAGCCGCTAGCCGTACCACCGGCCGCCGCGGCCCCCGCCGATCCCGGCAGCCAGGCGCCGCCGCAGGGGGCGTCCAGCGGTGCCGCGGCCGGCGGGGGTGGGGTCAGCGGGGGCGGGGTGAGTGGCGGATCTTCCGGGGTGAGCGGCGGGGTTTCCGGCGGCGGCCCGGTCACCGGTCAGCCCACGCCCAGCACACCGTCGCCGTCGTCGTCGCCGCAACCCACGCCGCAACCCACGTGCCCGCCTGGCCTGGTCGGCTCGTTGCCGGTAGTGGGGCCGTTGGTGGCTGGGGAGCCAGATGCGTCCGGCTCGCCCCGGCCGGCGCCGGTGCCGGCGTTGCTGGGGCCGGTGCCAGTGCTTGGGCCGCTGGTGGCGCCGGCCACGCCCGACCATCCTGCCGGTTTGCTCAGCTGTCCGGTGGGCTTCCTGGTTGGTCAGAGTTGTTGCGCGACCGCGACAACCGCCGGAAAAAGCCTGACCGCGGCCGGAGTCGGCCGATGAGTCGGGAGGATTTGCTGCATGCGGGTTCGGTGCTGATCCACGTCACCGACTACCTCGCGTTGGCGGTGCTGCTGGGCGGCCTGCTGTTCGTGTCGGCGCTCTGGCCGGCCGGCGCGCAGGACCGCCGGACCCGGATGATCCTCGTCGTTTCGGTGCTGGCGGGCGTTGTTGGCGCCATCGCGACCGTCCTGTTGTCCGCTCAGTACGCGGTCGCCGGCTCCGCTGTCGTCGACGTACTGGAGGCGCCTTTTGGTCGTACGGCCGCGGCCATGGCCTTGCTCTGGTTGCTTGCGGCGGTGGTTGTGGTCGCGGTGCTGCAGCGCGGCGAGCAGGCCGTACGGTCGATTCCGTGGCGGGTCGGTACGGCCGCGATCGCCGTCGGCCTGCTGCGGACCACCGGTCTGAACGGCCACTCCGCCGAAACCGCGGACGCCCCGCTGGGTATGGTCGCGGATTTCCTGCACCTGGGCGGAGTCAGCGCCTGGGTGGGTGGGCTCACAGTGCTGTCGATCGGTCTGCTGCCGCGCCGCAAGGCCGCTGAGTTGGCCGACGTGGTACCGAAATTCTCCAAGTTCGCGATGATTTCGGTGCTGGCCATCGTGTCCTCAGGGGTCATTCTCGGGTGGCAGATCATCGGCTCTGTCGGCGCGGTTTTCGAGACGTCGTACGGTCGCGTGCTGCTCATCAAGCTGTCGGTCTTCGCGCTGGTCTTGCTGGCCGCCATGAAAAGCAAGAACTGGGTGGAAAAACGCCTGCAGGTGGCGGTCCTGGAAAGCCGCCGCCCAGCGGTCCGGTCGTTCGCGCTGTCGGTTGGCGCCGAGACCGTTCTGGTTGTCGCCGTGCTCGTCGCGGCGAGTGTGCTCGTCACGGCCAATCCCGGCCACTGACGTTTGTGGGGAAGGAAAGATGCACATGGAATTCACCGAAACCGCCGGCCGGCGGCGCGGGCTGCTGTTGGTCGCGGCCGCGGCGGCCGCGGCCGCAGCTGTGTCGATGATCGCGTTGTCGCAGGACGCGTCGGCCACCGCGATGCCGCAAAATGCCGCCGCCGTCAACAATGTCGCGCCCGCGGTCGTACCAGCGGTGCCGGCCCTCCCAGCGGCGCCAGCCGCTCAGGTCCCCGGGTTGTCCAGCGTCGGGAAGATTGTCACCGGCGCCGCTCCGGCCGCGGTGGCACCGGCCGCACCAGCGGCCGGTGCGCACAGTGTGGACATGCCGCCGGCGGCCGTGACGCCCTGTACCGGCCTGGACGCCGCCGTTGCCGCCTTTATGCAGCACTTTTACGCGGCCCACTTGGAGGAAGGACTCGGCCAGCAACTTGGTGACCTGACCAATCTCGATCAGTATGTCAAAACGCACACCGTGCTGATCGAGAACATGATCAAGCCGTCGGTGGGCGGATCGGACGCGGCGCTCGGGGTTTTCCTGCAGCACGTTTACGCCGCACACCTGGAAACGTCTCCCGGGCAACAGGTCACCGACCTCAGCAATCTCGACCAGTATGTGAAAACCCACACGGTGTTGATCGAGAACATGCTCAAGCCGCTGTCCGGATCGAACGTCACTTCTTGTTGATCTCACTGGGAAAGACTGGTGATCCGGCCGAGTCGCAGCCGGCCGGCACGCCAGGTTTCCCACCAGGGAAAGGAAAGGCTCGGATGGGTCAGCACGTACGCAGGAAATGGCCGGCGCTGGTCGCCGGGGTTGGGGTGCTGGTGGCGATGCTGTCGCTGGCCAGCATGCAGGCGCAGGCCGACATTGCGCCGATGCCGACCGGGCTGGCCGCCCAGAACGCCGGTCTCGCACCGGTGCCGGCGGTGGCACCGGCCGCCAACACGGTGGCCGGCGATCAGGCGCAGCCGTACGCGGCCGCCAGCCACTCGGTGATGATCATGAACTACGCGTTCTCGCCGGCCAGCCTGACGGTCGCCGTCGGCGACACGGTGACCTGGACGAACGAGGACACCGCGCCGCACACGGTGACGGTGAGCAGCGGACCGGTGATGTTCGCTTCCAGCAACCTGCAGAAGGGACAGTCGTTCACGTACACGTTCAGCAAACCAGGGACGTACGCGTACTACTGCGCCGTACACCCGGACATGAAGGCCAGCGTGACCGTGACCGGCAGCACGCCCGTGCCGCCGTCGTCCCCGCCCCCATCCTCAGCTCCGCCGTCGTCGTCCCCGCCGGCTTCCGCGCCGCCGACCGGTGGCGGCGGAAGTCCGTGCACGGGACTGGACGCGGCCGTCACCGTCTTCCTGCAGCATTTCTACGCGGCGCACCTGGAGGAAGGCCCTGGCCAGCAGGTGGGCGACATTCTCCAGCTCGACCAGTACGTCAAGACGCACACCGTGCTGGTCGAGCACCTGATCCAGCCGCTCGTCGGCGGCTCGAACCAGGCGCTGACGGTGTTCCTGGAGCACGTCTACGCGGCGCATCTTGAGGCGTCGCCCGGACAACAGGTGGCCGACATCGCGAACCTCGACCAGTACGTCAAAACGCACACCGTGCTGATCGAGCACATGATCCAGCCGCTGGCCGGCGGCAACGTCAGCTCCTGCTGACCGCACCAAACCGGTGGTCCGGCCGAGTCGCAGTCGGCCGGACCACCGGCACTCCCAGTATGTCGCCCCCAGGAGCGCAACACATGCGAAAGTGGCCAGTACTCGCCGTCCTCGCCGCCGCCCTTTGGCTGGTCCTGCCGGCCGCGCCGGTGGCCGCCGCCGGGCATACCGTCCAGATGAAGCAGTACGCCTTCAGCCCGAGCGCCCTGACCGTCGTCGCCGGCGACTCGGTGACCTGGACCAATGACGACGTCGCCCAGCATGACGTGATGATCACCAGCGGACCGCTGTCGTTCCACGGCCCGCTGATAGGCAAGGGCCAGTCGTGGACCTACACCTTCGGTACCCCCGGCACGTACTCGTACGTCTGCAGCGTGCACCCGGACATGACGGCCCAGCTGGTCGTGAGACCCAAGCAAACCCCATCTTCTGGCCGAGTCTCGCCCGCGGCTACGGCTCATTCGTCCGCGAACACCGCGGCTCGCCCGTCCGCGAGCGCTTCGCCGCCGGCGGCCGTCGTACCAGCCGCCACCGCGACGCCCCAGATGTCCATGCCCGCCGCCACCGCCGACACGTCGTCCGCCGGCCTGAACCCGCTCCTGGTCGTCGCCGGCATCTCTGTCGCCGTCGTCGTCTTCTGTCTCCTGCTTATGTCCTCCCGTCCCGTACCCGTACCTGTTTCCGCCCCCGCCCCTCTCACGGACTCGCTCTCTCCCGCCCACTCCGACCTGGCGGACACCGCCGTTCTCCCGGAGGCTGGTGGCGACGCCTCTGCACCTGCGCCAGTGGCACGCAATGCGGCGTCGCGGACAAGAAAACGCGGCGGTTGAGGGTGGGAAGGAGAGCCGAGGGATGTTCGCGGAGGTGGTACGGGAGCGGGTCGTCGTGCTGGATGGTGGGCTGGCGACCGAGTTGGAGCGGCGCGGGAATGACCTGAGCACCGAGCTGTGGTCGGCCTGGTTGCTGGCCGATGAGCCGGCCGAGATCGTCGCGGCGCACCGGGCGTTCTTCGAGGTCGGGGCCGAGGTGGCGACGACCGCCAGCTATCAGGCGTCCTTTCAGAAGTTGGGGCAGGACGCGGAGAAACTGATGCGACGCAGTGTCGAGCTGGCTCGAGAGGCTGGCGACGGCTGGGTGGCGGCGTCCGTCGGGCCGTACGGGGCGATGCTCGCGGACGGGTCGGAATACCGCGGCGACTACGGGCTGACCGTGGCCGAGCTGCGCAGCTTCCACCACCGCCGGATGGCCGTGCTGGCGGACGCCGGTCCGGACGTGCTGGCCATTGAGACCATCCCGTGCCTGGCCGAAGTTGAGGCGGTGCTGGCCGAGCTCGACCAGTTGGGGTTTCCGGCCTGGCTGTCGCTGACCTGCGCCGGCACTCGTACGCGCGCCGGAGAGCCAGTCGAAGAAGCCTTCGCGATGGCCCGCGACTGCCCGTCCGTGGTCGCGGTGGGCGTCAACTGTACGGCCCCTGCCGATGTCGCCGACCTGGTGGTTTTGGCCGCGCGGAGTGGAAAACCGGTCGTCGCGTATCCGAACAGCGGCGAGAACTGGGACTCGGCGAACCATCGCTGGACCGGTCCGGCGGTCTTCGAGCCCGCCGAGGTGAAACGCTGGATCGCGGCCGGCGCCCGGCTGGTCGGCGGCTGCTGCCGGGTCGGCCCGGCCGAGATCGCCCAACTGGCCGGCCACCCGGCCTGTCTGTGATGTGGCACGGCGGCTCCGGCGCCCAGGAGCCGGCTGGCCGCACCGGTGAACCGCCCCCATACGACCAGGTATGAGGGCGATCCTCCGGCACACCGCAGAAACGCCAAATACGGTTCTCTCCGAGGTTGTTGAGGGTTACCCTCATGATACGGAGGGATTATCATGTTTCGTCGGGTTTGGGCTCTTGATTCCATCGCTGGGCGCAAGTTCCTGCCCGGCATTCACGGGCCAGCAGCACGCTGAAAACCCAGTGAGGCACAGTGATAGGCGGCAATGCCTCCGGGCAGTGATCGGCGTCGTCAAGATGCCGCGAACAAAATGGCACAGGCACGCGCGTTCCTCAACCAGGCGCGGGCCGACTTCGCTATGGGGCACCTGACTGGCGAACCGATGGCGTTGCCTGGACGGTATGGGCCTCCAAGGCGATATAGAACGCGCTCCCGCCGCATATGAAAAGAAGATGCATGGCGGCAGGTATCGTCATCGGCAAGGACGGCAAGCCGGTTCCGGTCATCGCAATAAGCGGCTTCCATTGGGCCATACCGGAAGAAGTAGCTGACATCTGCCCCGACGCTATACCTGCCAACGAGATAGTGGGCGAGACATCCATTCATGCGGAGATGCGTCTCATCATGCTGGCACGCAAAATGGGCGGCAGTCCTAACAGACGCCTCACCCGTACGGAACCTGAGCTAGCGGCGCGAATCAGTGCAGCCGATCCCGATGTCCAACGGCGGATAGCACTCGCCGTGGTCGAATACGCATTTACCGTGTCACCGCACCAGCACGGCGCTCGGGAAGCTCTCAATGCCTTACGCGGCCAAACGTACGGCGAAACGCCACTCCGGACATGGCTACGCGAACAATGGCGGCAAGCCGAGGCGCTCAGCGACGATGCGGCCGAGGCCGGTGATAATAAAGCAGGCTTCGGACATTCGCTCCACGCCCGAGCGCTAGCAGGCAGCTATCACGCGGTCGTAGCCGACCCCGAAGCCGCCGCCCTTGACAGCGTGTATGAAACCCAGGGTATGGCAGGCACGCGCGACCTGCTCGACTCAATCTTGGCTGGCAACCAAGGCGCCGGTCGTTCGTAGCTCGCCACGCAGCTCACAGACAGACCACGAGCCGCCTGATCGGGCCGTACGGTCAGCCCCTCCGGACAGTCTTGCTGGCCCTTGTCCGCTCTGCGCCGTACAAGTTGATCACGGTCGTCCGGGCGAGAGGGAGCAGATGAGCGAGCGTCACGTACGTGCGATCGGCGCGGTTTCGGCGGGCCTGGAGCCCGGTCGTGGACGGCTCGCCGGTCGCCGGATCCTGGTCGTCGGCGGTGGCCAGCGGACGTACGACGCGGCCACCGACCCGATCGGCAACGGTCGCGCGATCGCGGTGCTTTTCGCCCGTGAGGGCGCGCATGTCGCGGTCGCGAACCGGGGCATCGAGAGCGCGCGCGAGACCGTCGCGATGATCGACGCCCAGGGCGGCAAGGCGTTCCCGATCCAGGCGGACATCAGCGGTGCGGCCGATGTCACCCGGATGATCGAGGAGGCATGCGAAGGCCTCGACGGTCTGGACGGGCTCGTCCTCAACGCCGCCGCCGGTGTCGGCGCCCTTGGGCTCGACGGTGTCGACCTCGACGAGTGGGACAAGACCTTCGACGTGAACGTACGCGGCACCATGCTCTGCTGCCGGGCCGCGCTGCCGCGGCTGGACGACGACTCTTCGATCGTGTTCATTTCCTCGGTCGCTGGCTATAAATCCGGTTCGCGGCTGGCCGCTTACGAAGCCTCGAAAGCCGCGTTGGGCGGCCTGATGCGGCATGTCGCGCTGGAGGCCAGCCGGCGCGGGATCCGCGCGAACATCGTCAGCCCCGGCGCGGTGGACACGCCGATCGGTCGGGCCGCCGCCGCTGGCCGCCCGTCGCGGATGGAAACCCGGCTGCCCTTTGGTCGCCAGGCCACTGGCTGGGAAGTCGCGTACGCCACCTTGTTCCTGACCTCAGAGGAAAGCGCGTACATCACCGCCCAAACCCTCCAAGTCGACAGCGGCATGACCGGCCTCTAGTGGTTGATAAACCGAGCGCGCGGTCTAATAATGATGCCCATGGATGTCCCAAGAGCGGAGGAACGTACGAGCACGGTCGTCAGCGATCCGGGATGGCTGCGGATCGCGGTCTGGCTGGGATGTCCGCTGGCGGGGGCGCTGGCCGGGTGGGGCGTGCACGCGATCGCCGGCTGGGTGGCGAGCCTCGCGTGGGTGCCGCTGCAGGGGCCGTTCAAGCTGATCGCCTCCATTCCGCAGCCGTACGGCCTGCTCGCGGTGATCGGGCTGGGAGTGGCCGCCGGGTTGGTGCTGGCGTATCTGTGGGTCAAGGACCTGCTGACCATCACGGTGTCGACCGCGCGGGTGACCTTCCAGCGCGGAGAGTCCGAGCGGTCCGTCGACCGGGCCGCGATATCGGCAGTTTTCCTGGACGGCAAGCAGATCGTCATTCTCGGGTCGCGCGGAGCCGAACTCGCACGCGAGAAGAATGACCTCAGCAACGTCCAGGAGGCATTCGTGGCCTACGACTTTCCCTGGCGAGACGGCGGAGATCCGTACGCCGGCGACTACCGGCGCTGGGTGCCGGACGAGCCGACGCTCCCACTCGGCGCCAACGCTTTGTTGGCAGCGCGAGAGAAAGCGCTTTCTGGCGACCACGGTGACGACGCGGCGGAGTTGCGTGCGGACCTCGGCAAGATAGGTGTGGTGGTACGGGACGAGAAAAAGCGCCAATACTGGCGGCTGGTCCAGGGCTGATGGTGCGCACGGTCGACCCGGTCAAACACGAGGCGAAGCGGCTGCGGATCCTGGAAGCCGCGGCTGGGTGTTTCGCCCGCAAAGGCTTCGAGAGCACCACCACTGCCCAGCTGTGCGCGGCCGCCGGGATCAGCTCCGGCAGCCTGTTCCACTACTTTCCCAGCAAGCGGTCGATCTTCCTGGGGATCTTCCAACAGGACGGCCGGGAAACCGCTGAGCGGCTGACGATCGCGCTCGGCTCGGACGATTCATGGGGTGCCGTGTTGGCGCTGGTGGACGGGATCGTCAGCCCGCTCGCCGAGCCGGAGCTGGGTGGCTTGGCGCTGGAGGTGGCCGCGCAGGCGAGCCGTGACCCGGAGCTCGCCGAGCTGCTCGTACGCAACGACCGCCAACTCCACGAAGGCCTCGCGGTCCTGCTGGAGCGGGCCGCCGCGAAGGGCCAGATCGACGGCGAGATCCCGGCGCGTACGGCCGCGGTGTGGATCGCCACGCTGGCCGACTCGATGTTCTCCCGGGCCGGTCAGGAACCCGGGTTCGACCTGGTTGCGGAAAACCGGATTCTGCGGCTGCTGCTGACCAGGTTCCTGCGGGCCGAACCGCGTTAGAACCGTGGGGTTGACTTTCCTCAAGGGGAGGAATATGCATGCCTTAGAAGGAAAAAGTCGGTTCCAAGAGGTGAGCGGCATGTCCCGGAATACCTACTACATCGCCGGCGATCTTCCCTATTTCGCTGTCGCATGTGACCGGTGCGCGGCGCCTTTCACGTGCTATGACGATTCCTGTTACGAATGGCACGCACTGTGCCGGACAGCCGCGTATGCCGGCTGGGAAATGACGGAGAACGTCCTCGGCCCGCATCGATGCCCCTCCTGTGCGGACCGGTCAGCCGGTCTCGGGCGGTCGATGGCGTCGGCCTGAGCGAGCACCGTTCGCAATCAAGTGCCCTAAAGGTGGCTTTTGGGGCTTCCGTGGTCAAAGACGAGATCGGCGTAGGCCTTGACGGCTGCTCTCATTCTGTTCAAAGATGTCCCCGCTGACGCTGTTTCCTGCATTTTCGATCATCCTGACGAGCGCCGGAACAGGGGTTGTTGGACAAGATGGCCAAACCTGCCCGTACCCGTACCCGTACCCGTACCCGTACCCGTACCCGTACCCGTACCCGTACCCGTACCCGTACCCGTACCCGTACCCGTACCCGTACCCGTACCCGTACCCGTACCCTCCTCGCCGTGGTCGCGGTGCTCGCCGCCGCCACCCTCGGCCTGACCTCGGCGGTGTCGCCGGCTGCAGCGCAGAACAAGCCGGCCGCGCTGCCGCAGCTCGTACCGGCTCCGGTGTCGCTCAGGCAACTGCCCGGACCGGCGTTCCAGTTGACCCGGCAGTCGTCGATCGTCGCCCTCGGCCAGGCCGCTTCGGTCGGCCAGTTCCTCGCCGGCGTGCTGCGCCGGTCGACCGGCTATCCGGTGCCGGTGAACCGGCCGGGCACCTCGGCGATCGTGCTCGCGCTCGGCGGCGCGTCGTCGTTGGGCGAGGAGGGCTATGACCTCACCTCGACCGCCGGGGCGGTGATCGTACGAGCGCACACCACCGAAGGACTGTTCCGCGGCATCACCACGCTCCGCCAGCTTTTCCCCGGGAAGGTGGAAAGCGCCACCCATCAGCCGGGTCCGTGGACCGCGGCGGCGGTGCACATCACCGACTACCCGCGGTTTTCCTGGCGGGGCACGATGCTGGACGTGTCGCGGCACTTCTTCCCGGTCGACACCGTGAAGAAATACCTCGACCTCGCCTCGCTTTACAAGATCAACGTGCTGCACCTGCACTTGGCTGACGACCAAGGCTGGCGGATCGTCATCAACAGCTGGCCGAACCTCGCCCTGCACGGCGGCAGCACCGAGGTTGGCGGCGGTGCCGGTGGTTACTACACGCAGCAGGAATACAAGGACATCGTGGCGTACGCGGCGGCCCGCTACATCACCGTGGTGCCGGAGATCGACTCGCCCGGACACGTGAACGCGGCCCTTTCCTCGTACGCGGAGCTGAACTGCGACGGCGTCGCGCCGCCGCTCTACACCGGCACCGACGTGGGTTTCAGCTCGCTGTGTGTCGGGAAGGCGCTGACGTACAAGTTCCTCGACGACGTGGTGCGGGAAATCGCGGCGATCACCCCGGGCGCGTTCTATCACCTGGGTGGCGATGAGGCGCACAGCACCTCGCACGCCGATTACGTCACGTTCGTGAACAAGATGCAGCCGATCCTGAAGGCACATGGCAAGCGCGTCATCGGCTGGGACGAGATCAACGCGGCCACCCTGCTGCCCGGCAGTTATGCGCAGCATTGGGACACCGGCGTCGGCAGCGAGCCAGGCACCGAGAAGGCGCGGAACGCGGTCGCGCAGGGCGCCAAACTGGTCATGTCGCCGGCGAACGTGGCTTACCTGGACATGAAATACACCGAGAGCACCCCGCTCGGGCTGGACTGGGCCGGCCTGGTCGAGGTCAAGGACTCGTACAACTGGGATCCGGTGACCCGGATCGACGGCATCAAGGAAAGTGACGTGGCGGGCGTCGAGGCGCCGCTGTGGTCGGAGACCCTGGTGACGCTGTCCGACATCGAATACATGGCGTTCCCGCGGCTGCCCGGTATCGCCGAACTCGGCTGGTCGACGGCCGCCTCGCACAACTGGGACGCGTACAAGGTGCGGCTCGGTGCGCAGGCACCGCGGTGGGCCGCGGCCGGCGTGAACTACTACCGCTCCCCGCAGGTCCCCTGGTCGGTCTAGTACTACAGGGCACTGGCAATCGGGCACCCGTACGCCGAGGGTGTCCGATTGTCGCGCCAGCCGGAAGAACCGCTGGTCAGCGGGTTGCTGTTGTGACAATCGGAATCCGATTGTGACGCCAGCGGGCTACTTGGGAGAGCGGTCTTCCGGCCCCATCCGCACCAGCACCCCGCCGGGTTTGTGCAGGCTGGGACCGTCGCCGCGGAATCCGACCGGGTCGTTGTCGCCGGACAGGTGCAGCCCGGTCGGCCGCGCGGTTTTCGGGATGTCGTACCAAAGCTCGACCTCGATGGCGTCGTGGCCGCCGATCTGGACCGTGTCCAGCTGCCGCCGGATGGCCATCGCGAAGAAGTCCGGCTTGCTGCCGGACGGCACCCCGGCCAGCAGCTGGATCTTCGACTCGTACGTGTGGAAATCCGGGTCGTGGTTGTCCACTCGCAACCGGACCTCGCAGAACTGCCCGTCCGGCTGCCCCTCCGCGTGAGTGCCGGAGGCCGCGGTGAGGCCGCATCCGAAGGACAGCACCAGGAAGGTGAGGTGGCCGTCCTGCGCGCTTTGGGCGGGCGAGGGACTCGGCATCGGCGCCGGATCGGCGCCGCCGGCCAGGATCAGGCCGTTCAGCGCCCACCCGATCCCGGCCCCGAGCAGCAGCGCGGCCGCTACCAGCAGCGCACCCCGCCAGCCGAACAGGCTTCCGCCCGAGCGCGTCCGCATGGATGCCACCTCGCCACCCCTCTCGGTCCTTTACCCGATGGTAAAGGTCGAAGAGGCTAACCTCGGTCCGGCAACCCCTGGATGCCCCACTTGTTCCCGTCCGGGTCGCTGAAGAAGACGAAGGAGCCCCACGGGAACTCCTGCACGTCACTGACCTCGATGCCGCGCTCGATCAGCTCCTTGCGGGCCGCGTGCGCGTCGGACACCACCAGCTGTACGCCTCGGGCCGTACCAGGTTCCATGTCGGTGACCCCGACACCGAGCGCGATCGAGCACGCCGACCCGGGCGGGGTCAGCTGGACGAACCGCAGGTCGTCGCTGATCTTGTGGTCATGGTCGGCGTGGAAGCCCACCTGCTCGTAGAACGCCTTCGCGCGGTCCACGTCGGTCACCGGGATCGCCACCAGCTCAAGCTTGTAGTCCATCGTCCGCTCTTTCCCTTTGGGTTCGTCTTGCCTGTGAGACCAACCCTAAAGACCAATTAGGAAGGTTTCGTTCCTAACTAAAAACTGGTCGCTCAGGTGCTAAGTTGGAATTAAGGACGTACTAGGGAGTGTGCATGGCCGGCCGGGAGTGCTCGATCGCGAACGCGCTGGCGGTGGTCGGGGAGCGGTGGAGCCTGCTCGCGCTGCGCGAGGTGATGTTCGGCGAGCGCAGGTTCGACCAGATCGCTCGCAACACCGGCGCCAGCCGGGACATCCTGGCGGCCCGGCTGCGCAAGCTGGTCGAGGCCGGGGTGCTCGAGAAGCGTCAGTACGAGCAACATCCACCTCGGTACGAATACGTCCCGACTGAGGCCGGTAAAGCCCTGCAGCCGATCCTTATGAACCTGATGGAGTGGGGCGATCGGTATGTCACCGAAGGTCCTCCGCCGACCGTCTGGGAACACACCTGCGGCGCCGAGTTGCACCCCAAGACGGTGTGCGCGAGCTGCGGCCAGCCGGTCGGCAGCGTCCGGCTCGTACGAATGGGCAGGGTTCAGTAGGACGGTCGGCGACCCTTAACAACCCGAACGCAACTTTTGTCCCTTGCTGATACCGAAAAATCTCCGTTTTTCGTTGCTATTCCCGCACAACCCCGCTATCGGATGCGAAGCTGCACAGCGTTCCCCCCGCTCACGCCCGGATTTCCGGGCGTCGTCGCCATGGAGGCATGCATGTCCGCCGCACCCTCGCGATCCGTGACCCGCAGAGTGTTTTCCGCCGCAGCATTGGGAATTGGCGTCTTCCTGACGCTCGCCGCCGGCGCCACCCCGGCCGCTGCCGCCGCCCATCCACATCCCGCCGACACCCAGGTCCGCAACCACGCGGACTCCGCCTGGGGCGGCTACGCGATCGAGCGAGGCGGCACCACCGTCACCACCACCTGGGTCAATCCGACGGTGAAATGCGCCGGAAACGTCAACTCGGTGTGGGCCGGTTTTGACGGCTACGGCACGAACACCGTCGAGCAGATCGGCATCGACCTCGACTGCAGTTCGGGACAGGCCCAATACCTGCCGTGGTACGAAATGTATCCGCGCGACTCGATCTACTTCACCGAGACCACCCGGGCCGGCGACACCATGACCGCGACCGTCGTTCACAACAGTGGCACCTCGTACACACTGACGCTGGCGGACCGTACGCAGAACTGGAGCCGGACGTTCCACGACTCGCTCTCCGGTGCGCAAGATGCCACCGCTGAGGTCATCATGGAGCGGTTGGACACGCACGTGGACAACTTCGGCTCGGTGACCTTCACGAACTGTCAGCTGGACGGGAAGTCGTTCGCCAGCTATGCGGCCCAGTCCGTGGTGATTACGCACGGAAGTACGCAGCAGGCCAAGCCCGGAGCACTTTCCGGCGGCACCTTCAAAATGACCTGGCTGCACATCTGATTTCGTTGATCCCGTACTTATCTCGGGATGAGTGCGGGATCTCTAGCGCCCGATGATGCGCTCCGCGGCCAGTCGACCAGAGACCAGCACCATCGGCACTCCCACCCCCGGTTGGGTTCCGGAGCCGACAAAGACGACGTTCTCCATCAGCAGGTTCGACGGCCGCATCGGCCCGGTCTGGGCAAACGTGTGCGCTAACGCGAACGGTGTTCCCATCGCCATCCCGGCCGCCGCCCAGTCGTCCGGCGTGACGAGGTGGCGGACCTCGGTGGCATCGGTCAGTCCTGGGTAGCCGCGCTTTTCCAGCTCCACCAAAATCTCGTCCGCATAACGCTTTCCGGTACGCGCCCAGTCGATGGGCGCGGTCAGGTTGGGCACTGGGGCCAGCACGTAGTACGTCTGTTTTCCGGTTGGCGCCACCGAAGGATCGGTGCGGCTGGGGTTGCTAACCAGTAGCGACGGGTCGCTCATCACACGTCCCTGGCGGGTGATCTCGTCGAAGGTCCGCCGCCAGGCCCGGCCGAAGTGGATGTTGTGGTGTGCGGCGCCCTGATAGTGCTTGCTGGCGCCGATGTGGAGCAGGACGCACGACGGTGAATAGCGCAGCGGGCGTCGAAGCGGTCGGTTCAGAAGGTCGCGGCGGGCGACCGGGAGGTCGGGGTTGAGGACGACGACGTCGGCGGGGATGCGGTCGCCGTCCGCGGTGCGTACCGCACGGGCGCGTCCGTTGACGACTTCGACGCTGGTGACTTCCCGGTCGTAATGGATGTCGACGCCGTGTTTCGCGGCCACCGCTGCCATCGCGACCGGTACGGCGTGCATGCCGCCACGCGGGAAGTAGACCCCGGCGACGGTGTCCAAATAGGAGATGACCGCGTAGAGGGCGAGCGCCCGGTGCGGTGGCACGCCGGCGTACAAGGCCTGGAAGGAAAAGATCCGCCGCGTCCGGGGATTCTCGAAGAACTGGTTGATTTTCGGTGACAGCCGACCAAAACCACCGGCCAGCGCCAGTCGCGCGAGCGGACGGCCGAGCAGGTCGAGCGGGGTGTCGAGGTTGCGATCGATGAACGTGTTCCACTCGATGTCGAAGAGCGACCGCGAATAGTCGATAAATCGTCGATAGCCGTCCGCCTCCCGTGGGCCGCAGACCCGGGCGATTTCCTCGGCGGTGTCCCGAACCTGCGCTCGTACGTCCAAAGTGGACCCATCCGGGAAGTGCGCGCGATAGGCCGGGTCGAGCCGGACCAGGTCCAGCCAGTCGGACATCTTTTCTTCCACCGCGGCGAAAGTGTCATCGATCAGCTGCGGCATGGTGAGCACGGTCGGCCCGGTGTCGAAGCGATAGCCGCCATCCACCAGTTGACCGGCCCGGCCGCCCGGCTGGTCGGCCCGCTCCAACACGGTGACTTGTCGCCCGGCGCCGGCCAGCCGAATCGCGCAGGCCAGTCCGCCCAGGCCCGCGCCGACGACGACGATCTGGTTCGTACGCCCCACCACCGTGCGCATCCGCCGAGGTCCTTTCGCCAGCGAGAAAGTCTGCCGGCACCGAGCGTATCGTTCCGTGGGCCGAACGAAGAGGAGAGCCGATGCGGACCGCGGTGCTGCTGTTCACCCGTGACCTGCGGCTGCACGACAATCCCGGGCTCGACCTCGCCCGCCGGTCGGCCGAGCGAGTGGTGCCACTTTTCGTGCTGCACGAGGGTTTGCGGTTCGCGGTGCCGAACCGGACGAGGTTCCTGTCCGATTGCTTGGCGGATCTGCGTGACGGGCTGCGCCGACGCGGCGGTGACCTGGTGATCCGGCGCGGCGATCCGGTCGAGGAAACGATCCGGTTGGCTCGGGACCAGCACGCGCAGACCGTCGTCGTCGCCAGGGATGTTAGCCGGTACGCCAAAAGACGTGAAGAACGGTTGGCGGCGGCGTGCGCTGAGCATCGGATTTCGCTGCGTACGGTCGATTCGGTCGGTGTCGTCCCGCCCGGCGCGGTGCACCCGGCGAACGGCGACCATTATAAGGTTTTCACTCCGTACTGGCGGGCGTGGTCGGATACCCAGTGGCGAGATTGTCACACCGTACCAAGGAAGATCACGTTGCCGGACGGAATCGACGCTGGGTCGCTGCCAGCGGGCGACGGCGCTGGCGGCGGCGAGACCATGGCTCGTCGACGGATGAGCCGGTGGTTGGCCGGTGGCATCGCCGACTATCCGAACCGGCACGACGACCTGCCCGGCGACGCCACGTCACGGCTGTCCGCCGACCTGCATTTTGGTTGCCTGTCACCGGTCGAGCTGGCGACGAAGGCTGGCGCGCACGAGGCGTACGTGCGGCAGCTCTGCTGGCGGGATTTCCATCTGCAGGTCACCGCCGCCTTCCCGGACCTGCCGACCCGCGACTACCGGCCGCGCCGGCAGGACTGGGTGGACGACCCGGACGCGTTGGCGGCCTGGCGCGCCGGCCAGACCGGCTATCCGATCATCGACGCCGGCCTGCGCCAACTGCTCGCCGAAGGCT
Source organism: Fodinicola feengrottensis (assembly GCF_039530045.1). Taxonomy (NCBI): domain Bacteria; kingdom Bacillati; phylum Actinomycetota; class Actinomycetes; order Mycobacteriales; genus Fodinicola; species Fodinicola feengrottensis. The sequence continues at coordinate 99,941 of NZ_BAAANY010000040.1, read as the reverse complement.
TCATGCACAATCGAGCGCGGATGCTTGTGGCCTCTTTCCTGACAAAACAGCTCAACGTGCACTGGACGGCCGGCGCCAACCATTTCTTTGATTTGCTCGTCGATGGCGACATCGCCAACAACGCCGGCAACTGGCAGTGGATCGCCGGCACCGGAAACGACACCCGGCCGAACCGCCAGTTCAACCCGTTGCGGCAGGCGTACCGCTTCGATCCGGACGGGGACTACGTCCGTCGATATGTGCCGGAGTTGGCCTCGGTGCCTGGTGCGGCCGTCCATGAGCCGTGGAAATTCGGCGGTTCGCCGGGATATCCGTCGCCGCTGGTGGCGCCGCGGGCTTGACCTTGTCATTGGTGTCAGCCTTTAGCCTGCGGAGGACTCAGCCGCGCAAGCAAGGAGACACGAAATGCCAGGAGCAGTGGTGATCGGCGCCGGACCGGGGATTGGTCGGTCCGTCGCCCTCCGGTTCGCCCGGGAAGGCCTGCCGGTCGCGGTGATCTCGCGATCGAAACCGCAGGCCCTGGCCGATGAGATCACCGGTGTACGAGCGGTCGCCCTGGCCGCCGACAGCGCGGACGACACCGCCCTGCGTGCCGCTCTGGACGCGGCGGCCGCCGAGTTGGGCCCGCCGGACGTCGTCGTCTACAACGCGGCGATCATTCAGGCGGACGCCCCGGGAGAGTTGTCCGTACGTGCTCATAAGGACGCTTGGGCCGTCAACGTCGTCGGCGCGATCACCGCCGCCGCGCACGTCGCTCCGGCAATGGTCGAGCGCGGCGCCGGCACCTTCCTGGTCACCGGCGGGATGCCCGACCCCAGTCCGGACTACGTGAGCCTGTCGCTCGGAAAGGCCGGCATCCGGGCGCTCGTCGACCTGCTCGCCCAGCGCTACGACCCGGCCGGCGTCCATTTCGCGTCGGTGACCGTCGGCGGCGCGGTCGCTCCAGGCGGCCCGTACGACCCAGACGACATCGCCGAGCACTACTGGCGGCTGCACACCCAACCCCGCGACCAGTGGGAACGCGAGATCCGCGTTTAGCAGCAGCTTTGAGTTCGTACGGGACAGTGACGATCGGCGATATCTGTTGACAACTGGCCCATTGTTCGGCCTGTGACCAGGGCCGATGCGGTACGAACCGGAGCCTTTGGGTAAGTCCTGGAACCTTCACTAAAACCTGCGCCGCAGCCGCCGGTCCGACCTACCGTGCCGTCTGTCCAGCCGGGCCCCGCGGGTCCGGTCGTCGCAACGGTTTGTTGGAGGACACGATGGCGCATGCCCTGTTCCGGCGGACGGCCGCGGTCGCGGCTGGTCTGGCCGCGATCGCCGCGCTCGCCCCGCTGACGGCGGCGAGTCCGGCGGCCGCCGCCGCTCGAACGCCGCTGGCCGACCACGGTCCGTCGGTGCCGGCCGGGTCGCACCGCGACGGCCCGTTGAGCACCAGCCAACGGCTCGGCCTGGCGATTTCGCTGCGGCCACACGACGAGGCAGGACTCACCAACTTCGTTGCCGCTGTTAGCAATCCCGCGTCACCTGCCTATCGACACTACTTGACCTCAGACCAGTACGGCCGGTATTTCGGGCCGCGACAGTCCGATGTGGACAAGGTGCGGGCGTATCTGAAAGACAGCGGGCTGACGGTGACCGCGGTGTCCGGCAACCGCCAGGTGGTCGACGCCACCGGCACCGCGGACCAGGTCAAGGCAGCCTTCGGCACGGGGATCAGTGACTACGCGGGGAAGAACGGCCAGCACTTCTATGCCAACGACTCCGCGCCATCGGTGCCATCGTCACTGGCCAGTACGATCCGTGGCGTCGCTGGTTTGACGAATCAGCAGGCCGTTTTTCCGGTGAGTACGCCGGCGGGGCCGGGCGGCCCGGGCGGCGGATACACCCCCGCGCAGCTGCGCACGGCATATTCGATGAAGTCGCTTTCGGCTTCGTACAACGGATCCGGGCAGACCGTCGGACTGATCGAATTTGACGCCTTCAAACAGTCCGACCTCACCGCGTGGACGAATTATTACAGCCAGCCCGCGGTGACGCCGACCGTCGTGCCGATCGACGGCGGAGTGTCGGGCCCTGGCAGCAACCAGCTGGAGGTCACGCTCGATGTCGAAGCGGTCGCGGCCACCGCGCCGGGCGCGAAACAGGTCGTTTACGAGGCCGGAAACACCGACAGCGCCTGGGTGGACGAAATGGCCAAGATCGCCAGCGACAACGCCATCACGGTGTTGTCCGGTTCCTGGTTGAACGGCGAGAAATGCGCGTCCGCGCCGATCCAGGCGTCACACGACTCGTACACCCAAATGGCCGCGCAGGGCATCACGATGCTGTCCGCATCCGGGGACTGGGGAGCGACCGGCTGCGGCTACAACGGCGACAATTCCACTGTTGAGACCGATTTCCCGGCCAGCGATCCACTGTTCACCGGGGTGGGTGGCACCCAGCTGCGGACCAGCGACAGCGCCGGCACCTACCAGTCCGAGTCGTGCTGGAACCAGGGCTCGTCCGGCAACACCCGGTCCGGCGGCGGCTATTCGTCGATTTTCGCCAAACCTGACTGGCAGCCCGGCAGCAACGCGTACCGGTCGGTGCCCGATGTGGCGCTGCTTGCCGACTATGGAGCCGGCGCGCTTTCGGTCTACATGAACGGAAACTGGGAGGACGTGGGTGGCACCAGTTTGTCGTCGCCACTGTGGGCCGGCTATATCGCGATGGTCAACGAAAAAGCCACGGCCGGCGGGAAGAGCAATGTTGGTGCGATCAACCCCACCGTTTACTCGGTCGCTCAGTCTTCTCAGTATTCCTCGACTTTCCGGGACGTGACGGCCGGGAACAACGGCACGTACAACGCTGGCACCGGCTATGACCTGTGTACGGGCTGGGGTTCGATGCAGGGCGACAACCTGGCGGACCCGCTCGCGAACGGTGCCGGACCGGCCCCGACCAACGACTTTTCGATGTCCGCAAGCCCTTCCTCGGTCACCGTCGATCCCGGTAAGTCGGTCACCACGACGGTGGGTACGACCGTGACGAAGGGCAGCGCCGAGAGCGTCGCGCTGTCCGCGACGGGCCTGCCCACCGGCGTGACCGCGACCTTCGACCCGACTTCGGTGACGGCCGGCCAGTCCTCGACACTGACTTTGACGGCCGCTGCCTCAGCAACCGGTGGCACCAGCAATATCAGTGTCAGTGGGAAAAGTACCGACGTGACGCACTCAGCCGCGGTCGCGTTGACGGTCACCGGGGGCTCACCCGGCGGCCAGCTCACCGTCGCTGACCCGGGCTTGCAGTTCACCCAGCACGGCCAGTCCGTGACGCTCCCGATGCGGGCGACCGGCGGCACCGGCTCGTACGCGTGGTCAGCCAGCGGCCTGCCGGCCGGGTTGTCTGTTGATTCGCGCAGCGGGGTGATCAGCGGGCGGCCATCGGCCACCGGCGCCTTCCAGCCGACGGTCACCGCGACCGACGCCGGCGGGGCCACCGGCAAGGTCCAGTTCACCTGGTTCGTCTACTAAAACCGCGCGCAATGCGAGGGTTCCCGCTTCAGTCAAAGGCGGGAACCCGCCAGCACGGCCCACTATTTCCGCGGCGACAACTCACCCAGCCGGCGTGCTGCCGCCCTGATGCGGGCGAGCACGAAGGAGACCACCCAGATGAAAAGGAACCCGAACAGCGCGGCCGTGCCAGCCGCGCAAAACGCTGCGGGACCACTGGGCGAACGGGGAGGCCAGTGCAGCTCAACGAACAGCGGAAGCCACCAGAAGTAGCTGCCGATCAGGACGGCCACCGTCGCGATCAGGCCAATCACTGCCCCCAAGCAGCCGATCTCGCCGTCGGTTTGTTTTTGGCGTTCCTGGGCCAAGACCCGATCCAGCGGAACTGTCCTACCGGTGGCTCGCTGCTCCTCGCTGTCGTACGCCTGGAAATAGCCTTCGGGTCGGTCCAGGCCGGCGGGCGACTGACCGAAACCGCCAGGGCGGGTGTCCTCGTGGGCGTCCGGCGATCCGAATGCCGGGTAGTTCGGATCGCTTGGTGGGCGTCCGTCGTGGCCCGGTGCGGGCGGGATCGGGTCAGGCACTCGGCATCCAGGTGTCTGCGGTGGGTCTGCCGATCGTTTCCGGCATGGTGCCGTCACGGTAGGCAGTCGGCGTGAAAGGCGGCAATATCGATCATGCATCCGTGGCCCTCGGGCCCGGAAAGCTGCCCACCCGTGCACCAAACGATCCGGAGGGTCTGTCGAGTCAGTCCCATGCCCAGGTCAGGCCGACAATGCCGGGTCCAGCGTTGGTGACCACGAGATGGGCCGTGTTCGAGGCGCCAATCCACAGCGGCGGCTCCAGCCGGCGCGGCCCTTCGAGGGTGTTTTGCCGATACGGGGTGCAGGTTGCCGGTGCTGGGCAAGCAAAACTGACCTGCAGTAAATACTGCTGAACCGGCCGGGTGAAGCGGCGGTGGAACCAGGTCAGCTCCTGCCCGGACGGATAGGCCGACACGTATTCGACGACCGAGCGGTCACCGGCCGACAGCCGTTGGTCAAGCAGCAGCTCACTCACGGTCGCTCCGGCCGCGCCATTTCCGCGTACCCGGCCGAGCCGGCAATACCGTACGTCGGTGACCGCCGGCTGGTGTGGCTCCTCATTCCACTGGTAGACCACACAACGGTCGACTCGATCGACCAGAGCTTCCAGCACCAGCCGGGTACGAACCGTGCTGATCACCCGGTTTTCGTCCACCTGCACGTGTTCGTGGACGTCGAGATAACGCAGTTGGCCGTCCGGTGGCGCGTTCAGCGCGGCCAGCAACGGGCTGTGCGACGGCCACAGCCGGCGCCGGTCGAGCGTGCCGGGCTCCTGCGGTTGGCGGCCTCGCGGTCGGGGTGGCCCGAGCATCGACACCAGGGATGCCGCCGGTAGTCCCAAAACTTTCTCCAGCAGCTGGACGGCCCGAAGCGACTCGGCGCGTTCGGGCCGGCTGCGGCCGTGTCGCCAGTAGCTGAGCGCGGTCCGGCTGACCTGCACCCCACCTTCGCCGAGATGGTGTTGCACCCGTTCCAGGCTTAGCCCGCGAACAGTGATCGCATGATCGAGTACCTGCGCGAAAGTGCCGTGACGCAACAAATGCCGGAGGTGCCGATCGGGAACGACCCGCAGGGTCTGGTCAACGGGCACGGTGTCCTCCTCGGCGGGGCCGGACAAAAGCCCTGCCCACTATCACCCCGGCCGACAAGATCTGTCTAGATCAGATATCTCTTCATATAGAATCTGCGGTGAGTTTACGCCGATTTATCAAGATTTTGCCGCTATCAAGGCTTGCGGCCGACGCCGCCCAGGACGAGGTCGAAGATCGGCCGTACCGCCTTGGTCGCCGGTCCGGCCGGCCACCAGCGGTGCAACGGAACCAGGCCGGGCTCCACCAGGTCGACGCCGTCGAACAGCGTTTCGATTTCCTCGCGCGGGCGCCAGTGAGTGGTGGCGTTGGTGGAGCGGTACGCGGCTTCCATCCGCTCGGCGAGCTGGCTGACCTCGCCGCCGTCGCCGGGATTGTGTACGTGCGTGAGCACCACGTACGAACCGCTGGCCAGCCGGTCGATATAGCGCGCCATGATCGACTGCTGTTGTTCGAGCTTGTCGATGTGGTGGATGGTCGCGCACTGGATGAGGGCGATGGGCCGGTCCAGCTCCAGGAAGCCGGCGACCGGTTTGCTGTCCAGCAGGTCGTCGGGGTGCCGCAGGTCCGCGTTCACGAAGCGGGTGTTCGCGTTGTCCTCCAGCAGCGCCCGGCCGTGCGCGATCACCACCGGATCGTTGTCGACGTAGACGACCTTCGCGTCCCCGTTGGCGAGTTGCGCGGACTGGTGGGTGTTCTCCATGGTCGGCAAACCCGAGCCGCAGTCCAGAAACTGGTCGATGCCCACCTCACCGGCGAGCCAGCGGACCACCTTGCGGGACCAGACGCGATGTTCCTTGGCCAGGGTGGGCATCTGCGGGTCGATCGCGAGCATGTTCGTCAGGACCTGGCGATCGACCTCGAAATTGTCCTTGCCACCAAGGGCATAGTCGTACACGCGCGCGATGCTCGGCCGGCTGGTGTCGATCACCGGGTCGCTGTCCGTCATCGTGAGGTCCCTGTTGGTCGTCTTCTGGCCGGGTCAGAACCGTTGGCAGGTCAGGAATCCATGGCCCGTTCCGGAAATAATGGCGCCGGCAGCCGTGGATGTCCTCCCTTCCTATCCTGCACGATCGGAATTGTCTACCAGTACGCGGTGTGTGGACGTCCGAAATGGACGGTCGGCCGGGTGTTTCTTAACAACAGCCAGCCAACCGGCCATCGTACGCATGTTCTAATCGACCGGATTCGCGGACAGGAATACCGGTACGACGGTGAGCGGGAAATGGATGCGATCGTGGTCCACCTGAGGCGACAGTGGCTTGCCGTGCGCGTCGATTCCGTACGCCGACTCCGCCGGCCAGGGCCACTGGAAATCAACCGGTGGGGAGTCTTCGCCGGTGACCGCCGGGCGCCGAACCCACGCCACCAGAAGCGGCTGACGGTCCGGCCGTTCGACCTCGAAAACGAAGAGATCGGGCTGGTCAGGCACCTCGCGCCGGCGGACAGCGGTGGCGTCCCGGAGCATCCACGCGGTCAGCTCCAGGGTGTCGGCGGCCGGATAGCGGTGCGTGAGCTCGCCGTCCTGGTAGTCCATCAACCGGAGCCTGTCGAACAGGAAGCCCATCACCTCGTACGTGACCGGAAGGTCCGGCGTCTCCGGGCCAAGGTTCCAGCACAGCGTCCGGCGTACGCCCGCGGCCAGCGCGAACAGGTTGCGGATGACCACATCGCGGCTGTGTAGCCGGTCCAGCAGGGCGGCCGCAGCGGGCGGGCAGTCGGGCACGAACATCTGCACCTCCGGCGAGAGGTCGTCGACCCGCGCGTACAGCGCGACCAGCGCGTCGTGCTCGGGCCGCCGGCGGTCCAGGTCCGTGGTCTGGTTGGTCCAGTCGGCTGGCAGGCCGCCGCCGACCATCCCGCCGCTGGCCTCAATGACCGGCGCGAGGTGGCCGAAAGCGGCCGGGAACTCGAACGGCACCGGCCCGCCGTACTCGCCGGCCACGATCGGTTTCTGGTAGCCGGCGGCCGCCATCAGGTCGCGGCAGCTCTGGACGGCGTCCGGGATCTCGTACGCGCTGCCGTAGAAGTGGACGTCGAACACGTCGAAGTCATCCTCAGCGTTCTCCAGGATGTACTGGAAAACCGCCTTGTCATCTCCGTTGGCGGCGCCGGGCGGCGCACCGCCCAGGACGACCAGCGCGGCTGGGTCACTTTCTCGTACGGCGGCGGTAAAAGCCTTCAGCTGCGTGACGTATTCCGCGGGCGTACCAGCGAAAAGGATCGGCACCGACGGTTCGTTGTCGCATTGCCAGTACGTCACGCGGCCGGCGCAGCGGGTCACGACTTTACGTACGAAATCCCCAAAGACGGCCGGGTCCTTGGCCGGTGACGGGGGCAGGAAGTCAGTGCTGCGGATGGTCGCCCAATGGGAGCTCGAGCAGAGCGTCACCCAAGCCTCGACATCGGCGCCCAACTGCGCCAGGAAATGGTCGACCGCGGTCCAGTCGTAGCGACCGGGTTCCGGCTCGATCTGCGACCAGAACAGGAAGATCCGGACCGTGCCAGCGCCCAGTGCGCGTACCTGCGGCAGGAACACCTCCGGCTCGCCCAGCAGGCCATAGCTGATCCCTCGGACGACACCCAGCCGGATGCCGGGCGGGATGCGGTCTTCGTGGGTACGCATAGGAAACCCTCCAACTCAACAGTGTTCAATGAACGGTGTTCAGGAGACTAGCTGAACAGTGTTGAGGAGGCAAGGGATTGCCCGTAGGATGACCCCCCGATGGCACTCGACCGAGATCAGATCGTCCAAACCGCGCTGCGCCTGCTCGACGACGTCGGGTTTTCCACGTTGTCGCTGCGTCGGCTGGCAAAAGAGCTGGATGTGCACGCGTCCGCGCTCTACTGGCACTTCGAGAACAAACAGGAACTGCTCGACGAGATGGCTCGGGCGATCATGCTGGAGGTGGTCTCCGGCGACGATCCGCAGGTCACCGCCGACAGCTGGGACGAGTGGCTCATGCACCTCGGGCGGGCACAGCGCCAGGCTGTCCGAACACATCGGGATGGGCCGCTGCTGATGCTGGCCGCCCGGCCGCTCGCCGACTACCAGCTGGGTTATCTCGACTGGATTCTGAATCTGCTGGTCAGCTCGGGTTTTAGCGGTCAGGAGGCTGGCCAGGCTTTCGCGGTGATCAGCAACTACGCGCTCGGCACGGCGATTGTCGAGCAGCAGCAGGACGGGGTCCGGCTCGCCGACGTCGATGGTGCGCTGGACGCTCATCCGGGGCTCGCCAGCATCGCCCAGGCGGCCGCCGACCCCGACATGATCTTCGAGTCCGGCCTGCGCTGGTTGGTCGCCGGCATGCGCTCGTCGAGGGCCAGCGACTGACCGGTTGCCTTATCGCGTATTCGACGGGGAAAGCGGGGCAACCTTGGCCCCAGCTGGACCGTCTCAACGATGGGGGCGGCGCGACCGTGGGATCATGATATAAGTGCGGATCTGGTGGATCGGAAGGATGAAGAGAGTGCAGCAGGAGAGCGGCGTGGCTCGACGGTGGCACGGGTGGACGGCTGGGGTGGCCGCGATGGCGGTGGTCGGCCTGTTGGCCACCGGCTGTGCGGACAAAGAGGTGCCGGCAGCGGCGACCAAACCCCTTGTGCCAGCGGCCCAGTTGTCTATAAGTCCGGCGACCGGCAGTCAGAACGTGGTGCCCGGCAGTGGGATCACGGTGACCGCGAGCGGTGGCAAAGTGAAGGACGTGGTCGTCCAGAACTCTGGTGACACGGTGGTGGGCACCCTCAGTCCGGACGGCACCAGCTGGAAGAGCAACTGGGCGCTGAACACCGCGAAGAGCTACACGGTGACCGCTACCGCGGTGAACTCGGCCGGCAAGACGGTGACGCAGACCAGCACCTTCACCACGCTGAAGCCGGCGCACACCTTCGACACCCAGATCGCCGAGAGCAGCCACGGGACGTACGGCGTGGGCATGCCGATCCAGCTGAGCTTCGACCGGGCCATCACCAACCGGGCCGCGGTCGAGAAGGCCATGCAGCTCACCACCTCGCAGCCGGTCGTCGGTGCCTGGTACTGGATCGACAGCCAGCACCTAGACTTCCGGCCGCGGGACTACTGGCCGGCGAACACCCAGGTCAGCCTGAACGCGCACCTCAATGGCGTGGCCGGCGCCAACGGCGTGTACGCGGCTGGGAACCTCAGCCAGACGTTCACCATCGGTCGCTCGCTGATCGTGGTGGCCAGCACTCGTACGCACCGGATGAAGGTCTATAAGGACGGCAAGCTCGCGTACAACTGGGCGATCAGCACGGGTAAGAGCGGGCACGACACGCCCAACGGCACTTACCTGACGATCGACAAGGGCAATCCGGTGGAGATGCGCCCGGCCGACATCAAGAAGGGTCAGCCCGGCTACTACGACCTCAAGGTGCCGTGGTCGGTGCGCTTCACCTGGGCCGGCGACTACCTGCACGACGCGTACTGGTCGGTGGACCAGCAGGGCTCCGAGAACGTCAGCCACGGCTGCGTCAACATGGCGCCGGCCAACGCCGAGTCGTACTACAAGATGGAGATCCCCGGTGACCCGGTAACGATCACCGACAGCCCGCTCGGCGGCGAGCCGGGCGACGGGTGGACCGACTGGTTCCTCGGCTGGAGTGACGTGCTCGGCAAGAGCGCCACCCACCAGGCCGTCCAGGCCGGCTCGACCGGCAGCCAGTTCGTCGACCCGGCCACGCTGGCGGCCACCTCGGCCAGCTCGCCGACCACGACCACCTTCGTCCACAACGCGAAGGCTTCGTAGGGTCTGCTCCTAGCGCTACGAAACCCGCGGCTTAAGTCGCTCCCGTCGTGACAATCGGAATCCGATTGTCACGACGGGGGCCGCCGGAGCCGCGGGTTTGGTTTTGGTGGTGACAATCGGACGAAACCGCCGCCGCAGCGGATGGGCTGGGCGGCGGTTCGTACGAGCCAGGGTCAGCTGTTGACGGTCCCGTTGGCCAGCACGGTGGTGGGCTTGGCTGGGCGGGCCTGGCCGGGTTCGATGCTCACCGCGTACGCCGCCGCGGCCGAGGTGCTGGCAGCGGTCGCGCCGAGCTGGTGGACGGCGATGCCGGTGCCGGTCACGTCGAAGCGGGCCACCGGCTGAGGGGCCGAGTTCGGGCCGCCGGGAACCGCCCAGAGCCAGTACGACGTGCGGCCGGCCGCGTTGGCCGCCATTCCGTCCGTGACGATCTCCAGCTGGCCGTTCGAGGACAGCACATACGCGATCGGCTTGCCGGCGGGCGTGGACAGTGCGGCGAGCCGGTTGCCGGGGCGTACCAGCTGACGGATCAGGTCCTGCTGCTGCGCGGCGACCTGGTCACGAGCGCGTTGTTGCTGCTGGAGCACCACATTCCAGCCGCCCAACACGAGCGCGATCACCACTGCCGCAGCGGTCAGCACCCACGGCAGCGTCCGCCGCCGAGACCGGCTGGCGGGTCGGCCAGCGCGGTCAGGCCGGCCAGCGGGTCGGCCGTCTGCCGGGCGGACAGCCTCTGGGCGCACGGCAGCCGGTCGCTTATTAGTCGATCGATCAGCAGGCTGGCGCCCACCACTCATCGATCGATCAGTAGAAGTGCCGGGGCCGGCCGTCGGCTGACGGTGGGTGACCTGCGTGGACGTGCCAAGGTCCGCGAGCGCGGCCTGCCGGATCCGATCCCGCAGCTGCGGCGGCGGCTCGGAATCCGGTGACGCCTGCGCCACCTCGCTCAGCGTTTCGCCGAGGTCGGCGACCATCCGCTGGCAGTGTGCGCACTGCGGCAGATGGGCGGCGAAGCGGGCCTCGTCGGTCGGCTCGAGCGCGTGCAGCGCCCAGCCGGCGGCCAGTTCCTCGTACTCCCGGTGGACGGAGTTCTCCCACTCACTCATAGCGCACCCCCGTCGGTGACCGAGCCGCCGCCGAGCAGGTCGCGCAGCCGGCGCATACCGGTCAGCATCCGGGTCTTCACGGTCCCCAGCGGGGTGTCGGTCAGCGCCGCCACCTCGCGTTGGGTGTATCCGCCGAAGTACGCCAGCACGAGCGCCTCGCGTTGCGGGTCGGGCAGTTTGTGCAGTGCTTCGCGGACTCTTTCGCCGCGCAGCGTCGACCAGACCTTGTCGTAGACAGCATGGGCGACCTCGTGGGCGCCGCGGTCGATGGCGAACTGTTCGGTGGCCTGGGCCCGGCGGCGGCGCAGCGACTCCTCGCGGCGCACCGCGTCGACCGCCTTGTGGTGGGTGATCGACAGCAGCCAGGACGCGAAGCCGCTGCGGGACGCGGTGTAGCGGCTGGGATCCTTCCAGAGCGCGAGGAAAACCTCCTGGACCACGTCCTGGGCGAAGCCGTCATCGCCGATCACTCGCCTGGCCAGGCTGTACGCCGGTCGGCCATACCGCTCGTAAAGCAGGTCCAGCGCGTCCGCGTCTCGCTCCAACAGCCGAGCGACCAGCTCCGTGTCGCTCACCTTGGTGTCACTGACCTCGGTGTCATTGCCTTCGTGCACGCTCGCCGACGCGCGACGGCGTGCGTCGGCGGGCACCCCATGGGTGCCTGCCCACCGCTCCGGTTCGACCATCAGGCTCCTCGTCACGCCCACCATTCGTGCGCGCCGTCGATTTGGATTGCCCGCTCACTGAAATCTACCCTGTAGCGTCCGGCCACGATATCGGAGGCAATCCGGAACCGGTGCCGGCGCGAATGACTGGCATGACCACAGATGAGGCCGTGACCCCGCCCACATCAAAGGTCAGCCACCGGTTTTCGTTGGTCGACACCGTTTTGGCGGCGGCAGCGGGCCTGCTGTCCGCCGCTGTCGCGCTCGGTGTCGGGCAACTGGTTGCCGTGCTGACCGGACCGGCGACGGCCCCGGTCAGTGCGGTGGACCAAGGTGTGGTGGTGCTGACGCCGGAATGGGCGAAGGAATTCGCCATCCGTACGTTCGGCGAAAACGACAAGCTCGCCCTGATGATCGGGACGTTGCTCCTGGTCGCGCTGGTGGCGATGGCGATTGGCATGGCGTCGGGATTTCGCCGAGAGCTGGGCATCATAGGTATCGGGCTGTTCGGTCTGATAGGTGCTTTCGCTGCCCTGCGTACGATTCCGAACGCCACTTTCGTAGTAGTGGCGCCATCGATCGCCGGTGGCATCGCCGGAGCCTTCGCCCTGTGGTGGATGATTCGCCGCAAGAAGCCCGAACCCGTCGAGATGCCGACCGAGCGTACCGGCCTGGACAGGCGTGGTTTCCTTTTGGCGGCGGGCATCTCGCTCGCGGTTGGCGTGGTAGGCAATGGTGTCGGGAAGTTCCTGGTCGACCAGCGCTACAACGTGGCCACCGTTCGGGCAAAACTGCGGTTCGCCAGGCCAGCGAGTCCGGCGCCGGCGCTGCCGGCCGGGGTGGACCTGAAACTGCCGGGCCTGACTCCTTTCAGTACGACCAACAGTTCTTTCTATCGAGTGGACACCGCGGTGGTGCCGCCGCAGATCAATCCAGCTGACTGGCAGTTGCGCATTCACGGCATGGTCGACCGCGAGATGGAGATCAGTTTCGCCGAGCTGGTGAACCGGGATCTGATCGAGCGGGATATCACTTTTACCTGCGTCTCGAACGAAATCGGCGGCAAGTTGACCGGCCAGGCGCGCTGGTTGGGGGTGCCACTGGCGGACCTGCTGCGGGAGGCCGGCGTACGACCCGGGGCCGACCAGATCTTCACCACGTCAGCCGATGGCTGGACTTGTGGCACTCCGACCGACGCGGTGATGAACACCCCGAACGCGATGCTGGCGGTCGGGATGAACGGCGAGCCGTTGCCGGTCATTCACGGATTTCCGGTGCGAATGATTGTGCCCGGCCTCTACGGCTATGTGTCCGGTACGAAATGGATCGTCGACATGGAACTGACGACATTCGCGACCGGCCCGAAACCGTACTGGGTGCAGCGAAAGTGGAAAACCACCGCGCCCATCAAAACGATGGCCCGCATCGACACTCCGGGGGCGCTGGTGGACGTACCCGCCGGCCAGCCGGTGGCGGTCGCCGGAATGGCCTGGGCGCAGACCCGCGGAATCGAGAAAGTGGAAGTTCGGGTCAATAACGGCGACTGGCAGCAAACCGAACTGGCCGCTGCCGCGAACAACCAGACGTGGCGACAGTGGTGGTGGAAATGGGTGCCGGCCGGGACCGGAATTCAGTCCTTGGCGGTACGGGCCACCGACGGCACCGGCGCGGTGCAGACCGACCAGCGCGCCGATCCGTTCCCGAATGGCGCCAGTGGCTGGCACACCGTCGCGGTCAACGTGCTGTGACTCGTACGAAATCCCACAACCGGAAAGGAAGTTCCGCCGTGAATCCGTGGAACACCAACAAAATCGCCCGACTCGGCATGGTCGCGGCGGCCGCCACCCTGGCGCTGGCGATGAGCGCCTGCAGTGGTGGCACGACCAGCACGAGCAACACGTCGGCGCCGGCGGCGCCGCCCACGTCGGCGGCCGCGGCCGCTCCGGTAGGGGAGAACTTCGGTTCGGGCTGCGCGTCGGTGCCCAAGACCGGCGCCGGCAGCTTCCAGGGCATGTCGGGCGCGTCGGTGGCCAACGCGGCGTCGGCCAACCCGGTCCTTTCCACCCTGGTCGCCGCGGTCAAGGCAGCCGGCCTGGTCGACACCCTCAACAGCCTGCCGGCCGCGACTGTTTTCGCGCCGGACAACGCGGCTTTCGCGAAGATCCCGGCTGACCAGCTCAAAAAGGTGTTGGCCGACAAGGCATTGCTGACCAAGATCCTGACCTATCACGTGGTGGCCGGCAAGAAACTCACTCCTGAGCAGTTGATCGGCACCCAGACCACCGTCGAGAAGGGCACCGTCAACGTGACCGGCAGCGGTGAGGACCTGACGGTCAACGGCAACGCCAAGGTCGTCTGCGGCAACGTGCAGACCGCCAACGCCACTGTCTACATCGTCGACACCGTCCTGATGCCTTCATAGCAACTAGCAAACGCTGAGCCCGGGCCGGTCGGTCCGGGCTCAGTCGCGTACGAGAGGTGACCGGCATCACCAAGACATAGAGTGACATTCGGCCGGCCGCGGTGTCTGTTCATCGACAGGCGCGGGAGGGGGGAGCGGTGTGACCACCGTCGAGCTCGACGACGTCACGCTGGTGGCGCGGGCGAAGGACGGCGACGTGCCGGCGTACGAGCAGCTGGTCCTGCGTTATCAGGGACCGATGTTCCGGCTGGCGGCCCGGATGCTGGCGAGCCGCGGAGACGCTGAGGACGTGGTGCAGGACGTGTTCCTGACCGCGTGGCGGCGACTGCCGCAGTTGCAGGAGGACGCGGCATTCGTCGGCTGGCTCTACCGGACCACGACGAACCGCTGCCTGAACGTCATCCGGGCCCGCCGGCCGCGTACCGACCTGGACCTGGACGCCACCGAGTCGGCCCGCCCGGACGCCCATCCGGAGCGGGCCGCCGAGGTGAGTGCGCAGCTCACCGCGCTGAATGGCGCGTTGCAGGAGCTGACCGCCGAGCAGCGGGCCTGCTGGCTGCTGCGTGAGGTGCACGGCCGCTCGTACGAGGAGATCGCCGACGCCGTCGGCAGCACCGCGACCGCGGTCCGCGGCCGGATCGCCCGGGCCCGGGCGCAACTGGCGGAGGTGATGAAACCATGGCGGTAGACCAGACGGGTACCGACTACCGGCTGCCTTGCGGTCGTTTGCTGGACGACGTTTGGGCTGGTCAGCCGGATGAACACGGGCGGACCTGCCGGCATTGCCGGACCGCGTACGAGAGCCTGCGGGCGCTCCGGGCGGCGACCGAAGAGCTGATCGCCGAGACCGACGAGCCGAGTGGACTGACCGACCGGATCATGGCGGCCGTACGAGCGGACATCCGGCGCCGGGACATGCTGCCGTTGTCCGGCGGGGTGGAGGTCAGTGAGCAGGCGGTGGCCGCGGTGCTGCGGTTCGCCGCGGACGGTGTCCAAGGCGTCCGGGCACGTCGCTGCCGGCTGCGCGTCACCGGCCTTGGCCCGGACGGCGAGCCGCTGGTGGAGGCCGAGTTGACGCTGGCGGTGAGCTACCTGAGCCACACGCATGAGGCGGTTGAGCTCGTACGAGAGAGAGCGTCGGCGGCTTGTACGGCCCGGGTCGGCTTCCGGCTGGCGCGGCTCGACCTGCTGGTGGACGACTTGTACGAGGGGGACCGATGAGCACCGAATGGGTGATCGGCCCCGCCGTGGTCGCCAGCGTGGCCGCGCACGCCGCGCTCGGCACCGCCGGGGTAGCCAGGTTGGAGCCGGGCGTCGGCGCCCTGGTCGGCGGCTGGAGCCGGGCCGCCCGCCAGCAGGTGCTCGGGCTGACCCCGGCGCCGGCCGAAGGCGTCACCGTCGCCGAGGACCTGGTCGTACGCGTCTCGGTCAGTGTTCGCGGCCCGGAGTCGGCGGCGCTGGTCGGACAGGCGGTGCAGCGCTCGGTCGTACGAGCCGTCGAGGCGGCCACCGGTGTGGTCGTACCAGCCGTCCTGGTGTCCATTGTGGACATCGCGGTGGTGCCGGTATGACCGCCCGTACGGATCTGACTGACCACCTGCTCGCCGCGCTGGCGTCGCTGCCCGGGTTGCGGCCGGCCACTCCGCCGGTAAATGCGTCTTTTGGCCGCTGGAGCTTGGAAACTCTGGCCATCGACGTGGACGAGAAGTCGGTCCGGATCCGACTGGTGGCCACCGCGCTGCCACTGCCACCGCTGCTGGCACACGCGACCGCGGTCCTGGAACCAGTGCTGGCGGCCAGCTCGTACGCGCAAGCGCAGCTCCGCCTGATCGTCACCGACCTGGACGCGGCCGCGCTGGCTCGGTGAATCGACGGCACGGTTTCACCAGACCGAGCGGTCCTCATCGGCGAGGATTCCCTGGCTTTGGAGGAAAAGCTCGCCCAGTTCGCGGGCCCGCCGACCCGCGTCGGTGTCACCCTCATGGGCGGCCATGATGGAGCCCTTCATCAGGATGTGCCATTTCCGCGCAAAGGCGTCCGGGTCCGCGGCGCCGGCGGCTTCGGCCAGCTCGCTGAGGAAGATCCGGATGTTGGCCAGGTGCCTCACGGTGGCCTGGTGGATCCGGCTGGTCGGGTCGTTGATTTCGACCATGATGGTGAGAAACGCACAGCCCTCGAAGTCGGGTTGGACGAACCAGTCGGAAAAGGTGTCGAAAATGGCGAGCAACTGTCCGCGTGGGGTGGACGCGCGTTCGCGTACTTCGGCCTGTAGCCAGTCCTTGGTCCAGGTCTGTTCGCGCTGTTCCAGGAAGTCCAGGATCAGGTCGTCCTTGGACGCGAAATTGCGATAGAGCGTCATTTTCGCGACCCCGGCCCGGGCGATAATGGCGTCCACCCCGACCGCGCGGGTGCCCTCGCGGCTGAACAGGTCGTAAGCGGCGCGGCGGATGCGCTCCCGCCCACCGCTGGGTCCTGTCGTTGGCTCGCTCACCGGTGCTCTTTTCGCGCTCACTCGTGCCGTCGCCCGACAGTCATCCCAAGTCTAGGCCACAGCATGCCGTTGGCGCTGGTCAACGCCGCGTCAGCCGCCGCTGCTGCCCACAGTGAGCTCGTCGGCGGCGTACTCAAGGGCGCCGCGTGCCGCGGCGAGCAGATGCCGGCGGGCCAGCGGTTCGCTTAGCCTGCCGACCAGTCGGGGGGAGCTGGTGAGCAGGCTGAGGCTGGCGGCGGCCCGGAGCCGGCCGCCGGCCTCCGGGTCGGTGGCCAGCAGTTCGGTCAACCGCTCCAGAGCCTGTCTCGTTCGTACGCCCGGAGGCAGGTTGCGGACCGCGGCGAGGCTGCTCTCCAACACGGCCATCAGCTTCCGGTGCTGCCACACCACGTCGAAGTAGTCGGCCAGGATCCGCTTCCGTCGCCCGGCCAGGTCGGTGATGGGCTCGCCGGCCGCGACCACCGCCTCGACCGCCTCCCGGACCGTGTCCGCGAGCGCGAGCAGGATCTCTTCCTTGTTGCCGAAGTGGTAGTAGAGCGCGGCTGACGTGACGCCCAGCCGCCGGCCGAGTTCGCGAATCGACGCCTTGTCATAGCCGACCTCGCCAAACAGGTCGATCGCCGCGGCCAGGATCCGCTCACGCATCTCGTTCAAGACATCCCCTTGCTTATCGATCGATTAGTAGCCTAGCATTCGACCGTACTTATCGATCGATTAATAAGTGGGCCGAGCGTTCCCCGTGACAGTAAGGAACTGGACGATGCATAAGACCCGGCTGCCGAACGGACTGACGGTCTGGATGGTCACCGGCCATGACGACGTACGAGCGGTGCTGACCGATCCGCGGATCAGCAAGGACCTGCGGAATGGGCGAACGGCGCTGGCCGCGGCCGGTTTCGACCTGCCCGATGACGAAGATGGCGCCGACATGAATCACGCCGATCCGCCAGTGCACACCCGGCTTCGATCGTTGGTGGCTCGGGTGTTCACCGGCCGGCGGGTTCGCGACCTGGAGCCGTGGATCCAGCGGCTCGCGGACGAGCTGGTGGACGGGTTTGGCAACGACGGGTTGGGCAACGACCGTGCTGTCGATCTCATCGCCGCCTACGCCGCGCCGCTTCCGGTGACGGTGATCTGCGAGCTGCTCGGCGTGCCGGCGCACGACCGGGCGTTGGTACGGCAGCTGTCCACTCGGCTTTTCGCTGAGGAGAACACGTCTGGACAGGACCTGCGCGGCTATATCGCCGATCTGGTCAGGGAAAAACGCCAGCGCCCGGACGGCGCGCTGTTGTCCGACCTGGTCGAGGTCAGCGACGGCGGCGATCGGCTCAGCGCCGCCGAGCTGGCGTCAATGACATTTCTTTTGTTGGTCGCGGGCCATGAAACCACCGTGAACCTGATCGGCAACGGCGTCCACGCGCTGCTCACGAACCCCGGGCAGCGGGCGATGTTGGCGGCCCGGCCGGAGCTGCTGGGATCGGCGGTGGAGGAGTTCCTGCGGTACGACCCGCCGGTCCGGCATGGCACTTTTCGCTGCGCTGTCGAGAATGTGGAGATCGGCGACGAGACGATCCCGGCCGGCGCCGTGGTGGTTGTCGATCTCGCCGCCGCCAATCGGGACGCCCGACAGTACATGGATCCCAATGACCTCGCGATCAGCCGGAAGGTCTCCGGTCACCTGGCGTTCGGACACGGCATCCACCACTGCGTCGGCGCGCCGCTGGCCCGTACCCAGGGCCGCATCGCCATCGCCACGCTGCTTCGGCGGCTGCCCGCGATGACCCTGGCCGGCCCGCCTTCACGCCGTACGGCCGGCATCATGTCCGGCTTCGGCACCTTGCCTGTCGCCTGGTAAAACACAGCTAGAGGTGACGCCCGGAGGACGTCACCCCTAGCATCGAGCTACATCTTGGCGGCGCCGGCGCGGACCGCCTCACGGATCCGGAAGTACGTGCCGCAGCGGCAGATGTTCCGCAGCTCGTCGAAGTCCGTGTCACTGATCTCGTGGCCATTCGCCCGGGCCTGCTTGACCTTCGCGATCGCGGCCATGATCTGGCCGGGCTGGCAGTAGCCGCACTCGGCCACGTCGTAATCCAGCCAGGCCTGCTGCATCGGGTGCAGCTCGCCGGTCTCCTTGTTGGCCAGGCCCTCGATCGTGGTGATCTCGTCGGTGGCCTTGATCTTGCTGACCGGCACCGAGCAGGGGTTGAACGCCTTGCCGTTGATGTGGCTCGTACACGACTTGCAGACATCCAGCCCGCAGCCGTATTTCGGTCCCTTCAAGCCGACCAGGTCACGGAGCACCCACAGCAGCCGCTCGTTGTCCTCGGCCTCAATGGTGATCTTCTCGCCGTTCAGAATGAATGAGTGTTTGGGCACCAAAGCTCCTAGAACGCGTAATCGAGGCCGTCGGTCGGCGAGTCGGGAATGGACGGCGTACGGGGCAGTGGCTCGAAACCGAGGGTGCCGTGATTGATCGGGAGGGTGGTCGGCATCGTCTTGGTCGCGCGGGCGTAACCACAGGCGACCGCGGCCAGCGAGGCGGCCACGCCCAGTTCGCCGGCGCCACCGGGATCGGCGCTGTTGGCTGGCATCACGAAAACCTGCACGTCGGTCGGCGCGTTCCACTGCCTGGTGTAGAAGTAGTGGTCCCAGCTGCCTTCCAGCGGCAGGCCGTCCTTGATGTGGATGCTCTGGGTGAGCCCGAGGCCAATGCCGTCGGACAGTGCGCTGATCATCTGCGCTTGCAACCCGAGCGGGTTGATCGGCAGGCCCACGTCGACCGCGATGGTCGCCTTGGTGATCCGCGGGCCGGTCACACCGTCGCGTACTTTCCGGTTCACCGTCGCGGGCCGGCAGTCGATCTCGACCAGGACGGCGACGCAGCTTTTGTACTCGGCGTGGAAACCGATGCCCTGCGCCATTCCGGCCGGCATCGCCTTGCCCCAGTCGCCGGCCTGCGCGACCTTGTCCAACACCGCCCGGAATCGGTCGTTCTTCATGAAAGACCGACGGAACGCCATCGGGTCCTTGCCCATCTTGGCGGCCAGCTGGTCGACCACCAGCTCCCGGGCGCAGGTCACGTTCGGCGAATAGACGTTGCGCATGCTGCCGGTGTGGAAGTCCAGCTGGACCTCGTTCAACAGCTGCGTAGTGACCCCGAAGTTATACGGCACCGACTGGGAAAGCGAGAACACCGTCTCGGAAAAACCGAGCCCGCCGACCGGAAGTTTGGACGCGGTGGCGGTCAGCGCCTCGCCCAGCCCGTGGGTGAAGTCGGTGAACACGCTGGTGTGCCGTTGTTCGTACGTGACGACGTTGCCGGCCGCATAAGTGGCTCGAATTTTGGCGTAGCACATGGGATGCGCGCGGCCATGCCGGATGTCGTCGGTACGGTGCCACATCAGTTTGACCGGCTTGCCGATCTTGTGGGAGACCTCGACCGCCTCGTACGCGGCGTCGCCGAACAGCTTGCGACCGAAGGAACCACCGCCGGTGATGACATGAACTTTCACCGCCGTCACGGGCATGCCGAGGCTGGTGGCGATTTCTTCCTGTACGTCGATGGGCGACTTCAGGCCGGCCCAGACCTCCGCGCTGTCCGCGCGTACGTCCGCGATCGCGCAGTTGGTTTCCAGTGCGGTGTTGCTGGCGAAGGGAAACACGAACTCCGCGTCGATGTATTTGGTCAGCAGTGGCGGCACGATCAGCGGCAGCGAGGCGGCCTTGAGCTTGGCCAACACCGTCGCGTCCGACTCTTTGTCAACGCTGCCACCGTTCCAGGTGACCTGCAGGGCCCGTACGGCGTCGATGCACTGTCCGAAGGTCTGCGCTCGTACGGCCACCCCGGTCGAGATCGTCACCACGTCGGTGACGCCCGGCATCGCCTTGACCTGCGCGAGGTTCTGGACGGACTTGACGGTGCCCTTGATCGTCGGCGGCCGGCACACCATGGTCGGCAGTGCGTTCGGCACGTCCAGGTCCATCGTGAACTGCTTCTTGCCGGTGACCGCGGCGAGCGCGTCGATCCGTTTTTGCGGCGTACCAACGACTTTGAATTCCGACGCGTCCTTGAGGTGGACGGCGACCTGCTCCACCTTCTTGCTCCGGGCGGCCACTGCCAGCGAGCCGTACGACGCGGTCCGGCCGGTCTGGGCGTGGTGGATGACGCCGGCCTTGACGGTCAGTGACGAGGTTGGCACCCCCCATTTGGTGGCGGCGGTCTGCAGCAGCCGGGACTTGGCGATGGCGGCGGCCGTACGCACCGGAGTGTAGAGCGAGCGCACCGAATTCGACCCGCCGGTGAGCTGGTTGAGCAGCAGCTCCGGGCGCGCGTCGGCGAGTGTGACGTGCACCTTGCTCATCGGCATGTTGAGCTCTTCGGCGAGCAGGATGGTCATCGTGGTGGTGATGCCCTGCCCGACTTCGGCCCGCGGCACCGCGAAGGACGCGGTGCCGTCGCTGTTCATCTGGATCGCGATCAGTCCGGAGGTGGGTGCGGCCGCCAGCGTGAGCGCGTCGCCGAGGTCCAGCAGCTCCGCGGGCTCCGGTGGGGACGGGATCGCCGCGTCCGCGTCGCGGCCAGCGAACGACTCGGCACCGATGCCGGCGGCGACCGCGAGGGTGGGCGCGGCGAGCAGGTAGCCGAGCACTCTGCGCCTTCTCAGGCCGGAGGGGGCAGCCGCGTGCTGAGGCTGTGGCTGGGGCGATCGACGGTGATCTGCCATCGGCTGTCCTTTCGGCCGGCTGGCAGCGGGGCGTGCCGGTCGGCTAACGGGTTACCCGGATGCGCCGGCATCCGCGGGCGTACGTCGAAGCATCCAATTCAGGCGCAGAGTGTGACACAGCGCACCACGTCCAACGAAGTCGTGTTTGCCCACTTTGCCCTGGGCGTGTTTGTGCAGGAGGCACATTTGGCGCCGGTGTTGCCGCAGATGCGGAGGAGGGGCGACAGAACAGCCGTTTTTGCGACTTCGGAATATTTTTCGCGATCCCAGCAGGTGGAATGACCTCTGGGACAGGGAGAACAACGCTACCTGTCCGGCGCCCAACCCGTCATACAGATCAGGCGCCGGACCGGTAGGTCCCCCAATGGCATGGCACAGACCGAAATCCGTGCCGCCATGGCTCCAGGGCCGATCAGCCGAAACGATCAACCCGTGACTAACTTACGTCCGTCCGGCTATTGGTAAAAGCGATTCCCGCTGAGGCAGTTGTCACACCCCGTGGTCTACAAAGTTGTTTGGTAGAGGTGGTTGTCCGGGCCGCGAACCGCCAGCCAGGCGGAGCCGTCGGGGCCGGCGGCCGCGCCGACCGAGCCAATGACGGCGTTGCTGGGAAACTCCGGGCGGTTGAACCAGCCGCCCCAGCCGCCGTCGGTGTGGTTGACCTGCCAGAGCGTGTAGTCGCTGGCTCGGGCGAACAGATAGATCTGGCCGAGCGTGGAAACCAGCGTCGGGCTGCCGCTGACGACGCCGCCAAGGCTCGACCAGCCTGCGTTCGTACGCACCCAAACGCTGTCGTCCGCGGCTCGTACGGCCACGTACATGCCGGTCCCATCGGTCACCGCTGAAGGCCGGCCGTAGATCGGTTTGTTATTCGGTGCGCCAAAACTGGTCCAACCGCTGGACTGCGTACGACTCCACACCCGGCCGTCGGTGCCGCGGCCGACCAACGTCCACGACTGGGGGCTGGTGAACGCGGCGGTCGGCGCGTCGGTGAGCTGGCCGCCCAGGCGTACCCAGACGCCCCAGGTGCCGTGCTGCAGGGTCCGCTGGTACGCGGCGTTGTCCAGGCCACGGACGAAAACGTCGATCCGCCCGTCGGTGCCGCGGTACGCGGCGGGCTGCCCGAGGATCGCGCCACCGAGTGGGGTCCACCCCGGCTGGCCCGTCGTTTTCGCTTCCAGGGAGCCATTCGCGGCGCGGGCGAACACCATCGCGTGAGTGTCGTCGAGTCGTACCAGTGCCGGGCTGGCCGAGGCGTCGCCGCCGAGATCGCTGCCAGGCACCAGGTCGGTTCCGTGCAACCGCAGGAAAGCCGTGCCGTGTGCGGGGACGGTGACGGTGTACGAGCCGGTCGCGGAGCCTCGGTCAGAGCGAGCCCGCAGGTCGCGTACGGCGACGGTGCCCCGCAGTCCGGCCTGCGCGAAGGTCACTGTCATCGATGTTGGTGCGGTGTTCCGGTTGAGCAACACGACCGCGCGGTTTCCGTTGCCGGACAACACTTTGCTGTATGTGTCGGTGCCGTTGGCGGAGGCCACTCGGACGCCCTGGATGGCCAGTGGATCCTGGTCGACGCCCACGATTTCCGGGTTTTTCAAGGTGTTGACCATGGACTGCGGCAGCGTCCGTGGATCCGAGCCGATGATCAGCGGGGAGGCCATTTCGGACCACATCACCAGCTGGCTCGTCGATTCTTCCTCGTTCAGCTCGTACGTGCCCTTTTCGGTCTTGCGCATGGGAATCAGGTAATCCGGGTCGTTGTAGTGCCCGGGCCCGTTCGCCTCCGGATGGGCGGCGTTGTCGTCCATGTTCCGCAGCACGTCGACCCAGATGCCTTCGTACGGCGTACCGAAGGCGATGTCGGTGTCGGTCCGCCAGGAGTCGGCGATCAACGGGCCGAAGGAGTACGAGACGCCGGCGACCTGGTCGGGACCGTGCGGCACGCCCCAGTCGTTGGTGACCGGGTTGCAGAGATTGAGCAGCATCGGTCGGCCGGCGGTGCGTACGGCGGCGCTGAACTGCGCGAAAACGTCGGCCGGCTTCAGGTTCTGCGCGATGCCACAAAGGAAGTCGATCTTGATGGCGTCGAATTTCCAGCCGGCGAAGCGTTTCGTGTCGTCCTGGTAGTGTCCGCCACTGCCGGCCGCGCAGTTCTTGCCGTCGGACGCGCCGGCGTCGGTGTAGATGCCGGCCCGCAGCCCACGACTGTGCAGGTAGCCCACCAGCGTCGGCAGGCCGCTGGGAAACTTCGCCGGGTCGGCGAGCAGGTTGCCGCTCGCGTCCCGCGGTTGCGGCGCGGTCCAACCGCCGTCGATCCAGGCGATGTCGTAGCCGGCGGCCCGCAGCCCGCTGGACACGAGATAGTCGGCGACCGCCTTGATCTTGTCCTCAGACGGGGCGCCGAGTCCGTAGTAGGTGTTCCAGCCCATGGAGGGCGTACGCGCCAGGCCACTGTCGTAGTACGTCGGGGCGCCCTGGTCGACGGCGCCGGTGGTCCGCCCGTACCTGGCTGCGGCTGGACCGGTGAAGAGGGCGAAAACGCAGGTCAGAGCAGCGAGAAACGCGGTGGCTAGGCGCCATCGGCGGCTTCTGGAGGGCATGGCAGAGCACCTTTCGTCGGCACGACGGCATGGCGGGGCTACTCGCCCGAAGCAGCATGCAAGGTGACCTGGCTCACTGTCAATAATAATTCATAAATAATGACTTAACGAGGGTCGGATGCCGGCAATGTGCCATTGCTGGTGGTTTGGTTACGGAGCGACCGGGCGGCGGCCGAGGGCGAGGAAGAGCAGGCCCGCGATGCCGAAGCCGACCAGGAAGGTGATGTCGCCGACGGCGGGGAGCACCTTGGGCACTGGCGCCGTGTAGAGCGTCTGGTTCGCGAACAGCACGATCGAAACGGCCGCGCCGAGCACGAACGCGGCGAGGCCGGCCCAGTTGCTGTGCGTACGGTCCTCGAGCAGATGGCCGGCCTGTTGGCCGCGACGCAGGAACTGGTCCACGAAGACCACCGCGAGCCACGGGCTGATCCAGTACGAGATGACCAGCAGGAAGCTCTCGTACGCCGCGCCCGCGTCGGAAAGGCCCAGCCACGCGAGGAAAAACCCGACCGTACCGAAGCCGAGCGCGACGATGGCGCGGCGCCAGGCCAGCGGCAGCGTGATCCCGAGGGCGAGGAAGGCGAGCGCGCCGGAATAGATGTTGAGCGAGTTCGCGGCGACCGCTCCCAACGCGATCGCCAGCAGGGTCAGCGCGGCCAGCCAACCGGGCAGGTGACTGGTGAAGGCAGCGGTCGGTGTGTCGGTGGATTTTCCACCAATCGTGGCCGAAGCGGCGCCGATGAGCATCAAAACACTGCAGGAGAGGAAAAGTCCGAGTCCGGCGAACCAGCCGACGGCTCGCGGGCTGACGGTTTTGGGGAGATAGCGGGTGTAGTCGGCGGCATACGGGTTCCAGCCGGCGGTGTAGCCGAAGGCGGTGCCGACGGTGAGCAGGAAGCCGCCAATGCCACCGGCGGACGCACCGCCGGGTTGCGTCTTGGCAAGAATCACTATCCCACTGATCGCGAAAATCAGTGCCAGCACCACGAAAACGTACTTCTCGTACGCCTGCACCAGATTGTGCCCGAAGAATCCGATCCCGACCTGCGCCACCACGATGATGAGCAGACACAACAACACCGGCAGCCGGGTGAGGGTGTTGAGCGCGAACGCGCCGCTGACGCTGTTCACCGCGAACCAGCCGATCCCGGCGGTGAGGGACATCAGGCCAGCCGGCAGCGTGTTGCCCCAATAGCCGAAACCGAGCCGGCTGAGGACCATTTGCGGCACGCCGTAGCGAGGTCCACGGGCGGACAGCAGCCCATGAGCGAGCGAACCAAGCGCATTGCCGATCACCACGCCGAGCACGGCCTGCCACAGATTCAGCCCGAAAACCGACACCGCGAGCACTCCGACGAAGATCGTCGCGAACTCCAGGTTCGGCGAGGCCCAGGTCCAGAACAGCTGGTGCGGTTTGCCGTGCCGGTCGGCGTCGGCCACTGATTCGATTCCGCCAGGCTCGACCGCCACGACCTTGTCCCGGTATTCACCGACGGCGGTGGTCGCCGCTTTCGGTCGTACGGTGGCCATAGTGTCCGCCTCTCTTGCACGCCCCACTGGAAAATAAGCGGAGGATGTTTCGTCGGCGTTGCGCAGCCTATCCAACCGCGCCGAGGTCCAGCTTTTCTTCGCGATAATCGGCGGCAATAGCGGCCGGATAGGTGGAATGTCCGAGCAATACGGGAAGAGGCTGGTTTCGCAAGAAAAGGCCAGTGAGTTCTAGGTCTTTTCGACGCCGATGTCCTCGAACCACAGATCGGGATGCTTCTCGATGAATTCCGTCATCAGCGACACACAGGCCGGATCGTCCAGCAAGGTGATCCCGACGCCGTTTTCGGCCAACCAGTCGTGGCCGCCGTGGAAAGTGGTGGCCTCGCCGATGATCACGTGCGAGATGCCGAACTGGCGGACCAGGCCGCTGCAGTACCAGCATGGCGACAACGTGGTCACCATGATCGTGTCGCGGTAGTGCGGGCGGCGGCCAGCGGCCCGGAACGCGCAGGTCTCGGCGTGCATCGACGGATCGCCGTCCTGCACTCGCCGGTTGTGGCCGCGGCCGAGCAGCTCGCCGGTCACCGTGAAAAGCGCCGCGCCAATCGGTACGCCGCCGGCTTCTCGGCCCAGCAGCGCCTCTTCGCGCGCCACCGCCAACAGTTGCTCAGCGTCGTACGTCCGCATGCGTACGAGCGTAGGCGAACTCGACGGGACTGCCACCCCGTCGAGTCCGCCTGGCACGCCCTAATGGGTGCCGAAGTCCTGCGTCCAGTAGGTCGGGTAGGTCGCGTGGGTGGTCTGCACGTAACCGACACCGATGTCCCGCAGGCTGCAGTTCAGGATGTTCGCCCGGTGGCCGGTGCTGGCCATCCAGCCGGACACCACCTTGGCCGGGGTCGGGAAGCCGGCCGCGATGTTCTCCGCCCAGCGGTGCCAGCGGTAGCCGGCGGCGGTGATCCGGGCGCCCGGGTCGCGGCCGCTCTGGGTGTTGTGGGAGAAGTAGTTGTGCGCGGCCATGTCCGCGCTGTGCTGCTGCGCGACCTTGGTCAGCGTGGCGTTGAGCGTCAGGTTGGGGCATCCGTGCGCGCGCCGGTTCTGGTTCGTCAGCGTGACGACCTGGTTCACGTAGTCACCGGTAGTAGCGGCCTGCGCTGGTGTCACGGACACCGCGGTGGTCACCGCGGTCGTACCGAGGGCTAAAAAGAGCGCGACAAAGACACGGCTTGTTCTCATTCTGGGTCCTTCGCGGTCGAGGCGATCGGGGGTTCGCCTGATGACGGTTGTTCCTGGCGCGCGGGGATTCCGAAGAGTTATCGGCCACAGATCGCCGAATGTAACCAATCCCCGAAATTCCGTCCGATATGTCCGATGATTCGTACGAAGATCAACAACCCGTATTCGGGCAGTCACCTGAAAGCGCCGAAAAGTCGGGGACCCGTCCCGAGTGGAGCCGGCATTATGCCCGACGTGCGGGATTTATGGGACCGGACTGGTCGAACAAAGGGGGCGGACGTGCGGCGGATTCGATCCAGCGGCATTTCCAGGGTGGTTATGGTGGCGCTGCCACAGGTGGCGATGGCCGCCGTCCTGGCCGCCGTGGCGGTCGCGGCGCATGGATCCGAAGAGAATGTCGGCAGCGCGTACGGCTCGGGTGACGGTAGTGAGAAGATTGCGGTAGGTAAGCCGAATATCGCGGTGAGTACGACCGATGAACTCGTCGCCGCATTAGCCGCGGCCACCCCCGGCCAAACCATTGACATGGCGCCCGGGCATTACGATGGCAATTTCTTCGCGACCAGAAAAGGCACCGCGGGCCAGCCCATCACGTTGACTGGGCCGCGTACCGCCGTGTTGTCGAATTCAGCCGGGAAATGCGATCCGGGCGACGGCGATATCAAGTTCTGCGGCTATGGCATGCATCTGCACGGCGCCGACTACTGGAACCTGACCGGTTTCGCGGTATCCGACGCGGCGAAGGGGATCGTGCTGGACGGATCCAGTCACGTGGTGATCGACCGGGTCGAGGTGTCCGATGTGGACTCCGAGGCAATCCACCTGCGCGGCTCCAGCTCCGACAACGTGATCAGCGATTCGGTCGTCCATGACACCGGTCGGACTCAGCCGCAATACGGCGAAGCGATCTATCTCGGGTCGGCGAAAAACCACTGGGATGAGTTCGGGGTGGATGGTGGTCCCGATCGCAGCGACCGCAACCAGGTGATCGGCGACCACCTCGGACCGAATGTGGCGGCCGAGGAAGTGGATATCAAGGAGGGCACCACCGGTGGGGTGGTGAAGGGAAACACCTTTGACGGGCACGGTATCTCCGGCCAGAATGCCGCCGATTCCTGGATCGACGTGAAAGGCGACGGCTATCAGCTCTCCGACAACACCGGCACGTACGACGGAGTGGGGTCGCTGGTGGACGGTTATCAGGTGCACCAGGCCGTCGACGGCTGGGGATGTCAGAACGCGTTTGTCAGCAACAGTTCCGACCTCGGTGGCGCCGGCGGGTACGCCATCGATGTGACGGATCAGAAGAAATGCGACCAGCCGAACGTCGTCTACGCCAGCAACACGGTCAAGAACGCTGGCAGCGGCCTCACAAATATCACCGTCACCAACTGATCACCGCATTTACGCTCCGACAGGCCGGCCGAACTCCGCCTTTGCGGCTTCGTTCGCATTCGGCGGATTCCTGCCCTAGCTTTGGTTGCTGACCAGTCAATCTTTCGCAACCGTGAGGCTTCCATGCGCCTGTCCACCCGCAACCAGCTGCCCGGCATCGTCAACTCCGTCGACTTCGGTGAGGCCATGGCGATTGTCAAGGTCACCGTCGACGGCGGTCACCCGATCACCGCTTCGATCACCCGGGAGGCCGCTGAGGACCTCAAGCTCGTCGAGGGCAGCCGGGTCACCGTGCTGGTGAAGTCGACCGAGGTGATGCTCGGCGTCGAGTAATCGCGGTCCCCAGCACCTGCTAGCCAGCGCTCGCGATCACTGCGCTGACCTCGGCGAGAGCACGGCGTGACTCAGGCAGCAGGACGACCGCGATGAAGACATGGAAAGCGCCCGGATATTCGTGTACGACCACGGGCGTGCCGGCCTTTGTCGCGAGTTTGCGGCAGTCGGCGACGAGCATGTCGTTCGTACCAACGAAAACCTCTATCGGTGGCAGTCCGGCGAGGTCCTCGTTGATCGGGCTCACCGACGGCAGGTCGGGGGAGTCGTCACCGGCCCACAGCCGGCCGGCCTCGATCAGCCGGGGCAGCGTCAGCATCGGATCGGTGTTCGCCAGGTCGCCGATGTCCGGGTTCTTCATGGTGACATCGAGCCAGGGGGCGAAAAGCAGCAGTCGGGCCGGCGAGGTCAGCCCGGCCTCCCTGATCTGCGCAGCCAGCGCCAGCGCGAGCCCACCGCCGGCCGAGTCGCCACCGATGATGACGCTCTCGGCGCTGGTGAGCGCTTTCTCGTAATAGCGCAGCAATCTGGGGAAGGCGTCGCGATGGGTGCCCTTGGGTGCCAACTGGTAGAACGGCACCAGCACCCGGATCCCGTTCGCGACCGCGAGCCGGTGCACCAACCACCAGTGGGCCGTCAGAATGGGGCTCACGTAGCCGCCGCCATGCAGGTAGAGCAGCGTTTTGGTGGGCTTCGGCGCGTTCTTCGGCACTATCTCGTACGCCGGCAGGCCCTCGAAGTCCCTTTTGGTGACAACGCACGCCTTCATGAGCGACGCCGGTGGTTCGGCCGGAGCAGCGACCGGGCCGGGCCCGCCGGTACGTGCGAACCGGCGGGCCGCGCGGGCCTTACTGGCCCGCAGCACCAAGGTCATGGACTTCATCATCAGGCTGGACATGGCGCCGATTCTAGGCCCTGTCTGGTTATTGCGGCGGGCGATAGCCGAGCCCAGGAGCCGGCTGGCGGCACCGCGGAAAAGCCCCCATAGCGCTGCTATGAAGGCTTTCCCGCGGCACCACCAGCCAACTCCTGGATCTCGACTCTCATCCCACCGCAATAACCAGACAGGACCTAGCCGCGTGCACCTTCCACAGTTCGCTTTCCGGGTCGCGACGACAGCAGGCACATGCCGGCTGGGAGCAGGATTCCGCGAACAACGGTCGCGTCCAGCAGGATGGCCGCAGCCATCCCGATACCGAGCATCTTGTATTCGATAGCCGACAGGGTCACGAAAACGCCGAACACGGCAGTCATGATGACGGCGGCGCTGGTGACCACACCCGCGCTCGCGCCAATTCCCGCCACCACCGCCTCCTTTGTAGGCAGGTCGGCCTGACGTTCCCGGATCCGGCTCACGATGAAGATCTGGTAGTCCATGCTCAGCGCGAAAAGCAGGACGAACATGAACAGCGGCAGCCAGCCGGTGACTCCACCGTACGGCCGGAATCCGAGCACCGACGACAGGTGCCCATCCTGGAAAATCCACGTCACCAGGCCGTAAGCGGCGCCGACTGAGAGCAGGTTGAGCGCGATCGAGAACAGCGAAACGGCCACCGAGTGCAAGGTCACCGCCAGCAGCACGAAACCCAGCACCAGCACGAAAGCGAAGACCAGTGGCGTACGGCTGCCCAGTTGTTGGTTGAAGTCGTACGAAACGGCTGTCTTTCCGGCCACCGCGTAGGTGACTCCCGGCATCGGCCCCAGTGCCGATGGCAGTGCCTGCTGGCGTAGGAATTCCAGCGCGCGGTCGGACACCGCGTCCGCGCCGGTGCCGGCGAGCGGCACCCGTACGACGAGCACGCCGCCGACTTTCGTGGCGATCACCGGCTCGGCCAGCAACCCGCCGCTGTCCGCAACTTCTGCGTTTAGAGCAGCCAAAATCTGGGCACCTTGCGCCGGTCCGCTCACCACCACCTTGGCCGGGGTCAGGACACCGGGAAAGGCCGTCTGGACCCGCAGGGCCGCGGCGACCGCCGGAGTGCTGTGCGGCAGGCTGTCGGTGGCGGCCGGGTCGTGCAACCGCATCCCGAGTGCGGGAAGTGCCAGCGCGGCCAGCGTGAGAGCACCCACGACGGCCCAGACGACCGGCCGCCGGGTCACTTTTCGGGCTGTCGCGGACCAAAGACGGGACGGGCGCGCGTGCGTACGCCAGCGGCCGAGCCACGGGACGCGGAGCCGGTCCACCCACGGACCGAGGGCGGCCAGCAGTGCGGGCAGCGCGATCACCGCACCAGTCAGGGACAAACCGACGACCAGCACCGCGCCAACCGTCAGGCCGCGGAAGTTGTCCAGGCCAGTGCACAGAAGTCCGGTCAGACACAGCATGACGGTCAGTCCGGAGACCAGCACCACCCGGCCGGACGTGCTGGCGGTGATCCGTGAGGCGTCGTTCGCGGTGCGGCCCGCGGATCGCTCCTCGCGGTAGCGGCGCAAGGAGAACAGCGTGTAGTCGACGCCGACCGCGATCCCGATCAGCAGGATCATCGCCGAGGTGGCGCTGTTGACGGAGATCCATTTTTCGATGAGCGCGAGGAAACCAAAGGTCGCCACCACCGCCGTCCCGGCGAGCAGCAGGGGGATCGACGCGGCGATCAGCGAACCGAAGACGACCAGCAGGATGACTACGGTCAGCGGCAGGGAAGTTCTTTCCGCGCCCTGGAAGTCCGCCTTGATGCCCTGGTCGACGGCGGCCGCCAGGCTGAGGTCGCCGGACTCGGTCAGCACCACGTTCGGGTGTCGCGCGGCCACTTTCCGTACAGTGGCGGCAATCGCGGTGGCCTGTGCGTGGAGTTGGGTTGCCGGTCCAAGGAATGCAAAGGACACCAGCAAATCCCGAGAACGTACGGCGGTGCGTACGTCCGTCACCGGCATCGTGCCCAATGTCGCCACCAGATCGTCGTCAGCGTCGTCGCGATCGTTGCCCTGCAACAAAACGTTGTCGCGGATCGGTTCGACGCCATTCTGTGTGGCCAGAATTCGCTCGGCCCGGCCGGCTTCACCCGGATCCTGGGTACGGGCGTTCGGCCCGTTCGCGAGCGTGCCGGTGAGGATCGCGATCACCACGAGCGCGAGCCAGCCGCCGATCGCGGGGGCTCGGTGCCTTACCGCCCAGGCGGCGATGCGCCCGGTCAACGGCCGGTTTTCGGACAGCATGAACTAAGGTCCCTTCAGGAGGAGCACGCGTTTCTCCGGTTGCCTGGACCGTCGAGTGGCAGCTCGGCGGTCCAGGGTTTACTCGACGTCCTTGAGGATTCGCTCGACCGAGCCCATCCGAGCCTGCACGTCGGCCATCCGCTCCGCGAGGGCGGTCAGTTGTTTCTCGGTGTTTTCCTGCGTACGCGCCACTCTCTCGGCGAGATCTCGGTAGTCGTGCTGGGCCGCCAGCAGTGCCTTGGCCCGCCGGGTGGCGCCGACCTGCCAAATGGTCACGGTCACCACGGAGATAATCAGGACGAACGCGCCGGCGGTGCCAATCACCTCCTGCCATTGCCAGGTCATCAAGGCTGTCCTTTCTCGTCGGTGTGGTCGGGAACGCTGAGGGTTTGCGCCGCGAGCGCGACGGTTTCCGGCGTCAGGTGGAAAACGAACGGGTTCACCCGGTAGAACTTCATCGCCTTGCCGTCCGCGGACAGCTCGAGTCGGGACGTGACCAGCCCGGCGGCTTCGAGCCGACGCAGGTGCGCCTGCAGCAGCGCGCGGCTGATCCCGAGCCGGCGGGCCAGCTCACTCACGTACGTCTCCTGGTCGGCGAGAGCGGCGATGACCCGCAGGCGATGCGGGTTGGCGAGCGTACTGAGCGCACTGACCAGGTCGTCCCCGGAGCCGCCCGTCCACATGCAAACGTACGTTAGCAGGTGCTCACTGCTATTGGCGTACAGACGTCAACAACGCCCCTTCGCGGGCGGCGAAGGGGCGTTGTTGGTGGAGGTCCTTCTAGTGCATGGTGGCGGCGAGGACCGCGCGTTGGGTGGGGCGGGCGGCCTGGTAGCGGGCCCGGCCGGCGTCGGTGATGCAGATGAAAATGGCCCGCCGGTCCAGTTCGCAGATCTCGCGGGTGACCAGGCCCTCGCGTTCCAGCCGGGCGATCAGCCGGGAGGCGGCGCTCTGGCTCAGCGGCAGGCTCTCGAACAGATCCTGGCCACGGCACTGGTCCTTGTCCATCTCCACCAGTCGCTCCAGCGCCTCGAACTCGCTCACTCCGAGGCCGTGACCCTCCTGGAGCGCGCGCTCAATGGCGCAGCTCACAGTCGAATGTCGGGCGAGTAGTTCGTGCCATTCGTGCACGAGATCGCGCTCGGCGGAACTGTCGGTGGCAGCGTTTACGCTGGTAACCGGCCTAGTGATGTCCTTGGCAAGGGTGGCCATGGCGGCTATCGTACCAGATGCATGAGCATAAGATGCGTCACCATTAATTGCGTTGGCATCTTATGCATATGCATGTAGCTTGATCAACGTGACTTCTTTCGACACCACCTCTCCCGGGACCTCCCGGGCCTTACCGGTCGGACAGCGGTGGGACGCACGCCTGTGGGGCGTTCTCCTGGTTGTCTGCATCGTGGTTGCCCTCGACGCTCTCGATGTCTCCATGGTCGGCGTCGCGCTGCCGGCCATCCGCGCCGACCTCGGCCTTTCCACCTCCGCGCTGCAGTGGGTGGTGAGTGGGTACGTGCTGGGCTACGGCGGCCTGCTGCTGCTCGGCGGCCGGGCCGCTGACCTGCTCGGGCGCCGCCGGGTGCTGCTGATCGCGCTCGCTGTCTTCGCGGTCGCCTCGCTGCTGGGCGGGCTCGTGGACAACGGCGCGCTGCTCATCGCGGCCCGCTTCATCAAGGGCATGGCCGCCGCCTTCACCGCGCCGGCCGCGCTTTCGATCGTGACCACCACCTTCCCGGAGGGCCACGCCCGCAACCGCGCGCTCAGCATCTTCGGGGTGTTCGGCGCCAGCGGCTACTCCCTCGGCCTGGTCTTCTCCGGCGTGATGACCCAGGTGGGCTGGCGCTGGACCTTCCTGCTGCCGTTCCCGATCGCGGTGGCGACGCTGTTCGCGGCGTACCGGCTGATCCCGCGCAGCGCGCGGCCGGAGAAGGACGGTCGCGGATACGACATAGCCGGCGCGATCCTTGGCGTCGCGGCCGCGATGTTGCTGGTGTTCACCGTGGTCAGCGCGCCGGAGGCGGGCTGGGCGTCGGTGCGTACGATCGCCGGCCTGGTCATCGCCGCCGCATTGGCCACCGCGTTCGTCCTGGTCGAACGCAACACCAAGCACCCACTGCTGCGGCTGGGCATCCTGCGGGGCGGCGCGTTGCGGCGGGCCAACCTGGGTGTGGTCGCGTTCTTCGGCGGCTACATCAGCTTCCAGTTCGTGGTGATGCTCTACCTGCAGGGCGTACGCCACTGGTCGCCGCTGCAGACCGCGCTCGCGTTCCTGCCGGCCGCGCTGATCGTGGCGATCGGGTCGCCGCAGACCGCGAAGATCGTGGACCGGATCGGCACCGCCCCGACGATCGCCGCCGGCGTGGTCGCGCACGTCGCCGGCTACCTGCTGTTCTTCGACGTGGGCCCGGACAGCAACTACTTCACCACCTTGCTGCCGAGCATGTTGTTGCTGGGGGTGGGTTTCATGCTGGCCTTCCCGGCGTACAACATCCAGGCCACCGCCGGGGTCGGCGACGACGAGCAGGGCTTGGCCGGTGGGCTGCTGAACACGTCCGTACAGATCGGTGGGGCGGTGGTGCTGGCCGTGGTGACCGCGGTCGTCACCGCGAGCGGCGGCACGCAGGCCTCGTCGGCGGCACTGCTGGCCGGTTTCCGTCCGGCGCTGTTCGTGATCTCCGGCGTAGCGACCCTCGGTTTGCTCGTCGCGGTGCTGGGCCTGATCGCCCACGCCCGTCGTACGCCCGAACCGGCCGCTGTGCCCGTACCGGCTTCGGCTTCCGTCCCGGAGCCGACCCCAGCCCTCGTTGACTAACTCTCCGTCACGGCCCTTTTGACCGCATCGACGCGATGCGTGCGCTGGACGCACGTATCGCGTCGATGCGGACGTCTGGGCTG
>NZ_BAAANY010000040.1:0-65452 GCF_039530045.1 Fodinicola feengrottensis | reverse complement strand
CGTCGATGCGGTCAATGTAGCCGAGTGGAGGGTTGCTGTGAGTGAGGAGAGGGGCTATTCGAAGCGGGCGGGGTCGCCGGCGCCGTAGCGCAGGATGACCGGCTCGTTGTCGGAGAAGTCGACGACGGTGGTCGGCTCGGTGCCGCAGTCGCCGGAGTCGATCACCGCGTCCACCGAGTGATCGAGCTCCTCCTTGATCTCCCAGCCCTGCGTCATCGGCTCCTGGTGGTCCGGCAGCAGCAGCGTGCTGGACAGCAGCGGCTCGCCGAGGTCCGCCAGCAGCGCCTGCGCGACGACATGGTCGGGAATCCGTACGCCGACGGTCTTCTTTTTCGGGTGCAGCAGCCGGCGCGGCACCTCCTTGGTGGCCGGCAGGATAAAGGTGTAACTGCCCGGCGTGGATGCCTTGATCGAGCGGAAAACCGCATTGTCGATCTGGACGAACTGGCCCAGCTGCGCGAAGTTCTGGCAGACCAACGTGAAATGGTGCCGGTCGTCCAGATGCCGGATGGTCCGGATCCGGTCCAGGCCGTCCCGGTTGCCGAGTTGGCAGCCCAGCGCGAAGCACGAGTCCGTCGGGTACGCGATGAGGCCGCCGTCGCGGACAATCGCGGTCACCTGACTGACCGCCCGCTTCTGCGGATTCTCTGGATGCATGTCGAAGTACTTCGCCATAGGGGGAGCTTAGGACTCTCCGGATTCACCCCGTCACGAGGTCGAGATCTCAGCGTGCAAGGGGCCGTTGTTATACATGATCCAGCCGCCGGTGGTCTCGAATCCGGGGTTGGCGAACTGGAAACCAATTGTCTCGAGGTTGTCGTAGCCGACGTCCACCCCGAAGTCACCGACGCCGTTAAGTTCGCAGAGCGCGAAACTGAAGGTCACGCTGCTCTGGCCCTTCAGATAATCGGTGACGTCGATGTGGTTCCAGCTGCTCTGGCTGTTGATCCACAGCGCCCAGTCGTCCATCACGTCCATCCGGGACAGCAAATGCTGGCCGCTGCTGTTCGTGATGTAAACGTCCTTCGCGTGATAGCCCTGGCCGGACGGCGTCGCGAAATACTGGTCGAAGGACCAGAAGGAAAGCTCGTAGTGTGGCGAACTTGGGTCGACTGTGACTTCTTGGGTGGCCGACGTACACATTCCCGCCGAGGTGCTGGTCTGATCGGGCAGGCTCAGTTTGAGCCGTCCCTTCCCATACATGGAAAGGTTTTTCGGTGCCACCGGGCCGGCGCTGACCGGCTGTTGGACCCCACCCCAGCGGGCCGCGATGGCGTTCCGGATGCGTACTGGCCGGTCCGCGAACCAGACGTCCTGGGACGGCAGCAACGACACGTCCGTACGGGCCAAGGTCCAGCTGTGCGGGGTCTCGAAATCCGCGTCTGGCACGGTCATCCCAGCCGTCTGGACGTTGTCGAAGCCGACATCGATCGGGAAGTCGCCGACGCCTCTGCGTTCCAGCAGCCGGAAAGTCAGAGTCGCTGAGGTTTGGCCATGCAGGAGTGGGTAGAGGGTGACGTTCGGTACGGTGGCCTGCGCCCACTGGTAGTTCGGGTCATCCTCCACATCCGACTCCCACACCACCGTGCCGTTGATCAGCGCCTGCTTGATCTGGTAACCGAAAACCGCCTGCACTCGCGCGTTTTCGTCGTAGTGATAAAAGGAAAGCTGGTACGAGCTG
The DNA here is from genome assembly GCF_039530045.1 of Fodinicola feengrottensis. Taxonomy (NCBI): domain Bacteria; kingdom Bacillati; phylum Actinomycetota; class Actinomycetes; order Mycobacteriales; genus Fodinicola; species Fodinicola feengrottensis. Next base: position 63,771 of record NZ_BAAANY010000040.1, on the reverse strand, counting down.
GCGTTCGGATCGACGGTGATCTGTTGGGATCCCTGCTCGTACGAGTCGGTAGGGGTTGGTTTGTGTCGCGGCACGACCAGGCTGAGCCGGCCGTTGCCGGACGGCGCGAGGTCGTCCGAGTTGACCTGCGGATCGTCGCTGATGGGCGCGCCGTAGTTGACGATGCCTTGAATCCGCCCGTCAGCCACGTAGGGTGCGGCCGCGTCCATCACCTGGCCGACATAGTCTTCGGTAGGCGCCAGCGGCGCGTCCAGGAATCGGCCGGCGTAGATGAGCAGCACCACAGCGAGGTGTTTGGGCGTGGTGAAGCCAAGAATGTCGTTGAGCTGCTGGGCGACCGCGGTGGAGTCCTGAGTGTCGTTGTTTCCCTCGTAGCCCAGATAGGGGAAAATGATCCCGTCCACCGCGCCGCTGATGGTGGCCAGGTCGGTCGGGTTCCTGGCGTTTCCGAGGTAGAAGGTCGAATAGAAGCCGAGATCTGGATTGATGCCGTCGGTGATCGCTCGCAGTCCGGCGAGATAGGCGGGCGTGAACAGGTCGCGGTTCTCCTGGCTGGCGAAGAAGTCGTCGATTGCCCAGGCGGTGATGTTGGGGAACTGCAGGGAAAGAGTGGCGACCGCGTTCGCCCAGCTCCGGTAGTCGATCTTGTACGGCCGCGGGCAGTTCCCATCGCCGTTGGCGATCCGCCGCTCGCATTCGGACGGCGGCGCCAAATAGACCCAGATGTTCAGGTGTGCGGCGAGCGCGGCTGGCGCGAACTCCTTGCGCAGGTCGTCCCAGTCTTTCGGGGAAACCCATACGTCGTAAAGGAAAGTGTTCAGTCCCATCGCCTTAAGGTTGGCGATGGTCGCGGGAGTATCGATATGCCGATAGCCGTCCGCTCGCGGGTTTTTCTCGTAGATCGTGGTGCCGATGGTGTTTCCGGTGCCCTTGCTGGCCCGCAGGCCGCCGGCCGGAATTCCTCGTACGGCCGACATGCGATGTTCGCCAGCGACGGTCGGCGCGGGTGCCGCCACTATCACCGCGAAGATCGCGAGGATGCCCAGAATGCTGCGAATTCTCATGTGACCGGCTCCAGTTTCCACTGCTGGCAGGTGCCCAAACCGGCACCCCAGTACGGATAGATGTCCACCGCCGGCACCGCCGCGGTCGAGCAGTTCAGCACGTCGAGGGCCTGCCCGGTGAGCCGGTGCGTGATTCTGTACGAGCCGTCGCCGACCGGGTCGAGATACCACTCCTGGCAGTCGCCGCCCCAGTACGGGTAGATGTCCACTGTGGAGTTCCGGGCACTCGCGCAGTTCAGCACTTCCAGCGCTTTTCCGCTGTTGCGGTCCGAGATCGTGTACGAGCCGTCGCCCTGATAGTCGATGAACCACTGCTGGCACCGGCCGCCGTTGTACGCGTACGTGTCGACTTTCGCGTTGTCCGCGGAGGAACAGCCGCCGACGTCGAGTGCCTTTCCGGTGTCGTGCTGCGGTGTCAACCGGTAGAAGCCGGTCGGCACCACCGCCCCGCCCGGGTCACCCGCCGGCAGCGTCTGGGATTGCCAGGATGCCGCTGGAGCACCAAAAAGCGGCGTGCCGTTGGCACTCCAGCGTACTTTCTGGACTCGCAACGAACGGTCCGCACCACAGCTTCCGTACGCGGCTCCGCCGGGTGAGGTCACCGCGTAGTAGGCGTTCCAGACCTCGCTGCCGTCCGGCGACGAGAAGTAGCTGTTCTGCCCAGGGCCGAAAACCCAGTTCGCGTCGGAACGGGCGAAAACCGGGCCAGCGGATTTCGTCCATGCGCTCGCGGAGAGCACGTCGGTGCCGGTGAAACTCAGCATGCCCAGCGCCTGGTCCGCCGAGCCGCACGAACTGGCCGCGAAGGTGACGAAGAGTTTTCCGTCGCGCTGCAGCACACTCGGACCTTCGTCGACCGCCTGCCCGACGGTCTCCCAGCTGTTGGTGGGCCGAGAAATGACCGTTGGTGTGCCGGTCAACGTCCATGCGTTGGACATCGCCGAAATCGCGAGGCCAGACGTGCCGTCGCCGAGATCTTTCGACCACAACAAGAAATGTGTGCCGCCCTGGTCGAGCACCGTGGGGTCGGTGGACAGGGCGCCGCCGGTCAGCGTGTTCTTGAAATGGTACGGCCCGAGGGGATCGGCTGATTCGAGCACCTGGAGAGCGTGATGGCTGGCCGTACCATCGTCAGCCGCGTAATAGACGTACCAGTGGTCCCCGACCTGGTGCAGCTCCGGCGCCCACAGATCGCAGCACCGTGCCGGATCGTCGGTCGCGCCGGTCCACACCACGGTCGCCGGCGCGGCCGCTAGCCCGGTGAGCGAAGCCGCCCGCGCCACCGAGATCACCGCGCCCTGGCTGTACGTCAGGTAGTAGAAGCCGCCCGCGGAGGTGACCTGTGGATCCGGCGTACTCATCCGCAGGGGGTTACGCAGCGTGTTCGGTGGCGCGAGCGCGCTGGCTGGGGATGGCGCTCCGAGGACCGCCACCAGGACGGCCAGTACCAGCGCGGCGATCTTGCTCTGCACCCGCGAGGAGGCTTTCACGCCGCTCGTTCTATCTCATTACTTCGGTGACGTAAACATGTCTCCGGGATTTCGAAGAAATTCGAGGAGGATTGCGTGTTCTGTACGTCGAACGTCCGGTTTGCCGGTGACCCGTTTCTCGGTCCGAACGTGACCGGCTTCATTGCGATTCACCGAAGAGTAAGGGCACCCTAAGTCGTTGGAGCATCGTACGAATGGCAGGTGTCAGGTGACTGACGAAACAAACGAGGTGTCCTTCGCGCTGGATCTGACCCTCGACGAGGTGCGCCGGCGGGCGGCCGTCCTGGCGGCGCTCGGCGACACCTGGGACCCGGTGACGGCCCTGCTCGAGGAAGAGCAGGCTTACGCGATGCTTTACTCCGGTCTGGACGCCGAGCAGCAGCGGATCTACGACGAACTGGTCAGCGCGGGCGTACTCCCCGATCGGCAGGTCCGCCATGATGCCGCTTGACCCCACCGCCGACATCGCCCGCCGCGCCTGGCTGCCGTGTCCCGTACGCGATCACGCCGCTGGCTGTGCCGCGTGCGCGGACGGCGAGAATTGCGCCGATCATTGGCAGTATTTGCTGGCGACCGCTGGCACGCAAGTCTTCTTACAATGCCCTGAGTGCGCGCACCTGTGGGACACGGACACCCGTTTTGATAGCCGACTACGCAAAAGTGCTTAACTAGTACGCAGACTCGAGTAGCGCTGTCGCTTCGGCGAGAGAAGGAACTCGGGGGCTGTTGCGAGTGACCGCGTCGGCCAGGGCGGTGGCGGCGATCGCGGGCAGCATTCCTCGGTCAACGTCAAGGTCGCGTAATGGCCGCACTATATCGACACCGTCAGCGATGTCGAGGGCGGCGGCGACAGGATCATCAACGCTCAAAGCAAAACCGGCGGGTTCGTACGCTTCAGGGGAGAATCTCATCACGGCGGCCAGTACCGAAGCCAGCGCGACCCCATGCGCAGTGCCGGTAAACGCCGTTATCGCGTGACCAAAGCCGTGCACGAGCCCCAGCCCGGAAATCGTCAAAGCCTGCCCAGCCAAATGGGCGCCCACCATCACCTGACCGCGGGCGTCCAGATCGGACCCATCCGCGTACGCGACTGGCAGCCAGCGACTGACCAGTCGCACGGCCTCTGCCGCGTACCCGATGGAAACGGCGTTCGCGTTGCGGGAAGCCAACGATTCCAAGCCGTGGACGAGGGCATCGATGCCGGTGGCGGCGGTGACGTGGGGTGGGAGGCGGAGAGTCAGTTCCGGGTCCAGGACAGCGATGCGGGGTTTGACCGATGAGTGTCCAATGTAGACCTTGCGGCGCCGGTGAGTGTCCTCGATGACGGCGAAGCCATTGGTTTCCGCGCCGGTGCCGGAGGTGGTGGGGATGGCGATGAGAGGCCAGCCGGGCGCGGTCCAGTCGCCAGTGGATGCGGACGGGTTCGCGGCCAGCAGAGCGATTGCCTTGGCCGCGTCCAGGACCGAGCCGCCACCGAGGGCGACGATCGCGGCGGGGCCGAAGACACGTGCGGTGGCCGCGGCAGTGTCGATGGCGGTGGTGGACGGATTGGGTCCGATCGCGTCGTAGCAGGTGTGTTCGAGACCGGCGGCGGTCAGGATTTTCAGGGCGCGGTCGACGATTCCGGTGGCACGTAGGCCCTGGTCGGTGACCAGTAAAACGCGGTGCTGAGCAGTCGAGGCGATGAAATTGGCGAGTTGGTCGAGGATGCCGGCACCGAACTCGATGCGGCCGGTGGGCTCGATACTGAAGGTGGTCATGTCAGGAGATCCGCCATCGCCCGATCGCCTCCTCGTCCAGTTCGATGCCGAGGCCGGCCGCCGCCGGAACCTCCAACTCACCGGCCGCGGTAATCGTCAAAGGCTGTGACAACAGGAAATCCCGGCGCGCCGGGGTCCACCGCGGCGGGTCGTACGGGAACTCGAAATACGGGCCGCCGCCGACGCCGGCGCTGACCTGTAGGTTGGCCAGCACGCCGACGCCGTTGGTCCAGCTGTGCGGGGTGAACTGCCGGTGCCGGAGCTGGGCCAGCTCGGCGAGCGTACGGGCGCGGAGCATGCCGACCGCGAGCACCACGTCCATTTGGTAGATGTCCAACACGTCGGTTTCCAGGTAGCGCAGGATTTCCGGCACCGAGTGCTGCATTTCGCCGCCAGCGATCCGGACCCCGGGATTCTCCGCGCGAAGCGTCCTGAAACCGTCGATGTCCGCGTACGGCAACGGTTCCTCGACCCAGAAGACGTCGAGTTCGGCGAGCCGCCGTACCAACCGCCGGGTAGCCGCGAGGTCGGTGCCGGCCGCGGTGTCGCCGGCCATCCGCCAGGACTGGTTCAAGTCGACCATCACCACGAAATCCGGGCCGAGGGCGTCCCTGACCGCGGCCACCGTCAGGACGCCTTCGGCCGCGCGGTCTCGGTCAATCCGGATTTTCATCGCGCGGAAGCCGTTTTCGCGGGCCGCGAGGGCCGACTCGACGCGTTCGGCCGGCGGTTTCAGCTCCGCACAGGAGGCGTAAACCGGCAGGGATCGCGCAGCGTTGCCGAAAAGCGTGGCGACCGGCAAGCCGGCGACCTTGCCGATGATGTCCCACAGCGCGACTTCCAGCGGCCAGTAGCAGCCACCGTGGAAATTGGCCGTCTCAATGGCTTTCACGTGCCGGACGATGTCCAGCGGGTCCTCGCCCAGAAAAAGGTTTTTGAAAGCTTCGAAACCATCCATCGTGTCGCCGGAGCCGATGCCGGTCAGGCCCTCGTCGGTGTGCACTCGTACGACGGTGGCGTCGAAATGGTCGCGGGGGACGGGATCCCAGGCCGCCCGCAGCGGCGGGTCCAGGTCCAGCCGGAGCCGGTCCAAGGTGATATCGGTGATCTTCACCCTGTCACGGCCGTGCCATCACGACGAACCAGCGCGGGAAGCGCGAAAGCCATCGGAAACCTCCAGCCAAGAGCTCGACAGCTCCGACGGTAAGAGCCGGAATTCCCGCTGGGCAAGGCTGTCGGGGGAATCGCAACGCACGTTGCGGTGGCGCCAACTCGGATCCGCGAATCACCGGGGTGAACGCGGCGTCTCCGGTGGATTACGCTTCGGGATATGACGTCGCAAGACGGTGACGCGTCCGCCATGCGGCAAGTCGGGTACGGCCTGCGGCGCGACCTGGACCTGCTGGAAGCGTTGGCGTCCGCGGAGGCGCAGCGGGCCGGCGGCCTCGGGGTGGTTCGGCTGAGCCAGTTGGCTGGCCGGGAGAAAAGCCAGGTGTCGCGGGCGTTGAAGGCGCTGGCCGATGAGGGTGTCGTCGAGCGTGACCCGGACACCCTCCACTACCGGCTCGGCTGGCGGTTGTTCTCGCTGGTCGCGCGTACGGTCGAAAACCGGCTCGTGCAAGCCGCCGAGCGGGTGATGCACGGGCTGTCCGCCGAGCTCGAAGAGACGTGCCATCTGTGCGTGTTGCGGGACAGTGAGGTGCTCACGTTGCTGTCTGTTTCCGGCCATTCTTTCCGGCTGCATGGTTGGGAGGGCCGCGGGGTGCCGGCGGCTTGTACGTCCGCGGGCCGGGTGTTATTGATGGACGCGACTCCCGATGACCTTTACGTACGGTTCGGTGCGAACAACGATCTCGCCGCCGGTTTTCCGCGGTCCGCGGCGCGTACGCTGCCGGAGTTGTGGATTCAGATCCAGAGCTGCCGGCGGGACGGTTACGCCCGGGTCTACGAGGAGTTCGAGGACGGCGTGTCCGGAGTTTCCGCGCCGGTACGGGACTTTCGTGGCCGGGTGATCGCGGCGCTGAACATCTCCGCGCCGACCGAGCGGATCGGCGACCGGTTGCACGTGGCCGGCCGGGTCACCGCGAGGGCCGCCGCGCAGGTGTCCACTCAGCTCGGCTGGGAGTCAGATCGGTCCGAGGCCTCGAAAACCTGGCCGACTTGAGGGGCAGTTTATCGCAGCAAAAGGTGCGTACTACAACAAATCGCTACCACCGAGTGTGCGAAAAGGCGACCGGCACCCGTACAATCCGGTTTCGCACCACTCATCCCGGGCTGACCAGCATGTACGGAGTGCCGATCGATGAGACTCGACGAGTTTCTGCACAACCTCGCCCCCGGCTACTACTGGCGCCGGCGGCGGTTACGGCAGCTCCTGATCGGCTCCGGCGTTCTCGCCGCGGCCGGAGTCGTCGGCTTCGGTGCGTACGCGCTCACCTCGTCCGGTCACCCGCCGGTCAGTCAGCAACCTGCTGCGCAGGCTCCGATCAGCACGCCCGCGACGCCAGGCCCAACCCCTTCGGCGGTTCCTTCGCCGACACCTGGTGCGCTGCCGCCGGACAGTCAGACCGGCCGTACGCAGACGGTCGCCAACGCTCCGATCGCTGCCCCAGGCGGACACGTTGGTGCAGGTCAAGCGGCATCTCCACCGCGCAGTAGCCGGCCGGCGCCGCCGCCAGCGAAGCCCGCGCCAGTCAAGCCCGCGCCGCCGTCCCGGCCGCGGCCGGGTCCGCCCACCTTCGACCCGTTCCCACCGCCGGGCAGCTGGCCAGGCGGCGGTGGCCATGGCCCCGGCCGGCACCGCTTCGGATCTGGCGGTCCCCGGCACGGCAGTCACGGCCACGGCTGTTAGGTCACCGTAGGGCGCCCGCGGTCATGCCTTCGGTGATGCGCCGCTGGAAGATGACATAGACCAGCAGGACCGGCACCATCGAGATGACCAGCCCGGCGAAAAGGCCGCTGAAGTCGCTGCGATAGCCACGGTTGACGCTGAGGTTGGCCAGGCCCTGCGCGATCACGAATTTGTTCGGGTCGGTGGTGAGCACCAGCGGCAGCAGATATTCGTTCCACATGCCCAAAAAGTTGAAGATACCAATGCTGATCAAGCCAGGTTTGGCCAGCGGCAGCATCACCCGAAAGAATGCGCCCCAATGCGAGCAGCCGTCGAGTAGGGCGGCTTCGACGAGGGTGGACGGTTGGGTACGAAAGAAGGCGCAGAGAAAGAAAATCGAGAACGACATCGACTGGGTGGCGTAAACCAGGATGAGGCCTTGGTACGTGTTAAGCAGGCCGAGATTCTTCACGACGAAGAAAAGGGGGACCAGCGCGAGGAAAACCGGGAAGAGCATGCCGCCGACGAAAATGTAGTAGACGACCCGGTTGCCTGGGAAGGAGAACCGGGCAAGCACGTACGCGACCATGGACGACAGCAACAAGGTCAGCGCCACCCCGCCCAGTACGACAATCACGCTGTTGACGAAATAGCTGCCGATATTGGCCTGGTCCCAGGCGCGTACGAAGTTCTCGAACCGCCATCGGGCCGGCAGCGTCCACGGGCTGGTGAAGATCTCCGGGTCGGATTTCAGCGCGGACAGTACGCTCCAGAGCAGCGGGACGGTCACCATGACGGCCCAGATCACCAGAAATCCGTGCGATGCGATCGTCAGACCGCCGCCGATGGGACGCGGGCGTTTGCTCTGTCCACTGTGGTCGGTGGTCAGCGTGGGGGTGTCGCTGCGGGTGGGCAGCCTGAGGGTCATGGCGCGCTCCGCTTCAGTATTCCACCCGCTCGCGCCGGGATAGCCGGAACGCGATCACGGTCAGGAGCAGGGTGAGGACGAACATGGCCACGCCGATTGCCGACGCATAGCCGAATTTGCTGTAGGTGAAAGCATTGTCGAAGAGATAGAGCGCGACGACCTCGGTGGAGTTGTCTGGGCCGCCCGGACCGACGGTGAGGATTTGTACGAGCGCGAAGGTGTCCAATGCGCCGATCACCAGGTGCACCAACGCGACCTGGATGGCGTCCCAGATCAGCGGGATCGTCATGTGCACGAAGGTCTGCATCCGGTTGGCGCCATCGAGCAGGCACGACTCGTAGAGCTCGCGGGGCACCGATCCCATCGCCGCGGTGAAAAGAACGACGTAGAAACCCACGCTGGCCCACACCGAGACGCCCAGCACAGCCGCCAGCGCGGTTTTGCTGTCACCGAGCCAGACCTGTTTGGCGCCGGACAGCCCGATCGCGGACAGGAAGCCGTTCAGCAGGCCGTTTTTCGGCTCGTAGATGAACTGCCAGAGCACCGCGATGACCGTCACCGAGAGCACGCTGGGAAAGAAGTAGACGACCTGGTAGAACCGGCCACCGGCGACGCCGCGGATGCCGGCGCGATGTTTGCGGCCACGCCCGCTGCCGCCGAAGTTGATCATCGATGAGAAGAACAGCGCCAGCACGATCACGATGATCGGGATCGAGATCAGCAGGAAGAGGTTGTTCTTCAACGCGATCCAGAAAATCGGGTCCTGGACGAGCCGGACGAAGTTGGCCAGCCCGACGAAGTTCGCCCGCGAGGTGAAGCCCTGCCAGTCGGTCAGCGCGATGTAGAAGGCCTGCGCGTACGGGGACAGCACGAAAATCGCGTAGAGAACGAACGGCAGCGCGAGGAAACTCAGGATGAATCTGTACTTGCCGTAGCGCACCCGGCCGCCCTCCATCCACAATCGGTGTCTTATAGAAACCTCCGGCAGACACGGGCGCCACCATAACCGGTGATTGCTCGTAGACCATTGCTCTGCCCAGTGGTCGCACGCCCGTGCCAGCGTCCTGCGCGAATGCCGTGGTCAGAGTAGACCGGTGGTCTAAAGGAGACCAGCTCTCGAACCGACCGTGACCCAGCCGTCACCACCAAGATCGGTACGGACCAGCCGCCCCCGCGGTGTTGTCGCGTAAACCTCGACCACCTGCCGGCCGGGATGGTACGCCACAGCGGGATCGCTGACAGTGCGGCCGGCCAGTGCCTTCCAGCCCGGAGCGACGCTCGAAGAAGGGTCCCATCGCAGGTGGTGCAGCTCGCCGCCGCGGGCCCGGGCGACCAGGTCGACCGCACCGGCCGTCGGGTTGTTGACCGCTACAAGTCGTCCAACGGCCGCGAAGTTCCCGAGTGCCCGCCAGCTGTGGTCTGCCCGTCCATAGTGGACAATGCCGTCCGCGTCCAGCGCGAAGAGTTCCACCTGACCGGAGGGCGGATGGAACACCGCGGCCGGGCTCCCGGTCAACGGCGTGTCGGTGACCGGCCGCCAGCCCACGTGGTCTCGGTTGATTTTGTACGTACGACGAAGAACCCCGGTCGTGTCGATCGCGTAAATGTCGGTCCGGCCGGTGGCGGCGTTCTGGACGATTGTTGGTGCGGCCCCGAAGCGTACCGCCCGAATCGGCTCCCAGGGCGTGTATCCGTGCCGTAGGTCCAAAGCGCTGGTGTGGTGCACGCGCCCGTCGGCGGCCAGCACGTAGATCTCGACCTCGGCGGCCTGGTCGTCGAACAGCAGCGCCGGATCGCCCTGGAAAACCAGGTCACCGACCGGCCGCCATGGCCCGCGACCAGTGTCGCGGTGAAGGTACGTGTGCACCAACCGGCCGGCCTGATCGCGGGCATAGACCTCGATGCTCCCGGTCGCCGGATTATCCACCGCGACCGGATTTCCCGCTACCGCTTGCATATCATGCCGATCCCACGGCCCGGCCGGCCCGTCGACGTACGTGTGGTGGACCAGATCGTCGTCACCACGCCAAAAGATCTGCGTGCTGCTGAGCAGGCTGCTGGCTACCACCTGGCCGCCGGTCACCGGCGGACCGGCCGGGATCGGGGTGGGGTGGGCGATCGCGTCGAATTCCGCGGTGACCTTGGTCGACAGGTCCGTCCGCACCGCGGGGGGCGGAAAGAACGCGCGGCCGGTCAGCTTCAGCATCGCGCCAATCAGAATGGGCGCGTTCGCCCAACCGGTCTCGACGCAGTACGGCCCCCAGCCAATATCCGCGTTACTGCCGAAATACTCCCAATGGCCGAAGTCAAAGGACCGCATCCAGGCGCCGGACAGTGGCGAGTCGTCGTCGATTTGAATCCGGGACAGATAGTCGAGTACGCCGGTGCCAAGCTCGTCGAAGACGGACTCGCCAGTCACCTGGTGCGCCAACGGCAGGAACATCGCGGCGAAACCAACAGTGTAGAGCTGGTCGGTGACGGTGTCCCCGTTCTGCTGGACGATCGACTGCTCATCCTGCCCGTACGTCGCGTTGCTGGAGGGATTCCGGCCGTCCCATTCGGCCAGGGCCCCACTGTCCGGATCCTGGCGCTCACGGAGAAACTCACCGATCCGCATGATCACGTCGAGATAGCTCGACTTCTGGGTGTAGTGATAGGCGGCCAGCAAAGGCAGCAGAAACCGGATGTATTCCGCGGTCCGACTGGTTTCCAGCCGCATCCGCGGAAATTCCGCGACCATGTGGTCGAGGCCGCGGGTGGCGAAGTCGAGATAGCGCTGGTCGCTGGTCGCCGCGTACGCTAGCAGCAACGCGGTCTGCGGGGTGCTTTGCCAATGGGCGCTGACGTCGAGGTTCTCGGTCAGCGGCAGCCGAGAAATGGCTTCCCAGCCCTGGCCAATCAGATATGACGGCGTACGCCACGGATTGACCTGCAGCCCGAACTCGGCGTCGGACGTACGGATCAGTGCTTCGACCCCGCGAAGTCCCTGCGCGACAGTCTCGTCATCGCCGCGGCGGATGCCGTCGGCCAGCACCAACGCGGAAATCCAGCCATTGTCGTCCGAGAACAGATTATCCATCTCGACCAGCGTTTTCCAGTATTCGCGGGTCTCCCAGGAGCCGTAGACGGCGGTACGATCCAACACCTGCATGCGATCCAGGACCAGCCGCATGAGATTGCCAGCGATGGTCGCATAGCGATCGTCGCCAGTCAGCTCCGCGTAGAGCTGGAATGCGTACGCGTTCTCGACATAGCCGTCGCCGCGACGGACTCCGCGGAACGGATGCGAACCGTCGGGCTGGATCTCGCTGGCGAAGCCCTCGGCGATGCCGGCCGAGCCGTCCGGCTGGTCATAGAACATGCCGGCTTCGTGATACCAGCGAAAACCTCGCTCCAGCATCCGCGAATAGCGCTCCTCGCGGGGACCGACGACGAGCCGCGTCTGCCACGTCTGATCGCCGGATCGTACGGTGAAGACGTGGTCGCCGTCCGGCAGGCTCAGCGGCTCCGACTCCCATTCTCCGGCCGAAATCTCGTGCAGCGGGACCTCGGAGTCGACCGGTTTCGTGGCGGACACCCGCAGTCGTACCCCAGCGCCCGAAGCGGCCCATTCCGGTGGAGCCGTACGAATGGTCACCTCGCTGAAGTCGACCGGCGCGTTTTGCAGCGACATCAGCAAATCTCGGACTACCTTCCGCCAGCGACTCGTCAGCCGGTAGTGACCGTGCTGGAAGTTGCTCAAGGCCGTGGTGGCGAAGAACAGTTTGCCGGCGCCGGACGGAATCTCCAACAGGGCGGGAAAGCACTGCTCGGGCGGGCCGTACACGGCGGAATAAACGCCGGCGACCCGACCGTAAAGGAGCAACTCCGAGGCGTCCGCAGGCCGCTCGACCGGCAGATACCACGACTGTTGTTCGTCGAAAATCTCCAGCGAAGGCGAGAAAATCCGTTCGAACCCGGACGGCCGTGGTGGTTGGGTGGGCAGCAGCCCGGTGGCGTATTCCACATAGCAGCGGCCGCCGGAGCGTACGTACGCCATCAACCGCTCGGCCATGGATGCCCCAAGCTTCACCGGCTCCGGCCGCACCTGCCGGTAGCCGTCGGCGAGCACGATCACCGCCGCGTACTCGCGCAGGTCAGTGGTCTCAAGATCGGCCACCGGCAGCAGCTCGTACTGCACTTGGATCTCGGCCAACAGGGGCAGGAATCCGTCCGCGGTGGCGGGCTCGGCGAAAACGGCCGTTTGCTGCGGCATCTGGGGTCCTCACGACGGAGATCGGTTAGCGCCCACTCTGCTGGCGGCCCGCGACGGCCGCAACGACGCCGCCCGAATGCGGTTAGACCAGTGGCCCGTTCGTACGGTCGGGTGCCTCTTCCGGTCACAAGTTAGGGTCACCTAAGGTTGATGTTGCCGGACTGATCGTGGCCGCGGCGATCGAAGATCGACAGGACCCAACAAAAGTTGGGTCTGGGACAGTGGGCACGGCGCACGATGCACCCCAAGGAGCTGGTCGTCGGTCGAGAGAATAGGCATGCCCATGCAGGCGTTCACGCTGCCGGACTTCTACTTGCCCTATCCCGCGCGGCTGAATCCACATTTGGAGCGGTCCCGGACGCACAGCACCGAGTGGGCCCGCCAGATGGGCATGCTGGACGCGGCTACCCCCACCGGCGGCCTGGTGTGGGACGAGCCGGCGCTGGCCCGGATGGACTACGGCCTGATGTGCGCGTACACGCACCCCGACTGCGACGGGCCGACGCTGGACCTGATCACCGACTGGTATGTCTGGGTCTTCTTTTTCGACGACCACTTTCTGGAGCTTTTCAAATACTCCCGGGATATGGCCGGCGCCAAGGCGCACCTGGACCGGTTGGAACTTTTCATGAGCGACGATCCACCAGCGCCGGAAAATCCGGCTGAGGCCGGGTTGAAAGACCTGTGGGCGCGTACGACCCCGGCGATGTCCCGCGACTGGCGACGCCGTTTTGTTACCAGCACTCACAATCTGATGGTCGAGTCGATGTGGGAGCTGGAGAACATCGACCGCGGCCGGATCGCCAACCCGATTGAGTACGTGCAGATGCGCCGCCGGGTCGGTGGTGCGCCCTGGTCCGCGAACCTGGTCGAATACGCGGTTGGCGCGGAAATCCCGGACGCGATCGCGGCTACCCGGCCGATGGAGGTCCTGCGGGACACCTTCTCCGACTCCGTCCACCTGCGGAACGATCTTTTCTCGTACCAGCGCGAAGTTCGCGAAGAGGGCGAGAATTCCAATGCCGTGCTGGTTTTCGAGAAGTTTTTCGACTGTCCCACTCAGGAAGCCGCCGACCTGGTGAACGACCTGATGACTTCCCGGCTGCAGCAGTTCGAAACCACCGCGCTGGTCGAGGTGCCGCAATTGCTGGCCGACCACGGCATCGCGGTCGACCAACAGGTCGGGGTTGGTGCGTACGTGAAAGGCCTGCAGGACTGGCAGGCCGGTGGCCACGAATGGCACGCGACCTCCAGTCGCTACATGAATCAGGCCACCGCGTCGGACTCCGACAGTGCTCTGGGGCTGGGACTTTCCGGGCTGGGGATGTCCGCGGCAACGATCCGGCTGGGGCTGCGCGGGCGGCTGCGCGAGCGGGCGTACCAGCCGTACAAACCGGTCGGTCACCTGCCGCTGCCGGACATCTATCAGCCTTTCCCGGTCCGGGTCAGCGAACATGAGGCGCAGGCTCGCGGCGGCAGCCTGGAATGGTCGCGGCTAATGGGATTTCTGGACTCCGTGCCCGGGATCCAGGGCGGGAGCATGTGGGACATGAGCCGGCTCGCCGGCTACGATTTCGCCCATTGCGCGGCCCGAATCCATCCGGACAGCAGTGCCCGGGACGTCCGGCTGAATGCGGACTGGTTGACCTGGGGCACCTACGCGGACGACTATTTCCCTTACGTTTTTGGGGCAAGTCGCGACCTGCTGGCGGCCAGGCTCCAGCACGAGCGGCTCGCGCTGTTCATGCCGGTGCAGGCTGACCAGCCGATGCCCGAGCCGCTGAACCCGGTCGAGCGCGGTCTCGCTGACCTGTGGGTCCGTACGGCCGGTCCGATGGCCGCGCAACTGCGGGGCGTCTTCCAAGATGCCGTGCTGGACATGACCGAAAGCTGGCTGTGGGAGCTGGCCAACCAGCTCGGCAACCGGGTGCCGGACCCGATCGACTACGTGGAGATGCGTCGGCGGACTTTCGGGTCGGCGCTGACCCAGTTCCTTTCTCGGCTGAGTTATCTGGAGATCGTCCCGGCCGAGATTTTCCAGCACCGGGTGCTGCATGAGATGGACACCGCCGCGGAGGATGTCGGCTGTTTCACGAATGACCTTTTCTCGTACCAGAAGGAGGTCGAGTTCGACGGCGAGATGCACAACATCGTTGTCGTCGTGGAGAACTTCCTGAACGTGGACCGGGTGATCGCCCGGGACATCGTGGCCAGGTTGCTGGAGTCCAGGGTCCGCCAGTTCGAGCAGATCGCCGAGACCGATCTGCCCGCGCTGCTGGCGGATTCCCAGCTCGACGAGGCGGCTCGTGCCGCGCTCACCAAACACGCCGAGGACCTGAAGGACTGGATGTCCGGCATTCTGGCCTGGCATCAGCACACTTCCCGGTACGGCGAGAAGGAACTCCGCCGGGGCCGCGTCCCGTCGCTCGCCTTTTCGTTCCTGCCCAGCGGAATCGGCACCTCCGCTTTCGGTGCACTGACCTTCTAGGAAAGGAAGCGGCGCGGGGTTTCGCCGAGTTCCTGTTTGAAGGCGGCCACGTAGGCGGACGGGGTCGCATAGCCTGCAGCGCTCGCCGCGGCCGTGACCGATCCGCCGCTGGCCAACGAGTCGAGAGAGTGCAGGATGCGTGCTCGCCGATGCCATCCGCCCAGCGTGAGGCCGGTCTCGGCGGCGAAGGCGCGCTCCAGCGTACGGCTGCTGGCACCGACCCGTACGTCATCCAAGGACAGCGTTGGGTCGTCCATAAGGACACGAGCCGCGTCGGCCGCCCGCGGGTCCTGGGGGAGCGGCAGCAGCAGTGGTGCGTCGGGCAATGCTTTCAGTTGGTCCATAAGGACGGTGATCAGAGCGGCGTCGACAGGCTTGGAGAGGTCGAGAGGGCTCGTCTTCACGGCGTGCAGCAGCAGTTCGCGGACCAGTCCGGAGACGGTGATGGCCCGTGTCTTGCACGGCAGTGCGGGGAGGTCGGACGAGAGATAGAGCGTGCGTACGGCTACCCGCGAGCGGTTGGCGATGGTCGCCGCCGCGCTGTCCGGGATCCACAGTGCCCGGTGTGGCGGGATCGCCCACGCGCCGGTCGCCGTCGAGATGGTCATGACGCCGGACGCGGCGTAGAGCAGTTGGTGCCAACCCGGCTCGATGGGCAGCGTGGCGCGGCCCGGCGGGTGGGTCACCGAGTAGCCGCGTACGTCCGGCTCGCGTCGCGATTTCGACATTTCCTGTCAGATCTTAAATGGCCCGACAAGTCTGCGCGATGTCACGATGAGGCCATGACCATGAACCTCGCGCACTTCGCCATCAACGCCGACGATCCGGACGCCAGCCGCACCTTCTATGAGTCGGTCTTCGGCTGGCAGTTCCAGGCGTTCGGGCCGCCCGGATTCTTCCGGATCGCGACCGGCGACGATGGCTTGCCCGGTGCCCTGCAAAAGCGCCGTGACCTGGTCGAAGGGCAGCCGACCATCGGTCTGGAATGCACTTTCGGGGTTGAGGATGTCGATGCCATCGCGAAGAAAGTGACCGATGCCGGTGGCAAGATCATCATGCCGCGGTTCACCATCAGCGGTGTCGGGCATCTGATCTTTTTCACCGATCCGTCCGGAAACGCGATTGGCGCCATGCAGTACGACTCGCGGGCTTGACATCTGTCGCGGCGGCGACTGGAGTCTGAAACGTATCAACCGCCGCTCCGAAAGGTTCGTACGACATGACGAACCCGACCCACCTTCAGGTGGAGCATCTGACCGAGCCGTTCGGCATCGACGCCCGCCAGCCGCGACTGTCGTGGTGGTTGCCGGCCGGTGCTCAGGCCCAGCTGGCGTACCAGATTCGGGCCGGTGACTGGGATTCCGGCCGGATCGAGTCCGATCAGAGCGTCCTCGTGCACTACCACGGGCCGGCGTTGGCAGCCGGGCAACGGGTGCGGTGGCAGGTCCGGGTGTGGACCGATCTCGGGGAAAGTGACTGGTCGGCGGCCGGTTGGTGGGAGATGGGACTGCTGGAGCCGGCGGACTGGGCCGCTCGGTGGATCGAGCCGGTTGAGACGGCACCACCGGAGGCCGGCCAGCGGCCGGGTTACCTGCTGCGGCACGGATTTTCGTTGGCGAAGCCGGTCGTACGAGCGCGTGCGTACGCGACCGCGCATGGCGTTTACGAACTCTTCCTTAACGGGCAACGGATCGGTGACGCTGAGCTGACGCCCGGATTCACCTCCTATCGGTCCCACCTGCTGGTGCAGGCGTACGACATCACGGATTTCCTTGAGCCGTCGGCAAACGCGGTCGGCGCGGTGCTGACCGACGGCTGGTTTCGTGGCCGTACTGGCTTCGGTCGCTGGCCGGACGGTTACGGGAATCGAGTTGGTTTGTTGGCGCAGCTCGTTATCGACCACGACGACGGCACTCGTACGATCATTGGCACTGGCCCGGACTGGCGATTCAGCACCGCCGACATCGTGGCCGCCGACTTGATGGACGGTCAGGTCGTGGACGTACGAAAAGCGTTGCCGGGCTGGTCGGCAGCTGCCTGGGATGACAGCGAATGGGCCAAAACCCTTGAAATCTCTGGGGATTTCGGCAACTTGAAGGCATCGCCGGCACCGCCAGTTCGACGGATCCAGGAAATTCGGCCGGTACGGATCAGTCGGCCGGCGCCGGATCGGCAGGTGATTGATCTCGGCCAGAACATCAACGGCTGGGTTCGGGTGGACTCGCTCGGCCCAGCGGGCACTTCTTTGACACTCACCCATGGTGAAGCGCTCGCCGCCGACGGCGATGTCACCACCGATCACCTCGCCGCTTTCAACTTCGTCACCGGCGAGCCGCTGCCGGCCGGTCAGGTGGACCAGGTCATCTCCGCCGGCGAAGGGAGTTTTGAGCCACGGCACACCACCCACGGCTTCCAGTACGTCCGGATCCAAGGCCATCCGCAGGAGCTGACCGCGGCCGACGTGACCGGTGTCGTCGTACACACCGACCTGCGCCGGACCGGCTGGTTCGACTGCGACGACGACCGCATCAACCGGCTGCATGAGGCCGCGGTGTGGAGTTTTCGGGGCAACGCCTGCGATGTGCCGACCGACTGCCCAACCAGAGAACGCGCTGGCTGGACCGGGGACTGGCAGCTTTACGTACCAACAGCGGCCTTTCTCTACGACGTGGCCGGTTTTTCGCTGAAGTGGCTGCGAGACCTCGCAGCCGACCAGTACGAGGACGGCGCGGTACCGCAGTTCGTCCCGTACCCGCCCGATGCCGTCACCCCCGACAGTCCACTCGCGACCCTGCGCTGCTCGGCCGGATGGGGAGACGCGGCGGTGATCGTGCCGTGGGAGCTGTGGCGCGCGTACGGCGACAAAGACGTCTTGGCCGAACAGTACGACTCGATGACGGGTTGGGTTGACTACGCGGCGAAAACCGCTCGCCAGAACCGGCATCCGGATCGGGCGGCCGCTCGTCCCGAGCCGGCACCGCACGAGGCTTTCCTCTGGGACAGCGGTTTTCACTGGGGCGAGTGGCTGGAACCGGGCGAGGAGCCGGCGTTGGATCCGAGCCGGGACAACGGCCCCATCGCGACGGCCTTCCTGCACTATTCGGCTGCCCTGTTGGCCAGGATAGCCGCGCTGTTGGGGAAGGATGCGGCTCGCTATCAGGAAATCGCCGATGGCGCGCTGGCCGCTTGGCGGGCCGAATATCTTGGCGCGGACGGCACGGTCAACCCACCGACGCAGGCCACCTACGTACGAGCGCTGAAAATGGGGCTTGTTCCGCCGGAACTCCAGCCGGCCGCGGCAGCCGAGCTGGTGCGGCTCGTACGCGCCGCCGGGACGCATTTGACCACCGGTTTCCTTGCCACGCCTGACCTTCTGCCGACGCTCTCCGACCACGGCTACCCGGATGTGGCGTACGAGCTGCTCTTCCAGGATTCCGCGCCGGCCTGGCTGACCATGATCGATCGCGGCGCGAGCACGATCTGGGAGGACTGGGAAGGGATTTCCGCCACTGGTGAGCCAAAGGCCTCACTCAACCACTACAGCAAGGGTGCCGTCGTCTCGTTCCTGCACACCCGTACGGCCGGCATCCGACTCGGCGACTCGCCCGCCTATCGCAGATTCTCCATCGAGCCGGTGCCCGGTGGCGGACTTACCCGCGCGTCGGCCCAGCACGACAGCCCGTACGGGCGGATTTCCTCGCAATGGCAGATCACCGACGGTTTGTTTGAGCTGACCGTGGAAATCCCGGCCGGAACGAGCGCAGGAATCCGGCTGCCCGACGGCACCAGCGCGGATGCCGGCCCCGGCACCCACACTTACCGTTGTAACGCCTAGAAAAGTCGCGCGACAGACACGATCAAACCGTGCGGCAGTTGCGGCGACAGGCCCATCTTCCGCAGCAAGCTCCCCCGTCGTCACCGCCAACCGGGCATCGAACTCCCGGGCGATCACATCAGCGGCCATATCCCTGGTCCACAACGCGAACTCGAAGTGCAACGTCGGGGGCGGGCAGGGTTGTGGGCCGCCGGGCGTGGTGGTTGCCCGGCGGCCGGGGTGGTTTGTTATGCGGCGAGTTGGTTGATTCCACGGATGGGTCTTCGTTCAGGGTCCCGGTATGCGGGTGGGATGAATTCGACGATTCCGTCGATGATGCGTACTTCCCAGTCGCTGTGGTGGATCAGTCGATGGCAGGCATCACACAGGAGCACGCAGTTTTCCAGGCAGGTATCGCCACCATCGGCCCAGTGTTTGACGTGGTGGCCGCGGCACCAGCGGGGTGGTCGACCGCACCTGGCGCAGCCTCTGTCTCGCGCTATGAGTGCTTTTCGTAGGTGTGCGGGGATGAGTCGTTCGGTGCGGGCGACGTTGAGCGGTACGCTGTTGCGGCCCAGGAGCATCGGGGTGATGTTCGCGTCGCAGGCGAGCCTGCGGCCGGATTCTGGGGATATAGCGATGCCGGTGTGTGCGTACGCGACACCGAGACGTTCGCGGAGCAGTTCCCAGTCCAGGGTAATAGTGAGGTGAGGGCGTTCCTGCCCTTGGATGGGGAGTTTCCCGGAGTCCGCGACAAGATTAAGCGCGTCGGCGAGCGCGTCGCCGTTGCGTTGGGAGACTGACCGCTCATCTCGGCGGCCGTCTTCGGTGGGGCGGGGTTTGGCCAGTGGGCTGAGGATTTCGGTGAGCAGGGTGCCTGTTTCGCCGTCGAAGGAGCCCCGGAAATTCAGTCGCCCATCACGCCCGGTGTGCAGGGACAGTTCGCGGCGCGGTTTCTCGTTCTCCCGTTCCGAAGGAGCTGGGCCGTCGGGGTCGAGGTGATCGTGGATGCGGCGACCAAGTTCGACAAGACGGCGGGCGGGGTGACTCTTCGCGTGCTCCACCAGGGAAGCCTCGACGCCTTCGCGTTCTTCGATGTTCACCCTGGCGGGGAGCCTGTTCACGATCCCCATGATCGTGTCGATTTGGGAATCCGCGAGTTCACCTCTGCGCATAGCTGCACTGACAAGACCAAGTTTGGGCGCGAGGGTTTCACCGGTGAGTGCTTGGCTGCTGCACAGGTTCAATGCCCGTTTCAGGCGACGACCAGCCTCGGTCGGGGACAGCAGGAGATTATCTTGCAGCAGCCTCATGGTGTTGTCATGTCCGACTGCCTTGCCGACCCGGTTCCGATGAATTGCCGCGACAATATCCAACGCCCGCGCCTGCCGCCGCCGAATGTCCTGCTCGGCTGCACGCAGCAAATCGGCCAACTGCCCGGGTTTACACATCCAGAGCTCTGGATCTGTGACGTCATCGCCGGCGGCCATGACACCATTCTACCGCCATCACCGTCAAAAAGATCGAGTTCGTACGATCGGAACGTGGTCATTTTCTCAATCATCTCAGCAAAACACAGAGCGCGCGCGTTCAAGCCCTAAGCAATTTGGTGAGGGTGGGGCCCCACTCTCGACGAAAAGCCAGGCGAAACAAGGCCGAACCCAGCTCCCTGCCGGTACATCCAGGCCGGGGCGCACGTAACGAGGCGACGCCACCGCGCTCAACCGCGAAACCGCAACAGAATGCAGTTCTTTCGACCCCTCGCGCGCCACCGGACTCACATCCGTCTGGGGCACCTCAGATGCAACGTTATGCCATGTGCGCGGATGCGCTAAAGGGCATCTTGGTTGTTTCGGGTGATTGCGGCGGGCGGCTACCTTGCCGACATGGGGGATTTCGTCAAGGTCGGTGCGGCTGTGGGTCTGCTGGTGGGTGCCGTGGTCGCGGCGGTGCTGGGGCACGGGCAGCCGGGCCGGTGGTGGCTGGCTTTGATTGCGATGTCGGCCATTGTGGTGGGTTTGGGCTTGGCGGTGGTGATGCGGTGGCCGATACGGCAGCGGATCGTACGGGCAGTCGCACTGGTCGCCGCGGTGTCTGGTGTTTTCGCGGTGGTGAATTCGGCTTGGGTGCTGGCATCTTTGGCGGTGCCGACGACCGCGGCGGCGGATCTCGACGAGTTGCGGGGTGGCGTCTGGTCGGTTGTCGCCGCTGGCGCTGTGACGTTGGGGGCATTGGCGTTGCTGGCAGTGAAAGTGCCAGTGGGCAAGTCGGTCTGGCGGCAGCCGGTGGCTGCGGCAACGTGCCTGGTGGCGCTGGCAATAGTGGTGGGCGCCGGAATTGCCGGTGCGGACCGGCAGTCGGTACGCGTGAGCCGGGCTGGGCAACAGGTTGTCGACGCGTCGAATGCGCCGGCGGTTGCTGGTGGAGTGCCGTTGGCTCGGCCGACGAAGGTGGCCTGGAATTATCAAGCGCCGTCCGGGATCGCGCAGGTGCGGTCGTCGGTGGATGGCGCGATCGTGGTGCTGGCGGACGGCGTGGTGGCGGTAGGTGGCCGCGATGGTCGGCCGCGATGGCATTATCGCCGCGGCGACGGGAAAGTTGATCGTACGTTGACCACACCGGACCACCGACTGTTGTTGCTGTGGTATTCGGCCAGAAAACCGGTCCGCGGGGACCTGAACTCATTGGTCGTGCTGGACACCGCGACCGGCCAGTTGCGCAGCGTCCAGCCGGTGTCCGGACCGGATGCGGCCGCGTCTTTTGGTCCAGGGAAAGGAACTGGCGAGGATCTCTCTGATCGCCTGACCAACACCACATACGCTACCTGGAGCGACGACAACCAGAGCGTGGTCGTACGCGATCTCCTGGATCGTTCGGTGCTCTGGTCCAAAACCTTGCCGGCGGATTGTACGAGAACGACTTCAACCGCGACGGCCGACACTTTTGTGCTGGATATGAGATGCCCTGGTGCGACTCGGGACACTCTCGTCGGCTATCCCGACCGTACCGGAGTCGTCACCTGGCAGAAGACCTTCGACAGACCCAAAGGTGGCCAGGTCGGCCTCGAGTCGAACGATGGAGGATGGGTAACCGTCGGTTCGGTGGGGGACCGTGACGCGATCGAGGTCGTGCTGGCGGCCTCCTCGGGGAATTATGCCTACAGCTCGTCCATGGAGATTGTCTCCGCGGTCACCTCCGCCGGAGTTCTGCTCTACCTGGACGACGGAAAATATGCCTGGTATGACCTGGCTTCTCGGCAGCGACACAATATCCCCAAAGGGCAGTTTGGCTCGTGCCTGGACCCGGACGCGTATCGTGAGGCCAGGGCACTCCGCGTGAGTGGCGGCTCAATTTCTTGCGCGACAGGGTCCAACGACCACTCCACCACTGTTTCGGTGTTTGATCTTCTTACACTGCGAAGTCAGGCCACGTTTACCGTCCCGGGGAGCGGGACCCACCTGGTGACCGTGCCGGCGGCGGTGGCTGTTTTCTCCCCAGGGCAGCGAAACCTCGTCGGCCTGGGGTGAGCTGACAACGGCTGATGCTGGCACTCAACACACCGGGCAATACGAAGTGTGCGTCGATGCCGCGGACCGGATCGCCGAAAGTGCCGGTAGGCCCTGGTCAACTGGCGTTCGTGGCCGTAAAGTCGCGCGCGGTAGTGACAAGACTCGGGTAAGGAGGCAACGGTGACCGAGACGTCCGTGAGTCTCCTCCCATTTTACTGCCCCCTTCCGTCCGTGCTGCATCCGCAGGTCGAGTTGGTACAGGACCGGGCGCTACGGTGGCTCGCGGACCACGACTTGCACCCACATCTCGCTGGTACGAACAGTGCCGAGTTCTACGCGCGCATCACACCCGAGGCGGACATTGACCGGCTGCAGCCCGCGGTGCACTGGTGCTACTGGGGATTCGCCTTCGACGATGCCCGCTGCGACAGCGGACCGACCAGCACGCGTACCGACGCGTTCAAGGATCTCGCAGCGCGTTTGATGACCACGCTGGAAAACCCGGCGGTTTCCCATCCCGTTACGGAAGACCCGTATGTGGTCACGCTGGGCCGGATCGGCGCCGACCTGTCCGCGATCGCTTCCCCGGTCCAAATGCGACGGTGGATTAACGGCCATGCTGGCTGGTTGTCTGCGACCGCGTGGCAGGTGTCGTATGTCGAAGCTGGCACCGAGCCTGATCTGAACGACTATCTCACGATGCGGTTGAATTCATGCGCTGGCGAACCGACCACCGCGATGATCGAGATCGTCAACAACCAGGAGGTTCCGGCGGCAGAGCTGGATTCTCCCGGCGTACGAGCGACAACTGAGGCGGCCCGAATGGTCGCCGCGCTGGACAACGACCTGGTGTCCGGCCAAAAGGAACGCCGGCTCAATCAGACCGGCACCACCCTCGTCGACGTGATTCACCGGCAGGATCGTTGTTCGCGTCAGGACGCTATCGTAAGCGCCACTGCGCTGCGGGATCGTGTGATGGCACTTTTCCTGCTCCTGTCGGAGAAATATCGAGGCAGTGGCGGCCCGGCGCTGGCGTCCTATGTGGATGGTCTTGGGCACACCATTCGAGGGAACATCGAATGGAGCCTGACCGTCCCGCGCTATGGCGGTCAGCCGGAGTTTGCTGGCTGGGCGGCAAAGCCTTCCGATCCCAGCAGGGAACCAATTCCGGTGCCGTCGATTAGTTGGTGGTGGGAGCAGCTGTAGTAGCGAACCGAGGTTCGGCGATCATCAACAGGGTGCTCGGGCGCAGGGTCGCGAGCGTACGTTCGCGGATCCGCCGGCCCGGCACCGGACGCAGCCGCCATCGCGCCGCGACGGTCGCCGCCGCGATCGTCATTTCGGCCCAGGCAAAGGATTCTCCGATGCACTTGTGGCGGCCGCTGCTGAAGGGCTGGAAGGCCTGCCGGTCTGGCACTGGACGGCCGGGCGCCCACCGGTCTGGGTCGAAGACCATCGGTGCGGCGAAAACCGCGGGGTCGCGATGCAGCGCCGCCAGGCTGTAGATGACCTGGCTGCCGACCGGAATCCGGACGCCGGCCAGGTCCACCGGCCCGGTCGTACGACGCATCACGAACCACAGTGGACTGTGCCGGCGAAGCGTCTCCCGGAGCACCTGACCGGTGTAGTCCAGCCGCTCGATGTCCGCATGCGTGACCGCACGGCCGGCCAGAACCGTATCCAGCTCGGCGTGCATCCGGCGCTCGACCTCCGGATTTTCGGCCAGTTGATGGAACATCCAGCTGAGCGCGCTGGCCGTCGTCTCGGTGCCGCTCATCAGGATGGTGATGACCTCGTCGCGTAACTGCTCCGCGCTCATCGGCTCGCCGGTGTCGTCGTACCGAGCCGTGAGCAGCGCCGACAGCAGGTCATCGCGCTGATTTCCGGCCGAGACACGATAAGACTCGATGACATCCTCGACAATCGCCCGGAGTCGGCGGCGAGCTTCGGTGAACCGGCGATTTCCGGGCGTCGGCACGCGTTCCCAGCCATCCGGTGCGACCACTCTCGGCAGCAGCCCGGCGACGATCACCGGCAGCCAGCGATGCACTTCCTGGACGGCTTGTTTGCCAATCTCGGCACGGAAGAGAGCGGTCGCGGTGACAGAAAGCGCCAGCTCACCCATGTCCTGGGAGACATTGACGACCTGACCAGGTTTCCAGGAGTCCACCAACCGGCGCACTTCGGCGTTCATGTCGGTCGCGTACGTACGAACCTGCAGCCGGCCAAAGGCGGGTTGCATGATGCGCCGCTGCCGGAGATGGAAGGGGCCGTCTGAGGTCGCCAGCCCGTGGCCCACCAAAGCCGACGCCTTCTGGAAAAGCCGGCCGCGGTCGAAGCGGTCGGCGTCCGCGACCAATACTCGGTGGATCAATTCCGGTGAATTGATCACGTACGCCGGCCGGGTGCCCAGGAAGATCTTCACCACCTCGCCGCGATCGCGTTGCCGCTGCAGAAAAGGTAGCGGATGATGCAACATCTGGATGCCATGTCCGAGCAGCGGAACACGCCCGGAGGCGACCGGCGCGGAGGTCGCCGCGGATTCTCCCACCTGGACCTCCGTCGCGAACGGTCGTCGCTGACCTCGTACCCTAGACGCAGGCGGGACCAGGCACAATGCGAAACTGCCTGGTCCCGCCAGATGGCAAGGACCAGGCAGCACGCGGCCGGTTCTAACCGGTGAAGCCGGCCGTGATGGAGGTGAACTGCCAGTTGTTCTGGCTGATGCCGCTGCAGTTGGAAACCACTCCGCCGCCCGCGCATGGGCGATCCCGGTTCACGGCCCAGTAGGCCAGTCGGGCGATGTGGTTGCTGTTGCTCCAGTCCCGGATCTGGGTCCAGATCGCCGGCGAGGTCAGTTCCTGCTGGTCGGACAGGCCGTTCATGCCGGAAATGCCGAGATGGGCGTACGCGGTGGCATTCGACCAACCGAAGGCGCTCTTGAGCCGGTCCCGCAGTCCATTCGCGGCATTGACTGTGCTGCCGTACATGTTGGAGCCGCCACCGAAATCGAACGGCATGATGCTGAAAACGTCAACGTTGGCACCCAACGCGGCGGCCTGACTGACCAGCCGAACGCCGTTGGAGTCCGGGCCTGTCGTGGTGGTCCCAAAAGTGACGATCGTCTTGATGCCGGCATTGTTGGCCTTGACGATTTTCAGGGCGCCGAGAATGCGGTCCTGCACAGTCGCGTTCTGGAATTCATCGGTGTTTTCGATGTCCATGTCGACGTATCTCAGGCCGTACGCGTTGATGACCTTCTGAATCGCGTCGGCGAGCGCGCTGGCGCTGGCACAGTTCGGTCCGAGTTTGTTGCCCTGCCAGCCGCCGAACGAGATTTCCACGTTGCCGCCGGCCGATTTGATGGCGTTGATCGCCGACTGGTCGGCGCCGCCGGTCAGCGGGCGGCTGCCGTCCCACGCCGGATTGCAGCCACCGCTGGAAAGCATGAATGCCATCGTGAATGCCTTGATGCCGGTCGCCGACATCACGCTGGTCGGGCTGGGTGGATCTCCCCAGCCCTCGTAGAGATAGGGCGCGGCCATCGGGCTGGCGGCCATTGGGGCGAGAGCGGCCGATGACTGGGCGGCGGGGGCCAAAGCGACGGTCGCGACCGTGGCGAGAGCCATGGCCATGGCACGGCGGAGCCTGGAACGCATGGGGTTCCTCCAGACGTAGGGGGCTGCACCCGTCCACATCGCGGGGCGGCGCCGCTCCGTACGGCCGCTGAACGGGCCGCGAACTGGGCAGATGCGGAAGAGTGTGTAGGAGCCTGGAGGATCCGCGGATTGCTGTCAAGAGCCGGGTTTTTGGTGATATTGGTCGACGAGACCGGATTACGAACCACTAATTACGAACTGTTGACCGCGACCGGACATGGGGATTATCTTTTTGCTCGAAACTCGACCCTATCGAGCAGATACGTGCAGAGCCCGGGTGGCTCGCCACCCACTGACTTGAGGGTGATTCTGTGCGTTTTCCGCATCGGAACACCGAAACTTCTCGCTGCGGCCAGCGTTGCGGCCGGACCGCCAAGCGGATCCGATCCGACCGCGAATAGTGCGACCAGATCACCCATAAAAGGGTCCAAAAGACCCTCGATCGTCGCCCAGCAGAGGGAGCCGTCATGAACGTGAAACGCAAGCTCATCCGCACGCTGGCCGCGGCCGCCGCGGTGCCGCTCATCGTGCTCGCACTGCCGGTCGCGCCGGCCAGCGCGCATGGCTATGTCTCGGCACCGCCGAGCCGGCAGGCGCAATGCGCGGCCGGCACGGTTTCCTGCGGTGACATCAAATATGAGCCGCAGAGCGTCGAGGGACCCAAAGGCCTGCGCCGCTGTGACGGTGGGGTGGCCCGGTTCGCCGAGCTGAACGACGACACCAAAGGTTGGCACGCCACCGCGACCGGTCGTACGGTCACCTTCAACTGGGTGCTGACCGCCGCGCACCGGACCGCGAGCTGGGAGTACTACATCGGCAACACCCGGGTCGGTTTCGTGGACGGCAACAACTCCGTGCCGCCGACCGCGTTTTCCCACACCATCAACCTCGGAAACGTCAGCGGCCGGCAGAAGGTGCTGGCGATCTGGAATATCGCGGACACCGCGAACGCGTTCTACTCCTGCATCGACCTGCAGGTGAGCTGACCGTACGGCCAGCGGCCCCGGCGACCGGAACCCGCACCGGTCGCCGGGGCTGTGCCGTGTTTTCACCTGACCAGATGTGGTCAGTGAGGGACACCAGCAGCCGGGATGCGTTCGCGCACCATGATCTTCGACGGGCCTGCCGGCCTCCCGAGCAGCTCGTCCTGGATGCCTGTTGGGGCACCCTTGGGAAAGATCGTGTTGGGCCAACGGCGGTGCCGGTTAACCTACCCATAACTCGGGGAAAAAGTGGCCCTGCGGCGACCGCGCCGTAGGGCTGTTTGGTGTCCAAGGGCGTACTGCCATCCAACGAGAGGTACTGAGCAGCGTGGACCTGTCCTTCCAGGTGGATCTCCGCGGGGTCGTGGACCTGCTAAGCCATCACCTGTATTCCAGCCCGCGGGTCTACCTTCGGGAGCTGCTGCAGAACGCGGTGGACGCGACCACCGCCCGGCGGGCCACCGAGCCGGCCGCGGCCATCGAGATCCGGCTGGAACCGCTGGGGCTGAACGAAAGCCCGATGCTGCGGATCCACGACACCGGCATCGGGCTGACCGAGCATGAAGTGCACACCCTGCTCGCCACCATCGGGCGCAGCTCCAAGCGTGACGACCTCGGATTCGCGCGGCACGAGTTCCTCGGCCAGTTCGGCATTGGCCTGCTCTCGTGCTTTTTGGTCGCGGACGAGATCCACGTCGTCACCCGCAGCGCCACCGGCGGACCAACGATGGTGTGGCGAGGGTACGCGGACGGCCGCTACTCGCTGGAAAAGGCCGAGCAGGAACGGGAAACTCCGGGCACCACGGTGTCCTTGGTGCCACGGCCCGGGATGGAACGCTGGCTCCAGGACGAGTCCGTACGAGAACTCGCGGCGCATTATGGGGGCCTGCTGCCTTTTGACGTACTGGTGGCAAATGCCGACGGCACGTCCGATCTGGTCACCTCGCCGCCACCGTGGGTTGGCCGGCCGGCCGACAGCACCCGTACCGAGCTGCTCGGCGACTACTGCGAGAAGTACTTCGGATTCCGGCCATTTGACATCATCGACCTGTCGGTGCCCGAGGCCGGACTGACGGGCTGTGCCTTCGTGTTGCCGTTTTCCGCCAATCCGGCCGAACGCGGTGCCCACCGGGTTTACCTCAAGCGGATGTTGCTGACCGACCGGACGCCGGATCTGCTGCCGGAGTGGGCGTTTTTCGCCCGTGTGGTGGTGGATGCGAGCGAGCTGCGGCCGACCGCCAGCCGAGAGGCGCTTTATGAGGACGAGCTGCTGGAGAGCACCCGTACAGCGCTTGGCGAGCAGTTGCGGTTGTGGCTGGTCCGGTTGTCGGTGACCGCGCCGCACCGGTTGCAGGAGTTCTTCGACATTCACGACCTGGGCGTGAAAGCACTCGCGTTGCATGACGACGAAACGCTCAAGTTGGTGGAGCGGTGGATGCCTTTCGAGACCACCCTTGGCCCGATGCCGCTGGCCGAATTCCGGCGTACTCACCCGGTCATCCGCTATTCTCGTACGGTCGACAACTTCCGGCAGATCGCCGCGGTGGCCACCGCGCAGGGAATTGGCGTGGTCAACGGCGGATATGTTTACGCGACCGACTTGCTGGAGCGCATCGGCCAGACCAACTCCGGCATTCACGTGGAGCCGCTGGAACCCGGCGCGGTCACCACTTACCTTGACACGCTGGACAATCACGTCGAGCTGCGGATGGCGGCCTTCCTGCAGACCGCGCGGGCGGCACTGGACCGGCTCAACTGTGATGCCGAAATCCGCGAGTTCAGCCCGGCCAGTCTGCCGGCGCTCTACCTTTCCGATCCGAACGCCCGGCATGTCCAGCGGTTGCGCGAAACGCAGGAGACCGCGGACCCGCTGTGGGCCGGGGTTCTGGGGGCCTTGGACGACCTGGACCAGAGCAGCCGCCCGCAGCTGATTCTCAACTACCGGAGCCCGCTGGTCCGCCGAATTGCCGGCCTGACTGATCCGGGACTGGTGACCCTGGTGATCGAATCCCTTTACGGGCAGGCATTGTTGTCCGGCCACCATCCATTGCGGGCGCAGGACACCGCAGTGCTGAACCGCTCTTTCCTGGAAATGATCGACCGCGCGGTTCGCGGCTCGGACGATGACTGACCTTTACCAGGACCTCCGGGCCGAGCTCAAACAGGCTGTCCAGCTGCCGTACGGCGGCGCCCGTACGTCCGCGGTCGAGGAAATCCTGTCCAGGGCCGAGGCGTTGGAAGACCCTCGCTTGCTCTTTGACGTACGGATGAAGCTGATCGAGGCGTTCACTTTCGGGGGTGAGCCAGCGAAAGCGTTTCCGCCCTTCGCGGCCTGCCTGGGCGAGTACGACCGGGGTGCTGTCGAGTTCCGGCCGAAGGACACTCGGAAGCTGCTTTGGCGGTTCAAGTGGATCATCGCGGCGATGCCGGACTATCCCAGCATCGGTCGGGAACAAGTGGACAGCGCGCTGGCGGATATGGAGCGTCGCTTCCGGATCGCCGGCTACAGCATGCACGCGGTCCACACGATGCGCTGCCTGATTCACGGCCATCTGGGCGATCGAGAGGCATCCGAGGAGTCTTTTCGGCTGTGGACTGACAGCGCGCGAGACGACATCAGCGATTGTGAAGCGTGCGAGGCTTCGGACCGGGCCGCACACCATGTGTGGATGGGTCGGTTCAAGGCCGCGGTCAAGGCTGCCCGGCCGGTGGTCGAACGCCGACTGACCTGCCTGGAGGAGCCGCAGGGAATCCTCACCGTGATCACGCCTGCGTTGGTACGCATCGGAAAGCTGGACCGAGCGCGGGACGCGCATGTGCGGGCGTACCGGCTGCACCGAGGGCGGCCGGGGGTGGTGGACCGAATGGGCGCTCACCTGGAGTTCTGTGCACGGACCGGAAATGAGGCCCGTGGGCTGGAGATCCTGGTTCGCCATGTCGGGTGGCTCGATCAACCGACCGATCCGGCGAGTGAGCTGACCTTCACCGCGTCCGCGGCCTTGTTGTTGCGCCGGCTGGAAAAGGTCGGCCCGGCCGGGTTGACGGTCGAGCGGCCGGCGCTGGGCATGCGGCCGGTGTCGCGGGTTCCGATCGATGAGTTGCGTGCCGAGCTTGAGCAGCGGGCCCGGTCGATCGCCGCACAGTTCGACGCACGCAACGGAAACAGCTATCAGGGCGGGGTGACCGAGGATTTGCTGGCGGCCGAACCGCTGGTGGATTTCCTGCCGTTGTCCGCACCTGAGCGCATCACCAGCGTGCTCGTGCCGGCTGTGTCGGCTCCGTCGGGCCAGCCGCTGGAAGGGCCAGAGTTGCTGGCCGCGGCGCTGGAGTACGACCAACAGTGGCTGCGGTTGCGGGACGCATACGAGCTGGAATCACCGGAGGCGCTGGAAATCGCGTTGTCGGCCGTTCAACTATGGCGCCAGACCGACGACCGGGCCAGCCGGGCGATCGCCGAACTGCGGCTGGGCTTGACCTATGAAGAGCGGTCCGAGTGGCTAGACGCGGCCGAGGCGCTGGAACTGGCTCGGTACGACTTCGAGGCCGCAGGTCTCACCGATTCTTCGCCGGAGGCCGAGGAAACGTTGATCCTGCTCGGGGAATGCCAGCAGGAGCTGCACGAGGACCTGGACGCCGGCGCGACCTTCGGGCAGTTGGCGGACCGGTTGGCGGCGGCCGGAAAGACAGAGCGGACCGCGATGTTGTTCGCCAATGCAGCGCAGGCGTTGGCCGAGGGTGGTGAGCCGGCGGAGGCCGCTGTTCGATACGGCCAGGCGGCTGCCGCGCACCTGGCCGAAGGATCTCCCCTCGACGCGGTGAGATTGCTGCGTGAGCAGGTCGATGCCCTTGCCGATGCCCGAAACTACGAAGCCTCACACGAGGTGGCGGTGCGGGCGCACGAGCTTGCTGGTGAACTGCCCCCATATTCGCAGTATGCCTGGCTCAAGGCGTCGACCACCTACGACATCGCCTATGCGCTCTGGCAATTGGACCGCAACGACGAGGCGATAGAGGTCGGTCGCCAGGCGGCGGGAGAATACGAGAACTCGTCCTTGCGTCGGTCCGCTGCCACCACTTTGCGGTTGGTCGCGCTGATTTGTCTGGAAGAAGACCGACTTCCCGAGGCCGCCGACACGGTGGCCGCGGCACTGGACCTGTTTGCCGCCGCAGGCATGGAAAAAGGTGTCAAGGACGTCGACAAGGCGCTCTGGTTGCAGGGTAGGATCCGCGAGCGGCAGCGCCCGGGATCTGGCTGACCGGCTCGAAAAAAAATGACAGCGTAGGAGATCGCATGACCATGTCCGAGGCGGAACTGCGCGACCGTCTGGAGGACAGCGAGCAACTGCCGTACGGGGATGCCCGTACGGCGGTGGTCGAGGAAATCCTGGTGCGGACAGACGCTCTGGGTATGTCGAAGTTGGCATTCGACGTACGAATGGAGCTGATCAGCTGCTACGAGAACGGTGCCCTGCCGGACCGGGCATTCGTGCCGTTCGCCTGGTGCCTCGCCGCTTTCGACCGCGGCGAGCTGGAGTTCAGCGCGTGGGACGCGGAACTTCTGCGCTGGTACTACAAATGGATGATCGGCGCGATGCGCCGGTTCCCGAGCATCAGCCTGGATCAGGTGTATGCGGCGCTCGCGGACATGGAGCGCCGCTATCGGGCTGGTGGGCACAGCATGCACGCGGTGCACATGTTGCGCTGTCTGGTGCACAGTCATCTCGGTGACCGGGAGGCGGCCGAGAAAGAATTCGGGAGTTGGCTTTCCAGCCCTCGCGACGAAAACAGTGACTGTGTTGGCTGCGAGCCGACCAAGCAGCTCAACCATCACGTCTGGATGGGCCGGGACGCGGAGGGTTTGGCGCTGGCCGAGCCGGCCTTGGCGGGCGAACGCGGTTGCCGGGAGCAGCCGCAGTCGATGCTCACCGCGATGATGTTTCCGTTGGTACGGGCCGGCCGCCTTGGCGAGGCCTGGGCTGCGCACCAGCGGGCGTATCGGCACCATCGCGGCAACCGGGACTCGATGGGCGACATCGCCGACCACCTGGAATTCTGTGCGCTGACCGGAAACGAGATGCGTGGGCTGGAGATTCTCACCCGGCACCTGGAGTGGGTGGACCGGCCCCGGGAGCCCTACTCGGACATGGCGTTCGCGGCCAGCGGCGCGTTGGTGTTGCGGCGGCTGGAAGAACTCGGCCACGGCGATCTTTCCCTTATCCGGCCCGCTTGTGGGACCCGAGTGGCGGCCGAGGTAGCGGTCGCCGACCTGCGTGCCGAACTCACCGAGCGAGCGCTGTCCATCGCAGCCCAGTTCGATGCCCGCAACGCGAACACGTACCAGAGCGAGGTCTTGCGGAAACTCCTCGCGAGTCGGCCGTTGGTTGACCAGCTGACCGAGTCCGCCACGCCCGGCCTTACGGCGCCGGCCGCGCCGCCGGTGGAAATCCCGGAAGCGATGTCCGCCGAGGAAATCGCCCATTTCGCGGATGAGGCGCGGTGGGCGCGTCGCGAGGAGTCCGAGGCCGGCTGGGATCGGTTGGCGGAGCTGGAAAAGGCCGGCCGGTTGCCGGCCAACCTGCGGGCACGGCTAGCCGAGGCGCGAGCCGACTCGGAACTGCAGTTCGGTTCGGTCGAAGTCGCGATCGAGCACGCGAAGGCCGCTGTCGAGGGTTATGACGGGATGGGCGACGAGTCCCGCCGGTTACGTGTGTCGGCCACCCTCGGTGCCGCGATGACCTTGCAGAACCCCCATTCCGGTGGTCTCGCGGCGGTGGAGGAAGCGTACGAGGCCGCTCAGCAGTTGAGCGAAGTGGACGTTCTGGTCGAGATCATGTTTCTCCGCAGCAGATCGCTGGCGCAGGCTGATCGCTATGACGACGCTTTGGTCGCCGCGAAGGAAACCGCCGAACGGGCCAGCCTCGCCGGCCTGCCGGTTCTGGAGTCGGAGGCACTCTGCCTCTACGGCCTGCTGCTCTCTGTGGTGGATCGGCCGGACGAGGGCATGGCGGCGGTGCAGCAGGCCCGGGTGTTGGCGGGCGAGGCCGGCAGCGCGTCGGTCCTGTTGCGGCAGACACAGACGCTGGCAGAGTTGTTCTATAACAACGAAAGACTGGCTGAGGCGTACGAGATGTCCGAGGCGGCGCTGGGGATCACCGCGCCGGCGACCAAGCACGTCCAGGGAATTCTGGCGCGGGTGCACGACCTGCGGTGGATGGTGCTGCGTGACGCCGGCCGGGTGGCTGACCAGGAGGCGCTGGACGAAGCCCTGGCAGCGCTGGAAAACTGGCACGCCGGCGGGGAGCGGATCGGGGCGGTGCTCGCGAGCCTGCATCTCGGGATCACGCATTTCAACCGTGAGCAGTGGTTGGACGCGGCCGAAACGCTGGAACAAACGTTGTATGGGTGGGAAGCGGCCGGCATGGCCGAGGGGTTCGATGTTTGGGTGGCACGCTCGTTGTTGGGGACCGCTCAGGTCAGGCTCGGAGAGCGTGCCGATGGTGTGGACAACCTGACCACGGCGGCCGCCGGCTTCGCCGCGCTGGGTGAACCGCGTCGGGCCGGCGAGGAACTCCTGGAGGCAGGCACGGTTTCGCTGCGACTAGGGGAATCCACCGACGCGTTGGAGCAGTTTACCGAGGCTCTGCGGATGTTTGAACAGGCTGACTGGGAATGCGGCGCGATCGTCGCGCTGCAACGCAGGGCCCGCGCGCTCTTCTGCTCCGATGACCCGGACGCGGACGAAATTTTCGAGGTGGTGCGACAGGCGTACGCGCGGGCTCTGAAATTGCCGGAGTCCGAGGAATATGACGTGGGATGGATGAGAGCGGACGCCGCCGACGACGTGGCGCGCGCTTTGCAGCAGCGAGACGAGTTCTCGGCCGCATTGGAGATGGCACGCAACGCCGTGGACGGCTATTTGATAGCCGGGGATCTGGAGAGTGTGGCGAGTTCCTCTGTGCTGGTGGGAAGTCTGCTGTTCGATCTTCAGGACTTCGTGGCGGCTGAGGAAATGGTGCGCCGGGTGCTGCGGGACGACCCGCCGGAAGGGGCAACGCAGCAGGCGCAGGATGTGCTGGCGAGGGTGTTGGAGGCGACCGGACGCGATTCCGAGGCGGCGGCGATGTGGGCCGAACTCTACGGCGAATAACGGTGGCTTCAGTGATGTCGTACGGCTTCGCGTAAAGCGGCTCGGTCCAGTTTGGACGATCGGCCGGTACGTGCGAAGGCGGTCACCACCGCTATCCGATCGGGCAGGGCACCCGCGTCGAGCAGGTCCGGGAGTGCGGCCCGCAGCCGGTCCTCGCGGAATCCCTCAGCGGGTACGACCGCGAGCACGACCTCCTCGTCGCCGGTGTCCGGGTCGGCGAGGCCGACGATCGCCGCCTCCGCGACTCCGGGCTGGGCGGCCACGGCCGGCTCGTAGAGGCTCGGGTAAATGTTGAAGCCGGCGCGGAGGATCATGTCCTTTTTCCGTCCCAGCAGGACAAGCTGCCCGTCTTCGTCGATCCTGGCGAGGTCGCCGGTGGCGACCTCCAGGTGTGCAGGTTCACCGAGATAGCCCAGGGCCAGGTGCGGCCCGCTGACCAGCAACTCACCGTCGTCGGCGAGTCGTACGCCCACCCCGGGCAACGGCAGGCCGAGCAGGTCGCCGTCCAGATGGTTGAGTTTCTGTTGTGCGGTGGCCAAAGCAATGGGGAGCGCTTCGGTCATGGCGTAGATGCTGAGAACTTCCGCGTGCGGGGCTGCGGCGATCGCCTTGCGTAGCACGGCGGGTGGGGCCGGAGCGGAGCCCAGCAGGATGTGCCGGACAGTGGCCGGGAACTGGCCGACGCGGTCGATGAGGTTCGACAGTTCCACTGGCACGGCGTAAAGATGGGTCACGTCGCGCTCGGCGATGAGATCCGGATGTCCTGGCATCGACCAGGTCGCGCCGGCGATAAGCGCCGGCAGGCCGAGCATCAGGCCGTCGGTGTGCACCACGTCCGAAGGTCCCATCGGCAGGCGACCACGAAAAATCTCCAGGCCAGCGGCCAAAGATCCGCGAGTGTGCACGACCGCTCGCGGGTGGGCGGTGGTGCCGGACGTGAAGATGATGGCCGCTGGATCATCGAGATCTGCCTGCTCCAGCACCGGGTTCGCCGGGCCGGTGAGGCCGCGCAGCCGGACCGCTGCCGATGGCACCCCGGGCAGCCAGCGGCCGGTGTACGCGTGGCTTAGTTTCCAGCCAGGCAGGGGATCCCGCAGGTCCGGCAGCAGAATCCCGCGGCGGCGTACCAAAGCCCGTAGCGGCCCGAACGACGTGAGGGCGTAAAGCCGCGACTCGGCCACCACCCAGCGCGGCCGTGCGAGTTTCAGTCGGGCCTGCAAAACTCCGGGAGCCAACCCGGGATCCGCCAGCACCAGTACGCCGCCGGCGGCGACCACGCCGAGGGCCACCGCGATCGCATCAGGCGACGGCTCGACGGCGTAAAGCACTCCATCGCCGCGGGTGAGGCCGGCCGCGGTCAACCGGTCGCGGATCCGCAGCGCTCGCTCGGCGAAGTCGCCATATGTCAGTTTGTCCCCGCGCGCACCAATGATCGCGGTGGCTGCCGGCGTACGAGCGCATGAGTCCAGAATTTCGCGGACCAGGTCCATAGCACCTCACAACTCGTAGCGTCGGGCGAGCGGTACGGCGATTTTACTGAACAAGAAGCAAAGTGTCACCCAACCGAACCGTTGCCGCCATCGGAGGTGGCGGACGTGGACCGCTCGATATTCAAGCTCCGGCACCGCCCCGCGGAGCCGCTTGAATTCCGCCGCTCCCGAGCTGTCGTTGAGCAGCCAGCCTTTCTGCGCGGCGAGGTCGTAGAGAATGCCACCCAGCATTCGATAGAGACCGGTCTGCTGGGGAAGCGCGGTGTCGTATCCGAAGATTGGTGTGGTCATCACGCCGTCTCGGACGAAATAGCCGAGCACGCCGTCGATCCGGTCGTCGCGTGTCAGCGTGATATACGTGATGGTGCCGCGTGCGAGCGTTTCGCGGACGAAATGCTCGTTGAACTGTGGATTGTTGCTGGAGTATTTGTCCAGATAGAGGTTGTTGTAGAGCTCGACCAGACGTGGCACTTCGGCCGGACCGGGCTCGCCGATCCGGTAGCCGCGGCGGTCGACAAGCAGCAGATCCCGTCGCCACCGGCGGCGCAGTTTGCCGGCATGGTCGCACGGGCGGGCCAGCGCGATCTGCCGCCCCGGTACGAGCAGGCAGCCAGCGGCCACGCAGGCCTGAATGAGGGTGTTGTTGACCGAGCAGAAGCCGATGGCGTGGTGCGGAAAATGGCTTCGCAGAAATGCCGTCACCGCAGCCACCTGGCCAGCGCTCAGGGCCGGATAGAGGTTGGTGGACAGCAGCCAGTTGTTGACCAGGACGACCTTGTTGACGCTGCAGAAACGACAGAGCAGGCCCAACGACGAGAGAGCGGTGGAAAGTGTCGAACGAAGGGCGCGATTTTTCAGCAACCGCAGCTCTTCCTTCGCGTACGTCACATAATGCGTGTAAGGCGAGCACACATACGAGTTGTCGTAGTCGGTGGTGTTCCAGGAGACCGGCAGGATCACCGAGTCGTCAACGAACAGCGCGCCGTACGTCGTACGAATGTTGTCCACGA
This sequence comes from Fodinicola feengrottensis, assembly GCF_039530045.1. NCBI lineage: Bacteria > Bacillati > Actinomycetota > Actinomycetes > Mycobacteriales > Fodinicola > Fodinicola feengrottensis. Next base: position 27,344 of record NZ_BAAANY010000040.1, on the reverse strand, counting down.
ATCGGTCCGGTCCCTGGGTGATCAGTGGCGTCAGATAGTCGCGGGCATAGCGGCCGTTCTCGGTGTCCGGCCAGCGTAGGTCCACGAGGTTCGCGCTGGTGTAAAGCTCGACCGTCACTGGCCGTCCCACTCGATGTCGGAGGTGGAGCATGCGATCGGCGATCGGTGGGTCCGGGCCGCCTGCCACAGATTGTGGCCCAGAACGGCGAACTGCGCCCAGAACGGCCGGCGATCACCCGGCACCGCGATCACGTCGTACGAGCCGCGGACGACTTGCGTCCACCGCCTCAGCTCGCGCCGAGACCGGACCGAGGCCAGCCCGAAAGAGAACATCGCCATCGCGATCATGGCTCGCGCATCGGCCGCCGGCCGCAGGGTTTGTGCTGGTAGGGCACCGAACATCAGGTCGGCCAACTCGTCGCCGAGCAGGTGGACACCGCTGGTGGCCCGCGGATTACATTCCAGCGGCAGTGCCTCACCGGCGTCGGTGACGATGAAATCGAAGGCGATGTGGCCGTCCGCCGGGAATCCCTTGACGAATCGCCGCACCCAAGCCTCGATTTCGGGCTGGTCACAGGGTTCGAAGGCGATACACGCACCGGGGCCGGCGGTGAACTCTGTCGCGTATGCCGCATGTGCGAGCAGCCGTCCGCCGGACGCGACCGAGTACGTGCAGATTTGTTGGCCGGTCAGGAATTCCTGCGCCACCCACGGCTGTTCCGCGCTGATGTGCACTGCGGGCGGCGAATCGCGCACTGTCCGGACTTGGGTGCCGAAGCGGGAAAAGACTGGCTTGAGCACGTACGGCCGCGGAATGTCCGCCAAATCCCGGGGCGAGGTGATCAACCAGGTGGCCGGCACTGGCAAGCCCAGTGCGCGGGCCGCCTCGATGAACTCCCACTTGCTGTGCAGCCGCCGCAAAACCTGCAGCGGCGCGGCCAGCACCTCGCAGGGCAACGCGTCCAAGCCGCGGGAGACAGCGAAAATCTCCTCGCAGGTGGGCACGATCAGGTCGATTTCCTCGCGCCGGACGATATCGGCAAGTGCGGCAACGAAAGCCGCCGGCCGTTGTCGTGGAGGCGGCACCCGGTGCGTACGAGCGACGGCTCTGGACCGTCCGCACAGCTGCGCGGAAACGCTCTCGGCGACCACCACCCGCGCGCCGCGGCGGGCGAACTTGCGGGCCAAATCCAGCGCGACCGGCGCCCGTCCGCCGGTGATCAGCACAGTCTTCCGGCTATTTTTCGGCAGCTTCGTCCTTCGCCGCGCGGGCCCGGGCCCGGCGTTTGCCTTCGTGCATGGCAACCACCCGGGCGACCGGGATGGTGTGCCCTTCCTCGATCAGATCCGCCGGCAACGTCTGCTCAGCGGGCATCGCCTCGGCCCACGGATTTCGGTCGCCCAGCAGGGCCACGGCCGTACGAATGGTGAAATCGGCCGGCGACACCCGGTCCAGATCGCTCCAGGCGACCGGGAACGACACGGTGGCGCCGGGGCGTACGCGGGGGCTGTAGGCCGCCACAATCGTGGCGCCACCGGCCCGGGTGGAGTCGAGGAAGACCTTTCCTTGCCGGTCTTCCTTGATATACGCGGTAGTCGCGAGCGCCGGGTCGATCCGCTCGGCCCGAGCCGCCAGCGCCCGGGTCGCCGCGGCCACGTCCTCGATCGGCGGTTGGCCTTCCAGGGGCACAAAAATGTGTACACCCTTGGCGCCGCTGGTCTTGACCGCTCCAGTCATTCCGGCGTCGGCCAGTGCCTGGCGGACCAACTCGGCGCTGCGTACGCCCAACGTGAAGGCATCCGCGGAAGGCGGGTCGATGTCCAGCACCAGATATGTCTGCCGGCCACCGCGAACCAGCGGCGGGTGATATTCCACTGCCCGCTGGTTCGCGAACCACAACAAGGTGCGACGATCATCGCACAGCGCGTAGGAAACCTGGCGCTTGGAGCTTTCCGCCCACAACGACACCGTTTTCACCCACGGCGGCGTGTATTTCGGGACGTTTTTCTGCATGAACTGCGGTTGCCCGAGGCGGACTCGCACCACCGAGAGCGGGCGATCCGCCAGCTCGGGCACGATCCGGTCGGCGACCGCGTCCAGATAGTCCACCAGGTCCCGTTTGGTGGCGTCCGCGCCCTCGAACAGGGGTTGGTCGAGGTTGGTCAGCGGCACGCCGTCCCGCTCTTCGCCAGCAGCCTTCATCGCACCACTTTCGACGATGGGGGCGCTGCAGGCAACTCCCGGCTACGGCTGGAGCACGATCTTGCCGCGGGTGTGCCGCTTTTCGAGCTCCTGGAAGGCCTCTCGGACCTGGTCGAGCGGATAGACCCTGGCGATCGGCAGATCCAACTTGCCGGCCGCGATCAGCTCGGCCAGCTCGGCGAGCACCGCGGCCGAGTCGGCTGACCCATTTCCATCCGTCTTCGTGCCGTATTTCTGCGCGTCGGCGAAATTGATGATCGTGTTTATCCGGTCCGGCTGCACGCCAAGGCCGAGCGCGAGCTCGATGTAGTCCGCACCGTACGTGTCGACGAACGCGTCGATTTTCTTTCCGCCAGCGACGGCGGTAATGCGATCAGCGACACCGTCGCCGTACGCGACCGGAATGACACCGTGGTCGACAAGCCACTGATGATTCGACTCACTCGCGATCCCGATCACCGTCGCGCCGGCGTTCTTGGCCAGTTGGACCACCAGGCTGCCGACTCCGCCGGCCGCTCCCGATACTGCCACCGTGTCGCCTGGGTTAAGCGCGACGGCGGCCACCGCCGCATACGCGGTCGTTCCGGCGACGAAAAGCGCGCCGGCCGCCTCCCAGGAAACCGCACTCGGTCGTGGTGTCAGGTTTTCGGCCTCCACCAGCACAAACTCGGCATGGCTGGCGCGCTGGTGGGTGAATCCGATCACCTCGTCGCCAACGTCCACTGTGGACACTTCTGGGCCGACTTCGGTCACCACGCCAGCCAGGTCGCTGCCTTGCCCGGACGGAAAGGTCGACGGCCAGCGTTCGTGCAGCAGGCCGCGTCGAATCGTCGCTTCACCAGGATTGATTCCAGCGGCCTTCACTCGTACGAGAACCTGTCCCGCGGCCGGCGCCGGTTGGTCCACTTCCTCGACCGTCAACACGTTGACGTCACCGTATTCGGAAAGCCGCACTGCCTTGACCATCTGAACTCCTCGGAAATTCGGTCGTCTGGCGGTGGACAACAGCGCCCGACGCCCGGGCATTCCCGCCGGGACCGGTCTCGCGGATGCCGGGTTAGCGTGCGGGCGGAGTGCGGACAGTGAGGAGTGGGCGTGGATTTGCCGGCCGGGGTAGCGGTGTTGCCGGCGGGCGAGCTCCCACCGGCGCCGGCCGGAACATTGTTTGTGCTGGGCGCCTACGGCGGGATGCGGGTGGCGCCGACCGCACGGTTCCGGCTGGTCTTTGGCCGAAACGAGCCGTACGTGCACGTGTCGGTCGGTGTCGACGACCCGTACGTCAGCCGCGAGCAGGGTCACATCAGTCGGATCGGATCCCAGTGGATCCTGCGAAATGTCGGGCGGGTGCCGATCCGGCTGCCGGGCTCTCGGCTGGTTTAGGGCGGTGGCAGCGAAAAACTGCTGGAAGCCTACACTCCGCTGCTCATCGTGTGCCCGCGCCGCGAACACCTGCTGGAGGTTCGGATCGCGCCGGGCTGAGGTCAGCTGACCTTTCCCGGATCGTTCGGGTGCGACTCCAGCGGGGTGACCTTCACCGTCATCCATGGCCGCAACGGCAGCGTGTCCAGCACCTTGGCCTGTAGCTCGGCCTCGTCTGCGGCGAGCCAGATGCCGAGGCTGCGTTTTTCGCCCACCGGGCGCCACAACCGCGCGAGATGGCCGGCGGCGACGAGTTCCTTCGCCCGTACGGCTTCGGCGGCCCGGCGCTCATCGACCTCGGCCTGCGGGGTGCCCTCCGGAGGCGTGGTGGTGATTTCTACCAGGAACTCCTGCATTGCCGTGCTCCGCTCGACGGTGGCGTCACTTGCCGCACTCAGCAGATCATGGCACAGGCAAGCGCCGTGCGACGGTGCTGCCGGACCGACTCTGGTGGGGAGAGGCGATCCACCAGCGCTGACGCACGGCGCTTGTGTCTCGGGGAAGGAACTTACGGGCGGGTGCCGATGCTCCAGTTGTGCCGAAAATCGTCCGAGGTGCGCAAGGTGTAGTTCCCGGCGGGAACGTTTCGGCACACCCACGACCTCGGCGGGTCGTTTGTCGTGTACGTGGCGGAGCAAACGCCGTCGACCTGCCACTGCAGGTTCCGCTGCGGGCCGCCGATGGCGTCGATGTCGATGCTCAGCGTGCCGCCGCCGAAGCTGAAGCCGTTGAAGCATTCGAACGTGTTGGTGCAGGGTTTGTGGGACGACGCCATCGCCGGGCTAGCCGTGGCGGCCAGGGCGGACCCGGCGATGACCACAGTGCCGGTGGCGGCCAGGAGCAGCCTCGACCATTTTGTGCTGTTCAAAACAACGTGTCCTTTCGTCGGCGTGAGCAGTCCCTCTTCTGCCGGCGTACGTGCCGACCATTGGATCAAATCAAAGAGTCGTGTCATGGCGTTGTCATGGCGTTGTTACCGGCTCTGACCCGCGTGAGGACGAATGCGGTGGCGCGTGTGCACGCTCATGACAACGGGGTGACAACGAGATGACAACCCTGGCTGGTTGGCTTCGGACTGTCATCGGCTACAGAACGGTGACGTGGGTTTCCGATTTCAACGAAAGGCGGGTAGTCATGCCACCAGTGCTGTCGAGTCTGGAGCCGCGAGTAGCTGGCACGGACGTGGTTGAGCCGGCGATCGCGTTCGCCGCCGGTACTAATCCGTTGATGGAGATGTCGAAGTGCGCTGGATGCTGCTTCGACTTCACCAACATCAACATCAATACCCACTCGGCAACGCAGTAGCCGACCCAGTAGCCGACATGGTTGCCCGGAACGGGGAGGATTGTCGCGGTGACGGATGCTGACAGTATGGATCTCGCCGCGAAGATCCTGGGAGACCATGACGGCCGGATGATTCGGACCGGACCAGTCTGGACTGTGGTCGCTCCAGATGGCGTGGTCCTTCCGGAGCACGGCTGGAAAATTCATCTATCGTCGCGGGCGGCCGACTTCTCCGAACTGGCCGCCGTGGTGGTGCCTGTTCTGTTGGCCGAGGGGTGTGCCTTCAAGTTCGCGCGTTCAACCGCGGTGTTGCGGACAGTGAATGACGGGCACACCTCGCCGGCCACGGTGGGTAAGGCATTCACCGTTTACCCAGAGCGGGCCCGCGTACGCGACCTGGGCCTGAGGCTGGCGGATCTCCTGCGCGGCCGGCCAGGCCCGCGGGTTCTCAGCGACCGGCAGGTGGATCCGCTGGCTCCGGTCTATTACCGGTACGGACCGTTCTCGCGGTCCTGGAAGGCGGCTTCGGACGGCCGCCTGCTGACCGTCGTCCACGGGCCGGACGGCGAGGAATTCGGCGGCTTGGCCACCATGAACTATCGGCAGCCCGGCTGGGAGACCGACCCCTTTACCAGCGCGGCCGCCCAGGACCTGACCGGTCCGGCGATTCTGGGCGATCACTACCGGATCACTTCCGGGCTTTTCGAGTCTGGGCGCGGAAACGTGTATCGCGCCGTGGACGAGCGGGACGGCACCGCGCTGATCGTCAAGCAGGCTCGGGCGCTGGTGGACGAACAGGACAACTCCGGGGACGTACGGACGCGGTTGCGCAACGAGCGTCGGGTGCTGGCCGCGCTGGCCGACGTGGACGGTGTTCCGCGGGTGTTCGACCATTTCCGGCACGGCGCCGACGAGTTCCTCGCTCTCAGCGATCTCGGGCCGGAAAACCTCTCGCAGGACGTGGTACGCAACGGTCGCTACCTGCCGGCGGACGATCCGCTCGCGGATCCGGGTCGTACGCTGGAGCGTCTTGGCCAGCGGTTGGCTCGCATCCTGGCCGAAATCCACCGCCGAGGCGTCGTTATGCACGACTTGGCACCGAAAAACATCGTCGTCGACGCAGACCACATCGGCATCGTCGACTTCGGGTTGGCCGACTATGACGGCTTCGGGATCAACGGCTCGACGCCAGGCTACGCGCCGGCGCGGCAGCGGCGCGGTGAACCGGCGCTCGACGTGGATGATCTGCACGCCCTGGGCATGACGTTGCTGTCCGCCGCCATTTACGTCAGTCCGGTTTCTTTTGCGGACGACCATGACATTCCGCGTCAGCGGGCACTGCAATTGCTGCGGGCCCGGTTTGGTCCGGCGCCCACCGGGGTGATCGCGATCGTCGCGGACCTGCTCAGCGGCGAGGACGAAATCGTCCGCGCCGCCGCCCGTTGCCTGGCCGGGAATATGACGCGTACGGCCAAAACCGCGTTGCCCTCGCTGCCGGTGGTGACCGGCGAGCTGGCCACCGAGATTACCGACAACTTGCTGGCGGACGTGCTGGTGCGTACGGACGAGATTCTGTCCGGAACGACCGGGAATTCAACAGCCTACGACGCGAGCGTCTACACCGGCACCGCTGGCATTGGTCTGGAGTTGCTGGAGCATGTCGACCGGCCGGGGGTACCCGAGCGGATCACCCAGCTGGCGGCATTCACCCTGCGGGCGGCGACGGCGGTCCACTTGCAGCCGGGTCTGCTGCTGGGCCGTACCGGTGTCGACATTTTCCTGCAACGAGCGCAAAGCCTGGGCATTGACATTCCGGGGCACCCCGGTCCGGTCATTCCAGGCGACCGCTGGCACACCGACATTGCCGACTTGATCGGCGGTTCGGCCGGGGTCGGGATCGGCCATCTTCTTTTGTATGGCAACGATCGTGATCCGGCCCATCTGGCTGTGGTCCGGCGGTGCGTACGAGCGGTGCTGGCGGCCGATCCAGTCGGCGGCGACCCAGATCCGCTCCCGCCCGCGGCGGCGGTGGAACCGTCGGTGGGCAGCGCGCACGGGTTGGCCGGGATCACCGAATTCCTGCTTTGTGCGAGCCCGTACGATCCGGCGGCGGCGGCCGCGGTCGATGATTTCGTTGAGTTGCTGGTAAAACGGACCGAGTCGCTGTTGACGCGAATGGGCACCCGATTCACCTTGCCGCTGTCGGCGTCCTGGTGTCAGGGCCTCGCCGGCGTGGGACAGACCCTGCTGCGGGCGGGCGAGGTTCTGGACAACGTGGACCTGACTCGTCTCGCGTACCAAACCGGTGCCGCGGTCACCGATTTCCTTCCGCACATTATCGTGCCCATCCAGTGCTGTGGGCTGGTTGGGGCCGGCAATTTCCTCATTGACCTCGCGTTGCGCGACGGAAACTGGGCGCCCGCCCAGGCGACCGCGGCGCACATTCTCATCCGTGCCGCCGGCCCGGCGAATCATCCCGTCCTCACCGCGAAATCCGTCGAAGACGGCAGCGCGTCGCTGGCCTTCGGAGTGGCCGGTGCGCTGGGATTCTTCCGCCGGCTGTCCCGCCACGGCGGACCTTTCAGCTTGCCGCTGTTTTCCTGACTCAGGCGGTCGCCGCGGTGACGCGGGCGGCGAGGGTGCGGGAGTGCGCGAGCAGTTCCAGCGGGCCTTCGATGGTGTACGGGACGCCCACCGCGGCGAGCGCGACGGCGAGCCACTCCCACGACTCGGCGGCGGTGACATAGCGGCAGTTGTGGCCATCGATCGGGGTCAGTGAGCCGGCCTCGGCGACCAGCCGCTCGGACACCATCTCGGCCGGTGCGGCGAACCGTACGACGCCTTGCCGGCTGGCGTCGGGGCCGCTGGTGGTCCGTTGGACGAAGCTTGCGGCGCCGTCTTCGGGCAGGTCACGGGCCCGGAAGGTGGTGCCGGACGTGGTCACCTCGGTGATCCGGTCCAGCCGGAAGGTGCGCCAGTCGGCCCGGTCGAGGTCCCAGCCGAGCAGATACCAGCGGCGGCCGAGCAGGATCTGCCGGTACGGCTCGACTCGCCGCCGGCTGCTGGTGCCGGCCCGGTTCCGGTACGAGAAGCGGACATCCTGGTGTGCGTACGCGGCCGTACTCAGCCGCCGAAGCACGTCCAGATCGAGCGTCGGCCCGCTCCGGGAGGCCGCCTCGGTGGACGCGGACACCGCTTCCAACCGGTGCCGCAGCGGCGCAGGCAACACCTGTTCCAGCTTGCGCAGCGCGTTGTCGGCGGCGCCCTCCACCTGCCCGAACGCGACCATCCGCAGGCCCAGCGCGGCGGCCACCGCCTCGTCGTCGGTGAACAGCAGCGGCGGCATGGCCCGGCCGGCGACCAGCCGGTAGTTGCCGCCCGGGCCGCGGGTGGACAGCACCGGATAGCCGAGCTCCCGGAGCCGGTCGATGTCCCGGCGGAGCGTACGAGGGGACGTACGCAGCCGCTCGGCGAGCTCGCCACCGGGCCAACTGCGACCGCTCTGCAGCACCGAGAGCAGCTCCAACATCCGGACGCTGGGTCCGTTCACGGGTTCCGACCTTTGTCCACAGGAGTTATCCACAGGGTCGTCCACAATTGTGGACACTATCTGGCCACAACTCAGCCTAGCGTGGATTTCATGGCTGAACACCTCACCGTCAGCGGCGCCCGCGAGCACAACCTGAAGGGCGTCACCGTCGCCATCCCGAAACGCCAGCTCACGGTCGTCACGGGGGTATCCGGATCGGGCAAGTCGTCGCTGGTTTTCGACACCATCGCGGCGGAGTCCCGGCGCCAGTTGAACGAGACGTTTCCGGCGTACGTCCGGCACCGGCTGCCGCACTACGGCCAGCCCGAGGTTGACTCGATCCAGCACCTGCCGGCCGCGATCGTGGTCGACCAGAAACGGCTCGGCGGCACCTCGCGCTCCACAGTGGGGACGGTCACCGACATCCAGCCGTTGATGCGGCTGCTGTGGTCCCGGGTCGGCCGACCGTTTGTCGGCTATTCGAACGCATTTTCCTTCAACGAAGCCGAAGGCATGTGTCCGCGCTGCGAAGGCATTGGTCACGTACGTACGGTCGATGTTGGCCAACTGATCGACGAGAAGCGGTCGTTGAACGAGGGAGCGATCCGGTTCCCGACCTTTCACGTCGGCGGCTGGACGTGGCGTACGTTCGCGGAGTCCGGCCTTTTCGACGTGGATCGGCCAATTGACCGCTTCAGCGCCGATGAGCGGCACGCTTTCCTCTATGGTGTACCGGAAAAACTTGAAGGCGTGCTCGGCAGGTTCGAACGTATCTGGTTGCCGAAGGACGTACAAACGCTCAAGGGCAACACCCGGGAGGCATTTGAACGGGTAGTCACCGAAGGCACCTGCCTGGACTGCGATGGCGCCAGACTGTCGCAAAAGACCCTGTCCTGCCGGGTGAATGGCCGCAATATCGCGGAATGTTCGAACCTGGAGGCGGAAAACCTCGCCGAGGTCATCCGGAACGTGGACGCGCACGGCAGTGCGCCGGTGGTCGCCGCGCTGGTCGCGCAGTTGGACCGGCTGGTGTCGATCGGCCTCGGCTACCTGACGATGGCGCGGGCCACCGCGACGCTGTCCGGCGGCGAGTCACAGCGGGTGAAAATGGTGCGGCACCTGGGAAGCAGCCTTACCGATTTGCTCTATGTCTTCGACGAGCCGACGATCGGTCTGCACCCGGAAGACGTACGTCAGCTGACTGACCTGCTGCATGCCTTGCGAGACAAGGGAAACACGGTGCTGGTGGTCGAGCATGATCCGGCGGTGATCGCCACCGCCGACCACGTCGTCGACCTCGGGCCGGGCGCTGGCGAGCACGGCGGCGAGATCGTTTTCGCTGGCCCGGCAACGGATTTTCACCACACCCCGGCCGGCCGGAGACTGCTCCGGCGGCCCCGGCTGAAGTCGGTCGTACGAGAAAGGACCGGTGTGCTGTCGGTCCGGGCTGCCACTGGGCACAATCTGCGAGGGATCGATGTCGACTTTCCGACCGGTGTCCTGACCGCCGTCACTGGTGTGGCTGGTTCGGGGAAAAGCACACTGGTACGCGGATATCTGCCGGCCGCGGTGATTGTCGACCAAACGGCCATCCGCGGCTCGAGACGATCGAGCCTGGCCACGTACGCCGGCATCCTGGATCCGATTCGCGCGTTGTTCGCGGCCGACAACGACGTGAGTGCCGGACTTTTCAGCCCCAACTCCGAAGGTGGCTGCCCGGGCTGTAACGGGCTGGGCGTCGTCTATTCGGATCTCGCGTTTCTGGACACCGTCGCCACCACTTGCGAGCAGTGCGGTGGCAGCCGCTTCACCGAGGAAGCGCTGCGGCACCGGCTGCGAGGGCTGACCATCGCTGACGTTTTCGACCTGAGCGTGGGCGAAGCCGGCAAGGTCTTCCCGGAGCCAACCATCGCACGGGTGCTGGACCGGCTCGGCGAGGTCGGGCTGACCTATCTTTGCCTTGGCCAGACCCTGAACACACTTTCCGGCGGTGAGCGACAGCGTCTCAAGATAGCGGACGAACTCGGAAAACAAGGCCAGGTATATGTCTTCGACGAGCCGACCACCGGCCTGCATATGTCCGATGTGGACAGTCTGATCAGGCTGCTGAACCGGTTGGTCGACGGTGGCAGCACGGTGGTGGTGATCGAACACAACCTGGACGTCGTCAGCCAAGCCGACTGGGTGGTCGACCTCGGCCCCGGTCCCGGCCGGCATGGCGGGCGGCTGGTTTTCCAGGGCACGCCAGGTGATCTCGTACGAGCCGACCACTCCGTCACTGGTCGGCACCTGCGCGCGTACGCCGGCTAGCTTGACCTTGCCCCCGAGGGTAGGGGTCGACTATGAACCCTCGTCGCTGATGAGGGGGAGAAAATGTCGCATCTCGTGGATTTCGTTGGGCAAACGGCCGACAAGTGGGGGATTCCGGCGGTAGCTGTCGGAGTCTGGGCCGGCGGTCAGGAGTGGGACGCATGTCATGGCGTGACCAGCCTGGAGAACCCGCTGCCGGTCGATAGAGACACGATTTACGCGCTGGGCTCGGTCTCCAAGACCGTCACGGCCACCATGGTGATGCGCCTGGTCGCGGACAGACTGGTCGAGTTGGACGCACCCGTACGCCGTTATGTGCCTAACTTGAAGGCATTCCCTTCAAGCAGGCCGTTGGGCGCTGGGCGCTGGGCGCTGGGCGTTGGAGAACTATCTCGGCCTGGTCGACCGCGACCCCGAGCCGATCGCGTACGACCCGGTGCGGGCCAGCGACTACGTGGGCATGAACAGCACGCGGATCACTGTTTTGATCAACTCAGCCGCGGCCCTGAGCCGTTTTTTGTAGCCAGGTTGTTAGGGAGATACCCGAACAGGCGCATCAGATGGGCGTGAGCGTGGCGCAACCATCATGACTCCCAGGTGAATCCGAGCAAGGCCTGCATCACCGCCAAGGTGACCAACTCCGCACCGGTCAGCTTCGGCGCGATGCCCACCTCAGGTCGCCACGGCGCCAGCCCAGGAGACTGTCTGAGCAGTCGTCTACCGTCACCTACAGTGCGGTAGCGAGGGTGTCCAGGTTGTTCGTCACAAACGATCATGGACGCCCTCGCCACAACTTCTGCGCAGGCCACGCCCTTGGCATAGGTCATCTACAGTAGCGGTCGACAGGCGCGGATTTGGTGGGTGGCGGCAAGGGGTGTGGGCCGCCGGGTGTGGTGGTGCCCGGCGGCCGGGTGGATTTTCTATGCGGCGAGCTGGTTGATGCCGCGGATGGGTCTTCGTTCGCGGTCAACGTACGCGGGCGGTAGGAATTCAACAATTCCGTCGACGATGCGTACGTCCCAGCCGCCGTGGTGCACTAAACGATGGCAGCGATCGCAGAGAAGTACGCAATTGTCAAGGCAGGTATGCCCACCATCGGCCCAGTGCTGCACGTGGTGGCCCCGTGTCCAGCGGGGTGGTCGGCCGCATCTGGCGCAGCCTTTGTCTCGCGCTATCAAGGCTTTGCGTAGGGCTGGTGTGATGAGTCGTTCGTTGCGTCCGACATCCAGCGGTACGCTGTCGCTGCCCAGCACCATCGGGATGATGTCCGCGTCACACGCCAGCCGGCGGACGCCTTCGGGGGAAATCGGTGCGCCACTGTGCGGATAAGCGACACCGAGCCGGTCCCGCAGCATGTCCCACGTCATCGTAATAGTCAGATGCGGCCGCTCCGCACCCTGGATGGGGAGTTTCCCGGAGTCCGCGATCAGATTCAGGGCCTCCGCGAGCGCGTCCCCGTTGCGCTCGGACACTGACCGCTGATCAGGGGTGCCGTTCTCGGCCGGGCGGGGTTTGGCCAGGGGGCTGAGGATCTCGCTGAAGAGGGTCCCGGTTTCGCCGCCGATGGAGCCACTGAAGTTCAGTCGTCCGTCTGTGCCGGTGTGGAGGGATAGTTCTCGGCGTGGTGTCTCGTTTTCGTGTTCGGAGGGCGCGGGTCCGTCGGGGTCCAGGTGATCATGGATGCGCCTGCCGACTTTGGCTAGGCCTGGTGCGGTGTACCGTTTCGCGTGCTCCACCAGCGACGCTTCGGCTTCTTCACGGTCTTTGATGGTCACCCTGGCCGGGAGCCTGGTCACGACCCCAACAATCGTGTCGATTTGGGAGTCGGCGAGCTCCCCGCGGCGCATCGCTTCACTGGCGATGCTGAGTGTGGGTGCGAGTGTTTCCCCGGTGAGGGCTTGGCTGGGGCACAGGTTCAGGGCCCGTTTGTAGCGTCGGGATGCCTCGGTGGGGGACAGTCGCAGGAGGTCTTGCAGCATGCCCAGGGTGTTGCGGTGCCCGAGCGTCTTGCCGACGTTTCCCCGGTGGATCGCCGCGACAATGTCCAGCACCTCGACCTGCAGCAGCCGGACCGCTTTTTCTTTCTCCTGCAGCAACTCACCAAGCTCGTCCGGGTCACACCTCCAGAGCTCTGGAGAGGTGACTTCGTCGCCGGCGGCCATGACATCAATTCTACCGCCGGCACCGACAATATGGCCGCGTACGGGCAATCAGGAAATGGATACTTTCACAATAATCCCAACGAAACATAGAGCGCGGGTTCAACTCCGACGTACGAGCGAGAGGGCTGATTCTCCGGAATTGCTAGCCTATGACGCTTGGGACGGCGACGTATATCCCCGTCGGCGAGACGTTACCTGGGCGTACGGGCGATAGAGGGGCAACACCACTCGATCAATCAATTGGGTCACGTATTCGTCATCGAGCGCCAGGTCCATAAGGACCGTACGGGCGAACATCATCGACACAGCGACCGTCGTGACCAGGTCGTCCGCGGCGGCGTCTGGGCGTAGTTCGCCGCGGGTGATGGCGCGGCTGATCACCGCGACCATGATCTTCTGGTCGCGGGCGACGATGCTGGCTCGTACGAGGGTGCCGAGATCGGCGTTGTCGCGGAGGGCGGTCAAAAGTCCGGCCAAAATCCCGGGTTCGAGGCGGTTCGCGAGGGCACGGGCGTGGACTATGAGATCTCCACGTAAGGTTCCAGTGTCGTCGATGCCATCGGGGCCGGTGAGCGCCTCCCGGATCGCGGCCATGACCAGCGACGTTTTATCAGGCCAGCGGCGGTAAATCGAGGTGCGGGCGGTGCCGGCCCGGGTGGCGACCGCGGCGATGCTCAGCCGGTCGAAGCCGATTTCGCCGAGCAGTTCCAGTGTCGCCGTGCCGATCGCCGCATCCAGGTCAGGATCCTGTGTACGTCCCATTACCCTCCTTTGCGCTACAGTAGTGTAGCGCAATCGAGAGGGGTACGAGATGAAAACGCATGTGGTGGTCGGGGGCACCGGCGGCACCGGGACGGCGTTGGTTAGCGAGCTGCGGGGTCGTGGGCTGCCGGTTCGTACGGTCAGCCGGCGTGGTGGCAGCGGGTCGGATGGGGTGGAAGCGGTGGCGGCCGACGCTTGCGATGCCGCTCGGATGCGTGCGGTCTGCGCGGACGCGGCCGCGGTTTACCACTGCGTACGGCCGCCATTGCCGGTGTGGCGATCGGTCTATCCGGAGGTCAACCGGTCGCTGGTGACCGCTGCCGGGGCGGCCGGCGCGGTGCTGGTTTTCGCTGACGACACGTGGATGTATGGCAAGGTCGACGGCCCGATGACCGAGGACCTGCCGTCGCGGCCGGTGAGTGGGCTCGGGGTCATGCGGGCGTGGATGGCCGACATGCTGTTGGCCGCTCACTACCGAGGCGACGCCCAGGTCGTGGTCGCAAGAGCCGGTGAGCTTTACGGCCCGCGCGTTGACTCGGTGCTCGCTGGCAGCCTGTTCGGGCGGGCGGTGGCTGGCCGCAAGCCGATGTGGTTTGGCGACCCCGACCAGCCGATCACGCCCACCTACATCAACGACTTCGCCCAGGGATTGGCCAGTGTTGCGGCGGATCCTGAGGCTTGGGGCGAGGTGTGGCACGTGCCGCACGGGGCGCCGATCACCGGCCGGGCATTCGCCGGCGTGCTGTGCGGCCAGGTTGGTCGGGCCGCTGGCGTACGCACCCTTTCCAGCCGGACTGCGAAAATGCTCGGACTGGTGTCGACGGTGGCTCGGATCGGCAGCGAGGTGCTTTACCAATTCGAGCAACCTTTCGTGGTGGATTCCAGCAAATACCACAAAAGATTCGACGCGGACGCGACACCTTACGAGACTGGAATCGCCGAGACCCTCGCCTGGTATCGGCTCAACGGCGGCAAGTCACTGATGATCCCGAGCAGCTAGTGTCTGGGTGCCCAGCACGGTGAGCAGCGCGAGGCGTTCGGCGTCTGGGCTGTCGGGTTCGGCGGTGTAGATCATGATCCGCAGGTCGCTGCCGGCCACCGTCAGGATGTCGCAGTCGAGCGTCACCGGACCAACATCGGGATGGTGAATGGTCTTGCGGGCCGCCTCGTGGCTGCCGACTGTGCCGGTGTCCCAGAGCTCGGCGAACCGCTCGCTGCGGGTCTGCAGGTCAGCGACCAGTTGCCGGAGCCGTTGGTCAGCCGGATAGCGGCCAGCGGCGGCACGCAGGTCGGCGACCTGGGCGGCTTCCAGTTGGCGCCGGGCTTGCGCGGTCGGTTGGACGCGGTTGACTGGGCCGAGGAACGTACGCCAGACGCCGTTGCGTTCGTTGCCGCGCAGCTCGGACGGGTCGCCCATCAGTGCGGCGAACGGCTGGTTGGCGACCAGCAGCGTCCAAGTCGCGTCGTAGACCGCGACGGGGGTGCCGGTCAGCCGGTCCAGCATCCGCTGGACGCTCGGCGTGACGTGCGCCGGGACGGTGTCCCGTCCTGGCGCGGCGAGGCCGGCCAGCTCGAACAGGTGACCGCGCTCGGTTCCGGCCAGCCGGAGTGCCCGGACCAGGGCCTCCACGACCTGCGCCGACGGGTTGGCGGCGCGGCCCTGCTCCAGCCGGGTGACGTAGTCGACCGAAATGCCGGCCAGCAGGGCCAGTTCCTCCCGGCGCAGCCCGGCGGCGCGTCGGTGACCGCCGGTGGGCAGCCCGGCCGCCGCTGGCGTGACCCGGTCGCGCCACCGTCGTACGGCCTGCCCGAACTCGGTCGCTGTCATATTGACAAGTGTGCGCCGAAAATCGCTGGCCTGCCTGGTATCGGCAGTCCCAGGAAGACGGGTCGACTGGCTGGCAGCACGGCCCGGTCGCAGTCTTGGGGGCATGAAAACAATGCTGATTACCGGAGCGAACAAGGGTCTCGGCTTCGAGACCGCCCGCCAACTCATCGCCGCTGGGCACACAGTCTACCTCGGCAGCCGGGACGCCGATCGGGGCCGCCAGGCGGCCGAAAAGATCGGCGCCCGAATGGTTGTCATCGATGTCACGGACGATGCGTCGGTGGCCGCTGCGGTCCAGACGATCGAGGCCGACGGCGGATTGGACGTGTTGATCAACAACGCCGGCGTGGAGGGGCGTACGCCCGATGGGGGAGTCGTCGGTGCGGCCGACGAGACCGCCGACCAGATGCGGACTTTGTTCGAAACAAACGTCTTCGGCCTGGTACGGGTGACGCACGCGTTCCTGCCGCTGCTGCAGCGCTCCGCCGCGCCGGTGGTGGTCAACCTCAGCAGCGGGCTCGGCTCGCTGGCCGCGGTCACCGCTCCCGGACTGCCGACCTTCGGCTATCCCGGGATCGCTTACCCGGCCTCGAAAACCGCGGTCAACATGATCACTGTGCAGTATGCGAAGGCTCTTCCGAACATGCGCGTCAACGCGGTGGAGCCGGGTTACACCAAAACGGATTTGAATGCGAACACCGGCATCCAGACCGTCGAGGAAGGCGCCGAGATTATCGTACGGATGGCCCAGATCGGACCCGACGGCCAGACCGGCGGCTATCTCAGCGCGCACGGCCCGATTCCTTGGTGACGGGGCTGGAACGTGACGGTGATGGACTTCTCGGCTGCCAGCAGGGATAGTCATTTTTTGCGGTGATGTCGGTGGTGATACCGAAAAGTCCTCTCATGGGTGGAAAGGGAAATTGTGCCGCAAACCCTGAACCGGTTCAGCCCCGCTGTCGCATCGATGGCCGCCGAATGCCCGGACATGTCGGCGCTGCGGCTGGTGTTGGCGGGCAAGGACTGGAGCGGGGCCGTCGAACGGGCCACCCACGCGTTGCGGACGCCACCCTGCCGGACCGAGCCGGCCTGTCTCGTACGCGCCTTCGCGGTGTTCGTCTACGCCGGCCAGCTGACCCTCGCCGATGAGCTGGCTGAACCGTTGCGTCGAACGGCAACCGACGCGCCCGCACTTGCGGACACGATCGTGCTGCTCAACGGGCGGTTGGCGGGCCGTCGAGGCGACCTCGATGGAGCCTTGGACGCCTACCAGAAGCTGGGTCGGTCCGCCGCCGACCCGACGCTGCGGCTACTGGCCGCGGCGGCGGCGACCGAGCTGGCGGCCCAGCGTGAGGACCCGGACCTCGCGGCCGCGCTGATCACTGGGTCGGAGCTGGAGGCGGCGCTGCGGGCCGGGGTGACCTGCGCGCCGTTCCTGCGGATCGGCCGGGCGGCCATGCACCGATGCAACGGAAATTTCGGGGCGGCGCTGTCCGACTATCTTGATGCTGGACGGAAATTCGGAGCACGTGGCATTCGCGGCCCGGCGGTCTCCTGCTGGCGGTCGAACGCGGCGCTGTGCGCGCACGCGACCGGCCGGCAGCGGCTTGCCACCGTGCTCGCCCGGCAGGCATACACCGCCGCGAGTGGCTGGGCCGAGCCGTACGCGCTCGGGCGGGCCACTTTCGTGCTGGGCGTGGTGGATGGCGGCAGCGCTCGTACGGACCTATTTTCCGATGCCGCCGAGCTGTTCGAGATCGCGCGGGCGCCGGCCGAACAGGGCGCGGTGCTGTACGAACTGGGCTGCCGGCTCGCCGCCGATCGGCCGGCAGCCGCCCGGCAGCGGTTGGAGCGGGCTCGCGGATTGTTTGTCGCGGTGGGAAACGGTGTGCGGGCCGCCCGGGCCGACGACCAGCTGCGGCGGCTGCCGACCCGGTCGCCGACCGGCCGGCTGTCGGTGATGGAGGTCAAGGCGGTCCGGTTGGCCGCCGCCGGTTACACGAACCGGCAAATCGCCAACAAGCTCTTTCTGGCCGTACGCACCGTCGAGGCGCACTTGTCGCGGGCGTACGCCAAGCTCGGCATCGCCGGTCGTGAGGACCTCGCGTGGTCGGCGGCGCCGATCCGGTCGGTACGACCGTAGAGACGGCGCGGGGAAGCGGTCGAATAATGGTCCGCACATTCTCCACGGGAGGTCAAAAATGACCAGACGTTGGACAGTCGCGGCGCTGTTGGCGGTCGCGATGGCAGTCACCGGAGCCGGATTCTCGGCCGCGGCGGCGGCGATCAACCACACGGTCACCTTCGTCAATCAGACCGGGCAGACGGTGTGGATCGGCAGCACGGTGAACGCCGATCGCTCGGTCAATTTCGCTGGCCTGCCGACGCTCGCGAACGGCCAGTCCGCAACGATCACCATTCCGGAGACCACCGACCCGGGCCATTGGCGCGGCAAGTTCTTCGCCCGGCAGGGGTGTTCGGGCAATTCCGGCTCCAGTTTTCACTGCCAGGTCGCCGACTGCGGCCCGTACGCCGACCGGTGCAGCCTCGGCGAACAGCCGGCGAGCCTCGCCGAATTCAACTTCGACAGCTCCGACGGTTTGGCGCCCTGGTACGACGTGAGTTACGTCAACGCATTCTCGGTGCCGATCACCATTGAGCCGGTTAACGCGACCACGTCCTGCGGCACCGCTGGCTGCCCGGAAAACCTGCTGCCGTACTGCCCCTCCGCCTACCTGCAGCACTGGCCGGACGGCCGGCCGATGAACTGCGTCAATCCGAACCGGGACGCGCAAACGGACTACAGCGACGCGATCAAATCGCACTGCCCGAAGGCGTACGCGTGGTCGAAACAAGACCAGGAGCCTGGCAACCAGGTCGTTTATCAGTGCAACTCGTGCAACGGCTTCCGAATCACCTTCCATCAGGTCTGATGGTCAACCCTCTTTTTCCCCGAAAGGTTGGTGAATCCACGTGCCCAGACTGCGTAGGTACGCGGCTGTTCTGGCCATCGCGGTCGCTTTCGTCGCGGCCACCGCGAGTCCCGCATCCGCCAGCATTCCCATCGGTCAGCCGATAAACGGCATCTCCACCTGGTACAACGACGCTGGTTACGGCGCTTGCGGCACGCAACTCAACGCCGCGACCGACTGGTTGGTGGCCGCGCCGTACGCATACTGGACGACCGCGAACCCCAACAACGACCCGATTTGCAACCTCTCGATCGAGGTGACCTACCAGGGCAACACGATTCGCGTTCCGGTGCGGGACAAGTGCCCGAGCTGCGACGCCTCGCACATCGATCTCAGCGCGCCGGCCTTCGGATCGCTGGCCAACCGTGACATTGGCGTCATCCAGGTCACCTGGAAGTTCGTCAACTAGTCTGTCTTGCCGGCCCGCTTCGCCCTTGGTTGGGGCGGGCCTGTCAATTAAATTCGCGAGAAGAATGTCATCAGTTCACGGCGGCCGGCGATGCCCAGCTTGCGGTAGACCCCGGACAGGTGGAATTCGACCGTACGCACCGTGAGCGACTCTTCCTCGGCGATCCGCCGGTTGCTGTGGCCGGCCCGCGCGAGCGCCGCGATCTTGCGCTCCTGCCGGGTCAACGCCGCCACCCCGGTGCCGTTCACGATCCGGTGCCAGGTGGCGTCGGCACGCTGTTTCCACAGCCGGTAGCCGCCGCTTTCCGCGCGTACTTTCTCCACCAGCCGGACCGCTTCCCGGCGTTTTCCGGCCGCCGCGAGGGCCAACGCGAGATCGTGCCGGACGCGCAGCAGTTCCCCGATCGCCTGGCTGCCCACCAGCTCCTCCTCCGCCTGCTGCAGCAGCGGGAGGTCACCGCCGATCGAGACCGCCAGCGCATGCGTCGCCACGCCGATCGCGCGGCGGCTGCCCCAGCGCTCGGCGGCCATCGATTCCTGCCGGGCCAGCGCCTCCGCGAACACCGTTCTTCCCATCGCGTACGCGCAAAGCGCCGCCCGCGACCGCCACGGCAGCACCGCCGGGCACGTCACCGCTCGCTCGCCGAGCGCTCGGCCGCAGGCGAGCCAGTCGGCGTACGCGAGGTCGAGGCGGTCGGCGGCGGCGTGCAGGGTGGCGCGGGCAGCCAGCAGGTCGATCCGCTCCGCAGCGTCGTCCAGCGCGCCGACGAACCCGGCGTCCAGCAAGTCGTCGTACGCGTCCTGCACCTCGCCGGCGTCCGCGAGCGCGGCCACCCGCCAGGCCAGCGCCAGGTCCCGCAGGCCCGGTCGGACGCCCCGGTCAAGTGCTCCGGCGAGCAGTTCCGCGGCCCTGCCAGGCTCTCCCACCAGTCCGGCCAACCGGCCGCTGAGCAGCGCCAACGCGTCCCGATCGCGGGTCGGCACGGCTCGGCCGAGGCACTCCCAAGCGTGCCGCAGAGCCTGCGTGGCGTACCCGATCTCGTCGGCCGCGAACAGCACGACAATGGCGAGCCAGAACGCCTCCAGTCGCCATCGTGGCGCGGCCAGCACCCGACGCGCGGCGGCCACCGCGGCTTCCCGCTGAGCTCCGCGATTGGTCATCATGACAGCCATAAGCGCGTCTTGGCTGTCGGAACAGAGGCCGCCTGGCACGTGGATCAGCTCGCCGAATCGCTGCCGGTGGCCGGCACTGGCTCCCTCGATCGCCGCGGTGACGATCACGTCTGCCTCGCCCCAGCGGCTCTGCCCGGCCAGCCGGGCGTGCGCTGCCCTTGCTTCGTCAAATGCCGCGTCCACCGTGGTCATATCGCTGCCGTCATCTCGCACATCTCCCGGCGAAAACGCGTGCGATGTCGCGTCATGTGAAAATGTTTCCAATTTCGCAACGTATATCGCGAAATACCCGCTGTCAACGTCCTTCGGGAATTGTTCGAAAATGACGGACAAAACGGACGGTGATCAGGATTTTTCGTTAACTTCACGCGGAAGGGAAAGGTAATTCCGCGGTTAATGTGACAGGTTCGATAATAGCCGCGCGACGCGCATAAATGCCCGGCGGTCGGCCGTCGTCAGGCCGGACAACAGCTGGTCCTCGGCGGCCTGGATGCGCGCTCGGGCGGACCGGCGGACTTTCTGGCCCTGTGCGGTGATCGCCAGCAGGCGGACGCGGCGGTCCTGCGGGTCGGGTTCGCGGGTGATGTGGCCGGCGGCCTGGAGTGCGTCGAGGGTGCTGATGATCCGGGTCTTATCGGCCCCGATGGCGGTGGCGAGCGCGGCCTGGGTCCGGATCGGGCTGTCGTCCAGGACGCTGAGCACCGAATATGCCCACATCGAGATGCCGTGTTCGGCGAGGATCGGCAGCTCCATCGCGATCAGGGACTCGACCAGTGGGTGCAGCATCGCGGCGAGGTCGCGGCGGTCGGCATCCATGTCGCTCAGGATACCGATTGACAGATCGTACGCGCAGATAGATCATAAGCACATGCCTACTAATGAGCTTCACGCGTACGACCGGCTGGCAACGCAGGTTGATCTGGTCGCGTTGGACGCCCAAGCGGTACGCACCAGCATCGACCTTGTCAGCCACCTCACCCACGCCGATCTCGCCGCGCCAACTCCCTGCGGGGAGTGGACGTTGCGGGAACTGCTTAGCCACATGATTGCCCAGCACAACGGATTCGCGTCCGCGGCGGAGGGCGGCACCGATCCGCGGGCATGGGCGCAGCGGCCGCTGAGTGACCATCCGATCGAGGAATACCGAGCGTCCGCGGAGCGGTTGATGGCGGCCTTCGCGGCCGAGAACATCCTGGAAAAACGGTTCGCGCTACCGGAAATCAATCCGGCGGCGACCCTCACCGCGGCGATCGGGATCTGCGCGCATTTCATCGACTACGTCGTTCATTCCTGGGACGTCGCGAAGACTCTGGGCCGGCCGGTGGAATTCGAGGCGGAACTGCTCAAAGTCGGAGTCACGGTCGCCCAAACCGTGCCGTCCGGTGCGGCACGCCTCTCGCCGGACGCCGCATTCGGGCCGGAGGTGACCTGGTCCGGCGGATCGGACCTCGACCACATCGTCGCGCTGCTCGGCCGTTCCCCGCACTGGCCCGACGAAGGCTGACATTCGCGAGCCGGAGGTCGTCCGCGAGTAGCAGTACGGCTCATCCCGCCGCGCGACGCATTCGGCTGTCTTTCTGGGAATCGTGAACACGTCTCGATTCCCAGAAAGGAAGAGAATGCGCAGAACCAGACGCGTAGGCGTACTGGCGGTGGCGCTCGTCGCGGTGACGGCGTTGGCGGCCGCGGCCGCGCCTACGCAGGTGGCGACAGCTTTGCTGACCGCGACAGCGCCGGCTCAAGCCACCACCGCACTGCTGGCCGGCACTGCGCGGCCCACCGTCGCCTGGGGTGTGTGTCCGCCGGATATCGCCGCCGAGCCGGGCGGCGACGCGCTGCGGTGTGGCTCGATTTCGGTGCCGCTGGACTACCGCAACCCACAGGGGCGGCAGATTTCCGTTGCGGTATCGAAACTTCCAGCGATCGCCGGCGGGCAACGGCGTGGTGTCATGCTGCTGAACCCGGGCGGTCCGGGCGGTCCCGGGCTGGATTGGCCGCTGGAGGTGGGCGGGCTGGCGCCGGCCAGCCTGTTGCGGACGTACGACCTGATCGGGTTCGATCCGCGCGGACTCGGCCGCAGCACGCCACAAACCTGCGGCACGACCCCGGACCAGCAAAGCATCTTGCCGCCGTATCCGACCTCCGCCGGGTTCGCCGCGGACGCGGCCAGCCAGAAACAGCTCGTTCACCAGTGTTTCGCGCGCAGCGGTCGGTCCTGCCGTACCTCACCACCGCGAACACCGCTCGCGATATGGACCAGATCCGGATCGCCTTGGGGGAGCCGAAAATCTCCTACTTCGGGTTCTCGTACGGAACGTACCTGGGTGCGGTCTATTCGACGCTGTTCCCGGCCCGAACCGATCGGGTCCTGCTGGACAGCTCCGTCGGTCCGCGGCTGGTGTGGCGGGACCAGTTCCGCGGCTTTGGGCCGGCGAACGAACTTCGCTTTCCCGACTTCGAGAAATTCGCCGCGGCGCACCATGACACGTACGCGCTCGGCGCGACCCCGGACGCCGTACGCGCGACTTACTTCCGGTTGGCGGCGAAGCTCGACGCGCACCCGCAAGAAGACCTGACCGGCAACAGTTTCCGTAACACCACCCGCGTGGCCCTCATCAGCGATGACAACTTTCCTGAGTTGGCGCAGATGTGGCAGCAGGTCGACAAGAACGGGACGGTGAAACGTACGGCACTGGCCGACCAGCCGGATGACTCCAGCACGGCTGTGCTGCTGAGTATCATCTGTGGAGACACGTCATGGACGAAGGACCTCGCCACGTACCAAGCGGACAGTGTCCGTGACGCGAAGCGCTACCCGATTTCCGGCGCGATGGCGTCGAATGTCTGGCCATGCGCTTTCTGGCCGGTGGCCCCGAAAGAGCCGCTGGTCAAGATCACCGCGGACGGTCCGTCGAACATTCTCGTGATGCAGAATCTGCGCGACCCGGCAACCTACTATCCCGGTGGCGTACAAATGCGCGCGGCACTGGGAAATCGGGCTCGGCTGGTGAGCGTGGACCAAGGCGGTCACGGTGTCTATCTGCTGAGCCAGAATGCCTGTGCGGCCGATATCGCCACCCAGTTCCTGGTCAGCGGAGCATTCCCGGCACAGGACAGGTTCTGTACGGGCACCACAGGATCGCCCAATGGGGATCGAGGAAGCGCTATCAAGCGAATAGAGGCAAGCGACCGCCTCTTCTGACGACCGATATCACCGGAGGGCATTGATTTTGTCTCGCAGGTTTTCGGCGTCTTCGTCGCGTCCTTGCTGCCGACAGAGATCCAGCGCCTCCTGCCACACCTCGCGGGCGTGGTCGTACTGGCCGAGAGACTCGTACGGATGGCCGAGCCGGTCCAGGGTGGATGCCAGCAGGTAAGTCGAGCCAATGCGGCTGAGCAACGCAAGGGCCGACCGGTAATGCTCGACGGCCTGATCGTGGTGTCCGGTTTGGTGGGCGATGTAGCCGAGGCTGTCCAGCGTCGTCGCCTGTCCCTCAAGAGCGTCATGGCGACGGAACAGCTCGAGCGCGGCATGGCAGTGCTCGCGGGCCTGGCCGTGGTCGCCGAGCTGTGCGGCGTACCAGCCGGCGGCATTGAGGGCGCCGGCTTCCCAGAAGGGATTGTCGAGCGTACGACAGAGTCGTAGGGCTTGGATGGCGTGATCGTGCGCCTTGCCGATGTCTCCGCGCGTCATCCACGCGGCGGCAAGGGTCCGGTGAGTGTGTGCCTGGTTCGTGTCGTCCTGGTGTTGTTCGGCGAGCGCGAGGGTCTGGTGGAGGTGGTCGATCGCCTCGTCGTGCTCGCCCAGATCGGCGTGCGCCCGGCCGAGCAGCCGGTGGGCCAGGATGTGGGCGGTCGGGTTGGCGAGGTGCAGGGCGGCGGCCAGGCCGGTCTGCCAAATCGCCAGCCGGTCGCGGAGTTGCCCACGCCGGCGCAGGAAGGGCTCCACGGTCCAGGTCAGGCCCCAGACGCACTGGTGCCATTCGTGGCTGATGGCGGTCTCTCGGGTCGCCAGCAGACAACGGTATTCGCTGTCGAACCAGGTCAGCGCGGACTGGTCGTCGGGCGGCGAGTACGCGCGAGTGCCGGGCACCGGTTGCGTCAGGCTGATCGGCTCGCGATGCGGATTGAGCTGCCGGTCGGCGTTGTGGGCAGTGTGCAGGTAAAAGTCGCAGAGGCGGCGCAACGCCGAGATTCGTCGTTCTTCGGGCAGCAACTTCGCGATATCGCTGGCGTAGTGCCGAATCAGATCGTGCATTCGATATCGGCCGTCGGCGCTCTGGGTGATCAGCGAGGCCTGTTCCAGGCCACCCAACAGTTTTCTGGTGTCGCTCGGGTCGTGGTGCATCAGGCTGGCGGCGGCGGCGAGCCCGATGTCCGGTCCGGGCGCGATGCCGACCAGCGCGAACGTCGTTCGCTGAGGAGGCGTGAGCGCACGATGTGACCAGGACAGTACGGCTGGCAGGCTGGCGGTCGGATCGTCGTCGGCCAGCGCGTCCAGTCCGAGGTCGCGCAGCTCGTCGGCCAGTACGGCCAACGGCAGCCGCGGGCGGACCTGCGCGTGCGCGGCGATAATGCTCAGTGCCAACGGAAATCCGCCGCACAACTCGATCAGTTGCTCCGCCGCGGCCGGTTCGGCCGCCACCCGGCACTCGCCGAGCCGGTTGGTGAGCAGGGCGCCGGCCTCGGTCTCGGACAGCGCGTCAAGCGGTACGTGTTGGGCCGCGTGCCGGGTGATCAGGCCAGTCAGCCGGGTGCGGCTGGTGACCACCACGGTGCAGGTTTGGCCGCCAGGCAACAACGGGACGATCTGGCCGCTGTCGGTGGCGTTGTCGAGCACCATCAGCATCCGCTTGTCCGCCACCAGATCGCGGAACATCGCGGCCCTGGCATGCGGGTCGATCGGGATACGGTCCGGCCCGACGCCCAGCGCGTCGAGAAATCCGCGGACAGCGGTGGCCGGGTCCATCGGTGCGGTGTCCGGGCTGAAACCCCGCAAATCCACGAAAAGTTGGCCGTCTGGGTATTGGTCGGCATGCCGGTGGGCCCAGTTCAGCGCCAACCATGTCTTGCCGATCCCACCGGATCCGGCAATGGAGGAAATACGGACGGTGTCGTCGGCCAGTGCCGCGTCCAAGTGCGCCAAGGCGTCCTCCCGGCCGACGAACCCAGTCGGCGCGGCGGGCAGTTGCCGGGCGGGTCGAGGTGTCGTCTCGCTGGTGGCATTGGCCGTACCGACCGAAAGACGCACATCGGCGGGCGCCAGGAGTGACTCGTCGTTGCGCAGTACGGCCAGTTCGAGCTCACTGAGCGCCGGACCGGGATCGATCCCGAGCTCGTCGCGCAGCTTCGCCCGTACCCGCTGGCACACCTGCAGCGCATGACCGGCCTGACCCGACCGGTAGAGCGTGAGGACGAGCTGGCTGGCCATCCGCTCCCGCATCGGATGCGCCTCCAGCAGGCTGGTCAACCCGTCGATCAGGCTCCGGTGCAGCCCGAGGCGCAGCAAGGCGTCGGCCCGGTCCTCCAGTGCGAGCAGCCGAGCCTCTTCGAGATTTCCGCACAGCCGCAGTCGTACGTCCGAGGACACCGCGCCGTCCAGTGCCGTTCCCCGCCACAGCCGCAAAGCGCGGTCGTACAGCCCGACGGCGATCTCGTCCGTGGCGGCTTCGCGGGCTTGCCCGAGCGTCGCGACGAAGCGGTGTGCGTCGACCAGTTCTGGATCGATGTTCAGCCGATATCCCGAGCCTTCGCTGACCAACGCCACCCCGTGCGCGAGCCCGTCGGCGGCCGCGATCGTCGCCCGCAGCCGGGAAATCCGGCCGTGGATGGCGGTCCGCGCCGACGCCGGCGGGTCTTGTGGCCAGGACAGGTCCACGAGTCGTTCGGTCGAGATGACCCGGTTCGCCTCCAGGAGCAGGACGGCGAGGACCAACCGCTGTTTCGGCGGCCCGAGTTCCAGCCGCCTGGGACCCGACCACGCTTCAACGCAGCCCAATACGCCGAACTCGATTTCCTGGTGCGCCACCACGACCCCAACCTAAGTGGTCAGCGTGGTGTTTCACAGTGCCGGAACGGACGGTCTGATCGTTCTGGACAGGATCGTGTTAGCGAGGTGTTAGCGGCCCCGGGAACACTCCGCTCATGATCGCGCTCGAGCTGCTCCCGCTCGGTGTCACCGCTGGTCGTACGGGCGCGGCTGGTCGCGGCCACGGTGGTCCGAGACACCCATGACTCCGACCTGTGTTCTGGAGGCCGCCGTGGTTGATCAAACGTGCGGTCGCTTTGCTCGCGGACGTGGTGCCTGGCGTTGTCGTACGCCGGCTGCGTGGTTAGCGGATTTGTCCAGTAATTCCCGACGGAATGGAGACCACATGTCCCTCGCGAAATTGTCCGACGCCGCCGTCCGGTGGCTGCTGCCCCGTACGACCGCGGCCGCGTGTCGCCCGCCGGACCCCTGTGACAGCTGCGCGAACCCCGTTCGCGTTTGTTACAACGGCCGCATGAACACGATAAAGTACACGTTGAAGGTCAACAACTGTTCGGGCCAGTGCGTCGTCGGCAAAAAGCAGGTTTGCTGGATCGGAGACCCGGGCCGAATCTGCTAGCTTCGATCTCTCGCGCTGCTCACCGCGCCGATGGAGACCCGGTCGCGGCTGGGCACCCGCCGGGTCCTCGCCGCCGAGGCACGCAAGGTCGCCGTGGACACTTTCCTTCGCGCGTACGCCGTCGACTGACAGCGCAACAACCCGCAGCCCCGCTGGGCACTGATGCGGTCGCGTAACGGCGGGGTCCCTTGTCGCAGTTGTTGTCCCGCGCCTAACTCGACCACGTACGCCGAGGATCACGTGGAAATCGACGACATCATGGGGATAGGGAGGGAACAGTATTCCTCACTCGGGGGTGGTTCTGGCAGTGCCTTTTGGATCCAGGACTGGGAGTATCCGGCGATAGGTGTGTATTTCGGCACTACGCCGAGCGCAGGCCACGACATGATCGCGTTCGACTACCGCGAGTGCGGTCCCGATGGTGAACCGCGGGTTGTTCATGTCGGCCAGGAAGACGACTATCGGATCACCGTGCTCGCACCGGACTTTTGTGAGCGTCATTCAGGCGCTCCGGCCCAGCGAGGATCACGCCGACGACGTCTTCTGACCCTGATTGCGGGGCTCAAGGCCAAAAATATTGCCTCCGACGGACCCTCGCCGGCGCTCCTTCCTACCGTTAGAACGGTGGTGGTGGGTATTCGTCGTTGGGTGTGACGTCGTAGGTGCGTCCGGTGGGGCTGGTCCAG
>NZ_BAAANY010000039.1:0-73272 GCF_039530045.1 Fodinicola feengrottensis | reverse complement strand
TCGATCCTTGGGCACCCCGACATAATACCAAATAATCAGCCAACTTGAAATGTTATTTCATTCCAATTCCTAAGGGCATAAATGTAACTGTTTCGCTCACTACTGTTCTCGATCGGCATTCTTGGCGCTAATGTGTTTGCCGTCTTGTGTCACGACTCCCCAATCCTTGAGTAGCGCTACCGCGCGGTGGGCCGTTCCGACGGAGACGCAAGTCGCCTCTGCTATCTGCTGGATCGTTGGCAGAGCAGTTCCGTCCATGATCGAACCGGACAGAATCTTCTCGCGGAAGTCGGCCGCGATTCGTTCATATGGGTACAGTGGGTGGGTTTTGGCTTGTTCGGATCTGGACTTCGGCGAGGTCGGACGAGCTGGAACGCGATTCGAAAGAGCTACCGAGGCTCGCTGGTCCGCTTCCTGGAGCCACGCCGAGTAGACCTTGAGGGTGGTGACGCCGCCGCCGCTGTGGCCGAGGCGGCCGGCGACGGTGCGTACGTCGACGCCGCCGGCGATCAGCTCGGTGGCTGAGTAGTGCCGGAGGGATTTCAGCTCGGTGTCGATGCCGAGCCGCGCGACCAGGCGGCGGTATCGCTGGCTTACGGATGCCGGCTTCACGTGTTCGCTGTGGTCAGGCGTTGTCGAGAAGACGAAGGCCTCCGGTGAGACCGCGACCTTGAGCTGGTCTGCTCGCTCGTCGAGGCGGGCCAGGTGTTCACGGAGGATGTCAACGGTGACGGCGTCTAGGACGATGTGCCGGCGCTGGTGGGTTTTTGTGTCCTTGATGTACAGCTCGTCGTTCTCGTCCTTGGCGACGGCCCTGCGGAGGACCAGGACGCCGCGGTCGAGGTCGATATTTTTGCGGCGCACAGCGCATAGCTCACCGCGGCGGGCGCCGGAAATCATTGCGAGCCAGACGTACGTTCCAAAATCGGGATCCTCGTGTCCGCCACCGTCGAGCCATGCAGCGTTGATGATTCGCGCGGCCTCTTCGGCTGTTGGTGGTTGGGGGTCCGGTGGAGGAGCGGACGGCGGTTCAGCCTGAGAGATTGGGCTGACGCCGATCCACTTCCAGCGGACAGCGCGCTGGTACGCACCGCTGAGCAGGTAGTGGATCTTGCGGATCGTGCCTGCTTTGAGTGGCTGGCATTTGTGTTTTCGACACAGGCGCTTGCATGCGTCGCACGTTGGATCGGCTGGTGAGCAGGCGCGTCCCTTGTGCTCATCGCACTTGTGCTTGCGAGTCGTACGGTGCTGGATTCGCGAGCGCTGTTGTTTGTCACAGTGCTCGCGGCACCGAGCCAATTCGGCGTACAGCGAGTCGAGGATGAACGCGTCGACTTGGCCAAGCTTGAGATGACCGATCAGCGGATCGATGTGCAGCCTGACGTACCGGCGGTAGTCGCCGACGGTGCCGCTCGCGATCGTGCCGCTGTTCGAGAGCAGGTCTAGATGGCGTTCAAGCAGCTGTCGAACGGTTGCGCTCGTTTTCGGGGCTCGTTGTTCGTCGAGTTCGTTCAGCAACCGGGTAAGGGCCTTCTCAGCAAGGTCCCACGCGTTGGGGCCAGCCGGAATCACTTCGGTCAGGTCGTGTCGGCGTTTGCTCACCGGATCAATCCCTGCGTAGACCTTCACTCTTAGTGAGCCGCTGGAAAGGATCTCGATGCTGCCTCGGGAACGGGCGGATCGCCCTGTCGTCGTTTTCACGCGGGCACCATAGGCACCCTCGTGCCACGAACCGTGCCATGACACGCGCTCTGTCAGAAAGACAGGGCATCTGACCTGGTGCCCCCGGGCAGATTCGAACTGCCGACACCCGCTTTAGGAGAGCGGTGCTCTATCCCCTGAGCTACGAGGGCGGACCACCACTACCGTACCGGACGGCCTATCGGCGGGGACGCATGCGGGCGTCGGCTTCGGCGAGGGCGGCGAGGCGGCGGTTGTACGCGCCGAGGGCGTCGTCTTCGTCGATCTCGGGCTCGGGGGCGCCGTCGACGTGTGGTGCCGCGGCGCGGGCGGCCGCGCGGGCGTCGGCACGGTCGGCGGCCCGGTCGAAGCGGCGCTGTTCGCGCTCGTCGGAACGGATCCACTGGTAGAGCAGCGCGAGCACGATGACCAGGCTGGGCACCTCGCCGAAGGCCCACGCGATGCCGGCGCCGGTCTGCTGGTCGACCAGCGCTGGTACGCCCCACGGACGGGCCAGCGCCTGATACCAGTCGGCGGCGAGCAGGGACGTGCTCTGCATCAGGGCCAGGCCGAAGAAGGCGTGAAAGATCATCGAGACGAAGAGCAGCGGGATGCGGACCGGATATGGCAGCGGGCGCGGAGCCGGGTCGACGCCGATCAGGATCCAGAAGAAGAGATATCCGGCGACCAGGAAATGCGTGAACATCAGCAGGTGCAGGGCGTGTGTGCGGAGCATCTGCTCGTACAGGCCGGTGAAATACATGCCGTAGAACGACGCCACGTAGATGGTTAGCGCCACCAGCGGGTTCGTCAGCAGCTTCGCGAGCGGGGTGTTCGTCGCCCACAGCAGCCATTCGCGCGGGCCGCGTAGGTCCTTGTTCTTCGACGGCCGCAGCGCGCGCAGGGCGAGGGTGGTCGGGCCGCCAAGGACGAGCATGGCCGGCGCGAGCATGGCCATGGACATGTGCTGGACCATATGGACGCTGAACAGCACGTAGCCGTAGCGGGCCAGTCCGCTGGACGTCACGATCAGGACGACCAGCCAGCCGCCGACCCAGCAGGCGGTACGTACGACCGGCCAGCTGTCGCCGCGCCGCCGTAGCCGCCAGACCCCGGCCAGGTAGAGCCCGATCGCGACGAGTGCGGCGGTCATGAACAGCGGCTCCGGCAGCCAGTCCACGACCAGCGCCTTCGCGGTCAGCGGGCCAGGCATCGGGAAGCCGAGCAGCGCGCCCGTACGGTCCAGGTCCTCGGGCGTACCAGCCGGGGGAGTACGCGCCAGGGCCGTCGCGAGGCCGATGGTGGCGGCGAAGACGACCACCTCCACGGCGGCCAGCCGGACGAACGCGCCGCGGGCGCCGGCGGCGAGGGCCGGCAGCGTACGGCGGCGGTGCCACCAGCCGAAGCCGCCCAACACCACCAGAGCGGCGAACTTGAGCAGCACGATCCGGCCGTAGCCGGTGCCGAGCAGTTCCCCCCACGACTGCACTCGCAGGGTCGCGTTGACCACGCCGCTCAGTCCGACGATGACGAAGCTCGCGAGCGCCGCGGTTGAGTAGCGATGGGCGGCGGTGGACAGCGCCGGGGTCGCGAGCCGGCGGCACAGCAGCAGGGCGATCAGGCCGCCGGCCCAGATCAGCACGCCACCGACGTGCAGGAGCATCGTCGACACGGCCATCTGATGGTTGCCGGCCGAGGCCGCGTGGCCGCTGAAGACCGGTGGCATCGCGGCCGCCAACGCGAGGATGGCCAGCACAGCGGCGCCGGTCGCGGACAGCACGATCCGGCCGGCGACCGCGATCACCAGCGCGCCGAGCAGCATCAGCGCGAGCGCCTGGCCCAGCTCGTACGTCGTGACGAAGCTGAGCAGCGACAGCTTGGTGATCGCCTGGGTGACTGGCTGGCCGAGCACGTCGGAGAGGGTGAAGCAGAGCTCGACGGCGGTCGAGATCGTCCACACCAGGGCCGATATCGACGCGAGTCGCAGCATCCGGTAGCCGTGTGGGGAGACCCGCCGGCGGTTGTCGGTGAGCTGGGTGGGGATCCCGAACGCGGCGGCGGCCAGGCAGCCGACGGTGGCCGCGGCCGCGAGCTGGCCGAGCACGGTCGACAATGGCAGCGCCCAAGGCGTGATGGGCCCCGGGTCGGGCAGTCCCGGGATCTGCTGGGTGACCGCGCCGCCGGTCCAGAGTGCCGCCACGGCCACCGCGAACCCGGCCAGCAGGGCGGCCACCAGGACAGTGGGCACATGTACGGGGGCGGCGGACCGCTGGTCCGTACGCTCGGCCTGGGCTGGCGGGCTAGTCATCGACTGTCAGTATCCGCCGCTAGCGTTTTGCCTTGCGGGGCGGGCGCCGCCGCTTTGGCCCGGTCGCGAGCACTACCCCGATGACAATCAGGATGAGCATCAGTGCGCCGAAGATGACGTACGGCCACCACGGCTGGCCGCCGGCGAGCTGCGAACTCGGCGGCACCGACGGATAGCCGCTGACCGGCGCCCGCGGACTCTCCCCGGGCCCGGGGTCGTCCGGCGCGAGATTGCACGCCGCCAACAGCACGGTGGTGGTGAGGAAGAGCCCAACGGCGACGATCCCGCGGCGAACTTGGCTGCTACGCACGGTTTCCCAGTCTCACAGAGCCCCCACGCCCTCCCGCGCCCACCCCTGCGCCCGACGCCCCAACGCCCGGTGCGGCTCGAAACTGTCGTACCCCTCCGGCAGATTTGCCCCCACCCAGTGACGGGTGGGGGGCGGGTTCGAGGACCAATGTCCAAACAAAAAATCAAGGTCCACCTCTCAACCCACCCCCCGCCCGTTCAAAGGGAGGGGGAAAGAAAAACAGACACCTACGACAATTTCGCGCCCCACCCAGGTTTTTCGGCTGAAAAGACCGTCGTAGGAGGCGCCGCGGCCTACTCGCTGTGGCTGGGCTCGTGAGTGACCGAAGCGTCGTCAACAGGCGAAGCGGCGTGCAGTTTCGCGGCGCGGTGTCGGAGATACATCGTGGAGACGACGCCGGCCAGCAGGGCGATCGCGAGTGCGGCCCATGAGAACCGGGACAGCCACTGCTCGGCGACCTGGCCGAGCGAGAAGATCAGGAATGTGGTGCCAAAGGCCCAGCAGATCCCGCCGGCCGCGTTGGCGATCAGGAAGCGTGGATAGGGCATTTTCATCGAGCCGGCCAGCGGTCCGGCGAAGATGCGCAGCAGGGCTACGAAACGGCCGAAGAAGACCGCCCAGGCACCCCATTTGGTGAAGACTCGCTCGGCTTGCGCGAGCTGAGGTGGGCCCATGTGCTTGGGGAATTTGCGGCCTAGTTTCTCCAGCAATGCGCGCCCGCCGCGACGGCCTATGTAATAGCCGATGGAGTCACCGACAATGGCGCCGGCGGCCGCGCCGATGGCCACTCCCCATGGGCTGACGTGCCCGGTGGTGGCCAGCAGCGCCGCGGCCAGCAGGACGACTTCGCCGGGCAGCGGTACGCCCATGCTCTCGACGCCGATGACCAGCGCGACCAGCAGGAACACCACGATCGGCGGGACGCTGGCCAGATGTTCCGCGACCCAATGCACCGGCTCCGCACCTCCGCAAACGCACCCGTTGGATCCGGCGTACCGCCGCTGGGCAAGCGCAGGACCGGGGAGCGGCGTCGACCGCCTCCGGGATAAACGCTATCGGGATCCGGCCGGTCCGCGAATCCAACTTCAGTAGGTGTTTACCCGGGAGCGGGTCCATCTTTGGAGCCACCCGAGCAGTTCGTTTGAGGGACCCGGCACGGGCGTGACCACGCACGCGACGCCGAAAAGCAGCAGAAGTACGCCAATCGCGAGCAGCGGCACCGCCGGTGGTCCGGTCATCGGCAACGAGTTGTCGGCGCCCGTCCGTGGACCGACCGCGGCCTTGGGCTGGCCGACACCAGCGTGAGCGCCGTACGCGCCGTACGCCCGTTGGGCCGCCGGCAGCGCCACCGCGGTCGCGGTCAGCCCGAGGATGGCCTGGGCGGTGGCCTGCCGGACCCGATCCGCGTTGTCGCCGGATGTCCAGTACGCGACTGGGGTGGTCACCAGCGCCGCCAAGTCCGCCGGCGACGGGGCGATCGCACCGCGCAGCTCGGCCTGCGTGCTGGTGACCGGCAGCTGCAACCGACCGAGCCAGCCGGTGCAGCCGGCCGGCTCCTTGCTGTTCCCGGCGGCCGCGAGGGCCAGCGACGCGAGGCCGGTGCTGCCGGCGTTCACGCTGGTGGCGATGCTGGCGGCGGTCCGGCTGTCGGAGCCGTAGCCGCCGCTGCGGTCCCGTTTGGCGGCCAGCCAGCGCAGCGCCCGCTCCAGCGCCGCGCCCTGGTGGCCGGCGGTGACCAGCGCCCAGACAGCCATCGCGGTATTGGTGACGCTCACGTCGGCGTTGTCTGGCCCAGCGCAGGTGCCGGCCGGCTGGCCAGGCCCGGGTGCGGACCGAAAGCCGCCGCTAGGGCACTGCTGGCGGAGCAGGTACGCCACCGCGGGAACCTCGTCGGAGGTGGCGCCGGACCGGTGCAGCGCGACGATCGCGAGGGCCTGCGCCTGCATGCCGGAGAGGTCGTTCTGGGCCGTGGAGCTGGCGAATCGGCCGTTTCCGTCCACTGTGGACAGCAGCCGGCGGACCAGGTCGACCGAGCGGCCGTCGCGGTCGGCGTCCCAGCGGTGCGCGTCCACTCCCTGGTCCAGCGCGACCAGCAGGTATTTGGCGATCAGCCCGGCCGACGGCGGGCCAGCCGGGAAGGCGGTCGCCCGCAGCCCCGCGGTGGCCGCCTTGGCCTCGGCCGGCGCCACGCCGGCCGCGTGCAGGGCGAGCACCACGTCCGCGACCAGGCCGGGATCCCCGTACTTGTCGCCGCTGCGGTACAGGTCATCGGCGAGGAAGGTGGCGGCTCGTACGGCCGAGGGCGGGATCGTCGCGGGCCCGGCCGCCGGCGACGGGCTGGTCGACGGCGTCGGCGACGCGCTGCCGCCCGGGCCGGTCGACACCGGTGGGGTGGTGGTCATCGCGTCGCGTGGCGAGACGCTGGGCAGGTTCGGGTTGGTGCCGTACGAGAAACCGAGCAGCGCGCCGGCCGGCGGTCGGTACTTGTCGACGGCCTGGCCAACATGCTTCCACTCCGTCGAGTTGGCGTCGGGCACCGAGAGCGCCCACCCCGGGCCACTTTGGTAGCCGGTGCACCCGTCGGCGGCCGGTAGATCGGTGATGCGGCAGAGATATTCGTACGTCCCGTTGCCCTTCTTGCCGGTGCCGCGGGCCGGCGCCAGGCCGACCTCGGCGAGGGCCTGGAACGCGGAGGAGGGCTGACCGGGATCGCACCGCCGGACCACCGCACCGCCGTCGAAAGGCGTGAGGTCCGCGACCACGGTCACCCCGCTGCCGCCCACGCAGGGGCCATCGGTCCAGGTCTGCCCCGACCGCGCGGTCGGGGTGGGGCTCGGCACCGCCGGGTCGGCGGCGGCCGGCGGGACGCCGAGACTGACGACGCCCAGCGCGAGCAGGGAAACAGACAGGACCGCGCTCACCACTGTGCGGCGGCGCCGTCGCCCGGCCATGGGCACTCTTGGAGCACTCCTTGCGCGTGCGGCCCGGACGTCCGGTGCCAGCAGGTCGATCCCCGACGGTCATTTCGATGACGCACTGTTTAGACGCTCGGCGGCCCTGAATGGTTGCGCGCCGTCGCGCGACGCTAACACGCCACTACGACAACTTGATGGTAC
This sequence comes from Fodinicola feengrottensis, assembly GCF_039530045.1. Classification (NCBI taxonomy): domain Bacteria; kingdom Bacillati; phylum Actinomycetota; class Actinomycetes; order Mycobacteriales; genus Fodinicola; species Fodinicola feengrottensis. The sequence goes on along the minus strand of NZ_BAAANY010000039.1, from coordinate 65,858 downwards.
GGGACAGCTGGACGGTCGTCTGCCAGCTCTTTTCCGGTCACCATAGGCTGCGGGCATGAGGCGTTGGGGTCGGATCGTCAAACGTGTGGTCGCCGGTGTTCTCTCGGTGTTGCTGTTCGTGGGCGCCATCGCTGGAATTGGTGGGACGTTGGCTGTCCGGGCGTCTTTTCCGCAGACGACCGGAACGTTGGCATTGCCGGGATTGTCGGCACCGGTCACCGTTCTGCGCGATGCCGGCGGAGTGCCGCAACTTTACGCGTCTACCGCGGTGGATCTGTTTCGCGCGCAGGGATATGTGCATGCGCAGGACCGTTTCTGGGAGATGGATTTTCGCCGGCACATCACCGCCGGTCGGCTTTCGGAGATGTTCGGCGCCGGCGAGGTGGAGACCGACGCGGTGGTTCGCACGATGGGCTGGCGGCGGGTGGCCGAGCAGGAATACAGCCAGCTGGCGCCGCAGACAAAGGTTTTCCTTCAGGCGTACGCGGCTGGCGTCAATGCCTATCTCGCCGGTCATCAGGGCCTCGCCCTCAGTCTGGAATACGGCGTACTGAAACTGACAAACGCGAACTACCGGATCGAGCCGTGGAATCCGGTCGATTCGCTGGCCTGGCTGAAGGCGATGGCCTGGGACCTGCGGTCGAATCTGATTGACGAGCTCACCCGGGCACAGTTGCAGGCGTCGGGCATGCCGAAGGACCGGATCGACCAGCTCTGGCCGCCTTATCCGTACGCGGACCACGCCCCGATCGTGGCCACCGGTGGGGTCGTCGCCGGGTCGTTTCGTACGGACGGGACCATCACCGCGCAGCCGGCGGCGGCTCTCGGACCGCTGGGACGCGCGGCTGGTGCGGTCAACGCGTTGAATGTCCTCGGGCCGGCGATCACCGCCGGCATCGGATCCAATTCCTGGGTGCTCGCGGGTTCCCACACCAGCACGGGGAAACCGTTGCTGGCCAACGATCCGCATCTCTCGCCGACGATGCCGTCGATCTGGTACCAGATGGGACTGCACTGCCGGACAGTGTCCGCGGCCTGTCCGTACGCGGTGGAGGGCTACAGCTTCTCCGGGCTGCCGGGCATCGTGATCGGACACAACGACCGGGTCGCCTGGGGATTCACCAACCTCGGCCCCGATGTCACCGACCTTTTCCTGGAAAAGCTGGACGGCGACAAATATCTGGTCGGGAACACCTGGCGGCCGCTGACGACCCGCCGCGAGACGATCCAGGTGGCCGGTGGTGCGGCGAAGACAATGGTGGTCCGCAGTACCGACAACGGGCCATTACTGTCCGATGTGGACAGTGACGTGAAGGCGGCCTCGAAGTCGTATGCGGTGGCGTTGCGATGGACCGCGTTGGATCCCAACCACACGATGGACGCGGTTTTCGCGATGGACACCGCCCACAACTGGGCCGACTTCCGGGCCGGTGCCCGGCTTTTCGCGGTGCCGGCACAGAATCTCGTCTACGCCGACACGTCCGGCAACATCGGCTACCAGGCGCCTGGCGACATCCCGATCCGCGGCGCCGGCGATGGCCGCTGGCCGGCGCCCGGCTGGGATCCAAGATATGACTGGAAAGGTCGGATCCCGTTCGATGCGCTGCCGAGCGTGTATAACCCACCTGCCGGATTCATCGTCACCGCCAATCAGGCGGCAATCGGCCCGTCGTACCCGTACCTGCTGACCACCGACTGGGAGTACGGCTACCGGTCGCAGCGGATCCGCGACCTGATTTCGGCCGCGGGCAACAAGATCAGCGTGCCGGACGTGCAACGGATGCAGTTCGACAACCGCAGCTCCAATGCCGCCGAGGTGGTGCCGGCGCTGTTGAAGGTGCGTCTTTCCGGTGCCGCCGCCCAGGCGCAGAGTCTGCTTCGTGGTTGGGACTTCACCCAGCCACAGACTTCGGCGCCGGCGGCATTCTTCAACGCGACCTGGCGGCATCTGCTGGCGGACACTTTTGACGACGACCTGCCGGCCGCCGAGCAGGGCAGCGTGGACGGCGGTGAGCGCTGGTTCGCGGTGGTCAAGACGCTGTTGCCGCAGCCAGACTCGCCTTGGTGGAACGACCGGCACACCAGCCGCGTGGAACACCGGGACGACATGCTCGTACGCGCGATGACCGAGGCCGCGAGCGAGCTGTCGGACAGTCAGGGCGGCGACCCGGCCAGCTGGCAGTGGGGCCGGATGCACCAGTTGACGCTGCGCAACCAGAGCCTCGGCAACTCCGGCATTGGGCCGGTGGAATGGCTTTTCAACCGCGGCCCGTACGCGCTGGGAGGCGGTGGCGGCCTGGTGGACGCGACTGGTTGGGCGGCCCCGAAGGGCTACGGTGTGACGACCGCGCCGTCGATGCGGATGATCGTCGACCTGTCGAACCTGGACGCCTCGCGGTGGATCGACCTGACCGGCGTCTCGGGGCACGCTTTCGCCGCTCACTACGCTGACCAGGCGCCGCTCTGGCAGCACGGTCAGTTGCGGGCGATGCCTTTCAGTCCGGCCGCCGTACGGGCGTCCACTGTGGACACTCTGCAGCTGGTTCCCTGAGAAGGCCAGCAAAAACGACCGGAGCCCACGTCGCAAGACGCGGGCCCCGATAGGGTCGGACGGTTACTGCTGGTCTTGCTGGTTCTGCTGTTGGGTGGTGTCGCCGGAGCCGGTGTGCTCCTGGGCGAAGTCGACACCCTGCTTGATCTGGTCGCCGAACTTGCCACCGGTCTGCTCGTTGGCGAAGTCACCAGCCTTGTCGAGAACCTGGTCGACCTGCTCGTCGTGTTCGTCGGCGAACTTCTTCGCGTCGTCAAAGAGTCCCATGATGACCCCCTCATCCGCCGGTCCAACTGAGCTGACCCGACAGCTTTGTCAGTAGCCCTCGTTGGATACCGGCATGTGCTCTGGTGCGGACCGTCCTAGTCTCACAGAAGGGCCCGGACCGCACCACTTGGGCCGCCGGCAATGTCCCTGTTTGTCGCCCAAAAAGTGAAACGGAGTCTTTTCATGACTGCGCCCGACGCGGACCGTGAGGTCCCGCTGGCTGACGATGACCTCGACATTCTCCCCGACACCACCTCGGACGAGCGGGACGAGGGCTGGGGCGACCACTACGGCGACGAGGCCCAGGCCGCCGACCAGCGACTGCTGGAAGACCGGCCGCCGCACTGGTGACGGGTCACTTGGACCGTACGAGCGCGTCCCGGATCTCCCGCAGCAACGCCACCTCCTCGCTGACCTCCTCTTCTTTCGCCGGCACCGGCGCCTTCGAGCGGGCCCGCAGCTCGGCGATCTTGTTCATCGGCACCACGAACGCGAAGTAGACCACCGCGGCGATCAGGATGAACGTGATCAACGCGTTGATCACGTTCCCGTAGCCGAGCACCACGTCGGTGCCTCCCGGGTTGTGCTGGAGAACCAGCCCGCCCTTGGAGCCGACGCCCGGCACCAGCTGGATCAGCGGCTTGATCAGGTTGTCGACGATCGAGGTCACCACCGCGCCGAAGGCCGCGCCGATGACGACGGCGACGGCGAGGTCGACGACATTGCCTCGCAGGATGAACTCCCGGAACCCCTTGAGCATGTTTTCCCAGCCCTTTCCTCAATGTCTGCTAGCGAGAGAGTACGGCGACGGTTATCCGGGCTTCTGTCGGGATTGCGGCGATCCGGGCGGCCGCGTCTGGTGGTATGGCGATAAAGATCGCCTCCGCATGATCTGCGGTCGCGTCGGCGGCCCGTACGGCCAGCACCTGCGCGTCGGACGCCACCACCACCGCGGTGGCCGACCCGCCCGGCTGGGTCGCGGCGAGCACGTCGATCCGGTCGCCCACTTGCAACGCCTGGGCCGCCGAGGTGCCGATCTCGACCGTCAACCCGACCTGCCCCGGCGGCACCAGCCGCGGCCGCGGCGCGCTGGGGGTGGGGGAGGGTTGGCTGGCCACCGGGTCGGGGCCGGCCGCCAGCAGCACCAATCCGGCGAGGCACACCAACGCGGCCGCCACTGCCGGGCGCACCACTCGCCCGGGTCGCGGTAACCGCACCCAGAACCGCCACGACCGGCGGTCCGGTCGAAGGTCGGGATCGCCGCTGTTTCGCTTCGTCCACGTGAACATGCCCATGGCTGCGACCGTACGGAGATCGGAGCCAGCCGAGCAGGCCGGAGCGGGGATCTGTGGATATGAAATCGCACTGTGGATAACCCGGTGTCGGCTGTGAAATCTGCTATGCGAACACGGAAATCCCCTGCTCCCGAATCCGGGAACAGGGGCTGAGGTGCACGTCTTAGCTGGCCGCGGCCGCAGCTGGCGTGCTGCTGGCCGGCTTGGAGCTGCTGGTCGAGGAGTCCGAAGAAGAACTGGCTGGCTTGCTCGCGCCGCTATCGCTGGAAGACGACGTGCTCTCGCTCTTGGCGCTGGTGGAGGCGGCGGCCGGCGCGACCGATTCCTTGGTCGACCGGGAGTCGGTGCGATAGAAACCGGAGCCCTTGAAGACCACGCCCACCGACGAGAAGACCTTGCGCAGCTTGCCCGAGCAGTTCGGGCAGCTTGTCAGCGCATCGTCGGTGAAAGCCTGCACGGCATCGAACCGATGACCGCATTCGGTACAGGCGTACTGGTAGGTTGGCACGGGTTTCCTCCGTCTGGCACTCAATCTCTTCGACTGCTAATCGTGCGTCAAAGCCGCCGATTCGTCCAGCCGTTCACTGTGTGGCATTCAACCCGATCGGGGCTCGGCGGTCGCAGCCGGCAGGGTCAGCCAGCCCCCGGACGGGGTCACCACCGCGGTGATCCGCTGGTCGTGAGGCTCGGTCGGCACCACGTCCATAAGTTCGTTGTCGTAGGTCAGGGCCACGATCGGCACTCCGGCCGGTACCCGCGGCAGGCTCCGGTCGTACGAGCCGCCGCCGCGGCCCAACCGGCCGCCATCTCGGCCGACCGCGACCGCCGGCACCACCACCGCGCCGACTCCGGCCACCGCGTCGACGCCGAGGCGGCGCCCGACCGGCTCGACCAGCCCGCGACCGGCCGCCGCGAGGTCCGTCGGTGCCCGGTAGTTGGCCCAGTCCAGGTCGTTGTCCGCCCGTACGACCGGCAGCAGCACTCGGAAACCGGCCGCCAGCAACGCGTCCGGCAGCGGCTGCCCGGGCTCCGAGCCGATCGGGGCGTAACCCGCGACCGTACGTACTCCCAGATGGGACAGGCCAGCGGTCAGCGCGGCGATGATGTGGGCCGAGTCCGCGCCGCGGGCGGCTTCGGGGCGCTCGCGGCGAGCGGCGAGGAGCTCCGCTCTCAGCGTGCGTTTCGCGGTGGAGTGGGTCATGTGCGTAGTGTGCATGCCCGGCCGCGTACGCTCCGATCATCGCGGCTGGTGCTGGCCCACCGGACAGGGAGGCAGTGGTGACGATGCGCGCGCGGCTCACCGCCGCGTTCCTCGCGGTCGTGCTGGGACCGCTGGTTCTGGGTGCCATTTTCGTTGGCATCAGCGTACGAAGCGTCAACGACCAACGGACGGCCGATCGGCTGGAGCTGGCCGTCAGCACCGTGTCGACAACCGTCTCGGGCCTGTGCCGCAGCGCGTTGTCGGCGGCGACCATCGTGGCGACCGCGCCGGAGAGCGGCCGCAACGACGCGATCAACACCGTCCTTCGGCAGGGTTTGGCCGACGCCGTGGTGGTCCGCAATCCGGCTGGCACGCAGCTGGGCAACGGTGGTCTGGCGCTTACCTTCGAGGCCAACTGTGCGAGCGTCCCGGACGCCAAAGCGACCTCAGGTACCCAACCGGGCATCGCCGCCTCGGTGCAGCTGCGAACCGCTGACGGAGCACCGGCCGGCACCGTCGAGGCCGCGTTCATCCTGAACCCCAAGCTGCTGAACCAGCTCTCGGCGATCTCGTCGGTGGACGTGACCGCGCTGTCCAGCGGCGGCAACTCCGGCCTGACCACAGTGGAAAACAACAACGCTCCCGGAGTGGCGATCTCGGTCGTACAGCAGCTGTCGTCGCCGACTCCGCAGGTCGCGCAACGGACCGACGCCAACCTGATCGTGCGCGCGGTGCCACCTCGGCAGGGGCAGCCGCTGCTGTTGGGATTGAGTACGGACGGGCCACAGCTTCAGGGCATCTACGGGCTGCTGATCCTGGTGGTGCTGGTGGTGGTGGTGATCGCCGTGCTGGTCGCGTGGCGGCTGGCCCGGGCCACCACGATGCCGATCATCGAGGTCGCCGGCGCCGCCGAGCGAGTGGCAGCCGGTGACCTGGACGCCCGGGTGCCGGTCCGCGGCCGGGACGAGGTCGGCCAGCTGGCCAGCACCTTCAACCGGATGACTCGGGAGATGCAGTCGTACACGACCGCGCTGACGGTCAGCCGCGACCAGTTGCGCGGCAACCTGGCGCTGCTGGGCGACACGTTGTCGTCCACCCACGACCTGGACCGGATCCTTGAGGTCATCCTGGAGACCGCGATGGCCGCCACCGGCGCGCAGGCCGGTGTCGTGCTGCTGCTGGATCGCAGCGACGGCAGCTGGCCGGGCACCCTGGTTGGGCGCTCTGGGCAGAACCTGTCCGGCCGCGGGGTGAACCCACGGGACCTGCGGCTGGCGCTGGGCGAAGGCGTGCTGGGCGGAGTGGCTGAGAGCGGCGAGCCGCGGCACGGCCGGGTTCGCAACCCCGCCACCGATCTCGCACCGGTCGAGCCGCGTTGCCAGACGTACATCGCGGTGCCCTTCTCCGGCAGCGGCCGCGGTGCCGTCGGGGGCGGCGGCAGTGGTCGTGGTGGAGAGGGTCGGCTGCTCGGCGTGTTGGCCCTTTACGACCGGCTCGGCGCTGACGACTTCGACGACGGCGACCTGGTCACCCTGCGTACGTTCGCCGGCCAGGCCGCGGTGGCGGTGGAGAACGTCATGCTGCACTCGGAGGCCGAGCGGCTGGCGCTGGCCGATCCGCTTACCGGCTTGTGGAACTACCGCTACATGCGGGTGTCTCTCAAGCGCGAGATTGAACGAGCGGCCCGTTTTGAGCGCTCCCTGGCCGTACTAGCCGTCGATGTGGACCGCTTCGCCGGTGTCAACGAACAACACGGCCACACCGTCGGAGACGCGGTCCTGGCCGGCGTCGCGAACCGGCTGAAGGCGGCCGTACGCGAGGTGGACATGTCCTTCCGGCAGGGCGGCGAGGCCTTCGTGCTGTTGCTGCCCGAAGCCGACAGTGCCGGCGCCCAGACCGCCGCCCGGCGGATCTGCATGTCGCTGCGCTCCACCCCGATCACGCTGCCGGCCTCCGACCCCACCCGTCGCCCCACCGAACTGTCCGTACGCGTGACCGTGTCCGTCGGTGTGGCCCTCTACCCGCACAACGGCGCCACCCCCGAAGACCTCCTGGAAGCCGCCGAGGGCGCCCTGGTCGCCGCCAAAGCCGACGGCCGCGACACCTGGCGGGTCGCCGGCGTGCCCCGCCGGGTGCGGTAGGTCGCTCACTTTCGCTCGGCCGGGTGCGTGATTTTTTGGGGTGGGTACGACAGTTTCGTGCCGCACCTGTCCCGATAGCTGGACAATCATCCCAACAGGTGGCCGCGGACCCGCGGCGGACGTCGCTGAACAGCGGAAATGGGTCGTACAGGCCGAACGATCGGCAGAAGGCGGAGCGGACAGTAGCCAAGGAGAGCGGCGACACTACCCAAAGCGACTGGGCGTGCCGGACCGCGTCCACCGAGATCCACAGCACATGCCATAGCCTGCACGCATGCCTGAGACTCGTACGCATGCCGGCCGTGCCACCAAGGCTGTCATCCCAGCCGCTGGGCTGGGCACCAGATTCCTGCCCGCGACCAAGGCGGTTCCCAAGGAACTGCTGCCTGTGGTGGACAAGCCGGCGCTTCAGTACGTCGTCGAGGAAGCCGCCGCCGCCGGCCTGACGGACGTGCTGCTGGTGACCGGACGCGGCAAGTCTTCGATGGTGGACCACTTCGACCGCAAGCTGGACCTGGAGCAGTCGCTGGCCGAGTCCGGCAAGTACGACCTGCTGGAGGCGATCCGGCGGCCCTGCGAGCTGGCCTCGATCCACACTTCCCGGCAGCCGGAGGCCCTCGGCCTCGGCCACGCCGTGCACTGCGCGGCTGCGCATGTCGGCCAGCAGCCGTTCGCGGTGATGCTCGGCGATGACCTGATCGACGAACGTGACCCGCTGCTGCCGCGGATGCTGGACCTGCAGGCGCAGACCGGCGGGATCGTGGTCGGGTTGATCGAGGTGCCCAAGGAGCTCACCAAGTTGTACGGGATCGCGACGGCCACCCTGACCGACGAGCCGGACGTGGTGGCGATCTCCGAGCTGGTGGAGAAGCCGGAGCCGGACGAGGCGCCGAGCAACCTGGCGGTCATCGGGCGGTACGTGTTGCCAGGCGAGATCTTCGAAGTGATCGCCCGGACCAAGCCCGGCCGCGGCGGCGAGATCCAGCTGACCGACGCGATGGCGACGATGGCCGCGGAAGGTACGCCGGTGCACGGCGTGCTTTTCAGTGGCCGCCGCTACGACACCGGCGACCGCCAGTCATATCTGCGTTCGGTGGTCAAACTTGCCGCCGACCGCGACGACTTGGGGCCGGATTTTCGGGACTGGCTCAAGTCCTATGTGGACAGTGGATTTCAGTCCACTTTCGACTCTGGTCCCGGCGGCGCGCGATGATGTCCGGGTTGGCGTGAATTTCCGGGGGGGCGTAATGAGTTCCGAGGTGAGTTCCGGCGGAGTCGGACTGGCTGACTACCTTTCCGGGGTGCTCAGCGAGATCAACCCGCTGCGTCCGTTCGACCTGGCGCTGCACGACGCGCATGCCGGCGTGCTGGCCACCGACGTGCAGGCGCCGGGGCCGCTGCCGCCGTTCGACATGGCCGCCGTCGACGGGTACGCGCTGCGCGCCGACGACGTGTCCGGCGCGACCGAGCGGCTGCCGGCCCGGCTGTCGGTGATCGGTGACGTGACCTCGACGTCGTGGAAGCCGACCCGGCTGACCGGCGGCAGCTGTTTCTCGGTGGCCGCCGGCGCACCGTTGCCGGCTGGCGCCGACACTGTCGTGCCTACCAGCTGGACCGACGGCGGCCTCGTCGTCATCGAGGTGGCCGACGCGCCCCGGCGTGGCTCGTTCGTCCGCCGGACCGGCGATGACGTGGCCGCCGGCACGGTGATGCTGCCCGCCGGGACGTACGTGTCGGCCGGGGTTGTCGGGTTGCTGGCCGCTGCCGGCATCGACCATGTGGCCGTACGACCGCGCCCCCGGATGGTCGCGGTGGCCACTGGTGACGAGCTGGTCAACACCGGCCGGGTCGGCTCGCCGGGCCAGGTCGTGGACGCCAACTCGCACACTCTCGCGGCCGCTGCGGTGGAGGCCGGCGCGCAGGCCTTCCGGGTCGGGATTTGCCAGGACGACCCGGAAAAACTGCGTTCGCTGCTGGACGACCAGACCATCCGCGCGGACCTGGTGGTGCTCACCGGCGGCACCGGCACCGGCCCTGGGGACATGGTCCGTCGCACGCTCACCCGCGAGGGCGTAACTTTCACCGATGTCTCCGTTTACCCGTCGCAAGTGTTCGGCTTCGGCCGGATCGGCGACGAGCGCACCCCGGTGATCTGCCTGCCGGGCGACCCGGGCTCCGCGCTCGTCGGTTTCGAGGTGCTCGTACGGCCCGTCCTGCAGCGCCTGGCCGGCGCCGAGCCGGTTTTCCGGCCGTCGGTGAAAGCGCACCTGACCGAGACGGTGTCCTCGCCGCGCGGCTATCGGGAGTTCCGGCCGGCGTACGTGACCGAGCGGCGCGGCGGCGGCTACACGGCCGCACCGCTGGCCGGCGGCCCGCACCTGCTGTCCGGATTGGCCGCCGCGAACGCGCTGATGGTGCTCGGCGAGCGGATCGCGACTGCGCCGGCAGGGACCTCAGTGGACGTACTGCTCTTCGATCGGCGACGATAACCGGCCGTGTATCGACACCCTGGGTGGCCCGCGACCCTGACCGACGGCCCTGTCACGTTGAGACCGCACCGCTCTCGTGACGCGCGCGCGTGGAGCGAGGTGCGGCTGGCCAACGAGCGCTGGCTGGCGCCTTGGGAACCGACCCGGCCGCAGCCGTGGCGGGTGTCCAACGACGTGAGCCAGTATCCGAACCTGTTCCGGTCGCTCAAACGCGGCGTAAGGACCGGCGACACGCTGCCGTGGGTCATCACGTACGAAGGCGCCTTCGCCGGCCAGATCACGCTCTCGAACGTCGTTCGGGGCGCGTTCTGCTCGGCATCGGTGGGCTACTGGGTGGATGGCCGGCTGGCCGGCCGCGGGATCATGCCGACCGCTCTCGCGATGGTCGTCGACCACGGCTTCACCGCCGCCAGCCTGCACCGGATCGAGGTCAACATCCGACCGGAGAACGTCGCCAGTCGTCGGGTGGTGGAGAAACTGGGCTTCCGCGAGGAGTCCCTCCATGAGCGCTTCCTGCACATCGACGGCGCCTGGCGGGACCACGTCGGCTACGCGCTGACCGTCGAGGACGTGGCACCGTCCGGTCTGGTCGCGCGCTGGCGGGCTTCTCGTACGCCCTGATTCGCCGCTGCCGTCGAGGTTGGTTTCGTCGCCGCCAGCCGAAACCAAGATCAACTTCTTCGCGCGCGCGTCCTCAGACCCACCCCCACCCGATATGGGAGGGGGCCAGAATGAGGTGGGGGTACGACAGTTTCGCGCCCCATGGGGTGTTGGTTGCAAGATGGCCCATTGCGGGCGGTCGTTATCGAGCGGGTACGGCGTGACCTGCGGATCTATCGCGAATAGGTAACAGTCCGGCGACTGAATCGGCGTTCGGGCCACGAGGGCTGTCGCGGGTGTTCTATGCTGCCGCCGTTCCCAGAGTGAGGTGAGGATGTCGAAACTGACCAAGCCGTCCGACGCGCCGGCGGGGCCCGTGCTGGAGGTCAAGGACCTTCGGATCACGTTCCCAACCCAGCAGGGTCCGCTCAAGGCTGTTGATGGCCTCTCGTTCGAGTTGGATGCCGGCAAATCGCTGGGCATCGTGGGCGAGTCCGGCTCCGGCAAGAGCGCCACCTCGCTCGCGCTGCTCGGACTCCATCGGCGCAGCCGGGCGAAGATCACCGGCGAGATCGTGGTGACCGGCACCGACATGCAGTCGGCCAGCGACGAGCAGGTCCGGCAGATGCGCGGCAGCCAGATCGCGATGGTTTTCCAGGACGCCCTGTCGGCCCTGAACCCGTATTACACGGTCGGCGACCAGGTCGCCGAGGCCTACCGGTCGCACGTGCAGTGCTCGAAGAAGGAGGCCTGGGCCAAGGCCGTCGAGGCGCTCGACCACGTCCGGATCCCGGACGCGGCGCGCCGTGCGAAGGCCTATCCGCACCAGTTCTCCGGCGGCATGCGCCAGCGTTCGGTGATCGCCATGGGCATCGTCTGCCAGCCCCGCGTGCTGGTCGCGGACGAGCCCACCACCGCGCTCGACGTGACTGTTCAGGCCCAGATCCTGGACCTGCTGGAGGACCTGCGCCGGGAGACCGGCATGGCGCTCATCCTGGTCACCCATGACCTTGGCGTGGCGGCCGGCAGCACCGACGAGATCCTGGTCATGCAGAAGGGCAAGGAGGTGGAGCGCGGGCCGGTCGGTGACGTGCTTCGCCGCCCGGTGCACCCGTACACGCAGGCCCTGCTGGCCTCGGTGCCGCGGCTGGATTCGCCGTCGGCGAAGGTGACGGCCCGGCTGGAGGCCATCAAGGCCGGCACGATCGACAAGGACGACGCGCTCGTCCAGGTCATCAACCTGCACCAGACCTTCCGTAGCGGCCGAGGCTTCCTGGGCAGCAACCGGATCGAGGTCAAGGCGGTCGACGACGTCACGCTCGACGTGCCCCGCGGCCGTACGCTCGGCGTGGTCGGTGAGAGCGGCAGCGGCAAGTCCACGCTGGCGCGGTCCATCATCCGGCTCCTGCAGCCCACCTCCGGCAAGGTCATGTTCGAGGGCAAGGACATCTCGAACCTGCCCAATGGCCAGCTCAAGCCGGTACGTCGGGACATCCAGATGGTGTTCCAGGACCCGGTCTCCTCGCTCAACCCGCGCATTCCGATCGGCGAGAGCATCGCGCTGCCGCTGCGGATCATGGGCGGCAAGAACAGCCGACAGATCCGCCAGGAAGTGCAGGACATGCTGGAGCGGGTGGGCCTGGACCCGCAGCGCTTCAACGCTTATCCGCACGAGTTCTCCGGCGGCCAGCGCCAGCGCATCGGCATCGCCCGGTCGCTGATGCTGCGGCCGAAGCTGCTCATCTGTGACGAGCCGGTGTCCGCGCTGGACGTGACCACCCAGGCGCAGGTGCTCCGGCTGCTGGACGACCTGCAGGAGGAGTTCCACCTCACCCTGATGTTCGTCTCGCACGACCTCGCGGTGGTGCGTCAGGTGTGCGACCGGGTCGCGGTGATGCAGCACGGCAAGCTCGTCGAGCACGCCGACACCGAGGAGCTCTACAGCAACCCGCAGCACCCGTATACGAAGAGTCTGCTGGCCGCCGTACCGCTGCTGGACCCGGACGAGGCGCGCGAGGCGCGTCGTGTCCGCCGCCAGTTGCTCACCGTCGCCTCCTAGCTCGCTGCTTCGTCCGCAACGCCCCGTTCCCTGCGTCCAGCGCAAGGAACGGGGCGTTGCGGCCTTCACGGCCGTGACACGCCGTGATCACCTCCCAGATCGGGAACTGGTAGGCACGTAGCCTCGTGTGACAGTTGAGGCAGACGTGACGGAGGTGTCGATGCTGCCCTCGTCGATCCTCCTGTTGATCGCCGCGGTCGGGGGACTTGCTGCCCTCGTGCCGTCCCTGGTGCGCCGGTACGACCGGAAGCTGCGCGCCGATTTCGAGCTGCGTACGTCGATGATGCGGGTGCTGCGCCGGCGCCGTCGTCGTACGACGGTGCCTGGCCAGGTGCCGGTAGCGCCGCCCAGCGCGGTGCTGGAGGAGCCGGCCGACGAGCCAGTCACGCAAGCCTTGCCAGACCTCAGCGGGTACGTGCCGGGCGCCTCCGGCCGGGCTGTGGTGTCCGGTGCGCTGGTGCCCGGCTCGGTCGAAGACGACGCGGCTGTGTACGAGGCTCTTAAGGACGCCGACGAAAGTTTCCGGCAGACCGGGCCGATCGACCTGCGCCCCGACACGATCTCGCTGCCCGCCGCGGCCTGGCTGCACCTGCGCCGTGCGCTCATCTGGCTGGTGTCGCTGCAGAAGGAGCAGGTCACCAGGGTCGGCGCCGCGCAGAAGCCGGCTGCTCGTACGACCGGACGCGCCGCCAGCGGCCCGGAGCCCAGCCACTGGTGGCGCCGCCGCCGGCGCCGCGTGGTGACCGTCCTCGCGCTGCTGGTCGCCGGTCAGGTCGCCGGCCTGCTGGCGGTCGGTCCAGGTTTCCTGGTCGGCCTCAGCGTCTCCGCGATCCTGCTCATCGCGTACCTCAGCCATCTCCGGAACCGGGCCGTCGCCGAACGCCGTCGTACGCTCGCCCTGCTCCGCCGTCGCCGCCGCGCCCGCGACTTCGCCGCCGTGGTGATGACTGTCGCCGGCGCCGCCGAACTCATCGGCTCCGACGCCGAACGTTCCCTCGTCGCCTGGGTAGCCACCCCCGCGTCGGCCCGCCGCCGCCCCCCAGACGACTCCACCATCGCGCTGCTCGCCCGCGGCGGCTACCAGGTCGTACAGACCACCGATGGCCGCATGGGCCTGCGCCGCGCCCCGGCCCCACCCGAGCCACCCCGCCGCGCCCCGGCTCGTACGGACAAACCCGCCGCCACGACGCCACCCTTCGAGGAACGCAAGGTCGCCAACCTCTGACCCGGCCGATCAAGGCTTCCTAGCCTGCGTGCTAATGTTGGCGCCGTTCAAGGGGCTGTGGCGCAGTCTGGTAGCGCACCTCGTTCGCATCGAGGGGGTCTGGGGTTCGAATCCCCACAGCTCCACAAATTGGCGGCTCGTGCTCGCGAAGAGCGCGAGCCGTTGTTGTTCCGCGATTGCCCTGGGGGCGGAGCCCCCAGACCCCGCCCCGGGGGCAAGCCCCCGGACCCCCAGGTGTGGCTGGGTCGGGTGTTGATCTTCAGTCGGGTTCGAATTCTGTCCCCTCAGGTCCACGCATTGGTGGTCCGTGTCCGCTGAGGACGCGGACCTTTGCGTTCCGCATTGCCCTGGGGGCCCAGCCCCCAGACCCCGCCCCGGGGGCAAGCCCCCGGACCCCCGCGTGTGGTTCAGTTACGTCGTTGGGTGCGGTTTGGGTTCGAATTCTGTCCCCTCAGATCCACCTGGTCAAAGGCCCTATCCGCATTTCGCCGGATAGGGCCTTTGAGGTGAGGCACGCAGGTAGTTCCGGATGTTGGTTAATGTTCGTGACGACACCACCATGCCGCGGCAATCCGGCGCCGACCTTGCGCAGCACTGCTTTTTGATTGGCCGCTGGGCATCCGTACGTTGCTCACAACACTGACATGTCCTCGCGACCCGGTTGATCCACGTCTGAACTTCGCGTTTCTGTAGTTTGCTCAGCCGTTTGTCGCCGAGCCCAGGCACGATGTATAGCCGCATGAACATGTCGTAGTTGGCGTACGTCGACGGGGCGCGGTTGGGCTTAATCACGTCCTCAAGCCAGTGTCACATCAGTCACTGGTGCCTCCTACGTCCCGGAGTCACACCGTTAAAAGTGCAGTCCCCACTTGAGTGCGGCACGCCCTGCACGTCACGCCCTGTTACCTTTGACCGGGCGTCAGAATCAGTCACCTCAGCCACTCCAGCCCTGTGTTGATCTTGGTTAGTTGGTCTAGCCGAAACGGACATTCACTCGATATGTCCGCTTCGGGTAGACCAACTAACCAAGATCAACAACGGAAACAGCGAACCCCCGAAATCGAGCGTTCACGAGAGCACCGACAAAACGGTGCCTGGTTCGTTCTCCCCGTCGGTGGGCAGGATGTTCGGTTCGAAGAAAAGCTTAACGATCAGATGGCGCAGCTCAGGCCCGACCTGAGTCGGGAATCGCTCGGCGTCGGGCCCGACTTCCGGGCGTCACCCCGAACCCGCTCCTGAGCGGTGATGCACGCAAGCGCAATGCGGAACTGCGTACGGGGGCGCTTGCGCTCGGCGTTCTCGTCGACTGGCGGGAGGTCAACAGCAATCCACGCGTGGTCCTGATGTTCGACGTGGAGACCGCCGGCGGCATCTCGTTCCGCGGTATCGCGGACGAAAACCTCACGATCACCGAGCTCACCCGACTCGCGCCAGGACAGACGTTGCCCGTGCGCTACCGGCCGGCCGTCATGGACCACTACATCTGCCTTGCCCGGGACGCGGACCCCGCCCACGTACGGCAGCTCTCTGACGAGATCGCGAGCCGCAAGCGGACCTGACCCGAAGCCATGGGTCAGCGGCACGGATTGATCGTCACCACCATCAGTCAGCTCAGGTGGTGTGCAGCGGGCTGCCGGACATCCAGCGGCCGGTGGATCTGTTGATCGTGGACGAGGACGCGCAGTCGCTTGATGAGTGCGGCCGCGTCGTCGCCGGATGCGCGGGTGGCGAGGTAGCCATCCGGGCGCACCAGAATGAGCTCGCCGGGCCGGGCGGCGTAGATCCGCTGGAATTCGCCGTCAGCGTCGAAGATGCCGCTGCCCTTCGTGCTGTTGATCCGGTGTACGTGCAGGTGCTCGGGCATCGCGAGGTCGGTCACGACGGGCATTTGCGCGTCGAATGCAAGCAGGTTCCACTGCGGGCCCCGCAGCAGGTCGAACACGTCGACGGTACGGTCGGGGCCGATCAGGCCGATCGCGTTCGGCGCCCGGTCTCCCGCACCGAGGCGATCGGTCTCGTGGGACGCGGGCCCGGTGCGGTAGCGAATGCCCAGGCCAGAGGTGAGCGAGTCGTCCGCGAGCTGGGTGAGCGCGGTGGTCACCACGTCGATGCCGCCTTCGGCCTGGTCGGCGGTGTTCTGGTATTTCTCGGTGCTGATCGCGAGGACCTTGCGGGCCACCGGAATCCGTTCCGCCGCGTACGTGTCCAGCAGCTGCGGTTTCGTACCTGTCAGGACCGCGGCGAGCTTCCAGCCGAGGTTGTAGGCGTCCTGGATCCCGGTGTTCATGCCCTGACCCCCCGCTGGCGAATGTACGTGTGCCGCGTCGCCGGCCAGGAACACCCGTCCGCTGCGATAGTCGTCGACCATCCGTACGTTCACCCGGTAGACGGACAGCCAGCTCGCCCCGGTCAGCCTGACCCCGGCACCGCGCTCGTCGAGCAGCTGCTGATAGAAGTCCAGGCTCGGCGTCTGGGTGGCGGCGCCCGCCGGGATGAGGCACTGGAGCTGCCAGTTCTGCGTGTTGGGCAGCGGGGTGAGGATGAGCATGCCCTTGTCCGAGGTCCAGACGTGGGCGTGATCGCGGCGCAGGTCGGCGACGGTGACATCGCCGAGATAGAAACGCTGCTCTTCGTGAGTCTCGCCGTTGAGTGTCAGACCGATCAGCTTGCGGATGGTGCTCTTGCCACCGTCGGTTCCCACTACGTACCGCGCTCGTACGGTGCGCTCGCCCTGCGGCGCACGCAGTGTCACGGTCACCCCGCCCTCGTCCTGCGTGAGGTCGAGCGCCTCCACTCCCCATTCGACCGCGCCGCCGAAGTCGGCGAGGCGCTCGCGCAACGCGTGCTCGACGTCGAACTGCCCGATCCACAGGAGGTTCGGATACGGCGTGTGGAAGCTGTCCTTCGCGGGGACTGTGATCGACGGGTGCTCGACGGTGGTGCCGTGCTCGTCGTGGAACCACATCGGCAGGTCGGCGATGCCGGTGCGTACGACGTAGTCGACGGCGCCGAGGTCGTCCAGCACCTCCAGCGAGCGGGACTGGATGCCCTTCGCCTTGGACGCGGTGTTGGGCATCAGGTCCCGCTCAACGATGCGAAAAGCCACGCCGCGCCGAGCCAGATCACAGGCCAGCGTGAGCCCGGCCGGCCCCGCTCCGACAATGAGGACATCGGTCTTGGTCATCTCGTACTCGCTCATAGCGTCCCCTCGCTTGCTCGATTAGATGCCGCACTGCATCTAATAGCGACACTACGACGAGCTGATAAGATGCGCAAGTGCATCCAAAAAATTCCACTCCCTCGCATCGTCGGCGCGGCGCCGCGCTGGAGGAGGCGCTGCTCTCGGCGGCGTGGGCAGTGCTGCGTGAGAACGGGTACGCCGGGTTCACCCTGGAGGCCGTGGCCAACCGGGCCGACACCAGCCGCCCAGTGCTCGCCCGCCGGTGGGCGACCCGGCATGACCTGCTGCACGCGACGATCGCGTACGCGGGCACGGAGTCACCGATCCGCACACCGAACACCGGCAGCCTGCGCGAGGACATGATCGCGCTGTTGCGACAACTGAACACGCGTACCGACCTCGCGGCCGTGCTCGGAGTGCAGCTCGGCGGCTACTACCAGGAGACCGGCGAAACCCTTGCGGACCTTCGCGACGTTATCCTCAACGGCCAGGATCCGGTGATGGCCAGCATCCTCGCGGCCGCGGTCGAACGCGGCGAGGCGAACCCCGATCGCCTGACGCCGCTCATTCGGTCACTGCCCGCGGATCTGCTCCGTCACCACGTTTTCATGAATCTGCGACCAATGCCGCAAGAGGGGCTTGACGAAATCATCGACACCGTCTTTCTGCCGCTCGTACGACGAGATGGAGGGGCGGCCGACTATTAACGACAAACGACTCGGCGAACAGACCAGTAGGGCGTGTCTCCTCATCCGCCTGGGATGAGGAGACACGCCCTACGTCTTTTGGGCTGGTTCAGTGTCGTGGCGAGGTTTTCGCGCGCTCGAGGGCGGCGGCCGGTAGGTCGCGATTTCCGTCCTGATAGAAGAGCCGCAGGGTCAGCGCGCAGATGCGGTCGTCCCGGAGGTCGGCGACGTAGTGGCCGTGTACGCCCCATACCTCGTCGCCCAGTACGTGGACGGCCCGGACGTGGGTTTCGATCCGATCGTCCGCGGTTTCCACCACCGGACCGGTCAGGTGCTGGGTGGCATCGAACCCGGGAAGCAGGCCGCTCCACTGTTCGAGCAGCGTGTCCGCGGCGATGGTTTGCGGCTCGCCACCGAACAGTGACGTGTAGTCCAGTTCGACCTGGTCTGCGAGGCATTTTCGTACGGTGGCCCAGTCCAGGGCGTCGATCGCAAACAGCATCCGGGTGATGACAGTGGTGTCGGTCATGCGCTGAGGGTCCTCTTGAAATGGGTGGTGGCGGCGTCCACGGCCAGGTCGACCTGGGCTGGTTGGTCATAGAAGTCGGTCTGTCCGCCGTCGGACCAGACCATCTCGGTCGGTCCGCTGAGCGTCTTGCCGATCCGCCGGACGTTGTCTGGCAGCACGCAGTCGTCGCCGTGCACGAAAAGACTCGGCGTCGACACGGCGGACGCGGCACTCAGGCCGTCGAAGGTGAGCCAATAGTGCCAACTCAGTTCGGCCATCTGATTGGTCCACGCCGGCACGGCGCCGCGGTCGGCGTCGGCGTAGTAATCCAGCGGCAACGACATCCCAGCGCGGTCGTTGCCATCTTCGTACGCGGGCACCGTGCGGACTGAGCCAGTGCTCAGGTAATCCTGCAGGGCTTCCCGCCCGCGGCCTACGCGCAGGTCGACGCCAGCGGCTCCGCCGTAAAACGGCGCCACCGACTCCATGTCGTGGAACCAGCCGGCGACGCTGGCGAATGCGGAAATCGGGGCGCCGGCGGCGATCGCGGCTAGCGCGTACTGAGCGCTGGCGCAGATGGCCAGGTAGCCGACCTGCCGCGGATGGACGAAGGAAAGCGTCGACACGTGTTCGGCCGCGGCCTTGATGTCAGCGATTTTGCGCGCCGGTAGCTCGGCCTGTCGTGGGCCGCCGCCGCTCTCCCCGAATCCGGCGAAGTCGAATGTGAAAACCGTGAAACCGCGGGCCGCGAGTGCTCTCGCGTAGCGGTCTGCCATTTGTTCTTTCACGGTCAGCCACGAACCGGTGACAATCACCGCCGGTTGACGGACGAGAAGGTTTTCGGGCTCACGATAGATGCGAGCGGACAACGACACGTCGCCGTTGACGATGAGGTAAGGATCAACATTCACCCGGAGAGGATCGCACGCCGGGACTGGGGTTTACAGGGTCGGATCTTGCGGTTTTCGGCGTAGCTGGCCGGGAAGTACGCCCAGCTGCGCGCGGAACAATTGCCGGAAATGCCGCACGTTGGACAGCCCCACCGCGCGGGCGATGTCAGCGACACTCGAAGGCGTGTCCAGCAGCAACGCCCTGGCCCGGTCGATCCGCCGGGAGGTGACGAACTGATGCGGCGCCATCCCGGTGGTGGCCTTGAAACCACGGGCGAAGTGATAGGGGCTGAGCGTCGCCACCGTGGCGAGCGCGTCCAGGGTCAACGGGCCAGCCAGCCCGGCGTCGACGAACTCCGCCACCCGGTCAACGGTCGCGAGGGGCAGCCGGCCCACCCGCCGACGGAGCCGCAACCCGCCGTAGCGTTCCAAAAGGTGGCTGCCCAGCCGGTGCGCCACCGTACTGGCGGCGACGTCGCTGATTGCGGTGCCGGTCAGGTGCGCGCGTCGCAGCATCGACGCGACCGCCAGTACGGTCGCGTCTGCGACCGCCATCGCCGGCTCGATCGCGTCGAGGCTTCCGCCCAGCGACCGGAGCAGGTCCTGGGACGGATAGATTTCCAACGACTCACTGGGTTCGCGAACACTCGCCCAGGTGATCTCCTCGGCACCGGTCACGAACACCGCGCCGGCCCGGATGTCGGAGTAGCCCAGCCGCCCGTCCAGCCCGTAGATGGCGGTCCGGTGCGCGGTGAACGAAACCCCGATCTGGTACGGCTTGGTCTGGGTGGCCGTGACGGTGGGTGGCAGCCAGGCGTACTCCGACCGCATCCCGGGCCAGTGTCGTACACCCATCTGTACGGTGCCGCTGGCTGGTGGCACACACTCCTCGTTGATCTGTATTTGGCCACTATAACCGCTGTTGACCGATCAAGAACCCGATAAGGGGAGTCGACCGGCGGAGGTTAGGCGAGATCGCGATAGCGGTGGATGAGGCTGTTGAACCGCCGTAGCTTGTTGACCGCGTCCGCGGGGACCGGGTCAGGGTGGAAATGCATGACCTTGTTGCGGATCAGCCGGATTTCCTCCAGGCGGTTGATGAAGGTGCGGCGATCCAGCGGCCAGCCGAGTTCGACCCACACCTGCTGGTTCTCCAGTACGCGTTGGTAGTCGCCGATCGACAGCTGGTCGAAGGTCGCGACGGACCTGTTGCAGTGCCGCCGGATGGTCTGGATGTCGAAGGCGCGGCTCAGAACCCATCGCAACGTCTGGTCCAGTTCGCCCAGTTGGAAGAACGGAGTGGCCATCTCGCCGTAGCGATCCGCCACGTCCGCAGTGGTGACGATGCCGGCGATTTCCTTGGTTTCGTTGCGGACGAACACGAACTCTCGCTGCTGCAAGGTGGGAAGAACCTCGAACAGGTCGCGGTCGTAGTCGACGACGTCGACTCGATGGTCGATCGCGTCAGCGAAGCTCGCATCGGGCTTCTGGTGTCTCGCGTGCGCGATGGAGCGCCAGGTCACGGCGCCACGCAGATTGCGAGATCCGCTGAGCACGGCGAGCTGCGAGAAGTCGTTGAGAAGCATTTTCGTGATCGCTTCGTCGAACGTACTGTTCGGCTCGACGGACATGACACCGTCCAGCGGCGACAGGTTTCCCACTGTCAGGCGGACATTCAGGTCGCCGCCGCCCTCATCGTCCTCGGCAACCGCCGCGTCGTCGATGCCAGCGACCTCAGCGATCGCGGTCACCTCGGGCTCGTCGGGCGGTGTGGTCAGCGAAACCATCGTGTCCAGAGTCACCGCGCGGAAGCTGGGAGACGTCACGAGTCCATGGTTGGCGAGGTCGGCCTCGATCTGGCTGACCTGATCGCCACGGTCTTTGGCGCCCCACAAAGAAAGGAGGTCGCGGACCGAAATACGTTCCGGCTGCTGGTCGTCGGCCCGCCTGCGGGCCACCCGCAGGCGCTCATGCAGGCGTTGGAGTTCGGTGTCGGCATTCTGCGGATGGGCCGCGTCGGCCGCAATCGCCTGGTCCAGCAACTCCTGACGTACGGCGTCCAGCAATCGGCCCTGGTCGACTACCAGCCACGCCAGCCAACCGTCGACTGCCCGCATGCCCGCCGCGACCATGGCGGCGCGGGACGGCGAGCGGAATTCCTCGCCGTCCGGGTCAAGCCGGATCCGGCCTTTGTCGGTCACCGTCGCGTGGTACGTCTTGCCAATCCGATTGCGCGTAAACCTGAGATTCGTACCGGCCTTCAACAGTCCGGCCCCCAGGAGGTCGGAAACCGTGACGCGGCGACCGTCGATCAAATACATCGAGCGGCCGGCCGGTTCGTCGCGCTCGTCCAGCCTTTCGTCAGCCATCTCTGCTCACCACTTTCGCAGGCCATCGAATTTGCGCCGAGCGCCGATCGCCTGTTTGAGCACTCTTTTCTCCAGTTCTGGCTGGCTCAGCCGGTTCACTCGGCTGAGCCCCA
This sequence comes from Fodinicola feengrottensis, assembly GCF_039530045.1. Taxonomy (NCBI): domain Bacteria; kingdom Bacillati; phylum Actinomycetota; class Actinomycetes; order Mycobacteriales; genus Fodinicola; species Fodinicola feengrottensis. The sequence continues at coordinate 44,283 of NZ_BAAANY010000039.1, read as the reverse complement.
ACTCAGCGGCGACCGCGAGCAGGTGATCTCGGTCGAGGGCCTGCGCACGAAGGTACGCGGCACCCGCTTCCTCGGTTTCGGTCTCGCGCAGGCGGACGGCAATAGCCGCCGCTGCGGCGTCCGGCTTCGTGGGGAGCGGCGGTGGCGCTGAGCTTTTGACCGGACCGGCGGACGACGGTGCCGGGGTTTTTGGTTCGGCGGCGGGCGTACGAGCAGGGGCCGCGCCGTTGCCAGCCAGTAATTCCACGAGCGCGGTTTTGTTGAGACGGCTGTAGCCGCTCAAGCCGCGTAGCCTGGCGATCAACCGCAGGTCGCCCATGGGCAGTTTGGACGCGGTCACGTAGGCCCGTCGATCGTTCTCCGACGTCAGTCGGGCGAGGTCCCGCGCGGCCTGGGCCGGATCGTCGGATGGCTCGATGCGATGGTGGACCGGTGCCGGTTCGCCGGTGTTTTCGCGGGAGCCGACGGGCGCCTCGTCAGCGGGAGCAACGGCCAACTGTACGGTTCCGCTGACGATCGCCTGCAGCGTGCTTTCGTCCTGCCGTGCGAGAAACTCGTACACCCGGGCCTGCAGGCTCGCGAAATTTCCCAGCTCGTTCACCGATGACCACCCGCCGACAACGTGAGCGCGCCGAGCACCTCGTCGGCCAACTGGTCGAACTCCCGGACGACCTCGTCTTTGCCGCTGGCGCTCAGCATCGCCGGTATGCCACTCTCGCCGGCATCGCCGAAATGTCGAGGGCTGTTGCGGATTCTGCTTTCCAACACCGGGACTCGGGAGTTCTGGCGCACTTCCTCGATGTAGGTGTGCTGGGCAAGGGTCACCTGCTGTGAGTAGATCTGCACCATCGTGAAGACGACCCCCAGAAAAGCCGGATCGATGGGACGGTGACCACTGGTTTCGGGCTTGTGGTTGACATAGTCGTTGAACTGCTGCACGAGCGCGGCGCAATTCCCCACCAGGTAGTCCAGCCCGAGGGTGGACAGGTAGTCCGCCTTGGCTGGCACCAGAATGTGCTCACTGGCCGCGATCGCCGTCTTGGTGACGAGCCCGAAATTCGGTGCGCAGTCGATGAGCACCAGGTCGTACTCGCTGAAATTCTCGTCTTCGAACGCATGGCGCAGACAGCCGTGCAGGTCCAGGAACCTGCGTTTGGATCCGTCGAGAGTGGTGGTTCCGCCAAGTCGGGCGGCGAGCTCAAGATCGATGTCGATGAGACCGAGGTGAGAGGCGATCAGGTCAAGCTGTCCAGTGGTGTTCTTGAGTGCCTCGTTGACCCGCTTCGGTGTGACGACGAGGTCTGCCAGCGAAATGTCTCGCCCGGGTATTTCGGCGCCGTACCACTGTCTGATCGTCCGGTGGTCCTTCAACTGATCGTGCCAGTCGTCGATGGTGAAAAACGAGAAGGTCAGATTGGTCTGTGGATCGAGGTCGACAAGCAGCACCCGCAGGCCACGACTGGCGGCGACTGCACCGAGATTCGCCGTAAGCGTCGTCTTTCCCACTCCACCCTTGTAATTCATGACCGCCACGATTCGCATACGCTTCTCCCCGATGGTCCGGTGCCCGACGGTGCTGGCGTAAATCGATCAGCCCGCTGCGCTGATCTGGCGTGTTGACTTTCGCAGACACCGCAGGCGAAAAGCAACGGCTACAAGGTGTATCAATGTGTGTCAATACGAATGTGCACCCGCGATGGGCCGTTTGCGCTAGCCACCGGGCTGATCCGGTGGGCACCGCGGGTCCAAGGTCACTGGTGACCACACGACCGAATTCGTGGTAGACGCCTGCCGCTACGGCACTCTTACTCATCTGAAGAATGTCGGAACGTCGCGCGGATGGAGAACGTCCCTGACGATTTGGCTGTCCGGCGACGAAAGTGGTCAGCCAATGGTCGAACGAGCAATCGTTCGCTGGGGACTCGATCGCGTCGGCGAGACCTACGTGGAGGCAAGATCGACCGCCACCCTCGTTCGGTCCGTGATGACAGCCTGACAGTCCGTATCCGGCGGATGTCCGGCCGATGCTGCTCCGGCGTTGCCGCGGCTAGCCTGGCGACACTCATTTACGGCTTAACAGAGCCAAATTCATCGGAGGGTGCGCGGTGATCTCGGTCAACGGCTCCAGCAGTGACTACGCGATCCTGAAGCAGGTCCACCAGATCAAGCTCGGCCGGCTCGACCAGGAGGTCAACGAGCTCAAAACCGGCGTCGACTTCTCCGAGCTCCGCGAGCTGGAGGCGCTCTACGTGGCGAGCCACGGCAATCCGTCCACCGGCGACTTGGGCAGCATCGACACGAAGAAACTGCTCGAGCTGCTGACCGCTCCGGGACTGGGCATCCCAGCCACGTACAAAGGCACCATCGTGCTGCTGTCCTGCTACAGCGGCCAGCAATACAGCGGGACTTCATTGGCCGAAAGAGTCGCCGCGGGCCTGCGGGGAAAGGTCACCGCCGGCGCGAAGGTCGTTGGCGCGAACGGGTTTTCCTTCGGTACGAGGAAACTGCGGGATGGTGCGCGCCGCAGCAGTGTGCTGCTCAACGCGACAGGCATCAGAGACTTCTACTTCCTGGACAGTCCCAAGAACGCGACTTTGTCGGCCACCTGGCTGGCGCTCAAACCCACCCACGCTGATGGCGTACTGAAGACCAAATTCGTCCGCGCTGCCGAGGTGAACAAGACCATCAAGGAGAACCTCACGCAGCGGCTCCCCGGCGGCCAGACTCCGCAGGACGCGGCCCTGAATATCATCACGAGTTTCACGGCCACTGCGAAAAAGATCCAGGACACCCTGGACAACCTCGCCGCGAAGAAGTTCCCCAGAGGCACCGTGGCCGAGGTGGTCAAGCATTTGCTCGACCACCCGAAGGACGCTGACGTGACGGCCTGGACTCAGAGCATCGAGGAACAGTACGAACTGTTCCAGGCACATTATCTCTGGGCCTCGGATGTGGACGCATTTACGACCGTGCAGGTTTAGCTGGAAATCGCCTTAACAGACCGAAGAATCCGGCTGATACGGCAGGTTTCCAACGGTTGCAAGAATTTTTGGTCTGAAGGGCGACAGTGCGCGTACCGTCCCCGGTGTCGGCGTCGGCCAGACCGGGGCCGCACACCGGACCAGGCGGGGAGGAAACGTGCAGCCAGGCCAAAACCAGCATGGCGAGAAACGTAAGCTCGACGAGTCTCAAGGCAATCAGCCAGCGCAAACACCCGGCGAGCCAGCCTCGAAGAAGCAGCGTCGGGGCACCGATCCGCCGCCGCCCGATCCCGTGCCGGGGCCTGGCCCGGGGCCTGCTCCCGGTCCTGGAGGGCTGCAGTTGGTCGTTGGTCAGACGTACCGGTTCGTCAGGTTTGTTCACGATGAGCAGGAAGACACCGTCGAGTTCACTGACCACACAGGGCCGTTGACGCAAGTCCAAGATGACTTATGTACGTTGCAGGACCCAACTGATGGTGTGGTCACGGTGCCGACCGCGGATGTTGTTTCGCTGGTCCCACCGTTGCTCTGGCCGACGCTTCAAGTCCAGCTCGCCCCGGTCACCTGCATGGTCATCGGATGTGGTCAGCGGTTGCTGCTGGCGGCGAAGGCGACGGCGTACGGGATCGGCTTCAACCAACTGCTCTCCATGGTGATCGAGGTGGATCTCACCCAAAACTCGGACGACGATGATGTTTATCAGGAGATAGTGCAGGGGTCGGTCCCATCGCTGGCGGCGGGCAGTCACGAGCCTTCCTGCTACAACGCGGCGACGGTCATCTACAACCTGCTCGCGGCCGCGCCGCTGCCGTCCATACCGGGGGACAGGGGCGCACTCGGACCAGCCTCGATCAGCGGCGCGAAAACCGCGGCTGGCTTCCAGGGACGCGAAAAGCCGGCCGCGGACGACGGCCAAAGCACCATCCAGCTGACCACGGCATGCGACGGTTTGGCCGCGGCCCTGACGACCGCCGCCGGCACCGGCAATCGCTGGGTTTTCGGCATCAACTTCGGCATTCACGGGTTTGTCATCGCGGTGTCGGGGGCGACGGCCGAGATTCTGCAGAGCTTCGCCGGCGACAACGGCGAGATGTTGATGAGTTTCCTGGAGAAAACCCTCACCCACGGCCGGGTTTACACCGTGGGCCAGCTGATCGGGCTGTTCTACGAGATGATCGAGGAAGGCGATGAGGACGCCGATCCTGGCGCCTTGCGTGCCCAGTCGATCCTTTTCGGCGGGCGCGCCGACGAGGGCCTGACGCTCGCGCCGTTTCGCTGGGTGGCCTGCCAAATGAAGACTGACCAGGCGATCCAGCAGGCATTGACCGCCTGGATCCAGGGCGGCATCAGCTTCTACGACGACGTGAAGGCCGCCAAAGACAAAGCCGAAGAATCAGACGACGACAGCGACTAACACAAGGTGGCCGGCAGCCGCGTTCGTACGCTATGACGTACGCGGCTCGCCGTCCACTGGCCGTAGCCCGGCGAACACCACGTCCAGCATCCGGTCGCGGGCCGTCTCGTCGAGATCCATCGCGGCGACTCCGCGGGACGCGCCGATCAGCAGCGCGTAGAACTCGTCCAGCCCCAGGTCGGCGCGTACGGCACCGGCTTCCTGAGCTCGGGTAAGCAGCTCGCCAACTGCCGCATGCAGTGCGTACGACGCGCGTTCGGCGTCCGTCCCGTCGCCGCCACTGGCCTGCAACGCCCCGGCGATCGCGAGCTTGCCGGCGGCGTCGGCGACCAGGTGAGCGAAGAACCCCGTCAGCGCCGCGCCGGGGTCGGCCGCCCCCAACAGCGCCTGCGCCTGCTCGCGTAGGCGCTCCAGCCGGGTGACCAGGACAGCCTCCAGTAACGCCGCCTTGGTGGGGAAGTGCCGGAAAACAGTCGCGATCCCGACGTGGGCCAGTTCGGCGACCCGTTCGGTCGAGGCGTCCTCGCCGGAGCCGTACACCTTTTCGGCCGCCGCCAGAATCCGCCGCCGGTTGTCCTGTGCGTCCGCACGCATCATGTCGTTTGCCATCCGAAGTCGTCACTCCGTATAATCGGAGTCGTCACTTCGGATCATAGGAGCACGCTGATGAGCGCCAAACCTCGGGACGTTTTTCTGCAGTTGATCAACGGCGTCGTGGACGACCGGCTGGACGGATTGGCCGACCTCTACGCGGAGGAGACTGACGTACGTCATCCGTTCGCGACGCCAGACCGGCCGCCGCTGCTCAGCCGCGCGGATGTGCGGGAACATTTCACCTTCGCCGACGGACTCCGGCCGGAGTTCACCCGCCGGGTGGTCGACCTGGTCCTGCACGACGGCGCCGACCCGGAGGTGGTGGTGGCCGAGTTCAGCTACGAGTTCACCTATCCGGACGGGAAAGTCTTCCTGATGCCCGCGGTCATGGTGATGCGCGTACGAGACGGAAAGATCGTCGAGTCGCACGACTACTTCGACCCGATCCGCGGTGCGCGCGCCCGCGGTGCGCTACCCGATTTGGCCGCCGGCCTGGCAGTGAACTAATCCCGCGGTTTCCATTCGTACGAGAAGAGGACGCATGCTGACCGCTACTGCTGGGATGGTTGCCTCGTACCAGGAAATGACCGCGACCAAAGGGGCCCGAACACCGTGACCACCACTACCGATGCCGAGCGGGTCGACCTGCTCGCCGCGCTCGCGACCGCCCGCGCCGCCCTGACCAGGACCATCGAAGGGATCAGCGACGAGCAGGCCGGCGAGCGCCCGACGGTCAGCGCTTTGTGTCTGGGCGGCCTGGTCAAACATGTGACGTCCACCGAGGCGCAGTGGCTTCGCTTCGTGGTCGAAGGGCCGTCGGCGATGAGCTATGACCTGCCCGACGGCGTCACCTGGGCGGACTTCGCGGCTGGTACGGCAAGCGAGTTCCCGCAGTGGGCCATCGACCGCGAGCAGGACTTCCAGATGCTGCCCGGTGAGACGGTGGGCGGGATTGTGCAGCGGTACGAACAAGTGGCCGCGACTACCGAAAAGATCATCGCGGGTGTTCCGGATCTGTCGGCGGGCCAGCCGTTGCCGGCGGCGCCGTGGCACCAGCCGGGCGCGACCTGGAGCGTGCGTACGGTCCTGATGCACGTCATCGCTGAGACCGCGCAGCACGCCGGCCATGCGGACATTCTGCGCGAGACACTCGACACCCCCAAGGCGTAATGACCACCCTCGACACTCGGGCGCTCAACCGTGCCACGCTCGCCCGACAGTTGCTCCTCGACCGCGCTGACCTGCCGGTTCTCGATGCCGTCGGGCACCTGTGCGGGCTGCAGGCCCAGCAGCCGCAGGAGCCTTTCGTCGGGTTGTGGTCACGGTTGAGCGCCTTCGACCCGGTGCTGCTATCGGACCTGGTGGTCCAGCGGCGGCTGGTGCGTACGCACCTGATGCGGCGCACTGTCCACCTCATGACCGCCGCCGACGTGCTGGCCTGGCGAGCCCGACACGACGCCATGCTGCGCCAGCGAGCACTCGGTGCGTACCGTCGCGAGTTCGCCGGGATCGATCTCGACGAGCTCGCGGCAGCCGCCCGGGCGGCGGTGGCCGACGGCGAGCCCCGTTCGATGGCCGAGGTGGCAGCGCTGCTCGAGCAGCGCTGGCCGGCGCCGGGGCGGCGGGCGCTGGGCGAGGTGGTGGCCGCCGCGCTCGTCCCGATGGCGCAACTGCCCCCACGCGGGTTGTGGCGGCAGCAGGCCGGAGTGCGAAATGTGCCGCTTTCCCGCTGGTTGGGGCGCGAGATCGACCCGCTGGCCGCGGATGGCTCGGATCCGGTGGGGGAAGCGCTCGTACGACGTTATTTGGCCGCGTTTGGTCCAGCCACGACCACCGACCTGCGGGCCTGGTGCGGCCTCGCCGGGTTGCCCGCCGCGGTGGCCGCCGTACGTGCCGAGCTGGTCACCTTCCGGGACGAGCGCGGCCGCGAGTTGCTCGACTTGCCCGACGCGCCGCGCCCGGACCCCGACACTCCCGCTCCGGTGCGGTTCCTGCCGGCGTTCGACAACGCGCTCCTGGGCTATCAGGATCGTGGCCGGATCGTCGACGACGCGCACCGCGGCCTGTCGATCGCCGGCGCGCGCGTGGTGCTGGTCGACGGCCGAGTCGCCGCCACTTGGACAGTCGAGGCGGACACCGTGACAGTTACCGCGCTGCGCCGACTTTCTCCCGCTGACCGCACGCATGTTGTCGAAGAGGGCGGTGAAATCGCGCTCTTTCTCTCCGGGCAGGAAAGCGACCGCGTATGTCTCGAGTGAGCACTACCAGTCGTGGATCGTGCCGTCGGCGAGGCGGTTGAAGGGCAGATAGGCCGGCGCGTACGGGTGGCGGGCGGCAGCTTCCTCGTCGAGGGTGACCCCGATGCCGGGTTGTTCGCCGGGATGAAGGTAGCCGTTCTGGAAAGTGAACGTCTGCTGGAAAACCTCGTTGGTCGCGGTGCCGTGCCGCATGTATTCCTGGATGCCGAAGTTGTGGATCGCGAGATCCAGGTGTAGTGCGGCGGCCATGCCGACCGGAGAAATGTCCGTGGGCCCGTGGATTCCTGACTTGATCTGGTATTGGGCCGCGAAATCCAGGATCTTGCGCATGGCGGTGATGCCGCCGGTGTGGGTGACCGCCGAGCGTACGTAGTCAATCAGCTGTTCCTGGATCAGCGTCTGGTAATCCCAGACGGTGTTGAAAATTTCACCGATCGCGAGCGGAGTGGTGGTGTGCTGGCGGACCAGCCGCAGCGCCGCCTGGTTTTCCGCCGGGGTGCAGTCTTCCAGCCAGAACAGGTCGTACGGCTCCAGTGCCTTGCCCAGTTTGGCCGCCTGAATAGGCGTCATGCGGTGGTGGCCGTCGTGCAGCAACGGCAGCTCGGGACCGAATTCGTTGCGTACGGACTCGAAAACCGTCGGCAGGTGGCGCAGATATGCGCGGGTGTCCCAGTCTTCCTCCGGCGGGAATGCCTGCCGCTGAGCCGGCTCATAGTCATATCGTTTGCCGTCGACGGAAGGCTGCGAGGCCACGCCATATACGGCTTTCAGACCTGGGACAGCGGTCTGGATCCGCATCGCGGTGTATCCCTGCTCGCGATGAGCCCGGATCGAGTCGAAAAGCTCCTCTGTCGTACGGCCGCTGGCATGTCCGTACGCCTGAATGCCGTTGCGGGATGCGCCGCCAAACAGTTGATAGAGCGGCATCCCGGCCATTTTCGCTTTGATGTCCCACAAAGCGACGTCCACAGCGGCGATGGCGGCCATCGTGACCGGGCCGCGCCGCCAATATGCCGAGCGGTAGAGGAACTGCCAGGTGTCCTCGATCCGGCCGGCGTCCCGGTCGATCAGCAGCGGTGCCACATGATCGGACAAGTAAGACGCGACCGACAGTTCGCGGCCGTTGAGGGTGGCGTCGCCGAGGCCGGTCACGCCGTCCTCGGTGGTCAGCTTGAGCGTGACGAAATTGCGGTCCGGGCTGGTGACAATCACGTCCGCGGCGCGGATTCTCATCGGTGATGACGCCTTTCCTCGATTTCGGCGGCGGTGTGTGCGATAACCGCGGCGAGCGCACCCTGGTCGTCCCACTCCGGCACCACCTGGCGCAGCACCGCGGCCGCCCCAGCCGGCAAGCTGCCGTCGGCGAGCCCGGCCGCGCCCGGATCTTGCCCGCCGGCCCGCAAATGGACCAGCCAGGCAGCGAGCAGCGTTGCCTGCCCGAGCGGTTGTTGACCGGCGTACGACCGTAAGACAGGAGCCATCCGTACGCGCAGTTTCTCTGAGCCATCCAGGGCGATCTTGGCCAGCTGGTGGTCGATGCGCGGATTTCCCCAACGTTCCAGCAGATCGGCCTTTGCTCGGCCGATTTCATCGCTGGTAAACGGCAAAAGCGGGCCGGCCTCGGTCCAGACCTGCTCGACCGCCTGTCGGCACACCGGATCGCCGATGGCATCGAAAACCGTCGCGTGCCCGCGAGCCAGGCCCAGGTAGGCCAGCATCGAGTGGGCGCCATTGAGAAGGAAAAGTTTGCGCATCTCGTACGGTCGCACATCGTCCACGAAACGCGCGCCGGCGAGCTCCCAAACCGGTCGGCCGGCCGGAAAGTCGCCGGCCAGCACCCAGTCGGTGAACGGCTCGGCGACCACTGGCACCCGGTCTGGCCGGCCGGTCAGCCGCTCGGCGGTGGCCAGGTCCGCCGGCTCGACTCCGGGCGTGATCCGGTCGACCATGGTGCAAACAAAGGAAATCTCGGCGGCGATCCAGCTGGCCAGGGTCGGATCGACGAGATCGGCGAATTCCAGCACCGCGCGCCGGGTCGTTTCTCCGTTGCCAGCGAGGTTGTCGCAGCTCACGATCGCAAGGGGACCGCAGCCGGCGCGCATCCTGGCGCGTAGGCCGGCGGCCAGTCGGGCGACCGCCGTACGCGGCTGTTCGCCGGCAAGGGTCGCTCGTACGTCCGCACGAATGTCGGCCGCCGCGGTGTCCAGACCGCCGTCCGAGCGCAACCGATAGCCCGCCTCGGTGACGGTCAACGTGACCAGGGCCGTCCGCGCATCCGCGAGATAGTGGTTCCACAGCTGGTGATTCGCGCCATCGGCTGCGACCGCGATGCTCGACACCGGCTCGGCCCGGTCTTCGTCGGCGGCCCGGATCAGCAAGGTGTACGCGCAGTCCTGCCGGGCGAGTTCGATGGCGGCATCGGGCCGGCGACCGGTGAAACTCGCGTAATGCCAAGGATCGCCGCCGGCCCTGTTCACCTGCTCGGTGTACCAGGCCTGGTGGGATCGGTGGAAAACTCCCAAACCCAGATGCACCAGCCGTGGCGCGGTCATAGGTGACCTGGTTCGCTGGTGAAGTCCAGGAGCACCTTGCCGGCTCCGCCGGCCCGGTCGCGAGCAACAGCGAAGGCCTCTTCTGCCTTGGCCACTTCGAAAACGTGAGTGATCAGGGGCGTCACGTCCAGGCCGGTAGCCAGAAAGTCAATCGCATCGGTGATCTCCCGGTCGAACCGGAATGAGCCGAGATAGCTGATTTCCTTACTGACCAGCGCGGAAAGGTCGACGGAGACCGCGCCAACCGGAAGATTTCCCACCTGCACGAGGGTCGCCCGCCGCGGCAGCCAGCGGACGACGTTGCTGAGCCCGGCCGGTGAACCGGACGCCTCGAAAGCGATTTCGGCCTCCGGCAACTCCGAAACAGTCGACGCGTCGATGGTTTCGTGTGCTCCCAAGGCTTTCGCGATCGCCAGCGGCGCCGATGCTATGTCCACCGCGTAAACCTGGGCCGCGCCCAGCCGCCGAGCGATAGCCACCACCAGTGCCCCGATCGGCCCGGTCCCGTTGACGAGTACGGTTTTGCCGGCCAGCTCGCCAGCCCGCCGGACGGCATGCAGCGCGACGCTCAACGGTTCGACCACCGCGGCCGACCGCAGATCGACCCAGGGTGGCAACGGCCGAATCTGGCTGGCCGGCACGACTTTGCGTCGTACGAAACCGCCGTCGGTGTGCGGATCGTGAGCGGCACTCCCGAAATAGCGCATCCGTACGCACAGATGGGCGAGTTGCCCCTGGCAATAGCGGCATTCTCCGCAGCCGGTGCCGGGATGGATGGTGACTGGCTGGCCAACACGTAAATCGAGGACATCGTCGGCGATTCGCGCTATTCGGCCGGAAAGTTCGTGACCCAGCACCAGCGGATGGCGCAGCACGCTGGTGCCGGCGCTGCCGTGCGAGACGTAATGCAGGTCAGAGCCGCAGATCCCGCCGTAGTCGACCTCGACGATCACCGATCCCGGCGGGCAGTGGGCGGGCTCGGGGACCTCGTCGATCCGCAGGTCCGCCACGCCGTGTACGACGACCGCTTTCACCGGCTCCCCTTCTCCATCCGTACGCCGTCATCGAACACTGCCATGGCAGTTGTGTCAACGGCGGCTCTCGGCCGATAATGCCCGGGTGACCAGAGCCGCGTCCGCCCGGGAAAGCGCCTATCAGGCGATCCGGCACGCGATCATCACCGGCGCGGACGCGCCCGGTGCGCTGCTGTCCGAGAACGAGCGCGCGGTGGCGCTGGGCCTCAGCCGTACGCCCGTCCGCGAGGCGCTGATGCTGCTCGCGCACGAAGGGCTGGTTGAGGTGCGGCCGCAGAGTGGGACGTATGTGAGCGCCATCGACCCGTCGCTGGTCCGGCAGGCGCAGTTCGTACGAGAGTCCATCGAAATCGCTTCATTGGCACAATGCGCGGCGAATTTCACCGCGAAGCATGAAAAGGAACTGCGCAGAATTCTTGCCGCGCAGGATCGTTGTCGGACCCGGGACGAATTCTATCCGTTGGATGAGGAGTTTCACCGTACGCTGCTGGATATCGCCGGCCACCAAACCGCCTGGGCCGCCGTGTCCGGTGCGAAGGCGCACCTGGACCGGGTGCGTTATATCGGACTGAAGGGCTACCGGCCCATTCGCGAGTATGCGGCCGATCACCGGCGGGTGGTGGACATGTTGGTGGCCGGCGATCTGGCCATGGCCCAGCAACGGTTGCGCGAGCATTTACGTTTCGTACTGACCGATTTCCAGCGCATCCAACGCGCTCTGCCGGAGCATTTCTTCACCGGCGACCAGACCACTGCTCGGCGGATCGCGCGCCCTCCCCGACAAAACAAGGCAAACTAGTGCTACCCGGACGTGGTTGACATCACTGCCATGGCAGTGCTTGGATGCCCGAAGTCTTTGTCCAGCAGTTGCGGGAGGCACCGATGGCCATGTCCCAAGGGGAGCTGCGCGCGCTCTCCGACGAGGCCGCGCAGCGAGTGATGAACCAGCCTGGTACGGCCAGCGGCAGTCGCGCTGGCTGGCTGATGATTTCCACGATTCTCATTGAGGCATGGGATCTCTATTCCATCTCCTTCCTGCTGATCTTCATCAAGAAGGATTTCGGCAGCGATCCGCTGCTGGTCGGCCTCGCCTCCGGTGCGGTTCAGTTGGGCGCGTTGATTGGCTGCTTCGCCGGCGGCTGGATCGCCGACAAGTTTGGCCGCAAGAAGGTCTTCATCACCACGATGATCCTGTTTGTGGTGCTGGCGCTCGCGCAAGGGTTCGTCACCAGCATGTGGGAGCTGATTTTCATCCGCTTCCTGCTCGGATTCCCGTTGGGCAGCGACATTTCCTCTGGGTACGCGTACATCATGGAGGCGATGCCCCGCGGCAAGCGGGAGGTGATGGGAAACCGCTGGCAGGGAATGTTCGCCATTGGCGAGATCGTCGCGATCGCTGTCATCACGGTGATGTTCTTCCTTGGCATCGACCACGAGACGCTGTGGCGCATCGGCCTCGCGCTCGGCGCGGTGCCGGCGCTGGCCCTGCTGCTGGGCCGGCTGAAGATCTCGGACACCGCGCTCTCGCTCATCCAGCGCGGAAAATTCACCAAGGCCAAGCAGGTGTCGCAGCAGATGTTCGGCGATTCGCTGGACATGTTGCCGGACGAGGACTTCCAGATCGATCGGCCGTCCACTCGCGACTTCCTGAAAAGCATCTGGGCCGACGAGACCCGCCGCCGGGCCAGCATCTTCGCCTGGATCTCCAATGCCTGCCAAGGCGCGGAATTCGGTGCTTTCGGGTTCTACCTGCCGACCATTCTGGTGGTCGTCGGCATTTCCAAGAACAACGTGGTCGGCACCAACCTGCTGACGCTCGGGATCTACTGCATCGCCGCGGTCGCCGGTTTCGTCGGGCCGCTGATTACCCCGAAAATCGGCCATCGCGGGATCTCCCAGTGGGGATATGGCATCGCGTTCCTCTCGCTGCTGCTGGCCGCGGTGGCGATCTGGCTGGACCAGGGCATTTTGTTGCTGGTCGCGGCCGCCGCGCTGATGTGGGGCCACTACTGGGATGCGTCTAACGGCATGACCATTACGTCGATGGTCGCGCCGAGCCGGTACAAGGGGACCGCGTCCGGTTTCGGTTACATGTTCGTGAAACTCGCCGCGTTCGTCACGCTCGTACTCTTCCCGGTGCTGTTGGCCGCGGCCGGCACGGCTCTCGCGACCGCGATCGTTTCGGTCATCTCGCTGGTCGGTTTCCTCGCGGCCCGCTTCATCCTGCCCGAGGTCTACGGGTACGTGGAGACCGAAGGCCCGGCGGCGGCCACCGCCGCTGCCTGATTCGGCGTTCGCCGCAACGCCCCGTTACTTGCGCCAGCCGCAAGCAGCGGGGCGTTGCGGACTTATACTGTGAGTGTGGCGGTGAGCAGTGACGAGTTCTTCCGAGTGTTGGGTGCGCTCGTCGACGTCCAGCGCGCCGAAGGCAGCCGGTACAGCTCTTTCAGCGTGAGAGGGAAGAAGTTCGGCTATTTCTGGCCACGTACGCAGACGGTCGGCCTGAAGCAGACGCTGTCCGAGCAGCGGGCGCTGGTGGCCGAGCGGCCGGCGGTTTTCGAAGAGCAGTTCAGCTCCGGCGGGTTCGGTTGGGTGGTGGTCTGTTTGGCCGGCGTCGAGCTGGACGAGCTGTCCGAGCTGGTCTTCGAGGCCTGGCGGCTCACCGCGCCAGCGGAGCTGCTCGCCACGGTGCCGGACCCGGCGCCCTCGGGGGAAGAGGTCTAGGCCAGTCTCTGCGGGATGCCGGAACAAGCCCTAACATCCGCGGTAACCGCTTGATCGAAGGGATGTGACCAAGTGGCATCCGAGCAGAACGCGCTGCCGCCGGACGAGGACCCGGACTCGGGTCTGCTGTCGCCGCAGGAAAGCCTGGATGACGACGAGCTGGGCGGCGATGTCGACGACGGTTATTCGCCACCGGAGCGCCCTTCTGAGCTGACTGCCTGGGGGACCACCGCGAGGGAGGCCCGCGGGCACGAGGACGTTGGACGCCGGCTGGCCCGCGAGGTGCCGGACGTGAGCGACACAGATGACAGTGACGGACTGGGTGACAGCGCCGACACCGACGGTGAGCTCATCGACGACCAGGTCGGGGACGTACGCGCCGGCCGGCTGGCCTCGCCCGATGACGTCAGCGACGACGAGCCGGACTACTGGGCCCGCGATGTTGGCATCGACGGCGGCGGCGCCTCGGCGGAGGAAGCCGCCATGCACGTCATCCCGGAAAGCTACGAAGACCGCCGCTGATGGGAAGCATTACTGACGGAGGACAGCACGTGGCGCACAACCCGGAAAGCGTCTTCACGTACGGCGCGCCGCGGCTGAAGTTCGGAAGTGGGGCGGCCGACGAGATCGGCTACGACCTCAGCCTGACCGGCGCGAAGCGGGTGCTCATCGTCACCGACGCCGGTGTGGCCGCGTCCGGCAGTCCGCAGCGGGTCGCCGAGCGGATGAAGGAATTCGGCATCGAGGCGGTCATTTACCACCAGGTGCATATCGAGCCGACCGACGCCAGTCTGGAAGAGGCCGTTGCGTACGGGCGAGATTTGGGGCCCTGGGACGCGTTTGTCGCGGTCGGGGGCGGATCCAGCATCGACACCGCCAAGGCGATCAACCTGCTGACCACCAATCCCGGGACACTGCTGGACTACGTCAATGTTCCGGTGGGGCAGGGAAAGGCGCCGACCCAGCCGCTCATGCCGCTGGTCGCGGTGCCGACCACTACTGGCACGGGCAGTGAAAGCACCACTGTCTGCGTGCTGGACGTCCTTGATCTGAAGGTAAAAGCCGGCATCAGCCACGCATTGTTGCGGCCCACGCTGGCGGTCGTTGACCCGAGCCTGATGGTGAGTCAACCGGCCGGGGTGACCGCCTGCGCTGGCATGGACATTCTTTGCCACGCGCTGGAAAGCTACACGGCCCGGCCGTACACGACGTACGAGCGCAAGGCCGCCGACCAGCGGGTTCCTTACTGTGGTTCAAATCCGATCGCGGACATGTGGGCGGAGAAGGCACTTTCGTTGATGGCGACTTCCTTTCGGCGCGCGGTACGCGACGGTGGCGATGTCCAAGCGCGCGAGTCGATGGCACTGGCCGCGACTTTTGCCGGCATGGGCTTCGGAAACGCCGGTGTCCACATCCCGCACGCCAACGCGTACCCGATCGCCGGGCGTGTCAAGGACTTCCGTCCGAAGGACTACCCGAACGACGAGCCGATGATCCCGCACGGCATGTCCGCGGCTTTGACCGCGCCGGAAGCCTTTCGCTTCACGTTCGATGCGGCCCCTGATCGTCATCTACGAGCCGCCACCTTACTGGCGCCCGATGCCGAACCGCCAGCGGACCCGGCTGCGTTCCTGCCCACTGTGTTGGCGGACCTGATGCATGACATCGGTATGCCCAATGGCATCGCCGAGGTCGGCTATCACGCCGGTGACATTGACGATCTGGTCGGCGGAGCGCTAAAACAACAGCGCCTGCTCGCCATCGCACCGAAAGCCGTCACCGCCGAAGACCTCGCGGCGATCTTCAGCAGCTCCATGAACCTCTGGTAATCGGCTCAGTCTCGTACGGCTGCGGTGCCAATGACCCGGGTTAGCAGCGTGACGAGAGTCGTCCGTTCGTCGGGAGACAGCGCCGCCAGGAGCTGAGCCTGGGCGTCCGTCAGCAGCTTCCGCAGTGTCGCGAGGTGCTTTCTTCCGGCCGCTGTGATCGACACTATGTTGCGCCGGCGGTCGGCGGGGTCGGGCGTACGGGTGACGAAGCGTCGCTCGGCCAGGTCGTTGATCGTTTCGGTGACCTCGCTGCGATCGATGCGGGTGCAGCGACCCAGATCCGCCTGGCTCGACGGTCCGTTCTCGTCCAGGGTCGAGAGGAGGGTGTAGTGATACCGCCGAGAGCCGGTGTCCTTCAGTGCCAGATCAGTGATCCGGTTGGCGGAGATGGCCGCCAGGTTGAGCAGCCTGCTCGGCAGGGCGAGTCGCGTGGTGGGGGCGGCATCTTCGGCGAACTCCATGGCATCAAAGCTAACAGATAGTTGGCACCTCCAACAATCTCGGGTAGTGTTGGACACTCCAACGTTGGATGGTCCATCTAATCTCGTCCTGGAGGATTCACATGACCGAGCATCCCCTTCCTAGTTTTGGCCTGGCGCTCGGCGAGGCCGCCCGCAAAATCGGCAAGCTGCACCGTCGTGCCCTCGCCGAGGCCGGTTCCGACTTCCCGAGCTGGATGCTGTTGGTGCTGTTGAAAGAGAAGGTGACAGCGCTTGCTGTCGACGAGGTGGTCGCTGAGCTGGACCGACGCATGGATCTGGCCCGCCCAGCCGTGATCAACTTGCTGGAGCGTACCGCCGAATTGGGTTTTGTTGCCTATCATCCCGAAAATCCCACACCGATGGTGGCTCTCACTGAAGCTGGGGCAGCGCATTTCGAGAGTATGTACGCGTACGCCCGGAAAGCCACCGACGCGGCCATCGGCGGTATTGATCCGGAGATGGTGGAAACGGCGATACGCGTCCTTCTTGAAGTCGACAAGCGGGCAGCGTCACTGATGAGTGCCCCATTCTAGGAGATTCCTAGCTCAACAAATGGTGGTCAGAGGACGACGACTACTTTGCCGCTGGCATGTCCTTTGTGGACATAGCGAATCGCGTCCGGCGTTTCGGCTAGCGCGTACGTACGATCAATGACCGGGGTGATCTTGCGGTCCTCGATCAGCTCGCGCAGGATCATCAGGTCTTCCCTGTTCTCTTGCGGAAACACTCCACGCAGGTGTTGGCTGAGAAACATCGACAGGACGACCGCCCGGAGCAGGCGATCCATCCCGCCGAGCCAGCGCCGGCCCTCGCCGCCGACGATGACCAGAGTCCCGCGTGGTGCGAGGGAACGGCGGAGCCGGGACAGCGGCCGGTTGCCGGCGATGTCGAGGATGAGGTCGAAATGGCCGGTCCGATCGGTGAAGTCCTCGCGGGTGTAGTCGATGGTCTCGTCGGCGCCGAGCGAGCGGACCAGGTCGACTTTCGTCGTACTGCAGACGCCTGTGACGTGCGCTCCGAACGTTTTGGCAAGCTGTACGGCGAAAGTCCCGACGCCACCGGCGGCTCCGACGACCAGCACCCGTTGGCCGGCTCGCACCTGGCCGGCATCTCGGAGAGCTCGCAGCGCGGTGATGCCGGAGACCGGGACGGCGGCGGCCTGGTCGAAGCGAAGGCTCGCCGGCATCGGCGCGCATTTATCCGCTCGTACGCTCGCATACTCGGCGAATGAGCCTTCGCAGATCCCGAAGACCTCGGCACCGACGCGCAGATCGGTGACGTTTTCACCGACTGCCTCGACGGATCCGGCGACGTCTCGGCCGCGTACCCGCACTTTCGGCGCCCGCAAACCAAAGCCGATCACCCGCAACAGATACGGCTGGCCCGCCATCAGGTGCCACACGCCCGGGTCGACACCGGCGGCTCGTACCCGTACGAGCACCTCATCGGCACCTATAGGGGGCTTGTCGATGTCCCTGAACTCCAACACATCGGGGGAGCCGTACGTGTCCTGAACCATGGCTTTCACGATGTTTCTCCTGAGTTCTGCGGATAGTGGAAAACGTCGTCCAGCGGGACGTGGAAAACGTGCGCGATCTGGAAGGCCATCTCAAGGGACGGCGAATAGCGGCCCTGCTCGATCGCGATGACAGTTTGCCGCGTCACGCCGATGCGGTCGGCGAGCTCGGCCTGGGTCATCTGGCCGTGCGCCAAGCGCAGCGAGCGAATGATGTTCGTGACTCGGGTCGGCTTCACCATCTTCAGAAACCTCTGCGGTAGGCGAAAATCCGAGCCACTGAGCCAAGGATGGACGACAGCGCGAAGGCCAGGTAAACGGCGTTCGCGATCCAGAAATAGCTCACCTGGGTGATGGCCAGCAGCAGCGCCGCGACCGCGCCGATCACCACGAACGACTGACCGACGTGTTCGCCAAACCTGCCGATTTCCCGGTCACGTCGGTCCTTTTTGTTGGCATCTTGAGGAAAGATGACCGCCGTTGCGATGGTGAAGGCAACTGTCACGACAATGGCGCCGCCGATGGTCCATAGCATGGGTGCCACATAGGGCACCGCGGTGAGTGGGACCGTTCTGGTTTGCCCGAGAATCAGCACAAGATAGGTCGCGTATCCACAGATCGTGACCACGAGCATGATCCAGGCCCGTTTCTCCTCGTACGCCACGACCACTCCCGATGTTAAGAAACTTTGACAACACCCAAGGTAAGGCGACAGTGACGAGATGTCAAAGATTCTTAACATCGTCGGCAGATTCCGACTGGGCGGCGATACGGCCTTGACCGTCGCCATCCGCTGCCGTACGGTCCCGTCGGCCCACCGCCTTTCCGGGGAGAATCTGGTGAAACCTCTCAGCGTCGTACTGGCGGCAGTGCTGGTCATCGCCGGCCTGGGGTGGGCGCCGCCGGCGGCGACCGCGTCCACCGGGGCCAGTGCGGCGGGCTATGTGTCCCAACTGCCGGACCCGATCTTTTACCCGCGGCTCATTCGGCTGGCCCACAACGGCGCCGCGAACGGCACTTTGGTCGCATCCGGCGACGCGAGGGTGGGCGCGAGCGGCGACGGCGTCGGTCGCATCTTCAGCAGTACCGATGACGGCCGGACGTGGACGCGGACCGCCACCATCGCCGACCCAGCCTCGGCTGGCGGCGCGTTGTGCTGCACGACTTTGTACGAGTTGCCGGCCGCGGTGGGCGCGTACCCGGCGGGGACCCTGCTGTGGGCGACCTCGACCGGTTCGAGCCGCGGCACCGCGGAGCTGCGGCTGTGGACCAGCACGAATCAGGGCGGAACGTGGTCGTTCGCCGGCTCGATCGTCAGCGCGCCGAGCACGGCGGCCAGCAACCGCGCTTTCTGGGAGCCGGAGTTCGCCGTCACCAAGAATGCCGAACTCGCGGTCTATTACTCCGACGACCTCACCGCGCAGGCCCAGCACGACCAGAAACTCGCTGAGGCGCGGACCAGTGATCTCCATGACTGGTCCGAAAAACGCGATGTGGTGGCGAGCGCGACCCGGGCCAACCGGCCGGGCATGGCCGTCGTACGTAAGATCGGCGACGGCTCGTACGTGATGACCTACGAGTTCTGTGGCAGCTGGCAGGGAAACTGCGAGGTCCGCATGCGTACGTCGGCGGACGGCTGGGACTGGGGCGATCCCGCCACTGTTGGTTCGGTGCTCGGTGCCGACGGCGAGTACGCCGGGCACGCGCCGACGGTCGAGTGGCTGAATTCCGGAATTCCGGGCGGAACCTTGGTGGTGGTCGGCCAGTTCATGTACAACTCCAACGGTACGGTCGCCGCGGACAGCGGCCAGGTCATGTTGGTCAACGAATATGGCAGCTGGCGGCGAGCGCCCGCGCCCGTACGAGTGTCGAATGCCGCGGATGCCTGCGACAACTACAGTTCCCCGCTGCTGGCCTCGGCAGACGGGCAGCGCGTCGAGCAGCTCGCGGAAGCTGGTTGCACCGCGTATTTCGGCGTCGCGAACACCACCGTGGCCACGTCCGTACGAGCATCCCTTTCTGGCGACGGAAAAGCCGACATCGCCGGTATCGACACGGCCGGTGCCATTCGGGCGTGGATTAACGTCAAGGGATTCGACACCATGCCTTGGGGCGCCAGTCTGGCCGTCGCGTCGATGAGTACGGATCCGCGACGAACCAGGTTCGCGGACCTGGACGGCGACGGCAAAAAGGACATCATCTCGATCGAACCTGACCCGACCAACCCGAATGCGAGCCGGGTTTACGCGTGGCACAACGGACGTGGGTTTGCCTCGCCGCCCTGGGACGGCGCGAAAACCCTGATCGCCGAGATGGACGCCGACCCGGCGCGAACACAGTTCGCGGACCTCGACGGCGATGGCAAGGCCGACATCATCGCGATTGGCGCGGACGGCAACGTTACCGGGTGGCGCAACATCCGCGGGTTCGCCGAAAACCCGTGGGGCGGCAGCCAAACCCACTTGGCCGCACTCGACCCCGATCCGACCCGGATCAAGTTCGCCGATCTCGATGGCGACGGCAAGGCGGACCTGATTTCGGTGGGCCCGGACGGAAAGGTGCTCGCCTGGCACAATGTCCTGGGTTTCGCGCCGAATCCGTGGGCCGGCGGCCCGACCCAGATCGCCGCGATGGATCCGAACCCGGACCGGACCCAGTTCGCCGATCTCGACGGCGACGGCAAAGCCGACATCGTCGGGATCGGCGCGGACGGGACCGTCACCGGATGGCGCAATGTCCTGGGTTTCGCGCCGAATCCGTGGGGCGCCAGCAGGCAGATCGCCCAGATGGACCTGGACCCGACCCGGACCTATCTTATTTAGTACCTCGTCAAGCAACGTTGGGTAGGTAATCGGGTCGGCGGATTTTGGAACCGCTCACAGGCTTCGTGAGCCACTCTCGACACGATCAGCCTTGACCCAGTTTCCCGCGTCTGAGTCACAATCCCCAGGTCCCGAGCCACCTGCGCGACCGTCTTGTCCGTCTCACGCACAATCCACACCGCTCCCGCACGGAACGCCGAATCGTACTTCCGCCGCATTTCCGGCATCCCTGGTGCCTGATCCTGAGGTTCCGGCGAAGGCGCGGTCGCGACAGTATTCCGTGTCTTGCAAGGTAAAGACTCTGGCTGAGTACGAGGAGTTGGATGAAGCGGACAAGGGTGCCCTGCTGCGACGGGAAGGCTCGTATACGTCGCTGATCTTGGCGTGGCGGACTTAGCGGGACCAAGGAGCGCTGGCGGGGCTGGTCGATCCCGCGGGGCGGCCTGCGGCCGACCCGCGGGATCGGGAGAACGTCCAGCTGCACAAGGAAAAAGAGCGCCTGGTCGGCGAGCTGGGCAAGGCTCGGCAGGTGATCGATATCCAGGGAAAACTCTCCGCACTGATGGAGCAACTCGCACATAGCAGGGTTGTGGGCCGCCGGGCGTGATAGTGCCCGGCGGCCGGGTGGATGTTCTATGTGGCGAGCTGGTTAATCCCGCGGATGGGTCTTCGTTCGCGGTCAACGTACGCGGGCGGTAGGAATTCAACGATTCCGTTGACGATGCGTACGTCCCAGCCGCCGTGGTGCACTAATCGATGGCAGCGGTCGCACAGGAGTACGCAATTGTCAAGGCAGGTATGCCCACCATCGGCCCAGTGCTGCACGTGGTGCCCTCTGGTCCAGCGGGGTGGTCGGCCGCATCTGGCGCAGCCTTTGTCTCGCGCTATCAAGGCTTTGCGTAGGGCTGGTGTGATGAGTCGTTCGTTGCGTCCGACATCCAGGGGCACGCTGTCGCTGCCCAGCACCATCGGGATAATGTCCGCGTCACACGCGAGCCGGCGGACGCCTTCGGGGGAAATCGGTGCGCCGCTGTGTGGGTAGGCGACTCCGAGGCGGTCTCGGAGCGTGTCCCAGCTGATGGTGATGGTGAGATGCGGCCGCTCGGCGCCCTGGATGGGGAGTTTCCCGGAGTCCGCGATCAGATTCAGGGCTTCCGCGAGCGCGTCCCCGTTGCGCTCGGACACTGACCGCTGATCAGGGGTGCCATTCTCAGCCGGGCGGGGTTTAGTCAGGGGGCTCAGAATTTCACTGAACAAAGTGCCGGTTTCCCCGTCGAACGAGCCACTGAAGTTCAGGCGCCCGTCTGTCCCGGTGTGCAGGGACAGTTCGCGGCGTGGTGTCTCGTTTTCGTGTTCGGACGGCGCCGGTCCGTCAGGGTCCAGGTGATCATGGATCCGTCGGCCAACTTTGGCTAGGCCGGGTGCGGTGTACCGTTTCGCGTGCTCCACCAGCGACGCTTCGGCTTCCTCACGATCCTGGATGGTCACCCTGGCCGGGAGCCTGGTCACGACCCCAACAATCGTGTCGATCTGGGAGTCGGCGAGTTCCCCGCGGCGCATCGCCTCACTCGCTATGCTGAGTGTGGGTGCGAGTGTTTCCCCGGTCAGGGCTTGGCTGGGGCACAGGTTCAGGGCTCGTTTGTAGCGTCGGGATGCCTCTGTGGGGGACAGTCGCAGGAGGTCTTGCAGCATGCCCAGGGTGTTGCGGTGTCCGAGCGTCTTGCCGACGTTTCCTCGGTGGATCGCCGCGACAATGTCCAGCACTTCGACCTGCAGTAGCCGGACCGCTTTTTCTTTTGCCTGCAGCAGCTCACCGAGCTCGTCCGGGTCACACCTCCAGAGTTCTGGAGTGGTGGTGTCGTCGCCGGCGGCCATGACATTAATTCTACCGCCGGCACCGACAATATGGCCGCGTATGGGTAATCAGGAATTGCATACTTTCACAATAACCTCAACGAAACATAGAGAGCGCGCGCGTTCAATTGAGGTTCTGGGGGAACCTCAGTTGGCGACGTTGGCCGGCTACGCCGCCTTGGCCGAGGACACTTGCGCCCTCATCCCACCCCCAAGTACTCAGGTCATCCCAACCATCAATTGGCACCGGATAAATCGACATAGTGCAGATATCGTTCCTTGACGTGCTCGACGTGTTCACCTTGCCAACGACCTCCAGGTCTGCTGCTACTTTAATGGTGCGGGCAGCCTTGTGTCCGCTCTGGCGCCGGACGAACGGATGAATGGATGACTTCGGCTGTTCCCCCGTATGTCATGAGCGTCGGCTGCGTCTTCCTGGCTGGCCTGAACGCTTACCAGGCCATTACGGGTCGGCGGCTGAGCAAGGCGCCGAGTGGGCGCGATCAGCAGACGATGAGGCGTCAGTCATCAATCGCGGCGGTCGTACTCGGCCTCGTTGCTGTCGTTGGTTTCGCCGTTGCGGCCGTGATGGGAAGCTGACCACGACCTGTTTCGTGAGTGTTGGGAGTCCTCTCGCGAGCCTGCTTCTGCCTTCGTCCTCTTGATCGACTTCGTGCAGGCCGACAGCCAGATCAGCACATCGACCCGAGCAGATGTCCCGCAGTGACAGAGTCGGCGTTAGCTCACAGTGCTCAAGGCGGTCTGTACGAGCGTGCCAGCGCGGCTTTCTGGACGATGAAGCTGGCTTCGTACACCGTTTCCTGGGCTGCCTCGTCGGGGTCGGGGTCCAGCGCGTAGTAGGCGAGGATGTGGGCTCGCGCCACTGGCGCCGTTCGTGATCCGGTTCGGTGGTGTCGGTGCCCTGCTGCTGGGCCTGTTGGATGCCCTCTTCGTGCATCAGGCGCTCACTCTCAGCTGGTCGCCGTTGGCCTCAGCCACTGCCGTAGCGGCGAGCCCCCGTACTGACCGGCGTGTAGTGCGGTCACCGTTTCTTGTGCACCGGCAATCGGGACTACGCCCAACACGTGAGTGGTGACGGCGGCGACCACCCGCCGTTGCGCGACCGGTCAGCGCCACCGAGATCGGGCGATGTCACGCGTCAGGCGGCGTAAATTACAACAAATCTACCTACACTAGTACCGAATCGGGAGCTCTTCGAGACCGCGGATGATGCTGGTGATTCCGTTGTCACGCCACCGCAACTTCTCGGGCGAGACGGCAAGGGCCAGGTCCGGGAAGCGGCGTACGAGCGTACCGATCGCGATCTGACCTTCGAGCCGGGCGAGCGGGGCACCGAGGCAGAAGTGCAGGCCGTGGCCGAAAGCGAGGTGGGATGGGGTGGCCCGGGTGATGTCGAGTTGGTCGCCTTGCGGCGCGTGCGCAGGGTCGTGGTCGGCGGCGGCCAGTACGACCGACACCATGCTGTTGGCCGGGATCGTCACGCCGGCGATTTCCACGTCCTGGACCGTGTAGCGCGGCGTGGCCCGCTCGACAGGACCGTCGAAGCGGAGCAGTTCCTCGATTGCCGGCACCACCAGCTCGGGTCGCTCGCGAAGCAGTTTCAGCTGGTCAGGGTGGCACAACAGGGCGAGCATGCCGTTCCCGATCAGGTTGACGGTGGTCTCGTGGCCGGCCACCAGCAGCAGCTGGATCATGCCGACCAGCTCGTCCTCGGACAGCCCGTCCCGTTCGTCCGCGGCCACCACCAGAGCGCTGACCAGATCGGGCAGCTCGTCCGGCGGCAGCGTCGGGTCCACTCGTACGCGAGCATTCGCCACCAGACCCGTCATGTAGTCGCGCATCCACCGACGGGCCTCGCGTTGTGCGGCTAATCCCTCGGGCGTCAACTCCGGCGAAATGCTCGCCCTGGTGTTCCGGTGAAAGTCGTGCCGATCGGCGAAGGGCACGCCCAGCAGCTCGCAGATAACCGTTACTGGCAACGGAAAAGCCAGCGCGGCGAGCAGATCCGCCTCGGTCCCGCCGGCCATTTCATCCAGCAGTGCGTCGGTGATTTGTTGGACTCGCGGCCGGAGCGCCTCCATCCGTCGCCGGGTGAAGGCGCTGGTGACCAGCCGGCGCAGCCGGGTGTGGTCCGGCGGGTCGGTGGACAGCAGGTTGACGCCGAGTGGGTTCTCGCTTTCGGTGACCAGGCCCAGGTCGCGCACCCACTGCGGCGCGTGCCGCGGATGCTTGGAAAGCCGCGGGTCGCTCAGCGCCGCGCGGGCGTCCTCGTACCGGCTGACCAGCCAGATCTCGGCGCCCATCGGCCCCTCGATCCGGTGCACCGGCGCTTGTTCACGCAATCGCTTGTACGCCTCGTACGGATCGGCCCGGTCAATGGCGACGGTCATCTCGACCTCCAGAATAGATACGGCTCCGTTGCTTATCGAGCCTATTGTCGTTCCCATAAGAAACGCAAGGGTTTCTTATTGGTGAGTAGAGTGCAGTGGGTGACATCGAGCCAGACAACTCGTACCCGCCGTCGCGGGCAGGCGTTGGAGGACGCGATCTTCCAGGCCGTCCTCGACGAACTCTCGACGGTCGGTTACGGCCGGATGACCATGGAAGGCGTAGCGGTCCGCGCTGGTACGGCCAAGTCCTCGCTTTATCGGCGCTGGGCCACCCTCGAGGACCTGGTCATCACGGCGGTGAACGAGTGGCTGCCGAACCCGCCGCCGCTGGCCGAGACCGGAGACCTGCGCGCCGACCTGGTCACCGCGATGACCAGGATGGCCGACACGCTGGCCGGCCCGATCGGGCGCGCGATCGGCAGCATCCTCGGTGACCTGCGCAAATCGCCCAGCCTGCAGGCTGCCGCCCGGGAGAAGGTGATCGAGCCACGGCAACGCGGTCTGCGGGCCATCTTCGAGAGCGCGGCGGCCCGCGGCGAGATCCGGGCCGGCGCGATCACCCCGATCGTGCTCAACGTCGGGCCGGCGATGGTGATGAGCCGTGGTCTGGTGCAGGGACTTCCGTTGTCCCGACGCGATATCGAGGACATCGTCGACCAGTTGATCCTGCCCGCCGTACGGTAACTACCGGGCAGCGGTCAGCTCCAGGTGCACGCCGGTCTTGAATTCCCGCCGGCGAGGTGGCCAGGATGTGCCCATGGCCGACGACACCTGGTTCACCCCGCTGACCCCGCTCGCCTTTCTGGACCGCTCGGCGCGGGTTTTCCCCGACAGGACGGCCATCGCGTACGGCGACCGACGGATCAGCTACGCCGATTTCGCGGCCGAGGCGACCCGGCTCGCGCACGCCCTGCGGGCCAGCGGCGTCAAGCCCGGCGACCGGGTGGCGTATCTGCTGCCCAACATCCCCGAGATGCTGGTCGCGCACTTCGGCGTACCGCTGGCCGAAGCCGTGCTGGTCGCGGTCAACACCCGGCTGGCCGGCCCCGAGGTCCGCCATATTTGCCAGCATTCCGGCGCGAAACTGCTGGTGGTGGACGCGGGCCTGCATCCGACAATCGCGCCGGTGGCGGCCGAGTTGGGGATCGCGATCGTGACGGTCACCGACCCGGCGTCCGGGGCGGCCGCGGACCCGGCGGTCGGTGGCATGTCGTACGAGGAACTGCTGGCGCGCGGTGCGGACACGCCGTTGCCGTGGGCGGTGCGGGACGAGCGGGACACGATCTCGATCAACTACACGTCCGGGACCACCGGCCAGCCCAAGGGCGTGATGTATCACCACCGCGGCGCCTATTTGAACTCCCTGGCCGAAATCGTGCATTCGCAGCACACGCCGGAGTCGCGTTATCTTTGGACACTCCCGATGTTCCACTGCAACGGCTGGTGTACGACGTGGGCGGTCACCGCGATCGGTGGTACGCACGTGTGCCTGCGTTCCATAGACGCCAACGAAATCTGGCGGTTGCTCGACGAGGAAGGCATCACCCACCTCAATGGCGCCCCGACGGTCCTGGTCACCATCGCCAACGCCCAGCCGGCCCACCAGCTCGACCGCGAAATCATCGTCACCACCGCTGGCGCGCCACCGAGCCCGACCGTCATCGGCCAACTGACGGAGTTGGGCGCCCGGCTGGTGCACGTGTACGGACTGACTGAGACCTACGGCCCGTACACCGTGTGCGAGGTGCAGGACGGCTGGCTGAAGCTGGATCCGCAGGCCCGCAACAAAATGCTGGCCCGGCAGGGCGTCGGGATGGTCGTCACTGACGGGGTACGGGTGGTCGCTCCGGATCTGACCGACGTGCCGCGCGACGGCGCGACCATGGGCGAGGTGGTGATGCGTGGCAACAACGTGATGTCCGGCTACTTCGCGGATCCGGCCGCCACCGAGCGGGCTTTTGCGGGCGGCTGGTTCCATTCCGGTGATCTCGGGGTGTGGCATCCGGACGGCTATATCGAGCTGCGCGACCGGGCCAAGGACATCATCGTGTCCGGCGGCGAGAACATCTCGACCATCGAGGTGGAGGCCACCATCGACTCGCATCCGGCCGTCCTGGAAGTGGCCGTTGTGGGCGTACCGCACGAAAAATGGGGAGAGCGGCCGAAAGCCTTCGTGGTGCTGCGTTCCGGTGCCACCGCGACAGCTGAGGAGATCGCCGCGCACGTACGCGCCCGGATCGCGCGTTTCAAGGTGCCGGACACCATCGACTTCGTCGCCGAACTGCCGAAAACTTCCACCGGAAAGATTCAGAAGTTCCAACTGCGCGAACGCGAGTGGAAGGACCGCGAATCCCGGATCCAAGGTTAAACGGACTAGACCAGACTTTCTGGTAAAACATCATAAGAATGGCGATTCGCTGTTGACGGATCGTGTCGGTCACTGGCTAACATTGTGACCCGCTCCCCGAGCCGCAGGGACTCACATGAGACCGTCCCCGATTTACCGGCCGATCGCCAGCCAGGAGGAGTTGCTGGCGCTGTCGGATCTCGCGGTGCGTCGGGTGATGAACCAGCGCGGCACCAAGATCGGCCGGCGGGCCGGCTGGCTGATGATCTCGACGATTCTGATCGAGGCGTGGGATCTGTGGGCGATTTCTTTCCTGCTCATCTTCATCAAGGCCGAGTTCCACCCGAATCCGTTCATGGTCGGGCTCGCGGCCGGCGCGGTCAACGCCGGTGCCCTGCTGGGGTCGCTGTGCGGTGGCTGGGTGGCCGACCGGCTCGGCCGGCGCCGGGTATTCCTGGGCACCATGGTGCTTTTTGTGGTGCTGGCGCTCGCGCAGGGTTTCGTGACGAACATGTGGGACCTGGTTTTGTTGCGGTTCCTGCTCGGATTCCCGCTGGGCAGCGACATCGCCTGCGGGTACGCGTACATCATGGAGGCGATGCCCAGGGGCAAGCGGGAGGTGATGGGAAACCGCTGGCAGGCCATGTTCGCCATTGGTGAGGTTTTCGCGATCGCCGCCGTCACGGTGATGTTCCTCGCCGGCATCCAACCGCACCTGTTGTGGCGCCTCGGCCTCGCGCTTGGTTCGATTCCGGCGTTGGCCTTGCTGCTGGTCCGGCTGAAGCTGCCGGACACCGCGATGTCGCTCATTCAACGCGGCCGTTTCCGGGAAGCCAAACGGGTCTCGATGCGGATGTTCGGTGACCCGCTGGAAATGCTGCCCAACCAGGACTTCCCGATCAACCGCCCCAGCACTCGGGACTTCCTGCGCAACATCTGGGCCGATCCGGTGCGCAAACGTGCCACTATCTTCGCCTGGATCTCCAATGGCGCGCAGGGCGCCGAATTCGCCGCTTTCGGGTTCTACTTGCCGGTGATTTTGGTGCTGACCGGGGTGACCGGGATCGCCGCGACCAATTTCGTGACCGGAGCGATCTATCTCATCGCGGTGGTCAGTGGTTTCGTCGGACCGGCGATCACGCCGTGGATCGGGCACCGCGGCATCGCCCAGTGGGGGTTCGGCACCGCCTTCGTCTCCCTGCTCGCCGCCGCCGCATTTCTCGCGCTGGACTGGAAAATCCTGGTCCCGGTAGCCGCAGCCACCCTGATGTGGGGCCATTACTGGGATGCTTCCAACGGCATGACGATCACCGCGATGATCGCCCCCAGCCGCTACAAGGCCACCGCCGCTGGATTCGGCTATATCTTCTGCAAACTCGCCCAGTTC
Organism: Fodinicola feengrottensis; assembly: GCF_039530045.1. Classification (NCBI taxonomy): domain Bacteria; kingdom Bacillati; phylum Actinomycetota; class Actinomycetes; order Mycobacteriales; genus Fodinicola; species Fodinicola feengrottensis. Next base: position 16,078 of record NZ_BAAANY010000039.1, on the reverse strand, counting down.
GTCACGCTGATTCTGTTCCCGGTGATGTTCGCCGCCATCGGCATCCCACTGGCCACGGTTGTCGTCTCGCTCATCTCCCTCGGCGGTTTCCTGGCCGCCCGTTACATTCTCCCCGAGGTCTACGGCTACGTAGAACAAGAGGACACCCACCGCACTTTGGCCGCCGTACGCGCCTAAAGCCGCAAAGCCGCGGTCAGCTCGCGAGGGTGATCTGGTGGCCTTGCTTGTCGACTTTTGCCTGCAGATAGCGGATGTTGGTGCTGTTGGCGAAAACGCCCGTACGCAGCCGATGGCGGATCTGGATGTGGTGGGCGATCAACTGCTCAGCCTTGTCGGGATTATTGGACAGCAGGTCGATCGTGCCCACGCCCAGCGCGGTCAGCATTTGCGCGGCCGCCGTGTAGTCACGACCGTCTTCGGGCAGCCCCAGAGCGGTGTTGGCGGCGAAGGTGTCCAGGCCGGTGTCCTGCAATGCGTACGCGTCGAGCTTGCTGTAGAGGCCGATCCCGCGACCTTCCTGGCGCAGGTAGAGCAAGTAGCCGCCAACGCCGGCGATCCGCTCGGTCGCCTCCCGGAGCTGCGGCCCGCAGTCACAGCGGGCCGAGCCGAACACGTCACCGGTCAGGCACTCGGAGTGCAGTCGTACGAGCGGGACCTCCGCGCCGGCTGGGTCGCCCAGCACCAGCGCCAGGTGTTCGAGGCCGTCGACCAGACCGGTGAAGGTCACCGCCTCGGCGTCCACCGCGTAGCCGTCGTCGAACCGGAGCGGGATCCGCAGGCGGGTACGGACCGTGGTCGGCGCAACGTTGGAGCCCATGGACACGCCCTTCACCGACGACAGGTAGGTCAAGAATCCCGCTGGCCCGGGCTTTATTCCGGCCGCGCCGGCCGGTGGTGATCACGGCCACACGTCACAGCTGGGTATATCCGTAAACAGCCTGCGTGACGGCGGTGATCTTGCTGGCCGCGGTGGGCCAGTCGACGCTCGTCGGATAGAGGCTCAGCACGATCAGGATGCGGCTGTCGTGGTCGACGAGGCCAGTCGTGTGCAGCAGGTGACTGGTCAGATCGACGCCGTCGGCGGGGATCTTCGCGGCGACGCCGGCCGGTGCCTCCTCGCCGGAGCTGGCTGGGCTGTCCGCGGAACTCGTCGGGCACTGCGGTGTGCGTACGACGTCAGGGAAACCAGACCAACCTTGTTTGATCCGGAACGGCGCCGGCGCCACGCTCGGGATGCCGAAATACTGGTCGCTGCCGTCCTTCGCGCACTGGGTGGACTGCCCGAGATTGGCCAGGATGAACTGACCGAACGCATCCTGTTGGTCAGCCAGCAGATACTGGTACGTGCGCAGGATGTCCGACGCGCTGATCGCGGTGTATCCCCAGTAATTCCGATCGGCCGGCGGCTCGGTGTGCTGCAGACCAAGTTTTTCCACCATTCTGGTGATGACTTCGGTGTAGCCGTCCCCGCGATAGAAGTACTTCGCGGCGGCGTCATCGCTGGAGCGCAACATCGACTGCAGTTTGGGAAGATCATCGGCCGGAATATTGTCCACTGAGCCCTTGATGGTCAGGTAGTCCAGTGCGATGAGGATTTTCACCACGGACGCGGACCTGAACTGCTTGTCCGGGTCACGGCTGGCCAGGATGTGGTTTGTCGGACGATCAAACAGCAGGTAGCTGGTGGTCATGTCCGAGGGGATCGGCACTGGGGGAGCCTCCGTCCGGGCGCTGGCCGCGGCCGGGCCGAAGCCGGCCGCGATGATGGCGACCGATGCCGCCGTGGCACACAGCAATCTCTTCACGAATACTCCGATCAAGGACAAAGCGGGCAGCAAAATCCTGCCATGCCCTGATCTGTACGGTCATACCGGTGGGTCTGCCGCCCAGATGCCGCGGACGTGACCCAGGTGCTGGCGCATCAGCCGCTCGGCGCCGTCCGCGTCCCGGGCCTGGATGAGGTCGAGCAGCTCGGCGTGCTCGTGCGAGGAATCGAAAAGCGCGCTGCCCTCGGTCAGTGCTTTCAAGCCGTACAAGCGAGAGCTGGTACGCAACGACCGGACGATCTCGACGAGCCGCGGATTTCCGGCCTGGGCCAGCAAAGTCAGGTGGAAGTCCAGGTCGATCGTGACGTGTGCGATGAAATCACGGCGGCTGGCCGCTGCCTCGATGCCGGCGGCCAGCGGACGCAGCCGTTCGATCACCGCCGGGTCCACCCCCGCCTGCGCGATCCGCCGGATCACCGGGATCTCGATCAGGGCGCGCAACTCGGTGAGGTCGTCGAGCTCGGCGGCGGACAGTTCGGTGACCCGGAAACCCTTGTTCCGGGCGATTTCCACCAGACCCTCTTTGGCCAGGTCCAGCATCGCCTCCCGGACCGGGGTAGCCGAGACGCCGAACTGCTCGGCGAGGCTCGGCGCGGAGTAGACGACTCCGGGCGCCAGCTCACCGGAGATCACCGCGCCCCGCAGGGTTTCGGTGATCTCCTCGCGCAGGCTCCGGCGACCGCTCAGTGGCGCGAGGCGTACGGCCGCATCATCGATCACAGTTCGAACCCCTCGGGAAACGGATCGTCCGGATCACGCAGATATTGTGCCGTACCAGTGATCCAGGCCCGGCCGGTGACGGTCGGGACCACCGCGGACCGGCCGCCGACGGTGGTTCGCTCCACCAACCGGCCAGTGAATTCGGTGCCGATGAACGACTCGTTACGAAAGTCGGTGTGCAGCGGCAGCAGTCCGCGGCTGTGCAGCTGGGCCATCCGGGCGCTGGTGCCGGTCCCACAGGGCGAGCGGTCGAACCAGCCGGGATGGATCACCATCGCATGCCGGGAATGTCTGGCGGTCGATCCCGGTGCGGCCAGGTAAACATGATGGCAGCCAGCGATCTCCGGGTTCTCCGGATGCTCCGGTCGCTCGCTCTGGTTGACAGCCGCCATAATGGCCAGCCCCGCGTCCAGCATCCGCTGTTTGTTCGTACGCTCAAAGGCGATCCCGAGGCTCTCCAGCTCCACGATGGCGTAGAAGTTGCCGCCGAAAGCGACGTCGTACGAGATTTCCCCAAAATCCGCCGTCTTGACCGTACGATCCAGGCCCAAGGTGAAAGACGGCACGTTTCGCAGGGTGACCGCGCGAGCGGCGCGTTGCTCGACTTTCACGTCCACCACGACCAAACCTGCCGGAGTGTCCAACCGGATGGTGGTGACCGGCTCTTGGACCTCGACCATGCCGGCCTCCACCAGCACGGTAGCGACTCCGATCGTGCCGTGCCCGCACATCGGCAGGCAGCCGGACACCTCGATGAAAAGCACTCCCCAGTCGGCGTCCGGACGCGTCGGCGGCTGCAGGATCGCGCCGCTCATCGCGGCGTGGCCGCGCGGCTCGTTCATCAGGAACTTCCGGATGTGGTCGAGGTTTTCGAGGAAATACCGGCGGCGGTCGAACATCGTGTCGCCCGGGATGACCGGCACCCCGCCGGTGATGACGCGGGTCGGCATTCCCTCGGTGTGCGAGTCGACGGCATGGAGGACCCGGTCGCTGCGCATAGTCAGGAAAGCCCTTCTGCGAGCGCCTTTTCGGTGGCCTGGCGAACGGTTTGCTCATGCTCGGCGCTCAGCGGCACGCGCGGCTGTCGGGACGGCCCGCCATAGCGGCCGGCGAGGTCCATGCTCAGCTTGATCGCCTGGACGAACTCGGTTTTGGAGTCCCAGCGCAACAACGGATGCAGCGCCCGGTAGAGCGGCAGCGCGGTGCCGAGATCGCCGCCGGTAGCGGCTTTCCACAGCTCGACGCAGGCGTGTGGGAAAGCGTTGGGATAGCCGGAAATCCAGCCCACCGCGCCGGCGATCGCCAGTTCCAGCGCGAGATCGTCACTGCCGCACAGCACTTCGAGGTCGGGCGCCAACTCGTGCACCTGGTAGATCCGCCTTACGTCTCCGGAAAACTCCTTCACGCCGACGATCAGCCCCTCGCCGTGGATCTCCGCGAGCAGCTCCGGAACCAGGTCGACCTTGGTGTCGAAGGGATTGTTGTACGCCACGATCGGCACGCCCACCTTGGCGACTTCTCGATAGTGGGCGACCACGGCCCGTCGATCGGCGCGATAAGTGTTGGGAGGCAACAACATCACTGCCGGCGCGCCGGCCTCCGCCGCCTGCTCGGCCCATCGGCGAGCCTCATCGGCGCCGTACGCGGCAACGCCTGGCATCACCGAGAAACCCGGCGGCGCGGCCGCGACCGCGGTGGTGACAACCTGCGCCCGCTCCTGCGCTGAAAGCGTTTGGTATTCGCCAAGCGAACCGTTCGGGGTGACGCCGTCGCAGCCGTTCGCGGCCAGCCAACCGACATGCTCGGCATAGCCGTCGAAGTCGACTTTCCCTTCGCGCAACGGAAGCGCCGTCGCGACCAGCACGCCGTGCCATGCCTTTTCCGGTTCGTTCATCAGTTCTCCAGTCTCGACAGCACTCCCAGCGGCACCGGCTGGCCGATGGGTCGTTCGGCCAGCCCGCGCAAATCCTGTTCGGTCACCGCTCGGCCAAGCTCGCCGGCCACCAGAGCGGCGGTGGGGTAGCCGCAGACGCGGCCCTGGCACAGCCCCATCCCGGGCCGCGCGTACGACTTGACCGCCCGCGGGTCGGTGGCGCCGAGCTCGGTGACCGCATGGCGGATCGTGCCGACAGTGATTTCCTCGCAGCGGCAGGCAATTGTGTCCGTACGTACCCAGCTCTGCCAACCCGGCAACACTGGATAAGTCTGGTGCATCGCCTCCGCGAAAATCCGCAAGGCCGCTCGCCGCCTCAACAACCGGCTGGGCGGACGTGCATTCGCCGCGAAGAGGCCGGCAATTTCACCTTCCACGAGCGAGAGTTGAGCGCCACCGACTCCGCAGGCCTCGCCCGCAACGTAAACTCCGGTAACCGTGCTGCGCTGCTGGTCATCGACCTTGACCACCAGGCTGCCGTCGGCGTCGACGACCATTTCGCAGCCCAGCTGTCGCGGAATTTCGGTCTGTGGCGTGAAACCGTAGCCGACCGCGACCGTGTCGCAGTCGATCCGGCGCTTGCTGACTATTGTCCAGTTCGAGTCCAAACGCGCGACGGTGACTCCGGTGACGCTTTCCGTGCCATGCGCCTGGACCACAGTCGTACGCGTGCTGAACGGAATTCGATATCGTCTCAGCCTCCGCAAATAGCCAGCACCTTCGAAGATCTTGCTGACATTGCGAGAAAGGGCCAACGGATGTCGTAAGAAAGCGGTGGGTCGGCCGGCCTCGAAAACCCCGACCACCTGGCCGCCAGCCTCGGCCAGGCCAGCGGCCACTGGCAGCAGAAAAGGGCCGGTGCCCGCGACCGCGATCCGGTTACCAGCCACCACGCCCTGGCCTTTCAACAAAGCCTGCACTCCGCCGGCGGTGAAAACGCCCGGCAATGTCCAGCCCGGGAAGGGCAGCTGCCGGTCGTACGCGCCGGTGGCCACGACAACCGTACGACAGTCGATTTCCCGATCCGGGAGAGCATGGATGGTGAAGCCGCTGTCGGTACGCTCGATGTGCCAGATCGCGTGTGACGGCAGGAAAGTGACGGCCTCCAAGGCCGCGCGCAGGGGTGCGGGGAGGCGGTCCTCGCCGGCGCGATGCCGCCAATACTGCCCGCCCGGCCGCGGCGCCGCGTCAATCAGCACGACCCGGCTGCCCTGTGCCGCTGCGGCGGCCGCCGCCGAGAGGCCAGCCGGACCGGCGCCCAGCACGGCGATGTCGTACGAGCCGTCAGCAGGCGAGATCGCCATGTCCGGCCCCTTCCTGTGTTTCCACGACATCACCCGGCCGCACCTCGGTGAGACAGGCGCGCTGGTTGGGTCCGCCGCTAATTGTTGCCAGACAGTCAAAACACACGCCGATGCCACAGAAAATGCCGCGTGCCTTGCCATCTTTTCGGGTGAGTCGCCAGGACCGGTGCCCGGCAGCGATGAGCGCAGCGCCGACGGTCTGCCCGGGCTCGGCTTCGATGTGTTTTCCGTCGAAGGAAAAGGTGATCATCTGGCGGCTTCTTCGAATCGATGCGGGCGCAGCGGGGTTAGGTCGACAGCAGGCCTCTGGTCAGTCAACAACTGGGCGATCACATGCCCGGTCGCGGCCGCCAGCCCGATGCCGGCACCCTCGTGGCCGCAGGCGTGCACCAGGCCGGGCACCCGTGGATCCGGCCCGATCACCGGCAGGTGGTCTGGGCAGTACGGCCGAAAGCCCAAGTAGCTTCGCAGCAGTGAAACCTTTTCCAGGAAAGGGAAAACCCCGATCGCCTGGGTGGCCAGTCTACGCAGCACAGGCAGCGAGAACGTGCGATCGAAACCTACCCGCTCACGGCTCGCTCCAATAAGGACGGTCCCACTTTTGGTTCCCTCGACCACCACGGATGTTTCCAGCCCGGCGTCATCGCTGGCGACGTTCGCGAGGTATTCGGCGGTGTAGACCTTGTGTCGTACCACCCGAGGCAACGGCTCGGTGACCAGAACGAATCCGCGCCGAGGCAACACCGGCACCGGCGCGCCGGCCAGCTCGGCCACCTGGCCGGCCCACGTACCAGCCGCGTTTATCACCCACCGGGCATAAAACTCGTCCGCCGGGTCGGTCTTCACCCCGATCACAGCGCCCTGCCGGTCGCGCAGGAATGCCACCACGGTGGTGCCGGTGCGTACGACCGCACCTGCCTGGCGAGCGCGGCGCAACAGGTGAACAGTCGCGAGCATGGGGTGGACCTGCGCGTCCTGCCGATAGAGCGCACCGCCCACCACATCGCGGGAAATATTGGGCTCCAACTGGAAAAGCTCGTCCTGGTCAAGGTCGACCGCGTCGACCCCAACGGCCCGCTGCCCAGCCGTGAGCGCCCGCAGCCCGGTCGCGGTCGCCGCCGATCCAGCCACCACCACGCCACCTTTTGACTCGTATTCCAGGCATCGCGCGTCAAGGTCCGCGCTTATGTCCTGCCAGAGCCGCGAAGAGAGCAGTGCGAGATCCAGCTCCGGTCCGGGTTCCTTGTCCGAGACCAGAATATTGCCCTCGCCGGCGCTGGTCGTGCCACCCGCGATCGCGCCACGATCGACGACGGTGACGGTCAGCCCAGCGGCCGTGCACGCGTACGCACAAGCCGCCCCCACCACCCCAGCCCCAATCACCAGCACATCAGTTCCCGCCACACCAGTAGCATGTCATATTGCACTCTCCCTGACCAGTAACCCCCGGCTCGCTCAGTGGAGGTCGCCCGTCCCACGCCACGCGCACTCGCGCACGGCCGTACTCACTCAGCCAAGTGAACCCAGCCACACTGGCCTTCAACCCAGCCCCGCCCGCGCGGCGGCCGGAGGCCGCCCAGGTTCGTGGCGGTGGGGTGCCCGGTTTTTGGGCGCCCCGGCGATGCGAACCGGATGCGCCACCGCAGGTACTGCGGCCATCAACACTGCCCCGCCCGCGCGGCGGCCGGAGGCCGCCCAGGTTCGTGGCGGTGGGGTGCCCGGTTTTTGGGCGCCCTGGCGACGCGGACCGGATGCGCCGCCGCAGGAACTGCGGCCAACAACTCAGCCGCCCAGGGTTCGTGGCGGTGGGGTGCCCGGGTTTTGGGTGCCCCGGCGATGCGAACCGGATGCGCCGCCGCAGGTACTGCGGCCAACAACACTGCGGCCATATACTTGTCCGATTTTCGCTACTAGCGGGCTGACTGGCGCTAACCGGCAACGGCTCGATGGGCAAGGCTGAACAGCATGACCATCGCAACGCAGGCCCAGACGCGCTATCGGGGGAAAGCGGACCGGCCGGCGGTGGCGCTGATGGCGGTTGGGCATGCGGTGGACGACCTCTATCAGGGGGCCGTGCCGGCGCTGATCCCGTTCTTCGTGGCCGCGCATCACTGGAGTTATGCGGCGGCGAGCGGGATCACGTTGGCCGCGACCCTGCTGTCGTCGGTGATTCAGCCGGTTTTCGGAGTGCTGGTTGACCGGTGGGCGCTGTCCTGGCTGGTGCCGGCCGGGATGAGCGTCGCCGGGCTGGGCGTCGGGCTGTCCGGGCTGAGCGCGAACTACTGGGTGACCTGGCTGGCGATCGCGCTTTCCGGGCTGGGCGTCGCCGCGTACCACCCGGGCGCCGCACGGTTGGCCCGGGCCGCGAGCCGCGGCGGCCACACCGGGATGAGCTGGTTCTCGCTCGGCGGCAACGTTGGTTTCGCGCTGGCTCCGGTGCTGGTGGCACCCTTGTTGGAGACGTACGGTGTGACCGCCACGCTGCCGTTGCTGGTGCCGGCGCTGGTTTTCGCGGCGGTCAGTACGGTGCTGATCCGCCGACTGGGGTCGGCCGGCACGACCAGCGGCCCTCGTGAGGTGCCCGCGACCGATGACTGGCCGAACTTCGGCAAGCTGACGTTCGTGCTGGTCGTACGCTCAATTCAGACCTTCGGTCTGGGCACTTTTCTGGCGCTCTACGTGCAACGTCGAGTGGGCGTCGGGGTAGCCGCGGGCGACGCGGCGCTGACGTTGTTCTACGGCGTCGGAGCGTGCGGCACGCTGCTTGGTGGTTGGCTCGCCGGCCGGTGGGGGCGGATGCGGACCGTTCGGATCGGTTACGCACTCAGCATTCCGGGTGCGGTCGGGATGGCGGTGGCCAGCGGGCCGCTGTTGTACGTCTTTATCGCCATCACCGCACTCGCGCTTTATGTCCCGTTCTCATTGCACGTGACGCTCGGCCAGGACTACCTGCCGAACCGGATCGGCACCGCGAGCGGCGTCACTCTCGGCCTCGCGGTCAGCGTCGGCGGCCTCGCCGTACCACTGCTCGGCAAGCTGGCCGACGCAACAAATCTGCAGGTCGCGGTGGCCGTGCTGGCTGTGCTCCCGATCCTCGCGTTCGCCGTCACCCTCCGGCTGTCCGAACCGCGCTGACTTCACAGCGGGAGGCGGTAGTTGGTGGCGGGCTGGAAGCCGACCGATTCATAGAGTGGCGCGCCCATCGACGTGGCGTGCAGCTCGGCGATCCCGATGCCCTTCGTACGGGACCAGTCCAGGACCGCGGCCAGCAACTGGCGGGCGACGCCCTGGCCACGGGCGGAGGGATAGACGTACATCCCGCCGACGTACGCGCGCAGGCCCGACGGGTTGCCGGTACGCGGGAGCCCGTCCAACAGCCACACCGAGCAGCCGCCGGCCACGGTGTTTTCTTGCTGTGCAACGAAGGCGGCAAAGGAGTCGGTGCGGAGCTTTCGGTCGTACCAGTCGGACATGCCGCGCATCCAGTCCGCGGTCGGGTCGCTGATGTCGTGGCCCATCGACTCGAACATCAGGATCGCCATCCTGGCCAGTGCGGCGGCGTCCGCGCTGGTCGCCGGCCGGATCATCGCCGCGGTCTGCTGCAAGGTCACGCTGAGTTCCTTTGGTCTGTGAATTGACTACCAATACACTCAGGAAACCGAGAAAGCGGCAGGAGAACCAGAGCCAATGACAGCCAATGTGGACCGCTCCGCCGAGCAGCTGGCGGTGTTGTTGCTGGCCGGCTGGCACCAGGGCCGCGGCCCGGCGTATTTGCGGCTGGCCCAGTCGCTGGCCACCCAGATCCGCACCGGCCGGCTGCCGGCCGGGAGCCGCTTACCCACAGAGCGCGCGCTAGCGCGCGCATTGGCCATCAGTCGTACGAGCGTCGTCTCCGCCTACAGTGCCCTGCGCGAAGAAGGCGTGATCGTCAGCCGGCAAGGCGCCGGAACCTGGGTCGCCGGGGAGGTGCGGGCCAAGCCGATGGACCGGCCGGGGCCACCGTTCGTACGCGAAGCCGTCGCCGACCCGGCAGCGCTGTGCGACTTCGCGTCCGGCATCGGGACGGCCGACCCGTACGCGGTCGAAGTGATCACAGGTGGTGACTGGCTCGGCGACCTGGCCGCCGAGACCGCCACTCGCGGTTACCTTGCGCTTGGCCTGCCGGCGCTGCGGGACGCGATCGCTGAGCAATACCGGCACGCCGGCCTGCCAACCAGCGCTGAGCAGATCGTGATCACCGGTGGCGCGCAGCAGGCGCTGAGCCTGATCGCCGCCGCGGTCGCCGAGCCGGGCGGCCTCGCCGGCGTACAGAATCCGACGTATTCGGGAGCGCTGGACGCCTTTTCCTCGGCCGGCCTGATGCCGGTGCCACTGGCCGCCGGACCGGAAGTCGACGGCAGGTCATTGGCGGAAGCGCTGCATCGGCATCGGCTGCGGTTGTGCTATCTGATCCCGACTTGCCACAGCCCGACCGGGTCGGTGATGCCGGCGTCGACGCGCGCCGAGATCGCCGCGGTGGCCGCCGCGAACGATGTTCCGACAGTGGACGACACCACCCTCGCCGGTCTGCTGCTGACCGGTGACCCGCCGCCGGTGTTGGCGAGTTTTGCCCCGGACGCACCGATCCTGACGGTCGGATCACTGAGCAAGCTGACCTGGCCGGGCCTGCGGATCGGCTGGATCCGGGCGCCGGCCGCCCGGCTGGCCGCCATCGCGGCCGCCAAGAAGGCGGTCGACCTGGGCACCTCGGTGGTGTCGCAGACAATCGCGGTCCGGCTGGTCGCCGGCTTGGCGCAGGCCACCGCCCGCCGCCGGCAGTCCCTGCTGGAATCCCTGGACTGTACGGAAAAACTGCTCCGCGAGCAGTTGCCGCAGTGGCAGTGGCATCGCCCGGACGGCGGTTACCTGCTGTGGATCAGCCTGCCGGCCGGTGACGGCACCGGTTTCGCGACCACCGCCCGACAACACGGCGTGCCAGTGATGCCCGGCTGGCAGTCATCCCCGAACAACACCCACACCGACCGGATTCGGCTCTGCTACGGCCATCCGCCGGACCTGCTCCGCCATGCGATTCCCCGTCTCGCGCAGGCCTGGCACTCCTACCTCGGCGAAATCTGACGGGTCCAGAGAAAAGAAAGCAGACCGGCGGCGAGAGCGTACGACGGGTCACGTGAACAGCGTTCACATGGCGGCCGTTCGGTGTCAAGCGACAAGCTGGTCCAGCGGCTTGTCGGGATCGGCGAGGGCCTCCGGGTCGACCTGCTGGCCGCCGAGGATGAGCGCCTTGATCGGGTCGACGACATCCCAGACGTTCACCGCCATGCCGGCCAGCACCCGGTTTTCCTTGAGCCAGAAGGCAATGAACTCCAGGCCCGGCACGTCCCCGCGGAACACCACCTGGTCGTAGCCGTCGGGATCGGCGTAGCCGACATATTCCATCCCGAGGTTGTACTGGTCGGTGTAGAAGTACGGCAGGTCCTGGTAGCTGGACTCGTTCCCGAGCATCGACGCGATCGCCGTGACCGGCTGCCGACGGGCGTTGTTCCAGTGCTCGACCCGAATCTGTTTGCCCAGCACGGGATGGAAAGCGTTGGCGGCGTCGCCGGCCGCGAAGATGTCCGGGTCGCTGGTACGCAGCGCCGCGTCCACCACGATCCCGTTGTCCACGGTCAGCCCGGCCTGCTCGGCGAGCTGGGTGTTCGGGGCCGCGCCAACAGCGATGAGGACGGCGTCGGCCGGCAGCTCGGTGCCGTCCGCGAGCTTCACGCCGGTCACCCCGTCGGCGTCCGTGGTGATCTCGGAAACCTGTTCGTGGAAACGGAAATCGACCTCATGTGCGCGGTGCAGATCGGCGTACACCTGGGCGACCTCCGGCCCGAGCACGCGCAGCAACGGCAGGTCGGCGGTTTCCACCACGGTGACCGCGACTCCGGCCTTGCGGGCCGCCGCGGTCGCCTCCAGGCCGATCCAGCCGGCGCCGATCACCACCAGCCGGGAGATGCCGGCGAAGACGTTTTTCAGCGCCTCGGAATCGGAAAGCCGACGCAGGTAGTGCACACCGTTGGCGTCCGCGCCGGGCACCGGCAACGGCCGCGGGCTGGCGCCGGTGGCGAGCAGCAGCTTGTCGTACCCGATCTCGGAACCGTCCGCCAGCCGCACCTGGTGGCTCTCCCGGTCGATGGCGCTGACCGCGACACCGAGCCGCAACTCGATGTTGTGCTCGGCGTACCACTCCTGCGGATGTACGTACACGGTGTCCGGTTTCGCCTTGCCGATCAGCACTTCCTTGGACAATGGCGGTCGCTCGTACGGGCGCAGGGTCTCGTCGCCGACGATCACGACCGGCCCCTCGAAGCCCTGCTTACGGGCCTGTTCGGCGGCTTTCGCCGCGGCCAGCCCGCCACCGACGATCACGAACCCCTGCGCTGTCATCCCGGTCTGCCTCTCGTCTGCCGTCTTTGGTTTTATTGGTGAATCCTGGTCCTCTCTCAGTTACCGAGGCAAGTGGGGTGCCAAGCGCAGGTCACTCGCCGACGTACGGTTTGAGGGCGATCCCGTTGGCGGCGTCGTGGACGATCTGGGTGACTTTGCGCATGATCGCCTTGCTGCCGGGCAGTTTGGGCATCACCCGGAGCATCAGGGTCTGCATGCGGATCGCGGCCTTGGAGGGCGCCACCATCTGCTTCACCGTCTGCAGCCCGAGTTTCTGGTTCTGTTCCACGAAAGCGCGCATCTCCTTTTCGTAGTTGGCAAATCCGACCACGTGATCGCCGCCGGCCGCGGCCAGCTCGCCGGCCAGCACGTACGCGCCGATCAACGCGAGCCCGGTGCCCTGCCCGGAGGCCAAAGACGGTCCGTAGCCGGCGTCGCCAACGAGGGTGACCCGGCCGCGGGACCAGCTGTCCAGCCGGATTTGGCTGAGGCTGTCGAAATAGAAGTCGGGAGCGGTCCGCATCGACTCCAGTAGCCGTGGCACTTCCCAGCCGATGCCGGCAAAGGCGTCGGCGACGATTTTCTTCTGAGCCGCGACATCCCGGTGGTCGTACGACAGTTTTGGTGACGAGAAGAGGAAGAGCGCCTTCGCGTCGGTCATTTGGCTGGTGCTGTAGACGTTGGTCGTACGGCCTGGCTCGACGTAGAGCCGCTCGGACCGGTCCAGCCCGAGGTGGTTCGGGGTGGAGAAGATGCAGGCGTAGTAACCCATCTCGTGGAGGAACCGCGACTCGTCGCCAAAGGCCAGCGTGCGTACGTTCGAGTGCAGGCCGTCGGCGCCCACGACCAGGTCGAAGTGGCGCGTACCAGCCTTCTCGAAGGTCACCTTCACGCCGTCCGCGCCATCGACGAGCTCGGTGAGCGAGTCGTCGAACAGGTATTCCACGTCGTCCTTGGTGCGGTCGTAAAGGATCCGACTGAGGTCGCCGCGCATGATCTCGTCGTCGCCCTCGGTGCGCCCGGCGAAGAAGTCGGCGGGCATGGTGACCAGCGGTTTGTTGTTCTTGTCGACGAAAGTTTCGTCCTGCATGTCGGTGCTGTGCGCTCGTACGTCGGCCATGATGCCCATCCGGCTGGCCACCTCGACGGTCGCGCCACGCAGATCGACCTTGTAGCCGCCAGGCCGCAGCTCGGAGGCCCGCTCGACGACGGTCACCTGGTAGCCGTAGCGGTTGAGCCAGTAGGCCAGCGCCGGTCCGCCGATGCTCGCTCCCGAGATCAAAACGTTCATGTTCAGCTCCTTCGTCGGTGTGCTGAGAAGGACCGTACATACGTCTAAGACATACGTCTAGTACAAATGTGCAAGACGTTTGTTCGGATGTTCGGTACGCTGGCGGTCATGGGAAATCGCGAGGATCTGCTGGAAGGCGCGAAGCGCTGCCTCTACGAGAAGGGTTATGCGCGTACGACCGCACGGGACATCGCCACCGCGGCTGGTACGAGCCTCGCCGCGATCGGCTATCACTACAAGACGACCGAGGCGCTGCTCAACCAGGCGTTGATCGAGGTGATGGGCGATTTCGGAGACAAGCTCGCGGCCGCGTTGTCGCCGGACAACCCGGACGCCGGGACGCTGGAGAAGTTCGAGGCGATGTGGACCGGCGTGCTCAACTCTTTCAAGGAGGACCGCGCTGTCTACGCCGCCAGCCTGGAGATTTTCGGCCAGATGGACCGGGTGGCCGAGGCCAAGCAGGCATTCGCCGACGGCATCGACGAAACCCGCTTCTGGTGGGCCAAAACCCTGCACGGCACCGATCCGGGCGACGAGAAGACCGCGAGAATCCTCGGCTCCTTCTACCAGGCGCTGATGAGCGGCGTGATCGTCCAGTGGCTGATCGACCCGGAGCGGGCGCCTTCGGCGCAGGACCTGGCGACGGCGTTGCGGCTGGTGGGTGCGCAAACTCGGTGACACCCGAGGTCGGTCGTACGGGATACTCGCGGGGTGACTTCGACCGACCCGCACATTCTCGATGACCTGGCCTGGCGCGGCCTGATCGCGCAGTCCACCGACCTGGACGCGCTTCGCGCCGCGATGGACGCCGGCCCGATCACCTTCTACGTCGGCTTCGACCCGACCGCGCCGAGCCTGCACTTTGGCAACCTCATGCAGATCATCACCGCGGCCCGCTTCCAACGCGCCGGGCACCGCGCGTTGGCGCTGGTCGGTGGCGCGACCGGGCTGATTGGCGACCCCAAGGCAAGTTCCGAGCGCAGCCTGAACCCGCCGGAAGTGGTGGCGAGTTGGGTGGCGAAGATCCGCGCGCAGATCCAGCCGTACTTGAACTTCGACGATCCCAACCCCGCGACGATGGTGAACAACCTGGACTGGACCGCGCCGATGTCGGCGATCGAGCTGCTCAGGGACATCGGCAAGCACTTCCGGGTGAGCAAGATGCTGGCCAAGGAGGCGGTCTCGGCCCGGCTGCAGTCCGAGGCGGGCATCAGCTACACCGAGTTCAGCTACCAGATCCTGCAGGGGATGGATTTCCTGGAGCTTTACCGGCGGCACGGCTGCACGCTGCAGACCGGCGGCTCCGACCAGTGGGGCAACCTGACCGCCGGCATCGACCTGATCCACCGGGTCGAGGGGGTCGGGGTGCATGCGCTTGCGACGCCGTTGCTGGTGAAGGCGGACGGCACGAAGTTTGGCAAGACCGAGACCGGGACGGTCTGGCTGGATCCGGACCTCACCAGTCCGTACGCGTTCTACCAGGTGTTCTTCAACTCCGACGACAGCAAAGTCGTGGAGTACCTGAAGTTGCTGTCGGCCCGGCCGCGAGCCGAGATCGAGGCGCTCGCCGAGGCGGTCGCGACTCGGCCAGGTGCTCGCGAAGCGCAACGGGCGTTGGCGGAGGAGCTGACAACTCTCGTACACGGGGAGTCGGCGTGCGGTCAGGTGCTCACGGCCAGCCAGGCGCTGTTCGGTCGCGGCGAGTTGGCCGACCTGGATGAGTCGACGCTGGCCGCCGCGCTCACCGAGGCCGGGCTGGTGGAGGTCGCCGATCCGGTGCCGACCCTCGCTGAGCTGCTGCGGGACACCGGTCTGTGCAAGAGCTTGTCGGATGCGCGGCGGACCGTCGACGAAGGTGGTGCTTACGTGAACAACGTAAGAGCCGCTGACGCTGACCAGCCGCCGGCGTCGGACTCGCTGCTTTTTGGCGGCTGGCTGGTGGTGCGGCGCGGCCGCAAGTCGGTCGCCGGCGTACGCGTCAAACGCTGACGTCCGCGATGTTGATCTTGTCCGGAGACGCCCGGACAAGATCAACACCTCGCATGCCGTACGTGCCGGCGTCAAGCGATGTCGCCGGATCGAGACCGTGACGGGCGGCACCGTTAACCGATTTGACGCGGCCGTCCACGACGCCGTAACTTCGTGGTCGCTGACGGGATACCGGACAGAAACCAAGGTGCTTGGTCTTGATGACGAGCAGCGGGTTGGCCGGCCAGAAGCACTCAGACCCCCGGTGAGACGGTGAAAATCCAGTCCGCTAGGGTTTGGAACAAGCCAGTCAGGCGAAGCCGAGATGAACTTCAAGTTCCGGAAACGGAACGAAGTTGACAAGGCGAGAACGACAGACTAGGCTGGAGAAGTTGCCCCGAACATGGCTGAGAGGCCGGACGCGGTGGCGGTTGTTCTTTGAGAACTCAACAGCGTGTTGGATTGTCAGTGCCAATTATATCCCGCACTTGGGGTGTGATGGCAAGACCATCAGGGTCTTGTTGTCCAGTCCAGGTCGGATTCCTTTGGTATGAAAACAAGTGTCAGCTTGTTTGAATGCCAGGTTTCATCGACAGGGGCCTTC
>NZ_BAAANY010000038.1:227484-306588 GCF_039530045.1 Fodinicola feengrottensis | reverse complement strand
CCGGCCCACCCCCAACCCTTTACCAAATAATACGAGAAATCCAGCACATCCTCGCCACCTGGGCCGGCGCATGCCATACCTGCCACCAAATTCTACGAACCTAACAAAGTACTACTAGTCGCATCCAGGGTTCTGAGAACGTCGCGCACCGCGCGAAACCTGTTACACCACACTGAAAACGAACCTGCTGCCTTTCTCCCGCAGCTGCACCAAACAACGCTCAACATCCAGGTCTGGCACGCGAAGACCGAGGGCTCCCCCGCGTCGGCACGCGGTTCCGGTGTGCAGCCGCAGAATAGCGCGTCGAGGATGCCGTCATTACCGCTGGAGCGGGCGGCGAGATTGATCTGTTCGAGCTCGCTGTCTGTGGGGGCGCGTCGGGTGCTGGGCAGCCGGCGGGCCTTGGTGACGCGGTGGGCAAGGCTGAGGCCGGGCGCGACGATGCCGTCGGCGATGGCACGGTTGTAGACCGCGCGGGCGGCGGCGATGACGTGTTCGCCGGCATGCCGGCCATGGCGGCGGTTAGGCCGCGACCGCGCGCTCGCGGCGGCGGTATGTTGCATCGCCTCGATATCGCTGGCATAGATCCGATCCAGCCGGCGGTCGCCCCACACGACCGCCAGCGGGCGCCAATAGCTACGATTCGCCCCCGGACCAGCGGCAGCGATCACCCGCGGGAGGTAGTCGGCGAATGTCGGCAGGACCAGAACCGCGGACTCGTCGTTGAGGAGGTCCGCGATGCTGACACCGAGCTGGGCGAGAAGCTGGCGGGCGAGCGCGGTACGCGAGCCCTCAACGGTCATGGCGACCGCCCAGCAGGTCCGCGTCCATAGGCAGCCAACAAGCGCGCCACTACTCCCCCGGCGTGGATGAGCAGCAGATCCTCAGGTACGACCGCCAAGAAAACGACTGGTTGATCTGGCTCGATTGCGCACATCCGCCGCACTGCAGCAGGCAGGCGGAGCGCGCCGCGGCTGTCGATCACATGCTGGCCAGCATGTGACGGCGTGCCCATAATCAACCCGGCCGCCGTGTCCAGGCTACGACGACGACCTGCGGTCCACTTCGACGCGCACGCCACAACACGGTCGTGGACGCTCCCGGATCCGTCGACTCGACCGATGCCAATTGCCAACGCGCCAGCCCCGCGAGCCCGCTCCAGCATCGACACGGGCAGAGTGGGCAACGGCGCTGACGGGATCTGTCGAACTGGTCGCCGCGCACCGGGAACCAGCGCGCCGACCACCTGTTCCTGCGCACACGCCGACAGTGCCTGGTCATGATCGGTCATGCCGTCATCATCCCGACCCGCTGACCTGCGGCAACGCGATACTTAGAGCGCTGTGCTACCCAACGCGCTAGAAGCGCGAGGTACGCCAAACCATGGTGTCCGCATCCCCAGTCCGGCGCCACCGGATTGGTAATAGTCCACCCATTGTGGTGTCCGAGGGGGGACTTGAACCCCCACGCCCGTTAAAGGGCACTAGCACCTCAAGCTAGCGCGTCTGCCATTCCGCCACCCGGACAGGTGTTTCTCGCCGCCAACGCTCAGCGGGAGAACTCCACCATAGCGAACCCGTACCGGGCGCCGGCAGCCCGGGGTGCGTAGGGTGCCGTGGCTCCGTACGTGGGTATGGCAGCGCCGTAGCCCGAGATAAAGCAAAGGCTTAGCGTGCGGCGGTGATTTGTTCTCGGAGAATGTCGCCGTGGCCGGCGTGACGGGCGAAGTCCTCGATCAGAAGCAAGTAGACGAATCGGAGGCTGACATCGCCGGCGAGAGGATGCGTTCTCGTGTCGTCGAGTCCGAAATCGGCGGCGATCCGCCGCGAACGTTCGCTGGTACGTTCGAATTCGGCGATCACCTCGGCCAGCGTTTCCCCTTCGGTGACAACGAAACTGCCGTCGCCGGGGATGGCGTTGCCGTCACATTCGGATGCGTCCAGACCGAGCAGGATGCACTGGAACCAGCGGCGCTCGGCGACGGCGGCGTGTTTGATCAGGCCGATCGGTGTCGTCAGCGAGGTGACCAGGCGCCGCCGCGAGTCGGCTTCGGACAGTCCTCGTACGGTGTCGATGAGCGCTTGCCGGTTCCGGTCGAGCATGTGCTCCAACATGAGACGCTCAGGCCCGGTGGTCAGCAGGGGCAGTACGGGCATTGCTCACTCAGCCTTCTCTGACATTGTCAATGGTTTCTCGGTGGCGGCCGTGATGGCCGGATCGCTGGTGACCGCGCCAGCCGCGTACGCCGACCCGGGTCCGGCGCCAACCCCGTCGAAGCCGCCGGCTTGGGCCGGCGCCGGGCGGCAGGGTCCTCAATGAGGATGGCTGGTCCGCCAACCTGGTCTACCAGTCCGACGGAAACCTGGTCCTCTACCGGTACGACGGCCAGGCCCTGTGGTCCAGCAACACCGCCGGCCAGGCCGCCTACCGAGCGAGCCTGCAGAACGACGGGAACTTCGTGCTCTACCACCCCGACGGCTCTTCGTACTGGTCCACCGGAACGAATCAGTGCACCGCGTCGAACGAAATCAACCAGCTGCATGTACAAAGCGACTGGAACGTCGTCATTTACCGATTTGAACGCGGAACCAACAACTCGACCGCGATCTGGGCGCTCTACGGAGGTGCGCACTGCTGATCAGGCAGGGCCGATCCAGACGGTAGTGTCGGTGGGCAGGTGACCATCGTCGAGCGGGCCACTGCTCACCAGTACGGTGCCGGCCGGCAGGGCGACCGGGTGCGGGCCGAAGTTGGTGATCGACTGCCAACCACCGGGACGGACGAAATGCAGCACCGGCTCGCCCGGATTCCCCCACCATTCCAGCTCCTCCGCGGCCTGCGATCGACGTCGTACGTCCAGCGCCCGCCGATAGACGTGGAGGATGGCGGCAGGATCCGCTTCCTCAGCCTCAACCGAGTACGCGCTAAACCACGCTGGCTGAGGAAGGTGGGCTTTGCCCGTACCGAAGCCAAAAGACGGTCCGTCGACGGTCCATGGCAGCGGAACGCGGCAGCCGTCGCGGCCTTTCTCGGTGCCGGCGGAGCGTACGAAGGTGGGGTCCTGCAACGCGTCCGCCGGCAGGTCGGCGACTTCGTGCAGGCCGAGCTCCTCCCCCTGATAGAGGTAAGCCGAGCCGGGAAGCGCGAGCATCAGAAGGGTGGCGGCCTTGGCGCGACGCAGGCCCAGCTCGAGGTCGACGGGCGGATTCCTGCCGTCGCTGAGCAACCACGCGATCTGGTCCGTACCGGACGGCAGGCCGTAGCGAGTCGGGTGCCGAATCACGTCGTGGTTCGAGAAAACCCACGTTGACGAAGCGCCGGACGTGGCCGCCTCGGTCAGGTTTTTGCTGATGATGTCCCGAAACTGCGCCGGATCCCAGTCGGCCCTCAGGAGATCGAAATTGAATGCCTGCCCGAGCCCTTCCGAGCTGGCATAGCGGACCCGGCGCTCGGCCGTGTTCACCCATGCCTCGGCGACGGCTGTACGGGGTGGGTCGTACTCGTTGAAAACCTTGCGCCACTCCGCATAAATCTCGTGGACCTCGTCGCGGTCCCACAGTCGCTTCGAACCGTTCATCAGGTCGGCGGTGTCGACGATGTCGGCAGGTAGCGGGTCTGGTAGATCCTTGGCGAGCCCGTTCGCCACGTCCACCCGGAAGCCGTCGACTCCACGGTCCGACCAGAATCGCAGCGTGGTCAGGAAATCATCCCTGACCTCGCGGTTCCGCCAGTTGAAGTCGGGCTGCTCCGGCGCGAACAGGTGCAGATACCACTGCCCGTCCGGCACCTGCGCCCACGCCGGTCCCCCGAACACGGACTTCCAGTCGGTCGGCGGCAGGTCGCCGCGGCCTTCCCGGAAGATGTATCGGTCCCGAGCCGGTGAGTGCCGCGGTGCAGCCAGCGCCTCCTGGAACCAGACATGCCGATTCGACGAGTGGTTGGGCACGATGTCGACGATCACTTTGATGCCGTCCGCGTGCAGGGCGGCGACCATCTCGTCGAAATCCGCCAAGGTGCCCAGCCGCGGATCTACGTCGCGATAGTCGTCGACGTCGTACCCACCGTCCGCCAGGGCCGACGGATAGAACGGGCTGAGCCACACCGCGTCGATGCCCAATGCCTTCAGGTACGGGATCCGTGAGGTCACACCGGGCAGATCACCGATGCCGTCGCCGTTAGCGTCGGCGAAACTGCGCGGATAAATCTGATAGACAGCGGCCTGGCGCCACCAGTTCGGGTCGGACATGGTGTTCCTTCCTGAATTAATATAGCTTCTATATTTAGACCCTGCAGATAGTCTGACGCGCAATATCCCCGAAATCAAGAGGCAGATGAGCGAACCCTCCGCGACTACCCCGCGCCTGCTGCGCCAGCTGAACGCCCGCAAGGTGCTCGGCGTGCTGTCCACCGGCGAGCCGCTGACCAGCACCGAACTCGTGGACGCGACTGGGCTGACCCGCGCCACTGTGCACGCCGTCTGCCAGGACCTGATCGAACTCGGTTGGGCGCATGAGCTGGAGAATGAACGTACGACCGGCAGCTACCAGAGAGGCCGGCCATCTCGTCGGTTCCAGTTCAACGACCGAGCCGGGTTTGTGCTCGGCATCGACGTGGGCGCCTTTAAAACCACCGCGATGGTTGCTGACCTGCGCGGCCAGGAGTTGGCCCGCTGCGGTCTGGCCTTCGCGGACGTGAAGGTGCCGGCGGCCGAACGGGTCGACACTGTTGACAGCGCCGCGCTGGGCGTGCTCGAGGCCGCCGGCGTGCCAGTCTCGTCGGTTCTCGCCGTGACGGTCGGGGTAGCCGCTCCAGTCGACCGGAACGGGAAAGTCGCGGTTTCCGACCAGTTCTGGAAGATCTTCGACATCGACCTCGGCGCGGCCTTACGAGACCGGCACGGCTGGTTGGTTCAGATGGAGAACGACGCCAATCTCGCCGCCCTCGGCGAGCGCTGGCAGGGGGTCGCCCGGGGCGTCGACGACCTGGTTGTGCTGCTCGCCAGTGAGCGCATCGGCAGCGGACTCCTTGAGTCCGGCCGGCTCCTGCACGGTCGCCGTGGCGGCGCCGGTGAGCTGGCTTTCCTGCGACGACTGGAAGGCGTCGGTACGGTCGACGGCATCGCCTCTCTCGCGCGGCAATGGGGCACTGAGGCAGTCGCCAGCGGTGAGCACGCGACCGTAATGGCAGGCACAGTCACCGCCGAGATGGTTTTCGCCGCAGCGGCCGGCGGCGACCAGGTCGCCCTCGACGTTCTCGATCGGCTCAGCACCCGGATGGCCAGGATCGTCGCCGCCATCAGCGATTTGCTCAACCCCGAGCTCGTCGTCATCGCCGGCGCTGTCGCCCAAGCCGCCGGCGTACTTCTCGAGACGATCCAGGCCCGGCTGCCCACCTTCGCCAACAGCCCACCCCGGCTCGCGGTCTCCACCCTCGGTGACGCGGTCGTCGCCATTGGCGCGATCCGGCACGCGTTGGACTACGTCGAGGCGAACCGGCTGACTTTCGCGACAGCATCAGGTGAACCGAACGATCGGTTCCACTCCCGCCGGTGACCGAGATGGCGCTCCGCCATGTTCCTTGCTGGGTCCGTGAACCGGTTGGCTCCGGCGTCCGTTACCGAGACCATGACCGCCACCACGCCGCGCGGCGCCGCACCGGTGCCGGTACGCACGCAACGCGTCGCGCCTCGAGGATGGGGCAGCCACCGCACCATCTCGGCTGCCTTGCGGGCGGCGTCCAACGGCTCGGTGATCAGCGTGGCTCCCGGGGTCTATCACGAGAATGTGCTGGTCGACCGGGACATCAGCATCATCGCGGACCGTGAGCACGGCGGCGTGGAGCTGGTCGGCGCCGACGGTCCCGCGCTGGTCAGCCGGGGCGGCACGGTGGAGGTACGGGGGCTGGCCGTACGCGGCAGCGGATCTGGGGCTGCCGTGCAGACCAGTGCCGGGACGTTGACCATGGTCGACTGCGAGGTCTCGGACGGCTGGCTGGAGGCGGACGGCTATGCCACCCCGGTGCTGCGCGGCTGCCGCGTCCACTCGGTCATCGGCGCGGGGCTGCGGGTCCACGGCGACGCCAAGGTCGAAGCGCTCGGGTGTGCCATCGAGGGGGTGGACGGCGACGCGGTCGTGGTCGGCCAGTCCGCTCGCGCAGGCCTGCGCGACACCGTGATGCTCAGGCCGTCCGGCCACGGAGTCGCGCTGTCCGATCGGGCCTTCGTGGAGCTCGCGAACTGTACGGTCGCACACACCGGCGGCGTCGGCGTACACGTCGATCGGCAGGCCCGGGCCGTCCTGCGCGAGTCGAAGATCACCGACACCGCCGGCGATGCGATCCAGCTGGTGGGAGGAGCGCTGGACAGCACGGTCGCGGAGCAGGATCCCTGCACTGTCGAAGCGACCGGGACGACCATCGCCCGCAGCGGCGCGCATGGCCTCTCCGTGCACGGTGCGGCGCATGCGGTCGTGCGCGAATGCACAGTGAACACGGTGGCGAAGAGCGGCCTGATCGCGGAGGCAGGCGGGCGGATAACAGCTGACGACTGTACGGTCTCCGGCAGTGGCAGTACGGCCCTGGTCGCTCGCGGGGCGCGGGTCGAAGCGGCCGACTGTACGCTGTCGCGGGCCGGCGCGAACGGTGTTTTTCTGGACGGTGCGGCCCATGTCACGCTCCGCCGGTGCATCGTCAGCGGTTCGTCATTCAGTGCCGTCCACCTCGCCGGCGAGGCGGTCGCGGAACTGGACACCTGCACGGTCGCGGAGTCCCCGCAGCATGGCGTACGGGTCACCGGGCAGGCGATGGTACGGATGACCGGTGGGCGCGTGGAGCACGCCGCGATGTCCGGCGTACAGGTCGAGGAGACCGGTGACGCGACGGTCCGGCACACCACGATCGAGCACGCCGCGGTGGGGATTCGGGTGCAGACGCCGCACCGTCCGCTGTTCGAGGACTGTACGGTCGGCGCCACCACGCAGGCCGGGATGGAGGTCGCGGCCGGCTGCGGACCGACCGTACGGGACAGCCGGTTCACGGACAGCGAGGGCGCCGGGGTGTTCCTGGACCGGGACAGCAGGGCCACCATCGAGGACTGCGTGATCCGCGACAGCAAGGGCAGCGGCCTGGTGGTGTGGGACGGGGCCCGGCCGACAGTCCGTACGCTTCGCGTCGAGCGCTCCGGCAAGAACGGCGTCTACCTGGCCACCGACGCGGCCGGCGCGCTGGACGACGTGACCATCACCGAGAGCCAGTTTCCGGCGATTTTCGTCGGCAAGGGCGCACGCCCCCGGTTCCGGCGCTGCCACGTACAGAACACCGACCGCGACCTGAACGTCCTGGACGGCGGCGAGCCGACCTTCGTGGACTGTACGACGAACGACGTGCGCGCGGTCAGCATGCCAGCGACCACCGCCGTCGCGCGCTTACTAGTCAGCGAGCCGGGCGGCATCGCGGCACCGGCGCCGCTGTCCACCGATGGGTCCGAGGTGGACGACCTGGATGACCTGCTGCGTCAGCTCGACGACCTGGTCGGCTTGGCCCGCGCCAAACACGACGTGGGCACCCTCGTACGACTGATGCAGATGGTCAAACGCCGGCAGCAGGCCGGCCTCGCTCCCCCGCCGCTGTCCCGCCATCTCGTCTTCGCCGGCAACCCGGGCACCGGCAAGACCACCGTCGCGCGGCTCTACGGGCGCATCCTCAACGCGCTGGGCATGCTCGCCCGGGGACATTTGGTGGAGGTCGACCGGGGCATGCTGGTCGGCGAATACGTGGGCCACACCGCACCCAAGACCCAAGCGGCGTTCCGTCGAGCCATCGGCGGGGTCCTGTTCATCGACGAGGCGTACGCGCTGGTGCCTGCCGGCCAGTCCAACGACTTCGGCCAGGAGGCCATCTCGACCCTGGTCAAGTTGATGGAGGACCACCGGGACCAGGTCGTGGTCATCGTCGCGGGGTATCCGGACCAGATGGGCCGCTTCATCGCCGCCAACCCGGGCCTGTCCTCGCGCTTCAACCGGACTCTCACATTCGACGACTACACGGTCGACGAGCTGGTCGAAATCGTGGTGCACCACGCCGCCGACCATGAGTACGAGGTGCCGACGGCTACCCGCGAGGCGCTGGTCGGCTACTTCTCAGACAGTGCGGGCGGCCAGCGCTCGGGCAATGGCCGGTTCGCCCGGCAGGTTTTCCAGGAGATGACCGAGCGGCACGCGTACCGTGTCGCGGACCTCGACGAACCGACGAAGGAGCAGCTCAGCGCACTGCTGGAGGCCGACGTACCGGAGCCGGCGCACGGCTAGGAAGGACACCCATGGCAACCGAGAGGTCAGCTCTTTGGCTGGCTCGGCGGGCCGAACAGGAAGTCGCGGGAGACCAGCACTTCACGGAGGGCCCGCAGGCCGTAGTACGTCCGCGACTTCACCGTTCCAGGTGGCACGCCGAGCAGCTCAGCGGCCTCTGCGACCGAATACTGCTGGAAGTAGATGGCGACCACGGCCGTACGCAGCCGCTCGGGCAACGCGGCCAGCGCGGCCCGCACCTCACGGGCGTCCAGCAGCCGGTCGACCTCGTCGCTGGCTACGGAGAACGTTTCCATTCGCTCGTCCGGCACTTCGGGCGGCCGGGCCTGGATGGCGCGGACCTGGTCGATGGCGATCCGGCGGGCCACCGTGAACAGCCAGGCCCTACTCCAACTGCCGTCGGCCCGGCGCGCTTCCGGGTGGCGCCAGGCGCGTACGAGTGCCTCCTGCACGATGTCCTCGGCCCGCTGCCGATCGCCGTTGGTCAGGCGCATCAGGAAATTCAGCAGGACCGGGCGGTGCGCCTCATACAGGTCGCGCAGTGCCTGGTCATCGACCTCGCTCGTACGTCCCCCGGCAGCCTTGCGCTCCGCCTCGACCGTGTCCTCGTCGGCCACTAGCTGCGCCGTCCGATCATGCGATCACCGTACCGGCTGCCAACGGCGACGACACCGACCACGCCTCGCGTACGGTTCCCTGATCCGGTGCCTGGCGGTACGTGGGACACCCCCATCTCGTCAGAACCCTGGACAGTCCTTCCCAAGACGCTGTCCGCCGATATCTGGTTGGGTCTTGTGACGGAGTAACTGAAAACGTTCCCATTGCGACTGCCGTTCGCATCTCTGAAACGTCCCCGTCCCCGCTCGTACTCCATCGCGCAGCGTCGACGATGCCCGTGACGAACCAGGGTTCGCATCGGCGAGAACTACGTAGATCCCGTAGCCGTCAGTCGAGGTGCTTGCTGACTTCCGCCAGGCGCCCAGTCAGGAAGGCACGTTCCATCTCGTTGTCGGTCATCGCCAGCGCCTCGTCGTACGCGGTCGCCGCCTCGGCCCACCGCTGGAGCCGGCGCAGGAAATCGGCGCGGGCGGCACTCAGATAGGCGTACGTGCCCAACGCCGGCTCGTCTAACAGCGGCGACAGCGCCGCGAGGCCCGAAGCGGGCCCGTCCCGGAATCCGATCGCGACCGCACGGTTCAACTCCACCACCGGCGATGGCCACACTTCGCGCAACACGTCATAGAGCCCGACCACCTCGCCCCAGTCGGTGTCCTCCCAGCTCGGCGCCTCCGCGTGGACGGCCGCGATCGCCGCCTGCACCGAATACCTCGTCGGACCCGTACGCCGCAGTGCCTCGACCAGTAACGCGACACCTTCTTCGATCAGCCCGCGGTCCCATCGTGACCTGTCCTGCTCGGCGAGCAGAACCATTTGCCCGTCCGCGGACCGGCGGGTATCCCGGCGAGCATCGGTAAGCAGCATCAACGCCAGCAGAGCGGTCACCTCACCGCTGTCAGGCAGCAGCCGATGCAGGGTGCGGGCGAGCCGGATCGCGCCGTCGACCAGGTCCGGGCGTACGAGCTGCTCGCCCACCGGCGCCGCGTGGCCGGTGGTGAAAACCAGGTGCACGACATCCAGAACGGCACCCACACGTTCCGGGAGATCCTGCTGCGACGGCACCCGGTACGGGATCCGGGCGCCGCTGATTTTCTTCTTCGCGCGGGTGATCCGCGCCGCCATGGCGGACTCCTGGACCAGAAACGCGTGCGCCACCTCCGCTGTGGACAGACCGCAGACCAGTCGCAGAGTGAGCGCCACCTGCGCCTCACGAGACAGCGCCGGATGGCAGCAGGTGAAGATCAGCCGCAGCCAGTCGTCGTCGACCACCGGCGGATCGGTGGCCTCCTCCGGGCCGGCCACCACCTCGTCGGTGACCAACAACGGCAGCGCCGAACGGAACACCGACTCCCGCCGCAACAGGTCTTTCGCGCGGTTGCGCGCGACCGTGGTCAGCCAGGCTCCCGGCCGGGAGGGAACGCCGTTCGCAGGCCAGTCCCGTAATGCGCGGGCATACGCGTCCTGAGTGCATTCCTCAGCGAGATCGAAATCGCGTACCAGCCGCACCGTCGCGGCGAGCACGGTGGCCCACTCGCGACGATGCGCCTGCGCGACGGCCTCGCGGACGTCCGGGTGCGCCATCAAGCGACTTCAGTTCGCCTCGCGGATCGGCCGGATTTCGACCCCGCCGTGCTCGGCCGAAACCTCGGGCAGCCGCTGCGCGATCGCGATCGCGGCGTCCAGGTCAGCCGCCTCCACCACGTAGTAGCCACCCAGCACCTCCTTGGTCTCCAGGAACGGGCCGTCGGTTGGCGTCGGTTTTCCGGTGACACTGGCCCGCAATGTCGTGGCGGTAGCCGACGGCAACAGCTCGTGGGTCGCGAGGATCGCAGCACCCGCCGCGGCCACGAGCGCGGCGTGGCCCGCCTGGAGCTCGTTCCGCTGCTGCCCGGACATCGCTTCCCAACTCTGCTCGTTCCCGTAGATAAGCAGCAGATATTTCGCCATCTCGAATCCCATCGTCCCGGGCCCGGTTTGGCCCGCCTACTCATACGACGAACCACCTTGCCGCCGATCGATGCTCGGCGAGTCACCCATTTGGGCAACCGTACCGTCGCGTACGGGATCACCTGCTACCCGCTGGAATCCCCATACCTCGAGACAAATTCGATGGCCCGCCGAGGGGCGGGTGATTAGGCTCCACCGGGTGATTTACGAGGATCCGCGGGCGTATTTGCTAGGGCTCGAAGGCATCGCGTTGATGCGCGCGTTCACCGGCGAGTCCGATCGTGACTCCGTCGAGGCCCGGATCGCCGAGATTCGCCAGGTGCTCGCAGACAAAGAGCTGGCGAACGCGGCGGTGGAAGTCGAGCGAGTGGACACCGTCGCGGGATATCGACGGTGGGCGCCGACGTACGACCATCCCAACTCGGCGTTCGACATCGACGAGCCGGTGGTCAGGGAAATCGTGGACTCACTGCCCTTGGGCATGGCTTTGGACGCAGCCTGCGGGACCGGCCGGTACGCCGAGTTTTTGGCCGGACGCGGACATCGCGTCATCGGGGTGGACAGCTCGCCCGACATGCTGGCGCGGGCCCGCGTACGAGTGCCCGGCGCTGATTTTCGGCCCGGCGATCTGCACCAGCTTCCGGTCGCCGATGGTGAGGTGGAGCTCGTCGTCTGCGCGTTGGCTTTGACGCACGTCGCCACCCTCGAACCGGTCATCGCGGAATTCGCGCGGGTCCTGCGACCCGGTGGGCACCTGGTCATCGTCGACATGCACCCCGAACGAGTGGCGCTGGGTTCGATTCCGTCCGTACGCGATGCGGACGGCCGGCCGGGACGACTGAGCAGCTATCGGCATTTGATCGGCGATTATCTGCGCGCCGCGTTGCGAGCAGGGCTGCTCGTACGCCGGTGCGAGGAACCTTTTCTGCCGGGCAGCTATCCATCCGAACATAACGGCACGTTGGGGGCGGCGGGACCGTGGGACTTTTGGCCGTGGAGCCTGGCAGACATGGTTCCCGCGGCAGCCCGTGCTGCCGGTGTCGGCAGTCCGGTGATGGTGATGTGGCATTTCCAGCTGGCCGAATAAGGGCCGCCTTCAGCCGATCTGCGACTACGTGGCCGTCGTTCGGGCGTATCGCGCCGGAGAAACGCCAACAGTGGCGGTAAAGGCACGAGTGAAATGGGCCTGGTCGGCGTAGCCGAGATGGGCGGCCAACTCGGCCCAGTCGATGTCGGCGCCGTCCGCCGCGCGCTCGGCGGCGCCATGCATCTGGAGCCGGCGGATCACCCATTTCGGCCCAACGCCCACATATTCGTCGAACAGCTGCTGCAGCCGCCGCGGGGTCATCGCCAGGTCTTCGGCGAGCCGGTCCACCCGGGTCAGGGTCGGGTCGGCTCTGATCCTGCGCACGATTTCCGCCAGTCGTACGATCGCCGGATCCGGTTTCGGGCAGCTGCCGGTGAGGAAGTCGTCTATTAGGGCGACGCCAGCGGCCGCGTCGGGGGCCGCGACGATCCCGGCCGCGGCAGCCCGGCCACGGTCGCCGAAGATCTCGTCAACGGGCACGAACCGGTCGGTGATGGTCGACATCGGAGCCGACAGGAACGGCCGGAAGCCGCCGACCCGGAACTGCGCGCCGATCACCCGGCCCTGTCCGGCGATCTCTTCGACGAACTCGCCGTGCTGCACCCCGGTGACGCGGGCGCGCCCCTCACCAGTGGTGAGATAGGACGTGAAAGTCATGTGCACCGACGGATGCGTGATGACACGCTGCCGATGTGGCTCCCGGCCGCGCAGATCCCACTGCACGATCCAGTAGTGGTCCACAAACGGCTCCAGGGCGACGGCCGGCGCCGCCCTGGTCAGCTCGAAATGCTGCTGCGCCGTACGCGCGTGCACGATCGCTCCGCTGCCCTGGCTCGTCGCGTCGATCATGGGCCAACACTACGTTTCGCTTTTCTTCAAGACGCCTGGCCGGTGATCCTCATAGCCTCCTTCCATGAACGAGATCGAAAAAACCGTGCTGGCCCTCGAAGAGCACATGCTGGCGGCCGACGCCGCGTACGATCCGGAGTTCTTCCGGGTCACCTGCGCCGACGACTTCCTCACGGTGAGCACCGCTGGGGTGGCCAGCAAGGAACAGGTCGTGGAAATGTACGCCCAAGGCGGTCCGGCCGGCCGGCGCAACGAGATCAACGATCCGCGGATTTTGATTGTCAACGAGGAAAGCGCGGTGCTGACGTACCGACTGGTGAGCACGGCCGGCGACACGACGGTCACGATTTTCTCCACCAGTGTTTACCGACGCGAGGCGGACGGCTGGCGGATGGTCTTCCTCCAGCAGACCCCGTCGATGCCGTCTACTTGATGCCCACCACCATGGAGTCCGGCCCGGCGAGGTGTTCCACGTACGTCTCGCGGAACCCGCCGCGCCGAGCCATTCGCGGCAGTCGGCTCCGGTGTAGTCGAAGCCGCCCTCGTCCTCGATGAGCATGTTGAGGCTCATCAGCAGCCATTCTGCACACCTTTTGGCCACTCACCGATCACATGGAAATGGCCGTACCTGAATGGGCAAACCAGTGCGCGGCGATTTAAGGACACTAGTTTCCAGCGACAGTGGTCTGTGGATAGTGCGGCCGGAGGCTGGCCGCGAGGATGCGGTCGAGCATTCGATCCGGCAGCACCCGCGCGAGGCGGGTGATCACGGCGGCGTCCCGCCCGATGGTGTAGCGGGTACGGGGCTTTCCAGCGGTCACGGCTTTCGCGATCACCTGGGCCGCCTCGGCCGCGGACTTGCCGCCGGAGGTGCCGGCGGCGGCCTGCGCGTTGATCGCCTCGACCAGCGGGCCATAGCGAGCCCGCTGGTCCGTTGACATCCCGGCGGCCAGCCGGTTGCTGTTGGCGATGACCCGCTCACCCATCTCGGTACGGATCCCGCCCGGCTCGACGACCACCACCGGCACGCCCAGCGGCGCCAGTTCCCGGCGCAGCGAGTCGCTGACCGCCTCCAGGGCGAACTTCGTGCCGGCGTACGGGCCGTACGTGGCCATGGCGATCCGCCCGCCGACCGAGCTGATGTTGACCACCCGGCCCGAATCACGCAGCAATACGGGCAGCAGCGCCTGGGTGACGGCGATGTGGCCGAACAGGTTGACCTCGAACAACTGTCGCCACTCGGCCAGCGGCAGGGTCTCGACCGGGCCGTTGGTCTGGGTGGCGGCGTTGTTCACCAGCGCTCGCAGAGCACCTTTCTGCGAGCTGACACGAGCGGCCAATTCGGCGATGTGGTCAGGCTGGGTGATGTCAAGGATCACTGGGTGGATGCCAGGAGCGCGAAGGGCGTCGGTGTCCCGGTCACGGCGGACGCCAGCCAGCACCTGGAATCCCCGGCGAGCCAGTTCCCGAGCGGAGGCAGCGCCGATCCCGGTCGACGCGCCGGTCACGACTACCCATCCTCGACCTTCAGATGACATTGTCATCTTAGCGACCCTAGGCATCTCAGATGACACTGTCAACTGTATGGTGAACGGCATGGTCAGCCGTGCCGAATCCGCCGCCGTGACGCGACGTGCCTTGCTCGACGCCGCCGCCGCCCTGCTCGACAGCGGTGGTCCGGACGCGGTGACCTTGCGAGAGGTCGCGGCGTGTGCGGGGGTCACTCGAGGGGCCCCGTACCGGCATTTTCCGGACAAGGACAGCCTGCTCGCGGCCGTCGCGACGGAGGCCTTGGACCGGATCGCGGAACAGGCGCGGGCGGTACGCGCCGAGCCGCGGGCTTCTCCGGCCGACAAGCTGCACCGCGCCCTGGCCGTACTGATGACGGTCGGACGCCGTCAGCCGCACCTCTACCGACTCATCTACGCCACCCCGGCCGGCGATCCGGCCGCGATCCACGCGGCGAGCGAGGCGGCCGAACACGCGCAGGACGAGTTCTTCGCCATCGTCGGCGACCTCGTCGGCGCCCAACACGCCCGTCGGTTCGCGGCACTGCTGTTGACCAGCGCGCACGGGATCACCGACATGGAGGTCAACGGGCATCTGTCCGCCGACAAGTGGCGCCTCACGGCCGAGGACCTCGTGTCGACCCTGGTGTCCATGATCGAGCGCCAAGCCAGCGGCGAGTAGCCCACTTTCCCCGCCACACCACCGTCAGCACTGTCGCTGTCCGCGCACCCCATCGCCGGATTTGCCACATATAATGCGGATATTGCACACCATTGAGCCGGCACTCCGGCGATCGGTCAGGCGGTTGGGTCAGCCCCGAGTCAACCTCCGCCGGGACTCACCGCGTCCCATGAGTAACGGCGGCGAGAAATGGCGGCCTGACAAGCGGGGTGGAGCCAATGGTGAGACGCGAATGAGCGACCGTGACGCGGTCTTCGCGGCGTTCGTCTCGGCGAACGCGGCTGGGTTGCTGCGCACGGCCCATCTGCTGATCGGCGACCCCCACCGCGCCGAAGACCTGCTCCAGACCGCGCTCACCAAGGCCTACGTGCATTGGGAACGGATCGAGAATCCAGCGGCTGCCAAGGCGTACGTCCGCCGCATCCTCGCCAACACGGCGACCTCATGGTGGCGCCTACGCAGCTCGTCCGAGCGGCCAACAGATGAGCTCCCCGAGCTGGCGGTGACCGACCGCAGCGCCGAGAGCGCCGAGGCCGACGAGGTCTGGGCGTACCTGAATCAGCTGCCGCGCCGCCAACGCACGGTCCTGGTTCTGCGATTTTACGAGGACATGTCCGAGGCGGAGGTGGCCGCGGCGCTCGGCATCAGCCGCGGCACGGCCAAAAGCACGGCGTCCCGCGGACTCGCTCGGCTACGCGAGCTGATGGAAACGCAGGAGGTGTATCGATGAGCACGGACATGAGTCCCGAGGACCGGCTGCGAGAGTCGCTTGCGCGCCGCGCCGCGGCGACTCCAACGCCGTCCTTCACTACCCGCGCGTTGGTGCGACGCGGCCGCCGCGTCCGCCGGACCCGCCAGGTCGGGGCGGTCACCGCCGTCGTCGCCAGCATCGCGCTGATCCTCACCGGCATCGTGGTTGGCACGAACGTCCTTGGCCACCACAAAGCCGAGCCGGTACGCCCGGCACCGGTGATCACGCACGTACGAACGACGGCGATCGTGGAGACGGTTCAGCTGCCGGCCATCGGCGGATGCCCCGCCGGCACCTGGTCGTTCGACGGCGGCGGAACCAGCGACAGCCACGGCGGTCCGCTGGCCCTGGAGGCGAAACCGACCGCCAAATCTCCCAACGGCGACCCGGTGGTTCCGCAGCACGACTTCAACAGCGACGGGAAGCCAGAAGTCCTGCGGAAACTGACCTGCCGCGCCGGTCAACGGACCGAGGCCATCGTGGCGGTCACCAAGGCGGGATCCACTGCCTGGACCACCCTGGGCGGACCGATCGTGAGCAAGCCGATCTCGTCGGCCAGCGACGAGATCACGGATTACTACATCACCAAAGGCAGCCTCGGCGGGAGCACCTACCAATACATCATCTCCGCCAGCGGCACGTACGCCTGGGACACGGACCTCCACGACTGGCACACCTGGGGAGGCTGAGGCATCGTCGCGGCGGGGCGTACGTCTTGACGGCGCCCGGACACTGAACGGTGTTCCACACGGAGGCCGAGCACGGTGAGGACGAGATGAGCATCCCCAGTCAGTATCCCGGCACACCGCCGACGGGCACTCCGCCGGCACCTGGACAGCCCCTCGTGAGGTCGGGATCCGCGCTGGTCAGCGGGTTGGTACGGGCAGCTGGCGTGCTGGTCCTGGGTGGGTTGGGCGTCCTGGTCTGGCGGGCGCTGGCGCTGGCCGCCGCACCGGCCACAGTCCGCGGTGGGGGCACGCCGAGCCCGGGTTACTCGATCGTCTCCCATGAGCCGGTGCAGCAGCTGGTCAATTCCCGGCTCGGCGCCAGCCTGCTCGTCTTGGCGTTGGCGCTGGTGGTGGGTGCTCTGGTCGGGTACGGCGTGGCCGGCCTGCGGACCGTGCTGCCGTCGCCGGCGGGCCGGGTCGCCGGCGGTGTCGGCTGGCTGCTGGGCGTGCTGTGGACACCGCCCGTACCACTGGCGATGACGTTCGCTTCGCTGGTCGTCGCGGGTGCGGCAGGGGCCGCCGGCGCAGGCCGGATGGCGATCCTCGCGCTCGGCCTTGGCAGTGCTGTCGCGGTCCTGGTCGCGGTCACGGTCGGCGAACGCTGGCGGCGGCGCGCGTGGCTGGCGGGCGCGTTGGCCGGCGTCGGTGCCGTCGGCCAAGGCCTCGCGGCCAGCGCCGGAGCACTGGTGGTTCTGGAGCCGCTGGTGAGCCAGCCAGGCGTTGGCAACCTGCTCGTCCAGTCGCTGGTCCGGTTGGATGTCACCGCGGTGGCCGCAGCCGCGACCACTTTGCTGGTTGTCGCGCTGATGGGACAGTTGGTGGGCGCGCTGGCGGGTGCGTTCGGCGACTGGCTGGACGTTCCAGAACCATCGTCGACGCCGGAGGGATCCGTGCTGGGGACCGTGCTCGGCGTCGCGGCACTCGTCACGTTGGTCGCACCCGTACTCGCCCTCGCCGGCTCGTTGCTGACCGGCAGCACCACAATGTTCGACGAACAGCACGCTGGAATGGGCCCGTCGCTGACGCATTTGCTTGGTACGGACGCGGTGGGCCGCGATGTGTTGGCTCGGCTGCTGGTGGGTTTTCGGGACGCCTGGCTGATTTCCCTCGGTAGTGTCGCCATCGCGGCCATGGTGGGCCTGAGCTGGGGAGCGGTGGCGGTGGTGCTCGAGCGCAAGCTGCCGCGCGGCGGCAGGGTGGTCGCAGAGGCCCTGCTCGCACCGGGCCGGCTGGTCATGGTGGCTCCGCTGATGGTGGCCGGCCTGATCCTGGTCGGCACGGACCGGTGGCCCGCCGTGTTCGCTCTCGCGCTGATCCTCGCTCCGCGGCTGGCCACCGCGGTCCCCGGCCTCGCCCGGCCGTCTCTGGCTTCGGTTCCGGCAATGGTCCGTACGGCCGGCGGCCTGCTGCTCAGTGCCTGGGGTGTGGCGCTGGCCGTCCTCATCGGACAGCAGTTCGTCGGTGTCGGGGTGTTTGCGCCCGCTCCAGCGCTCGGCGGTGTGCTGGCCGAGCGGGTCCCTTATTTCGTTGTCGGTGCCGGCCAAAGCCTGCTTGCCGCGTTGCTGGTGGTGGTGCTCACCGCGCCGTTCCTGCTGGCCGGCTGGGCATTGCTGCGGCAGTCCCCCCGCGCGGACGCCGTCACGACCTTGGACGCGTGACGGCACGGTTCAGCACAGCTCGACACGCGCCCGGGCGAAGTCGAGGACCTGCCGACCGACCGTACTCAGCTGATCGCGGGTTTTCGGGTCGAACGGCTTCGCCGACGAATTCACCACGGCTCCCAGCGCAGTGGGCCAGCCGCGCAACGCATGCACGGTCGATCGCAGGGACATCAACGAGGTCGCGCCGGCCTGCCAGCCGGCCGCCGCGACAATGCAGCCGACGGCTTTGCCGTGCAGATATGGCCGCGGTTCGGCGGCCAATACCTCCAGATAGTCCAGGGCGTTCTTGAGCAACCCGGAAATCCCGCCGTGGTAGCCAGGGCTCGACACGATCAGGCCGTCCGCGCGACGGATCGCGTCCAGCAGCCGCAGGGCCGCCGCTGGCAGCTGCCGGCCCGGCGCGTACATCGGCAGATCCAGTTCGGTCGCGACGATCAGCTCGGTTTCCGCGCCGAGCTCGGCGGCGGCGTTCACCGCGTACTTCAGCGCCTGCTCCGAGGTGGACTCGGCGCGAAGGGTGCCGCCGATTCCCACTATGCGTACGCCGGTCATCGATTCTCTCCAGTCCATGGCGGCCGCGACCGGATCACTCCGGTGTCGCGTTCTTCGCCCGATAGGCGGGCCCGGGTTCCGGCGTGACCCGGTCGGTGGTGATATCGCCACCGCAGGTGCGACAGGCGACATAGGTGTCCGCGATCTCGCCGCAGTCCTCGTGGCGCAGGACGATCGGCGGCCCGTCGGGACCGGCCAGGTGCCGATCCCCCCATTGCATCAGGGTGACCACCGCCGGGAAGAGATCGCGGCCGGCCGCGGTGAGCCGATATTCGTAGCGCTCGGGCTCGGTCGAATACTGGACGCGCTCGAGAATTTCAGCGTCCACCAAGGATTTCAGTCGTGCGGACAGGGTCGGCCGCGGGATGGACAGGTTCCGCGCGAATTCGCCGTAACGGCGTACGCCGAAGAAGGTTTCGCGGAGAATGAGCAGGCTCCATCGCTCCCCGACGAGCGCCAGCGCGCGGCCGACGGAATCGGCGGTGAAGCGGTGCTCAAGATCATCTCCGGACCGCATGGGGCTCACCGTACTCCCGATCACAGTGCGAGGACGTACTTGCCGAAGTTCTTGCCCGCAAACAACTCCAGCAACGCCTCGGGGAATTTCTCGATCCCGCCGGTGACCACGTGTTCCATCGAACGCAGGGCACCCGACCGGAGCCACCCGGCCAGCTCGGCGACGGCTTCGGGATACCTGGCGGCGTAGTCAAACACGACGAACCCGGTCATGGAAGAGCGAGTGACCAGCAACTGCATGTAGTTCGCCGGGCCTTGGGCCGGTTTTTCGTTGTTGTACTGCGAAACCGCTCCGCTGATGACGACCCGCGCACCCTTGGCGAGCCGCGCGAGTACGTCTTGGAGAATGGTGCCGCCGACATTGTCGAAGAAGACATCGACGCCTTTTGTTGCGTACTCTCGCAACTGCGCCCTTACGTCACCGGCCTTGTAGTCGATGGCGGCATCGAACCCGAGTTCCTCGACCAATCCACGGCACTTGTCGGCGCCGCCGGCGATGCCGATCGCCCGGCATCCTTTGATTTTCGCGATCTGCCCGGCGATGCTGCCGACCGAACCCGCCGCGGCGGACACCACCACGGTTTCGCCGGGCTTCGGGCGGCCGACATCGAGAAGGCCGAAATAGGCGCTGATGCCACTGAGTCCCAGCGCGCCGAGGTGCACCGGTGCCGGTGCCAGCTCAGTGTCCACAACAGACACACCCGCGCCGTCGGAGATGGCGAATTTCTGAACCCCGAAGGTGCCATAAACGTGCTGGCCGGCGGTGAAATTCGCATTCTTGGATGCGACGATTTTTCCGATCCCGGCCGCCCGCATGACCTCGCCGATCTGCACCGGCGGCACGTACGATCGACCGGCGTTCATCCACGACCGCATCGCTGGGTCGAGTGACAAATACTCGAGCTCGACCAGGATCTCACCCTCCCCCGGCGTGCCGACTGGCTCCTCGGTGTAGCTCCAATCGGACGGCTTGGGCAGCCCGGACGGCCGGGCCGCGAGCCGGAACTGGGCATTGGTCAGGGCAGTCATGATGAAGTCTCCTTGGCGTAGGCCTCGCTGTCCGGCCGATCCAGCCAGTACGGCGTGACGACCCCGATGCTCACAGCTGCCCGGTCTGCGCGTCCAGGCCGAGCAGCAGCTTGCCGGGCAGCTCCCAGCTCGCGCTGTTCACCTGGAAGTGGGCGGTGGCCGTACGGGCATCGCGGAATCGGCGCTGCAGCGGCGAAGTCTCGTAGATCGCCGCCCCGCCGCCGAGGTCGTACATCGCGGTCGTCACGTCCGCGGCCGTCTGGGTGACGTGGGTGGCGGCCAGCCGGAGGCCGAGCCGCAGCTCCAGCGGAATCGGATCGGTCCGCTGGGCGGCCTGCCAAGCGTCGTCAATCGACGCATACATCAGCAGCCGGGCCGCCCTCAGTTTGGCTTCGGACCCGGCGATCAGGGCCTGCGTCTGCGATCGCTCGGCGAGCGTACGGCTGGACCCCAGTGTCTTGCGGGTGCCGGCGAGTTCGAGCAGATCATCGATGGCACCGCGGGCATTGCCCAGCGCCGCCGCCGCGATGGAGAGCGCGAAAAAACCAAAGAGTGGAAAGCGATGCAACGCGACGGCGTCCGCTGGTGGACCGTCGACAACGGAGAAAATTCGACGGCTGGGAACGAAAACCTCGGAGGCGACACAGTCGTGGCTGCCGGTGCCGCGCAGGCCGCCGGTGTGCCAGGTGTCAAGGACCTCCAGCTCTGCCTTCGGAATCGTCGCGACCCGAAGAACCGGCTTACTGTCCTTGCTCTGCAACATGAATCCGACACTCAGCCACTGCGCATGCGGGATGCCGCTGCAGAAGGCCCACTGGCCGGACACGACGACCCCACCGTCGACTGCGCGGCCGGTGCCCCGCGGCGCCCACACGCCGGCGGCGACGGTCGACGGATCGCCGAACACTTCCCGCGCGCCTTCGGCGGGCAGGTACGCCGAGAGCAGGCTGCTCGTCACCGCGATGGAGACGCACCATCCTGCGGACGCGTCACCGCGCGCCACCACCTCCGCCGTCTCAAGACTCGCCGCTGGCGGCAACTCCGGTCCGCCCAGCCCGCCGGCGACGCCGGACCGGAGCAGTCCCGCGGTGACCAGCCGGTCCACCAACTCCGGCGGCAGTGACCGCTGCTGCTCGGTGACGGCGGCGAGCGACCGGGCCAACCCGGCACATTCGTACGCGGCGGCGAAGAACTTGTCGTACTCGGTGCCGATGGTCACCACGGTTCCTCTCCGTCGGTTCATTCTCCTTACTGGTTCAGTTTCGTTACCGACTCGCTCGTTGTCAACCCCGAGCGCGGGTCAGAGCGCAAACAAGAAGCCGCCAGCCCGCGTCTGGGGCTGGCGGCTTCTTGGCGAATGCCGGCTAACTAGTACTCTGTTTTGAGCCCGCCAACTGACTTGTCCGGTGGGACAGTTTGTCACCGGCCGACTTTGTCTTGTCGGCAGCGGTCTGCGCGGCTCCCGATATCGTGTTCGCGGTTTTGTCCGCCGCCGATGAGGCTTGGGAGGCCGCAGTCTGCGCTGCCGCCGCTGCTTTCTGGGCGACCGCCTCCCCAGTGGTCCCCCACTCGCTTTCGGCCAGCGGCATGCCGTACTGGTCGAACATCTCTTCTCCGCGTCGAGCCAGCAGGGCCGCTCCCAGCGCGCCAGCGGCCGCCCCGATCGCGAACGCGCCGACAACTACCGGCCACCGACTGGGCATCTTTTCGCCTTGCACTGCCAGAACTGCTCTCTTGGTACGACGCTTTGCCTCACCTGCGACGTTTTTCGCGTCCTTGCGAGCCACATCGGCCTTCTTCTGCCACTTTCGAGTCGCCTTCTTGGCGGACTTCGCGTGGGCGCTCTGCGCCTGAACGGCCGCCTCCACCACTGGCGCGAGGCTGGCCAACAGCTGGTCGACTCGCGGTTTCACCGCGTCCCGCGCGTTCGTCACAGCGGCGCTGGCCGCGTTCTCCCAGTGGCCCACACCCGTACCGAATTCGGCCGAGATCTCCGCGGCCCGCTCACGGGTCGACGACTTGCTACCGAAAGACATCTGGCCTCCTCTTTCTTCAACATATCAACACTTGTATTGCCGGGTACGTTCCAGCCGCACTGATGGAACGCCCATCAGCTGAGTACCACCTCAGCCAGGTTCTAAACCCGAAATATCCTGGGGGGCCTGTCGTCACAATTGCCGGTGACTTGCGTGCCGAGAACGAGCAGACCGAATACGACGAGGTGCGTGAGGAAAGTCTCGGCCCGCTATATGGTCCGCCTGTAACGGATCCGCCGCGCCTGCACAGGCAAAGCGAGACGGCCGATAATCGCGGTCAGCGCCGCGCCGATGATCAACCAGAGAATCGCGGCCAGGCCCTGATTGAGCAGCACCTGCATTTTGGCGTCCCCTGGGGTGAAAAGATCGCTTAGTCCCAGTGTGATCGCGCCGGACCAGCTGGCGATGAACTGCGCGAAGCCATTTCCGCCATTCGCCGATCCCAGGACCAGCAGGATATGGATGGCCAGCACGACCGCGAACAACGTACAGATGGCGCTGATAACCGTACACATCGCCCGTACGGCCCTGATTTTCCCATAGCCGTCGTCCACCACCTCGGTCTGTTCGACGACGGGCTGCTGCGGTACGGGATCACGGTAGGTCATTTCCTTGCATCCAATCGGCAGGGGATCCGGACGAACGCGGGTTTCCCAGGTGGATACCCGCGGCAACCGATCCTCAACCGTGCGGAGATTCATCCCTTCAATCTGCTGCTCAACCGCTACTGCCCATAACCGTGCGGAGGTTTGCCTCGCGACCACAGCCCGACCCCACGAGTCACCCTTCTTTTCACCGTCACCGTGGAGATTCAGCGCCGCACCTTGACCGCCTGAATGTGCAGGGCCGCGATGCCACCGCCGACATCGGTCAGCCAACTCCGGACCGAGTCGGCCACCGCCGTCAACACCCGCCACCCGAAGCCCGTCGTGCTTTGCGCTGTGACATCGTTCGTCCGCACCGAGGCCGTCACCGTCAGCGCGCCGGCCGTCATTTCGAAGCGGCAGACCAGTTCCGCGTCGCTGATGGCTCTCGCGACCATCGTCGAGCACAACTCGTCGACGATCATGGTGATGTCCGACACGGCGTCGAACTCGAATTCCTGCTGGACCGCGATCGTGCCCGCCACCGCCCGCATGACCGGCAACTGGCTCGGCCTCGCCGGCACCGACATTTCGACTACATGATCGCGATCCTGCGGTCGGATCAGCTGCTTGCGGTGTGTCGGCATCGGTGGTCGCCCCCTTCCACGGTCGTCATGGTGTCGCTCTTGGGTTACCCGGACGTGAGCCGCTCAATCACGCAGATAGGGCAAAACCTGTTTCCGACAAACGGATCCAATCGCGCACCGAGGACATACCTCGCCACTTTTGGCTACCAGGTTTGATTCTCGCCACCCGTGGTACCCGGTTGTCATGCCTCTTCTCATCATCGTTCTCGTACTGGCACTGCTCCTGGGCGGAGCGGGTTTCGCGCTCCACGCACTCTGGTATATCGCGGCGATCGTCCTCGTGGTGTGGATCGTCGGATTCTTCGTCCGCGTCGCCGGCGGCTCCCGCTGGTATCGCTGGTAACCAACCATCGACCGGCCGCCGACCCCAACAGGTGCCCGGCCATCGCTACCCGCGATGGCCGGGCATCGCTCTGACCGACGAGAAATCCTTGACTCATCAAATACCTGATTTGTACGGCTAAAAGCCCGGTTGCATCGGGAAATCCCTACAGTTGCGCGGCAATATCAGCACTCACCGTGTGTCTTGCGCGAAACCCGCTGTTATTGTCGCGCTTCG
Organism: Fodinicola feengrottensis; assembly: GCF_039530045.1. NCBI lineage: Bacteria > Bacillati > Actinomycetota > Actinomycetes > Mycobacteriales > Fodinicola > Fodinicola feengrottensis. The sequence continues at coordinate 282,531 of NZ_BAAANY010000038.1, read as the reverse complement.
ATGGCTCACTCAGTCGCTGATGCGGGGTGTTGCACGTCCGCCCAGGTGCACGTAGCGCTCCCCGGTGGGCAACGAATAAAACGTCACCGGCGTCCAGGTCCGCAGCCCCGGCCGCCGGATCACGAACAGGTTGCCGGATCCATCAGCGGGCATCAGGTCGTGTTCCACGACGGGGTCGGGTTCGAGGTCGGCGAGCGGTCCGGTCACCGTGGTACGCAAGATGGGCTTTCCGTCGCGTACGAACACATCCACCCGGCAACTGGCCCGCTCGTAACGTCCCAGGTGCGGCGTGGTGTCGACGTTCACCGGCTCGGCGGCCGGGCCCAGCGGTTCGGGCATCGCGACGCCGGCCAGCTCCGCGAAGATCTCACGATAGAGGTCCTCGTACAGGTCGCGACTGTTGCCGCCGTTGGTGAGCAGGGTGACCGCCAGCCCCTGCGTCGGCAGCACCCGCAGGAAGGCGTCCTGACCGATGGTCCTGCCGTCGTGGCCGATCAGCCGGTGGCCGTCCCACTCCATCCGGAGCCAGCCCAGGCCCCACGAATCCCCGAGAGTGTGCTTGTCGGGCAGGTCGACCTGATGCGCGGCCATTGCCGCCACGGCCTGTTCGCTGAGCACCCGGGTCCCGTCCGCCGCGAGACCGCCGGCCAAGTGCATCCGTACGAACGCCAGCACGTCGGCGGCGGTCGTGGTGATCAGCCCGGCCGGGCCGACTGAGCGCGGGAGGCACCACACCGGCGCGGCCTCGCCATCGGCGAGGTGACCGACGGCGGCTCGCTGCAGCAGCGCCTCCTCCGGCAACGTGACCGCTCGTTCGAGGCCAAGCGGCGTGAAGATTCGCGCGCGCATCGCGGCATCCCAGGTGTCGCCGGTGAGCTTCTCGATCACCCGGCCAGCGAGGACGAACCCGGAGTTGCAGTACGACCAGGTGGCGCCGATCGGGTGGTTCTGTGCGGCTTTGTCGAGCTGGGAGACGTACGCCTCCACGCAGTCATCACCCCGGCCGGTGTCGGTGAACACGTCGCCGTCGATACCGCTGGTATGGGTGAGCAGGTGCCGCATCGTCACCCGTCTGGCGGCCTCAGGATCGGCCAGCCGCACCTCGGGCAGCACTTCGACAATCGGCGCGTCCAGGTCGAGCTTGCCCTCGTCAACCAGCTGCAACACCGCTGTCGCCGTCCACACCTTGCCGATTGAGCCGATCTGGAAGACGGTGTCGGTGGTGACCGGCACGCCGGTGCTGGCGTTCACCACGCCGTACGCGGCTTCGACCAGCTCATCCTCACCACCAGGCCCCAGTCGCAAAATACCCAACGTCGCACCGGGTACGCGGTGCCGCTCGGCCAGCTCGTCCAACCGGCGCTGCCAGTGGCCCGCGTCGATCCGCGCCGGACGCCGTCCCGCGTACTGCTGCACCCAGTCGGCGACCCGGTGGTTGAAGTCGAGCCGATGCGACGGCCGCCCGTCCAGGACGAACGAATGCGAGGCGTCCGGGTAAAGCACCAGCCTGGTGGGTACGGCCCGCTCCAGCAGCGCCGAATACCACTGCTGGGCCTGACCGACCGGACACCGTAGGTCCGCGACACCCTGCAGGATCAGCGTGGGCGTACGAACCTGGTCGACCTGGCTCAACGGCGACATCGCCTCGTACTGGCTCGCGCGCTGCCACGGCGGCCCACCGAACTCGTACGTCGCCAGGTAGTGGCCCATGTCCGAGGTGCCGACCATGCTGGTCAGGTCACTCACCGGACCGCCCGCGACGGCGGCCGCGAAGCGCTGGTCGCGGCTGGTGAGGTAGCAGGTCATGAACCCGCCGTAGCTGTAGCCGGCGACCGCGAGCCGCTCCGGATCGGCGGTGCCGTCGGCGACGAGCTCGTCCAGCGGTTCCAGGAAGTCCTTCGCGTCCGCGATCCCCCACCCGCTCAGCCCGGCCTGGTAAAACCGCTCACCGTAGCCGTCGCTCGCGCGCGGGTTGAGCAGCAGAACGGTCCAGCCACGGGCCGCCAGCTCCTGGTGGTAGAGGTGGGCCTCGTCGGCGGCGCCGCTCCAAGCGTTGTGGGGGCCGCCGTGGATGTCCAGCAGCAATGGCTGCGGCTCGGCCGCCGCTGGGTCACGAACCAGCCAGCCGTGTACGCGAGTGCCGTCGGAGATGCCGAATTCGCGCTCGATCCGCTCAAACGGCTCTACCTCGGACAGTTCTGACCCGTGCGTGGTGCACACACGCGTACCACCGCTGTCGACGATGGCGATCTCACCGAACGACGTTGGCGTGCTGAGCACGGTCGCGACCACCTCGCCGGCGGCCGAGAGGTCCGACACGCTTTGGCGCCGTCCGCCGAGAACGCGGCGCGGCTCTCCTCCGGACACGTCCACGGCGTAGAGGTGGGTGTAACCGCGGTCTCGTACGCAGAACGTCACGGTCTGGCCCACCACCTGCGGCAATCCGCCCGGGTAGCCAAGGCTGCCTGGCATCACGTTGCGGTCCAGAGCGGCTGCGAGATTGAGCGGCTCAAATCCGTCGTCGAGGGCTATCCGCCACAGCCCCGCGTGCCCGACCGGGCAGCCCAGCGTTGCGGAGACGAGCAGCGCTCGTCCGTCCGCGGTCCAGGTGACAGTGTCGGCGATCGCGTCGGCGGGGCCGACCCTGCTTGGCGTCGCCTGCGGATCCACCGCGTCGATGACGTAGACCGGCGCTGTGAAGGTCAGGTCGGCCGCGGTCCGCGCGGCGTACGCGAGCTGGGCACCATCCGGCGACCAGGCCGGATCGCTCGCGTACGAGTCGCCGCTGGTCACCTGACGACACGTCCGGTCGGCCACGTCGAACACATGGACCTGCGTACGCGTCGTACCCAAGAGCCCGGCGCCGTCCGCTTGATAGTCGATGCGGTCAGCGACGATCGGCGCGCGCGTACGCCGGTCATTCTCACCGACCGGCGCGCTGAACGCGATGCGACCGCAGTCCGGGCTCCACATTGGGGTAGCCGCGCCCAACGGCAGTGTCGTCAGTTGTTCCGGCTCGCCGCCTTCCATCGGGAGCACCCAAAGCTGCGCCGGACCGTCAGTGGCCCGCAAGAACGCAATGCGGCTGCCGTCTGGCGACCACACCGGCGCGGTATCGGACGAGCCGTACGTCAGGCGGCACGGCTCAGTGCCGCCGTCCGGCGACACCCGCCACAGCGAACGCACGTCCCGGTCCGCGTCGATATCGGCCGTACGCAGCACATAAACGAGGTCGGTGCCGTCCAGAGACAGCGCCGGCCGCTCCGGAACGGCGATGCGGGCAAGGTCGTCGATCCGCAGGCGTCGGGTCACGATGTCATGCATATCGCGACCCGGCAGGATTCGCCGGCCAAACGCCTGTGACCGCGGTCAAGATGCCACGTTCCTTTTTGCAAGCGACTGTCACATTTTTCGTGCCACTGGACAGGAACCGGCCCATCGACTGCAGCACAATGTCCCGCACTCGACGGGAGCGCCGCGAAGTTGATGTAGCTCCCCCACGAAATTCACCCATTCGAACAGCTGTACGATAACGGGTATGGGTTGGGTGGTGTGGCTGCTCACCGAGCCGCCGCCACCCCGAAAACCAACGACCTGGCGTGGCCGGCCTGAGCGGCGCGCGGCCATCCGGGCGAAAAAGGCTTTGGCAGAAAGAGGTTCGGCTGATACCGTACGCCGGACTGTGACGCCGTCTGAGGAGGTGAGACCCATGCGAGTTGTATCGATGTGGGTGCTCCTTCCGTCCGTCACGGCCGGGCGATTGACGTAGCTGTCGCCGGGAGCGCCTGGACCACAAGGCACTCCGGAAAGGCAGCTAACCATGAACTCTGTGCATTTCAGTCCGGGCACGGCAGTGATCACCCGGATCTCCGACAAACAATGGCACGCGTTGGACGACGACCGAGTGGTCGGTCGCGGTGACGTGTCACGCCGGCCCGACGGCCGGATCTTCCTCAGCATCGACTCGTGGCATGGGGCGGTCTTCGACCAACTCGCCGCGACGATGCTGACGACCCTCCCCGCACCGCTCTACACGGTGGTCGACGAGGCTGACCTCGACCTGACAGCAAGTTGGCAGCGGGCCGGCTTCACGACCCGGCGCCGCGAGTGGGAATACCTGGTGCCCACCGACCCGCTGGTCACCGGCCTCGACTCGGCACTTTCGCCGGAGGGCGTGCATATCGTGCCGATGGGTAAGGCGCAGGAAGGACCGCTTCGGGAGGTGTACGACGCGATTCGTGCCGAAGTCGACGCCAGCGTCGGCTGGGATTCGATGCCGGCCGAGGTGCTGGTACGGCCGGACGGGACCGTCCCGGTGGACCCGGCGAAGTACGCGGTGGCGGCCCAGTTCGATCGGTACATCGGGCTGGTGCGGGTGGTGCGGGTGACCAGGCTGCCACGGATCGGGCTGCTCGCGGTGCGGGCCGACCAGCACCGCCGGGGCATCGCCCGGGCGTTGCTGGCCCACGTGCTCGAAGCGCTGCGGCGGGCAGGGATCGAAACGGCATCGGCCGAGGTGAACGAATCCAACACGGCCGCGGTGGCATTGTTCGACAGCGTCGGCGCCGAACGTGTGAGCAGCAATCTCGAACTTGTCCGACACTGACTGGAAAAGAGAAAAATATGGCTAAAATAGCAAAGGGCATTGAAGTCGAAGGCACTGTCGTTGAGTGTCTACGCAACGCCACTTTTCGGGTGGAGGTGCCGAATGGGCACAAGGTGCTCGCGCACATCAGCGGCAAAATACGAAAGAACTACATCAAAATTGTGCCGTACGACCGAGTTCTCGTGGAGCTCAGCCCGTACGACCTCACCCGCGGCCGGATCACCTTCCGCTACCGCTCCTAGTGGCGAGGCCGGTCTGACGGCGCGGTAACAACCGGACTGGGCCTCAGCGCGATGTCGCTGAGGCCCAGCCGCGCGCGACTGATCCAGCTGCTCAGCGACCTCGTCCAGGACGAAACCGAGGCCGGCCGGCCAGAGCCGCTGACCGGAGTCAGTCGGAGATCGGCAGCTCCTGGTGCGGCCACCCGAGCAGCCGGGCGCCGGCGACCGCGACCTGCAGGGCGAGGCGGTCGTCCGGGTTGTCCACGTCGTAACCGGTCAGGACGCGGACCCGATGCAGCCGGTACGTGACGGCGCGGACGCTGAGGTGCAGCGTCTTGGCCGCCTCGGTGCTGCAGCAGCAGGCCTGGAAATAGGCCTCCAGGGTGTCCAGCAGTGGCTCAGGACCATTCTGCGCGTCGTTCAGCGGTGTCAGGATGGACCGAATCAGGTCCGCCATCGCGCAACGGTCCCGGTAAAGCACCCGGGACAGCAGCAGCCGGTCGATGTGCAGGATCCGACGGCCGCTGGACGGCCGCCACAGGTGCAGCGCGTCGCAGGCGTCCTGGAAGGACAGTTGGACACCGGACAGGCCGGCGCGCTGCCGGCCGATGCCGGCGTGCCAGTCGTCGTCCTCTTCGCCGAGGGCCTGGTCGAGCACCCGGGCGAGGATCTTCGCGACCCGTGCCGGGGTGTCCTCGGCGGCCGCGAAGACGCCGACGATGAACGGGTCCTTGACCGTCACGATCAGGTCGGACTGCCCGATATCGGCGCGCAGCGCGGAATCCAGCCAGCTGACGATCCGCGAACCGGTATCCAGTTGCCGGTTGGTGGCGATCACCGTGACGAAATGCGCGTCCGACGGCTGAAAGCCGATGAGCTCGGCCTTCTCCATCAGGGCCGGCAGGTCCAGCGTGCCGTCCAACAAGTCCGCGACAAAATCCTGGCGCAGCTTGTATTCCGAGGCGGCATGCCGCAGAAACGTGGAGCTGTGCCCGTCGGTGACCGCGTTGAGGGCGACATCTGCCGCATGCACCACGGTGGCCGCCATCGCGGCGAGCTCGGCCGGCGGCGGCTCGCCGTCGTACGCGCTGGTGGCGAGCGTGCTGAGCTGCGCGCCCAGCGCCCGGGTGGCGGCGCTGCAGAATCTGATGACGCAACTGAGGTTGATGCCCTCCCGGGCCGCCTCGGCGCCCATCATCCGCAGCGCGGTCTCGTCCTGCTCGGACGGCAGTCGGCCGGCCAGCACCACGTCGACCAGGTTGTGCAGATAACTGGAGGCCAGCTCGGTCGCCACCCCAGGCAGTGAGGTGACCTCGTTGCGCACCGCGTGCAGCACCTTGGGCCCGAGATCACCACTCTCGTCGCGCAGTCCCTGCAATTGGACAGCCGTCTTGGAAAGCATTGCGTCCCCTTCCGACCTATCCCGAGATTCTACGCCCTCATATGCCCGCCGTGCTGCCATCAACGAGAACAAAATACGACGAACTGCTTACCGGAAACATATTGAAAAAGAACATAAAATTCATGAGTTACCGCGAACAGTTGACCGAAATGGGTGGGTCCCACGTTGAAAGCTCGTTTATTTTCCCGCAATAGGGTTAGAAAGTCCATTTCGTGTTGGTGCCGTGAAAAACCGACCCGCCGTCCACAAATGTCGGACTGGCGAGCCACCCAAAGGCGACCCGTGGCCGTACGGCATAAAACTCCGGCATCGTCGCGGTCGTCATCGGCTCGGCATACTTCCGCTCGTACGCGACCGCGATCCGCTCCAGGACCGCGGCATCGCCGGCGTGCTCCGCGGTGCCTTCCAGGATCACCAGCTCGGTGGCACTTTCGGTGTGGACACACACTTCTGGGCTGTGTGCGAGGTTTCCGACCGCGAGTGAGCCGGTACTGAAATACACGGTCTCCTCGATCGTCACACCCCAGACCGGCCGGCTGTGTGGCCGGCCGTCGGGTCGAGTGGTGGCAATCCAGTAATGCATGCAATCAGTGAGCGTCCGCACCGCCCAGCTCCACGGCAGCAGCACCGGATCGGCGTGTCCACCGAACATCCGGGGCCGGCTGGGCTTCACGAGTGGCTGCCCTCCGGCGTACGGCCAACGTTCGCGACCGGTGTTCGGGCTGGCTGCGGCAGGGCGAACGTCAGCACCAAGACGATCGCGAACGCGACCAGCGTACTGATGATGGTCAGGCGTACGGCCGACGTGTACGCGAGCGCCGTTCCGCCACCGGCCGCACTGAAGAAGATCACTCCGAACAGCGCCACGCCGACCGCGCCGGCGACGATGTTGACGTTGTTCAGTACGCCGGACGCGGCTCCCGCGTCCGCCGACTTCGAGGCACCGAGGATGACGTTGACGAGCGGCCCCACCAGCATGCCCAGGCCCAGTCCGGCGATCAGCAGGGCCGGCGCGACCAGCCAGCCGCTGGCCAGCGGGACGGCCGCGAAACCGATCGTGACCGCCAGCGCGGCCATCCCGACACACACCACCGCGGCGCCGAGGGTGAGCAGCGTACGACCGAGTTTGGGCGCCAACATCGCGGATGCGATCGACGTGATCATCGAACCGACCGCGAAGGGCACGGTGGTGATACCGGCCGCGAGCGGCGAGTAGCCCACCCCCAGCTGCAGGTAGATCGAGAAGAAGAACACCAGCGGTGTGAAGCCGGCGAAGACCACCAGGGTGATGAGCAGCCCGACACTGAACGCGCGGTCGTGGAACAGCGTCATCGGCAGCAGCGGCGACCGCTGTTGCTCGGTCAGCCGTGACTCCCACCACCAGAACGCCACCAGCGCGGCGATCGCGAGGACGCCACCGATCCACGCCCAGGCCGGCCAGCCAGCCTGCCGCCCTTGTACGAGCACGCCGACCAGCAGCACCAGCGCGACCGCGATCAGCACCACCCCGACCAGGTCCAGCCGTACCTTCCCGGTCGCCTTGGACTCGGGCAGGAAGCGTGGCGCGAGCAGCAGCACGGCGATCCCGATCGGTACGTTGACCAGGAAGATCGGCCGCCAGCCAAGGCCGCCGAGGTTGGCTTGCAGGATTCCACCGCCGACAAACGGGCCGAGCAAGGTCGGCAGCCCGAGCGTCAGCCCGTACAGCCCGAACGCCTTCGCCCGGTCACCCGGGTGGGAGCCGGGCGGGAACAACACCTGCATGACGGCCAGGACCTGCGGCAGCATCAGCGCCGCGGTGATGCCCTGCAGGCCGCGGGCGAGGTCCAGTTGCAGGCCGGACTGGCACAGTCCACAAAGGATGGACGCGAGGATGAAGCCGACCATGCCGATCATGAACGAGCGCTTGCGGCCGATGATGTCGCCGATCCGGCCGCCGGTGATCAGCAGCGCCGCGTACGCGAGCAGGTAGGCCGCGAGCACGAACTGGATCTGCGCGTCGGTGGCCTGCAGGTCCCGTTTGATCAGCGGGATCGCGACGTTGGTGATGGTCCCGTCCAGCAGTTGCATGAAGGACGCGACCAGGACGACGACCAGCGCGACCCAGCGACCGGAGCCGGTTCGGGGCACGGTGGTTTCGGCGGCGCTCATCGGTGGGCCTCCTCATGATCGGGGGTGGGATCCAGCGGCCGGCGGGCTGCCACCAGGGCGGTCCACGGGACGCTGAACAAGCGGTGGTTGCGTACCTTTTCCATCCTCCGGTGAGCCAGCCATTCTCGCAGCTCAGGAAGGGTGTACGTGCCACCCGTACCAGGGTCGAACAGGCGCAGGTTGGTCAGCTCGACGACGGCTCTGGCCGCTCCGCTGCGCACCGACCGGCGCATCTGGTCGAGGATCACCAGCTGCCCACCCGGCGCGAGGGCGGCGCGGGCCCGGTCCAACAGCGCCAGCTTGCGCTCCAGCGGATAAGCGTTCAGAAGATTGAAAAGCAGCACAGCGTCGTAGCCGGTGCCCCAGTCGTCGGTCCAGAAGTCGCCGGTCCGAAGCTCCACCCGGTCGGCGACCCCTTCTTCCGCTTGCACCGCGACACTGCGCTTCAGTACGTCTTCGGTGTCCAGAACAGTCGCTCGCATTTCGCTGTGTTTCTCGACAAATCGGGCAGCGAAAACACCGTGGCCGCCACCGATGTCCAGCAGCCTTCGAGGTGGCTTCGCAAAGGAGATTCGGCGTACGACCTCGTCGGCGGCGAACCGCGCGTTGCTGACCATCCCGGCGAAGTTCTCGTCGGCGGAGTCGCCGGCCACCCACGTACGACTGCCCGGGTCACCCGCCTCGCCCCGCAGCCGGGCCGGCAGGTCGGACCAGCCGTCGGCGGCCATCCATTCGTAAAAGTCCACCCCCGCGGAGAATTTCGGCATCCAGCGGGCCGCCATCGCGGTCGGCTCGTACGCACCGGCTCGCGATCGTGCGTAGCCGATCGACTCGAGCGCGTCGAGCAACGTCTCGGTGCCGCGCGGGTCCAGGTCCAGCTTCGCGGCGAGATCCTCGGCCGTACGCGGACCGTGGTCCAGCGCCTGGAAAATCCCGACCCGTACGGCCACGAACACCGCCCGCAGGCCCAACGCACCGACGTAGTCCAGCACCGGTCCGGGCGCGGCGTTCAGCCCGAACGCGACGCGCTCGGTCGGTGAGGTGGGCGTGGGCATCAGGTGTCCCTTCAGAATTCCAGCGGCAGCGAGTCCAGGCAGCGCAACACGAAGGTGTCCCGGTAGCGAGCGCCCTCATCGGCGATCCGCAGCTCCGGGCAGCGTTCGATGATCTTGCCGATGGTGATCTGGCCCTCGGCCCGCGCCAACGCCGGTCCGAGGCAGAAATGCCGGCCGAGCGAGAAGGACAGGTTGGGCAGGGTCGGCCGGGTGACGTCGAACCGCTCCGGGTCCGGCCAGCGCTCGGCGTCCCGGTTGGCGGCCGCGATCACCAGCACCACCGGGCAGCCGGCCGGGATGACCGCGTCCCGGACCTTCAAGTCGGTCAGCGCCATCCGCTGGGTGAGCTGGGTCGGCGGATCCCATCGCAGGCTCTCGTCGATCGCCGGTGCGATCAACGACGGGTCGCGGCGCAGCAGCTCCAGCTGGTCCGGATGCCGCAGCAGCGCGTGGATCCCGTTGCAGATCAGGTGCACGGTGGTCTCCGTGCCGGCGCCGACCAGAAGCACCGTGGTCGACATCAGCTCGTCCTGGCTGAGCCGGCCACCTTCCTCCTCCACCTGGATCAGCTCGGAGATCAAGTCGTCGCAGGGCTGGCGGCGGCGCTCGTTGATCAGTGCGGTCAGGTAGTCCTTGCCTTCGCGCATGGTCTTTTCCTGCTGGGCGATCGCGTCCGGCGGCGCGTCCAGGCGCATGTCCATCGACGCGGACATGTCCTTGGACCAGGCCAGAAACTTGGCCTGGTCGGCGCGCGGTACGCCGATCATGTCGCTCATGACCCGGAAAACCAGCGGATAGGCGATGTCCCAGACCAACTCCATCCGCCCGTTCGGCATCACCTCGTCGAGCAGCTCGTCGGCCACCTCGGCGATCCGTGGCCGCATCCGCTCGACCACCTTGGGGGTGAAGGCCTTGGACACCAGCTTGCGCAGCCGGGTGTGGTCCGGCGGGTCCAGGAACAGGAAAGACGGCCGGCCGGTGATGGTCTGCGGCAGCCTTAATACGCCATTTTCCACCAGCCGCTGGTAAACCGGCGACTTGGTGGAGTCGCTGCCGGCGTCCGGATGGCGCAGGATCGCCTCGCAGTCGTCGTACCTCGTGACGTACCAAACGTCGACGCCAGGCACCCGGCCGGTCGGCGCTTCGGTGCGCAGGCGCTCAAAAAACGGGTACGGGTCGGCCCGATAGACGGGGTCGAACGGGTTGAAGGCCAGTGGCTCGGTCTCGGTGCTCACGGTTGTCCTTCCGGCGCGACCAGCAGCGACTTGATCTCCACGAACGGTTCCAGGCCGAACTTTCCGCCGGCCCGGCCGTAACCCGACTGGCGATAGCCGCCAAAGGGTGCCAGCGGGTCGAAAACTCCTCCATTGATCTCCACCTGGCCGACCCGGAACCGGCGGGCCAACCCGAGCGCGCGATCGGTGTCCGCGGTCCAGACACTCGCGGCGAGTCCGTACGACGTGTCCATCGCGATCGCGATACCTTCTTCTTCGCTGTCGTACGGCAAAATGGCGAGGACCGGCCCGAAAATCTCCTCGCGGGCAATGGTCATCTCCGGGCGTACGTCCGAAAACACCGTCGGGGCAACGAAATGTCCACGGTCCAGCCCCGCCGGTCGATCCGGCCCGCCGACCACCAACCGGGCACCTTCGTAGAGTCCACTGTGGACATAGCGAAGGACGCGATCGCGCTGGCCGGCCGAGGCCAGTGGGCCAAGTTTGCTGGCCGGGTCGAACGGGTCGCCGACCGGACAGTCGGCGATCGTCGTACGCGCCAACTCCTCCACCTCGGTTAGTCGCTCACGTGGCACCACCAGCCGGCTGAGCGCGCTACACACCTGGCCGGAGTTGAGGAATGCCTTGAAAATCCCGTCCGGCACAGCCTTTTCGAAGTCGGCGTCGGGGAACAGCAGGTTGGCGGATTTTCCGCCGAGCTCGAGGCTGACCCGCTTGACTCCGCCGGCGGCGAGTTCGGCGACCCGCCGGCCCACCCCGTCCGAACCGGTGAAGGACACCATGTCCAGGTCGGGGTGGCAGATGATCGCCTCGCCGGCCTCGCCGCGGCCGGACACCAGGTTGAAGACGCCCGGCGGCAGCCCGCATTCGTCGATCACCTCAGCCAGGGCGAAGGCGGCCAGCGGTACGAGGTCACTGGGCTTGACGACCACCGTGCAGCCGACCGCGAGCGCGGCTGCCGCTTTGCTGGCGATCTCGGCCAGCGGGAAGTTCCACGGCGTGATCGCCCCGACCACGCCCACCGGCTCCCGCCAGACGATCGACTGCGCGAGTCGCTCTTGGAAGGGAAACTCGCGGGCCATCCGTGCGGTGATCGCGAAAGTCTCCGCTGGCATCGCGACCTGGGTGAGGGCGCACAGGTCGTGCGGCATGCCGAGGTCATGGGTGATCAGCTCGGTCAGCGCCGGCATCCGGGCGTACAAAGCCGCGCTGATTCGCTCCAGCGCGGCCAACCGTTCCTCGAGCGGGGTCGCCATCCAGTCTGGGAAAGCTGCGCTGGCGGCCCGTACGGCCCGGTCCGCGTCGGCCTTGCCGGCCATCGGGATCCGGCCAATCTGCAGCTCGGTGGTGGGGCTGTGCACGGCCACCGAGCTGCCGATGCCCGGCTCGACGGGCGGCACCCACTCGCCGCCAATGTAGAGGCGGTCGTAGTCGGTGCCTACCGCGGCCGTGCTGGTCATGCCCGGGCTACCGGAAGGTTCCGCAGCCCACGCAAGGTGGCGCTGGGGCGTACGACCGGTTCGCCATCCAGCCGCAACAACGCGTTGCGGCTGGTCAAGACCGACAGCACCACCCGCGCCTCCAGCCGACCGACCATCGAGCCCAGGCACGAGTGGCTGCCGCGGCCAAAGCCCAGATGCGGGTTCGGATCGCGGTCCAGGTGCAGCACGTCCGGGTCGGGGAAGGCAAGCGGGTCCCGGTCACCGGCGCCGATCATCGCGATGACGATCTGGCCGCGCTCGATCGGCGTGCCGCCGAGCGTGGTGTCCTGCGTACAGGCCCGGCTGAGGGCGTGGACGGGACCGCCGAAGCGGACCAGTTCCTCGACCGCCGGATCGATCGGGGCGCCGTGCAGCAGTGCCGCCATCGCCGCCGGCTGCCGGATCAGCGCGGCCACCGCGTTGCCGAGGAACCGGCTGGGCACCTCGAAGCCGGCGTGGAAGAACGCCCGGATCGAGTTCACCAGAACGGCCTTCTCCACCCCGCCTTCTTGCTGGTGCTCGGCCAGATATTCGATCGCACCGCCCGGTGGCGGGTCGTCCAGCCATGACTCGACCAGCGCATTGAAATGCTGCCGGGCGCGCAGGCCCGGCCCTTCCAGTTCGGCGTCGACGCCGCTGTCCATGCTGGCGTCCAGCTCACGGTTGAGCCGGTGGAAAGTCTCGTCTTCGGTCGGCGGGGTCACGCCCAGCACCGCGGTGATCGCGGCCATCGTGAACCAGTCGCTGAAGTCGGCGACGAAGTCGAAGGAACCACGATCCAGCAGCCCGCCGAGCCGCTCGGTGGCGATCCCGGACAGCGCCGCCTCGATGGCCGGCAGGTCGAGCGTACGCATGGTGGCCAGGCCCAGGTGCCGCAGCGGAGTGTGGTCCGGCGGGTCCAGGGTCTGCAGGCTGAGCAGGGTCGGCGGAGTCGCAATGCCGATCCGCCGAAAGTCGGTGCCGAACCGGTCCGAGTCGCGGAGCACCTCCTGGCATTCGGCGTGCCCGGTCAGCACCCAGGAGTTCAGCTGGTCGTGCCAGTAGACGCGAGCGTGGTCACGCATCCGTACGTAGGCCGGGTAGGGGTCGGCGAGGACTGCTTCGGACAGCGGGTCGAACAGCGGATCACTCAGGACCCGCTCCTGCCGCGCCGGCCATTGCACCGCGGTGTCAGTCATGATCGCTTCCTTCTGATGAGAGGTCTGGGGCCGTGGCCCGGTGCTGTCACCGGGCCACGGCTATGCGTCGGATCAGTGCAGGTAGCGCATGGCTCCCACCTCCTCCGCTCGGCCGACGGGCGTTGCCCACTCGTCCGCGGGTAGCTCTCCGGATGACGAGCGGTCGGCGCGGCCGAACCTCCGGAGCGGCCCGGCCCCGCCTGCAAGCTCGGGCCCGGCCAAAACATAAGTTCGCGGGCGGGTCCGGCGGATCTGCTACGAGCGGACATTCGACCCGGTGCGTCTTGCCGGGCACCGGAAGGTGTACGGAATCCGGACGACCGACGCCCTCTGTGCGGCCTTTGCGAGGTTCACAACAAGCCGTGATCGCGCATCTTGCCGGCGTGTACGTCGATGCCTTCGGCGATCGCCCTGGGTGCGCCGCCGGCCCAGAGGGCCACTTGTACGTCCTGGACGACCAGCATCCCGTCCTGCAGCAGGTCCTCGAAGTCGTCCTCGGCGAGCAGCGCGGCCAGCCGGTCCAGTTGGCCGGTCAACATCAGCGTGTCCCGGTTCGGACCGGTCTTGGACACGTAGAGCTGGGAGTCCTCGATCCTTCCCTCCCCCCGCAGCTGCTCCACGTACCCGAGCGCCTGCTTGAGGACTCGCAACATGCCGGCCTCCCGGCCGGGGATGGCGGCGCCCCACGACACCACCACAGCACCAGTTTTTATCGACGCCACTGGAATTCCTCTCGCGTCAGGCAGAACGCGGGCGGGCTCGCCCGTGCAGATGGGGGCGGATCAGCGGCGGCAGCTCGTCGATCCGCTCCGAGGTCAGGTCTGTCGTGTCGAAGCCGGCCCGGTCGAAGGCCGCGAGGGTGCGCCGGTTCGGCCGACACCCGCCGCCGAAGAAGGACCACGGCCCCGCCATCCGGTCCTGCCAGCGGCCCAACGACTCCCCGTCGCCGGCGCGTACGTGTTCCAGTACGAGCAGCTCACCGGTCGGCTTCAGGACGCGGCGGGCCTCGGCCAGCACCGCGACCGGGTCGCTGACCGTACACAGCACCAAGGTGCACAGGACCGTGTCAAAGGACGCGTCGTCGAACGGCAGGTGCTCACCGCTGGCGTTGACCAGCTGCACCGGCATCGACAAATCGGCGGCCCGGCGCGCACAGATCTTGCGCATCGAGGGGTCCGGCTCGACACCGACCACCTCCTTGACCGCGACCGGCAGATGCAGCAGGTCATAGCCGGGACCGAGGCCGATTGCGAGCAGCCGCCCGCTGGCCGGTTCCAGGATCTGCTGGCGCAGTTTCCCGTAGCCGGAGCGTTCGACGAACGCGGTCACGAAGTCGTACCAACGGGAGAAGATCGGGTGCCGGCTTCTGCTCATCGCGGTCTCCTTTACTGAGCCAGGGCGTGGTCGGCCGGTGCTTCTTCTGGGGTGAGTTCGGCCGACAGCGCGCCGTAACGCCTGCTCAGCCGTACGACCGGGTCATAGAGCGCGGGCGCCACCCGGCCGTCGGACCAGACCGACCGGTGGACGTGGATGTGCACCACCCGGCCGACCACCACGTGCCCGTTGCCGGCCGGCGCGTGCCACACCAGCACGCATTCCAGCTGCGCCTTCGCCTCCGCGACCCGGGGCGGCCGTACGCGTTGCGACGGCTCGGCGGTGACGCCGCAGAGGTCAAACTCGCTGCTGTCGTCCGGTGGCGATTCGGCCGTCTTGTCCAGCGCCCCCAGCTGGCCGCGGCCGGCGAGGTTAACCACGAATTCACCATTGTCTCTGACGTTTCGCAGAGTGTCTTTTGCGCCAATCGAAGAAAACATCACGTGCGGCGGATCGTCCGCGACCAGGTTGAAATACGAATAGGGAGCGAGGTTCAGCCGGCCGTCCGCGCCGATCGTGGACACCCAGGCGACCGGCCGCGGCACCACCAGCGAGCCGATCAGTGTGTACGTGTGCTGGCTGGCCCATTCCTCGGGGTCCAGCTCCAGATCCGCGCCGAGCTCCGGCGGCGGCTCGGGATGGGACGAAAACATCGCGCTCCTCCTAATCGGCGTAACTCAGCAGTGGGTCGCCGTAACGGACCAGCGGCCGGTAGCGAGCGGCCCGCTGGTGCCGCATCTGCCGCAGCGTCGCTACCGCGTTCTCGCTGCCGCGCTCCTGCTGGACGAGCGAGCGATCGGCGCGTACCAGCGCGTCAGCGACACAGACGTGCCGCTCGATGTCGAGCAGGTCCGCGTCGAGCAGTTCCTCCCGAGCGGTGGCGAGCGCGGGCGAGCGCGCGTGAAGCTCGTCGTACGGCTGGTCCAGGACGTCCAGCAGGGCACCCAGGCCACGCCGGTACGCGCGGTGTTCTGGCTGCATGCGGCCGGTCAGCTCGGTCGGCGCGGCCGGCGGTGACATGGTGGGGCGTACGACATCGCGGTAGTAGTCGCGGGACAACGCGGCCGAATGCGCCATCGCCGCGGTGAGCGCGCGGACGTACTCGGCGGCGACTCTTAACGACTCGGCCGCGGCTTGCCAACGCCGTTCGCCGAGTGCGCCAATGGCCAGCCGGATGTGGTCCGCGGCCCGTACGTTGAAGAGGAAGTAGAGATGGTGGGTGACGATCCACCGCTCCAGGCCGTCGCCGTCCGGACGATAGTCGACCAGCGGCCCGTTCTCGTGCTTTCCTTTTGCGCCGGCCGAAGTCAGCGCCAACCGCATCCCGGTTGCCTCGGCCGCGATGTCGTTTCCGTCCACTGTCGCGAATCCGAGGTCGACGAGTGCTCGGTAGACGATGGCGGTCGCGTGTACGGCCGCATCTCGTGCTGACACTTTTCCTCTTCGTACGCCGAAATACTCGTGGACGTGGAAGTCCGCGGGCATCCGCTCGCCGTTGTCCACTGGCCCGGCGCAGGTCTGCGCGACGAGCAGCCGGCGGCACTCGCGTACCGCGATCGGCAAGGCCGCGTCCAGGCCGATCCGCCGGTCCGGCTCGGCGGCCAGCCGGCTGAGCCGGTCGAGCGCCACGGCCACCGTCGCGGCACCCGAGATCGGTTCCAGCACCTCGGTCGTCGCCGGCAGAACCACCAACGGAACCCTCGGCGCCGCTCGTACGCTGCTGCCCACCGCCATCACCTCATGCCGCAGGCTATGTCCTCCCCGAGCCAAAAATGGGGCCCCTTGACCGGCAGCACCGGCCGGGTGCGGTTGCCGATCAACGGCAGAGCGCCGGCAGCCACGCGGCCGTCGCCTGGAGGTCGTCGACCGCTTGGTGGGCGCCGGTCACACCTGACCACCGTCCACTGTGGACGGTGAAGGTGTGGCCGGCGAAGATCAGCTCGAGGTCGTGGAAACCCAGCCAGTCGCCAGTCGCCGGATAGACGGCCTTGAAGACGCTTTCCTTGGCGCTGAACACCAGCCGCAGTCGCTGCGACGGGCTGTCTCCGGCGAGGCACCAGGCCTGCTCGGACGGGACGCACACGGTTTCCAGCATCGACTCCAGTGGCGGTCTTCGGCATTCGACGTCGATGCCGAGGCCCGCGTACGCCCGGCCACCTGCGACCGCGGCCGCGACGTACGCGTCCGAATGGGTGATGCTGCCGACCACGCCAGCCGGCCAGAGCGGCTCGCGGCGAGGACCCGACCCGATCACCGACAGGTCCATCCCGAGTGCCGCCAGCGCCCGGTGCGCACACCGGCGGCCGGCCGCGAATTCCCGTTGTCGCCGCGAAACCGCGCCGCATACCAGGGCCCGCTCGTCGGTCGCGATCGGCACGTCCGGCGCGCCGATCGCGCCTTCGACAACCACCACGCCGACGGGTACGACGCTGCCAACCAGCATCCGGTCAGGCGCGCCGGATGACGGTCAGGCCGTCTCGTACGGTCAACAGCGTGCAGCGCAGCCGCGGGTCAGCGGCAACCGCGGCGTTGAACGACCGCAAGGCGTGCGTGTCCGGGTCGGCACTGTCGGCGTTGAGGACATCGCCGTTCCACAGCGTGTTGTCCGCCAGCATCAAACCGTTGGGTGACAGTTTTTCCAGTACGGCCTCCAAATAGTCGGGGTATCCGGTTTTGTTCGCGTCTATGAATGCCAGGTCGAAAGGTCCGTCGAGGCTCCGTACGGTATCCAGCGCCGGGCCTTCCTCGACGGTGATCCGGTCCGCGAAGCCGTTCTCCGCGATGCGCTTTCGCGCGAAGGTCGCGTGTTCGGGATTCAGCTCGCAGGTGACGATCCGCCCGCCGGGCGGCAGCGCCGGCGCCATCGACAGCGCCGAATATCCGCTGAAAGTCCCGATTTCCAGCACCAGCCGGGGTCGCATCGCGAACACCAGCAGCTCCAGGAAACGGCCCTGCACCGGACCGGACATCATTTGCGGGTCCACCAGCGCCTCGTGTGCCTGCGCCGCCAACTCGACCAGGTGGGGCGCATCCGGGGTGGTGTGCGCGGCGACGTAATCCTCAATTCCCGGCAGGGTTACCGGCTTCATGACTCGCTCCTGGAGGTCGGGGACCCGAGCAGTCGGGCCGCTTCGTCGTCGGTCATCCGTTCCAACCGGCGGATCTGCTCCTGCTCGGCCAGTCCGGCCAGCGCCGCCACGGTGAATCTCTCGAACGCCCGCTCCGGGTCGAGCGTGACGCCCAGTGCCCGGTTGATCTCGACCAGGATCTGGTTGCCGAACACCGAATCCCCGCCGAGCTCGAAGAAGTTGTCGTTCGCGCCGACCGGCTCGATGCCCAGCGACTTCTGCCAGATGGCGGCGATCCGCCGGGCCACCCCATCGGCCGGCGGCTGGTACGGCGTGGTCAGCTCCGGCCGGGCGCCGGAACCCACTCCGATGCTTTTCAGCGACCGTACGCTTTCGTCGGCCACCTCGGTGAAAAACGCCGTTCCCAGCGAGGCCGGATAAAACTGCAGCAAATCGCGGATATCAAAGGGAAGCACCACTGCGTGAACCGCTGGGCCGGTCGCCAGCCGCTCGAATTCGTCCAAGCCCTGGCGCGGTGAGATCGAGCTGATCCCAGCGCCGCCGGCCATCCCCTCCCCCAGCTCTGAGGCCGCCCACGGCCCCCAGCCAATGCTGACCGCCGGGAGTCCCTCGCTCTGCCGGAAAGCCGCCAGCGAGTCGAGATACGCGTTCGCCGCCGCATAGTTCGCCTGGCCGGGTGAGCCCAGCACGCTGGCAGCACTGGAAAACGCGACCCAGAAGTCGAGCGGATCATCCCTGGTGAGCTGGTGGAGATGCCAACCGCCGGCCATTTTCGGCGCCAGCACTCGGCTTAACGAGTCACCGGTCAGTTCCAGCAGGGCACCATCTTCGAGCACGCCAGCCGCGTGCACCACACCTCTGATGGAACCTTTCACCCGCAGCTCAGCAAGAACTCCCGCGAGCGCCGGTTCGTCTGCCACATCGGCTTGTAGTGCGACAACCCTTTCGCCACCGGCCCGCAAGACTGGCGCTGCCGTGTCTTTCAGCGGACCGCGCGAGATGAGCGCGACCGTACCGGCGCCACGTTCGAGCAGCCGACCGGCCACTGCCAGACCGAGCGCGCCACTCCCGCCGGTGACGACGTACACACCGTCGCCGTCGAGGTTCAGCCGTCCCGATGCCCTCTCGGCGAGACCGAGCCTTCGGACATATCGCTGGCCGGCTCGGTACGCGACTTCGGTGTCAATGCTGGCAATCACCGCCGGGTCGCTGGTCCGTGGCGCCGGTACGAGCTCACCCAGCAAATCGGCCGCCGCGTCCTTGGCGCAGGCCGCCGGGTCGAGATCCACGCAACGAATGGGAAGTGTCGGGTTCTCCATCGGGGATGTCTTGCACAGACCCCACATCGGCGCTGCCGTCGGAACTGTTGTCGGCATGCCGGCCACCGGGTGGCAACCGCGAGTGGCCACCACGATCGTCGGAGTGTTCGCATACGAGGCAACCTGGATCAGCTGAGCCATGCTATGGAGATCCACGTCGTCGTCGAGGCCAGCGAGATGGACTACTCCCGTGTACGTGCCGTTGTCGAATTCGCCGATCACCACGTCGGTGCCACGAGCGGTCAGTTGCTCGGCAAGGGCCGCGCCGACGCCACCTTGATCGGGCACGATCAGCCACCGGCCGGCACCCGCTGTGGTGCGGTCGGCGCGAGCCGCCGGTAACCATCGCAAGTCATAGCGCCAAAGTCCGTCATCCTGTGCGGCAGCTCGGCCGGTCCGCCGGACCCGCAGGCCGTTGATCTGTACGCACGGCTTGCCGTCCGCGTCAGCCAACACGATGTCCGCGGTCAGCTCGTCGCCATCCACCGCACGTACCCGGGCATGCGCCAGGATCGCGTCAGCCGCGTCCGCCCAGCGGGTCACGTCGGCCGCGGAAACTGGCACCGCAGGCCCGTGACCAGCGGATCCGGACCAGCCCGCCGGACTGACCGCGGCGATCAGCTGGATGGCGGCGTCCATCGCGCGCACGCCCGGAAGCTGCTCGGACCCGACCTGAATTTCCGCGAGCGCTTCACCGTCGCCGCCGTACACCGCTGCGAGGCCTCGAAAAGCCGGACCGTACTGCAAACCCTGCTCGGCCAGTGCGGCGTAGACAGCGCCGGCCGGCATCTCCTTCGGGCAACGCGCGCGTACGGCCGCGAGGTCCAGCAGCGGCGCGGGGCCGGCCGCGATCGCTCGTGCGGTAGCGAAACGCGCCCACGGTTGGTCGGTCGTACGAGCGTCGATCGTCACCTCGTACGCGTCATCTCGCGGCTGAAGACTGGTCTGCACTCGCCACCGCGAGCGGTCCAACGTCAGCGGTTTGAGCAGCTGGACTTCTCGCAACGAGTCCCGGCCAACGTGGGCCGCCGCATCCAGCGCCAGCTCCAGATATCCCGCCGCTGGCAACAGAACCGTGCCGCCAACCAGGTGATCCGCCAGCACCGAATCGAAAGACAGCGCGGACTCCCAGACTTTCTGTTCGCCGGACGCAAGATCCACGGGTGCGCCGAGCAGGGGCAGACCGCTGGGGAGCGTACGCTCGGGTCGCTCGATCCAGTGTCTTTCGTGCTGCCACGGATAAGGCGGCAACGACACTGGTGGGCTGGCCGGTCCCAGCCGGTCCCAGCGGACAGTCGCTCCCAGCTCGTACGCGCCGGCCAGCAGCTGCCGGAAGCTGTCCGAGTCGTCGCGGTCGCGGTCGATCGCGTGCAGCACTTCGAAACCATTCGACGCGATCTGGCGGAGGGCTGATCGTAGGACCGGATGGCCACCCAGTTCGACAGTCGCGTCGATGCCGGACAGTCCCGCAACTGCGGCCGCGACCGCGTCGGAGAACCGTACGCGCTCCAGGATTCCCCGCGACCAGTACGAAACGGTCAGCTCACCAGCGGTTACCGGAGCGGCCGTGAGGGCGGACCAGAACGGTACAGCCGGCTCGGCCGACGGCTCCAACTCGACGTGTCCGAGCGCTTCGGCGGCACCCGCCATTCGCGGGCTGTGGAAGGCGTAGTCGACCTTGACCCAACGCGCCAGCACACCGTCGGCGGACAGCCGCGTACGCACCCGGCCGAGTGTCTTGGGATCACCGGACAGCACGCAGGTCCCCGGTGAGTTCACTGCTGCCACCGAGACGTCTGTCAGCTTTTCGGCCTCTTCAGCGGAAATTTCGACGGCCAACATGGCGCCGGCACCGCCAGGAGCGGCCATCGCGAGACCTCTGCGGGCCGCCAGCCCGATACCCGCACCCAGCGGCAGGGCGCCACTGATCACCGCCGCTGAGATCTCTCCGACGCTGTGTCCGACGACGGCGGCCGGCATGACGCCGTATCCCCGCAAAAGCTCGGCCAGCGCGACCTGAACGGCCACCGTGACCGGCTGCGCCACCGAGGTGTCCGCGAGATCGCGTGGGTCGTCGCCACCCAGGACGGCCTCGATGGACCAGTCCATCTCCTCGTCGCAACGCCTGATAACAGAACGAAAAAGCGGCTCGACAGCAAGCAGCCCGCGGGCCATTCCGGCATATTGCGAACCCTGACCGGAGCAGACGTAAAGCAGCCGCGGCTGGCCCGCGGTGGCCGCCGTCGTACGCGGCACCAGCGGCACCGCGGCCGCCAGTCGTTCGGCGGTCGGTGTCGGGACGGCCAGCCGGTACGGGCGATGGTGCGTACGACGACCCGCCGCCGTCCGCGAGATCGCGGTGACATCGCTGGATGTTTCCAACAAATCGACAAAGCGTTGCCTGAGGATCTGCAAGCCTTCGCGCGTACGCGCAGACAACGGCAGCACTGTCCGGCCAGCTTCGGTCTTCAAACCAACCGGCGGGCTGGCCAGCACGGCATGCGCATTCGTACCGCTGAAGCCAAAGCTGCTCACTCCAGCAAGCCGGGCCCCAGGAATTTCGACCGCGTTGGTCGCGACCCGCAGCCGGGCCGCGGCAAAGTCGATATGCGGATTTGGCTCCAGTACGTGCAAGCTCGCCGGCACCCGACCGTGGTGCAATGACAGGCAGACCTTGATCAGCCCGGCCATTCCAGCGGCGGCCTCCAGGTGCCCGATGTTCGTCTTCACCGACCCGATCAGGCATGGGTTCGTACGAGCGCCACCCACCACAGCGCCCAAAGCGGCGGCCTCGATCGGGTCGCCCAACAATGTGCCTGTTCCGTGGCATTCGACGTAATCGACGGTATCCGGAGCAACCCCGCCATCCGCGTACGCGGCGGCCAGCACGGCCCGCTGCGCGGCCGGGTTGGGCGCGGTCAGGCCGTTGCTGGCGCCATCGGAGTTGACCGCGCTTCCCCGTACGAGAGCATAAATCCGATCGCCATTCGCGACCGCCGCCGACAGCGGCCGAAGGACCACCACACCGCAGCCTTCACCACGACCGTAGCCATCAGCACGCGAGTCGAAAGCCTTGCATCGACCGTCTGGTGCCAACATTGCGGCCCGCTGCAGACTGAGGGTCAATTCCGGGTCAAGCAACGCGTTTACACCTGCCACCAGAGCCGTCCCGCAGTCGCCCGCGCGCAGCGCTCGTACGGCCAGATGCAGGGCCACCAGCGAGGACGAGCAGGCGGTGTCGACTCCCAAAACAGGGCCGTGTAGATCAAAAAGATAGGCGATCCGGCCGGCCGCCACCGACCGCGCGCCGCCGGTCGCGGTGTGCCGGTTGATGCCGGCCGGGTCCGCGAGCTGCCGGTTCAGATACTCGGTTTCCGAGATTCCCAGGAAAACTCCGGTATCCGAGCCGCGCAACCGCTCCGGCGGGCTGCCGGCGTCCTCCAACGCCTCCCAGCAGACCTCCAGCAGAAGACGCTGCTGCGGATCCATCCGGTCCGCTTCTGCCGCGGTGAAGCGGAAAAACTGGGCATCAAAGCCGGCCAGGTCCGCGAGCGTACCGGCCGGGGGCAGCCCTGGAGTGCCAGCGCAACGGTCCGGCGGCAGTGGCGACACCGCGTCGACACCGCCGTCCAGCAGCCGCCAGAACGCCTCCGCGTCCGGGGCGCCAGGCATCCGGCAGGCCAGCCCGACGACCGCGATTGGCTCCGATTCTGGGCGTGCCCTCGTACCCGCGACCGCTGGAATCGCGGTGGTCAAAGCGATCGCCAGCTGGGCGATGGTCGGATGGTGGTATCCCACTGTCGGGTCGATGCGCCGGCCGAGCCGCTGTTCCAGCTCACCGGCCAATGCGGTCAGCCGCGCCGAGTCCAGCCCGAGCGCGTTGAACGGTTGGTCGACCGGCACCTCGGAGGCCGCCGCGCCGGTCAACTCGGCGACGCGGTTTGTCAGCCACCGCACCAGATCCGCGGTGTCGCTCATGGCACCTCTCCCTCAGCTGACCACCGCGAACTGGCTCGGATCGCGGTCTTCGAAGAGCACGTCGAGTTGGCCGCTGGTCAGCAGCTGCCGACAGGCCTGCCGCCGCACCTTGCCACTGGTCGTCTTCGGGACTGCCCGCGCCGGCACCAAAAACACCGCCGCGAGAGCCACTTGCTGATCGGCAAGCACCGCTTGTCGTACGACCGCGGCCACCTCAGCGAAATCGTCGCCAGCCGAAGTTTCGGCCACCAAGGCGATTCTCACGTCGTCCAGATGGAAGGCCGCGCAGCCACCTGGCCGGATCAGCCGATGAGCGGCCTGGGCCGCGTCCTCGACCTCGTGTGGTTGGACGTTCCGGCCGCGCACGATCAGCAAGTCCTTGATCCGCCCGGAAAGATACAGAAGTCCATTGTGGACAAAGCCGAGATCGCCGGTACGCAGGAACGGCGTCGGGTCGTCGCCGAGGCGGGCGCCGAGCGACGGATCGGCCGCACCGCCCCAATATCCGCGGACCACACTCGGACCTGCCACCCACACCTCACCGACGGTGTCCGGCGGGAGCGCCACCCGATCGGCCGGATCCACGATCTCCAGCCGTACGCCCGGCGGCACCCGCCCGCAGGTCGCGAGCCGGGTCACCGGTTCACCCGGCACCGGCTCGCGGACCTGGTCGTGCTCGATGCCGTCCCGGTCCACCGCGACCGATTTCGGATCGGTGTTCGTGCAGCCGCTGACGATCAGCGTGCCCTCGGCCAGCCCATAGCAGCCGATCACATTTTCCGGCCGGAGGCCAAAAGGCGCGAACCGCTCTCCGAAACGTTCCACGGTGGCCGGCCGGACCGGCTCGGCACCGTTGAAAGCGACCTGCCAGCAGGACAGATCCAACCCGGCGGCCTGTTCGTCGGTCACTTTACTGACCGCCAGGTCGTACGCGAAATTGGGCGCTCCACTGATAAACCCGTGGTGCGTGGAAACCGCGGACAGCCACCGCACCGGGCGTTGCAGGAAATGCAGCGGGCTCATCAGGTACGCCGTGCCGCCGCTGCTGGCGGCGAGCAGCAGGCCGGCGATCAGCCCCATGTCGTGATACAGCGGCAGCCAGCTCACCGAGGTGCTGCCGGGCGGCACCGCCAGCGCGTGTCCGAGAGCGTCCAGGTTCGCGGCCAGATTTCCGTGACCCACCACCGCGCCCCGCGGAATGCGAGTCGATCCGGACGTGTACTGCAAGAACGCGATGGTTTCCGGACGTACGCCCGGATCCCGCCAGCCGGCCGGGTCGCCGCCAGGGCGGTCCACACGAATGGCCGCCACGCCGGCCGGCAATTCCACCGGAAGGTCGCCGGACAACAGCAGTGCCTCCGCACCGGCGTCCCCGACGATCCGCAGCAGCCGCTCCATCCCAACATCAGGCCGTGGCGGCGCCGGTGCGGCTACCGGCACGGCGATCACGCCCGCATACAGGCAGCCGAAAAACGCTGCCGCGAAGTCCGGATGAGGCTCGGCCTGCAGGATCGCTCGAGAGCCGGCAGCCAGCCGCCCTTGGAGTTGGTCAGCGATCGTACGCGCCCGCACGTCGAGTTCGCCGTACGTGAGCGTGGCGGTCAGATTCTCACCGTCGCCCAGAAACCCGCACGCCACTCGTTCCGGGACCCGCTCGACCTGCTGACGGAAGCGGTTGAGATACGCGGAATCACCGACCATTGCTGCCACCACCGCCGACGTGCAGCCGCCAGAGCGCCGAAGCGTCCACCGAGCGGTTGATGCCCACCTGTTGGTCGGTGGCGCCGTCTTTTTTCCACTGCTGCGGATAGGAAGTGACCGGCGTCAGGTCAGGTTCGTCGATCGCCGGCCGGCGCGCCAACGCGGCCTCGATGTGCGGTGCCAGGTCACGCTCTTTCTGGGCCTGTCGCTCGACATGCCGTTCGTTGAACTCGCCGAGCACCTTCTTTCCCAACAGCCGCAACGAATCGCAAATATGCTCGTGCTGGTAGCCGGCGGCCTGCTGGAGCAGGATCACCTGGTCGACACCGGCTTCCTCCAGGCCCTTGAAGTGCTCGATCGCCTGCTCGGGCGTGCCGACCGCACCGACGCCGGCCATCGGCTCCGGCTCGATTTTCTGGAACTCCTCCCACAGGTTCGTACGCCCCGGGACATGTTCGCCGTGCCGGTAGTAATGTGCCAGCGCCCACTTGAAAAACTGCTGACCGAGCAGCCCACGATCGAGCGCGACCTGCTCGTCCTCGTTGATCATCACACCGGAGAGCATCGCGATGTTCGGGTTCACCGCCTGCCCGATCGGCCGACACTCGCGGGCGAAGGTCTCGTAATACTCGTTGACCCAGTATTTGGCTTCTCCCGCGTCCATGAAGGAAAAAGTCAGAGCACCCATGCCGAGGCGGGCAGCCAACTTGAGGGTGTCACGGTTCGTACAAGCCACCCAGAGCGGCGGATGTGGAGACTGCACTGGCTTGGGCACGATATTTCGCGACGGCATCGAAAAGTGCTTACCGGCATAACCCGGATACGGCTCTGTGCACATCATTTTGGCCGCTTCCCGTACGCACTCGGCCCACATGCTGCGCTTTTCGATGTAGTTGACGCCAAAACCCTCCAGCTCGATGCGGGAGGTGGACTCGCCGGTCCCCCACTCCACCCGGCCGCCACTGACCAGATCCAGCATCGCGATCCGCTCGGCCACTCGGGCCGGGTGGTTGTACGCCGGTGGCATCAGCGTGATGCCATGTCCGATCCGCATCTTGCTGGTGTGTTGGCTCAGCGCCGACAGGAACACCTCGGGTGCGGTGGAATGCGAGTACTCCTCCAGAAAGTGGTGCTCCTGCGCCCAGGCGTACGCGATCCCCGCCTCCTCACCGAGCTCGACCCATTCCAGCGCGTTCTGGACCAGTCGGTGCTCGTCGCCGTCGGCCCACGGTCGGGGCAACTGAAGCTCGAAGAACATGCCGAACTGCATCGGTGCCTCCTGCTCAGATCCGCGCCGCGCCGTCGCCGGCACGCAACAGATGGGTGGTGAGCATGTCGACCGTCTCCTCGGACATCTCCGCGACCAGCCGGCGGATCCGGCCGTCCTCGTCGGTCAGGTGCAGCGACCGGTCCACCTCGGCCTGGACAAGCGCGGCCAGGTGACTCACTGTCGGGTTCACGAAAAGGTCCTGGACGGACAGGTCGACGCCGAACCGGACGCTCAATGCCGCCACCAGTTGCGCGGCGGTGAGCGAATGCCCGCCCAGGTCGAAAAAGTCGTCGTAGAGGCCGACCCGCCGCACCCCAAGCGAGTCGGCGGCGAACCCGGCGACCTCCTTCTCCAGGTCGCTGCCCGGTGCCACGTAAGGTGCCGAGCCGGAGCGGTCGCGACCGGGCTCGGGCAGCGCCTGCCGATCGAGTTTTCCGTTGGCGGTGACGGGAAGTTTCGGCAGGAACGTGAAGGCGGACGGCACCATGTAGTCCGGCAGCCGCAACCGTAACGCGTCCCGGAGCTGCCCCGTGATCTCGGCGGGCGTCGCGGAGGTGTCGGCGGCGAGAACGACGTGGCCCACCAGCCGACCGGGCGGCTGCACCGCGACGGCGGCCTCGGCGACCAGCTCGTGGCCCGCCAGCTCCGCCTCAATCTCCCCCAGCTCGATCCGGTAGCCGCGGAGTTTGACCTGGTCATCGGCCCTGCCGGCGAACTCCAGCGAGCCGTCCTGGCGGCGCCGAGCCCGGTCGCCGGTCCGATACAACCGGCCGCCGGCTGGCCCGTACGGGTCGGGGACGAACCGCTGCGCGGTCAGCTCTGGGCGGTCGTGGTAGCCGCGGGCGAGGTGCGCGCCGGCGATGCACAACTCGCCGTACACGCCGACTGGAACGGGTTCGAGGCTGTCGTCAAGGACGTGCAGCCGTACGCCATCCAGCGGCTCGCCCAGCAACACCGGGCCATCCGTGGTCAACGGCCCACACGACGACCAGACGGTCGATTCGGTCGGGCCGTACATGTTCCATGCCTCATAACGCTCGGCCAGCGAGCTGGCCAGCTCGTCGCCAATCGGCTCTCCACCGCAGAGCGCTCGTACGCGACTGCCGTCGACTCCGCCGGCGCCCTGCAGCAGCCGCCAAGTGGTCGCCACCGCCTGCACGACGGTGACCTGGTGCCGCTCGATGAGCGCGGCCAACCGGCGGCCGTCACGGGCGTCGTCGGCGTCCACGACCACCACCCGCGCGCCGGCCGCGAGCGGCGGGAACAGCTCGGCCACCGACGCGTCGAAGGACAGGCTGGCGATCATCGTCATCGTGTCGTCCGGCCCGAGTCCAGGCCGGCGGCGCATCGCGTACGCGAGATTCGCCAGCGACCGGTGCTCGATCTGGACGCCCTTCGGACGACCGGTCGAGCCCGAAGTGTAGATGACGTAAGCCAAACTCCCACTGTCCACTGTGGACGGCAGCGCTGCCGGTACGTCGTCGCCGTCGATCCAGACCAGCGTTGCCGGCAGTCCGGCGAGCTTGGTGTCGGCAAGTTCCGGTGAGGTGATCACGATCGGGGCGGCCGAGTCCTCGGCGAGATATCCGAGTCTTTCGGCCGGATAGCCAGGATCCAGCGGCACGTACGCGCCGCCGCTGGCCAGCACTCCGAGCGCCGCTACGGCGAGATCAACACTGCGCTCCAGGCAGATGCCGACCCGAGTTTCGGGGCGTACGCCCAAGGAAACCAGCCTTCGCGCCAAGGCGGTCGCGGCTTTGGCCAGCTCGCCGAAAGTCAGTGTGCGGCCTTGCGAGTCGACCACCGCCGGCGCGTTCGGCCGCAGCAGGGCCTGCTCGGCGATTTGCTCATGTACGGGAACAAAGGACTCGCAGGCGGGCTCGCCACGCGACCACTGCTGGAGGCGCACCCGCTCGTCCGGCAGCAACATCGGCAACTCAGTAAGCCGACGGTCAGGCTCAACCACCGCGGTCTCGGCGAGCTGTACGAACCGGTCGACGAACGACTGAGCGGTGGTCCGGTCAAACAAGTCGGTGCTGAAAGCCAGCCGCCCCACAAACTCCGGCCGATCCCAGAGGTGCAGTTCCAGATCAGCTCGTACGCTTCGGGAGCCCAACTCGATGAGCTCGATGTCGAGACCGGCGAAGTCAGCTGGCGCGCTGGCCGGCTGCATCACCAGCGTGGTCTGGAAAATCGCACCTCGCGAAGTGTCTCGCGGCGGGTTGATCTCCTCGACGACTCGCTCGAACGGCACCTCCTGATGCCCGTACGCGGCGGAGCAGGTGCGATGGACCCGGCTGACGAGTTCACCGAAGGTCGGATCGCCGGCAACGTCGGTACGCAACGCCAGCATGTTGATGAAGTTGCCAATCAGCCCGTACGTTTGCGGGTGGCTGCGATGCGCCACCGCCGTGCCGACGGTCAGGTCGGTTTGGCCGCCGAGCCGCGACAGCAGGGTCGTGTAAATCGCGAGCAGCACGGTAAAAGCTGTCGTGTCGCGGGCGCGGGCGAGCGCGCGGATGGCGTCGGACGTACGAGCGCCGAGCTCGATCGGCAACCAGTCTCCGTCGAGCGACAGGATCGCCGGCCGTGGCCGATCCAGCGGCAATTCCAGCGGCGTCAGGTCGTGCAGCCGATCGGCCCAATAGCCCAGGTCAGACTGCCAGTCCTCGGCGCGTACGGCTTCGCGTTGCCAGCTGGCAAAATCCGCGAAGGTGACAGGCAGGGCCTCGAGTGGGGGCTCCTCATTTCGTACGCGTGCCTGATAGCAGGCGGACAGATCGCGCAGTGCGACACCGAGCGACCAACCATCGCCTACGAGGTGATGGACGACTAATCCGATGCAGTCGTGGTCAGGCCCGCGCAACAGCAGGAACCGAGCCGGCGGACCAGTCCGCAGCGCAAAGCGGAGATGGATCGCCTCGTCCATCTTTTCGCGTACGGCAACATCAAAGTCGGCCGAGTCGCGAAGGTCAACGACAGCCAGCTCCGGCGGCAACGCGTCCGTACGCTGAGCAGGACGGCCACTGATCGTCACGACCGCGGTCCGCAAGGTTTCGTGGCGCTGCACCAAATCGGCGACCGCGGTGGTCAGCGCGGCCGGGTCCAGTCGACCGCTGAGCCGGCCGCAGAAGAAAAGGTTGTAGGCAGCTGAGCCGGGCTGCAGTTGCTCCAGGATCCAGAGTCGTTGCTGCGCAAGGGAAAGGGGCGCCGGACCGCGGCTCGTACGGGCCGGGATGTCGCCGGGCGTCTCGGACTCGTCGGTCGCGGCTTCTCGCCACCGGGCCAGAAGTCTGGCCTTGGCCGGGGAAAGATCGGTCATCGCCGCACCTCCACGGGCACACTGTCCAGGACCGTCGCACGCAAGATGCGGGCGTCCACCGGACCACGGGCGGCCCGGGATTTTCGCAGGTCCCGGGTCAGCACCAGCTTCTTCAGCCAGCGATCGCGGCCGTCGTATTTGGCGCGGAACCCACTGCGGCCGTGCACAGCCCGATAGTTGTCAACAAAACACGCGGTGCCCGGGGTGAGCGGCAGCGGCCGGATCGCCTCGCCGAGTTGCTCGACGATCGCGGTGAGCGCCGCGGCGGCCTCCGGATCACCGTCGACCGCGCGCATGAAAAACGGGTCGATGCGCAGGTAAGGCTGGTCGAGCGAGCCAAAAAGGACGGCGGTCGGCGGCGGATGGGTCCAGTCCGCCGGCAGCGGCTCGCCGGCGGCCGCGTCTTCGCGCTGGCGCTGGGTCAAATGCTCGTTGTCCGGCCCGATCACGAACCGCGGCTGCGCCAGCACCTCGCGATGACGCGCGTCCAGTCGTACGGCGTCCACCGGTGCGATCGTGGTCGGCACGAGATCGTCGTTGCGCAGCGCGAAAAGTCCGAGATAGTCGCACCGGTACGGGTGAAAGCCGTCCTCGGTGTGCCAGGCGAGGGTGGTGAGGCTGCCGTGGCCGCTCTGCTCGTGTTCCTGGTTTTTGATCGGCAGCACGTTCTGCACCAGCCGTCCACTTTGCAGGGTGGCCCAGCCAAACGGGTCGCCGATGACGGCGGCCAGCAACAGGAACCAGATCTCCTCGCGGACCGTGCTAGCCGGGTCTCGTTGGGCGGCCCAGTGATCCGGGGTCGGGCCGATCCGGGTGTCGTCGACCGGCAGCCCAGCGACCGCCAGCACCGGCACATGCTCGGCGTCCCGGAACCGGGTCAAGGTGGCCACCAGGTCCGCGGGCAGCCGCCGGTACGCGAGCTGGCGGCAGCCGGCCAGCAGCTGCGGGTCGTCGGCGGCCGGGTAGCGGTCGGTCAGCTCGTCCAGTAGTGGCTCGACCAGGGGCAGATCGGGGGCCAGCTCGTACACCCCGACCCCGGGTGGGAACTCGCTGTCCATAGCGGTGCTGTCACCTCTCCATTCGCTGGCGCAGGCTGAGCGGACGCAGGTCCGTCCACACCTCGCGGATGTGGTCCAGGCACTGCTCACGCGGCCCACTGGTGCCGGTCCGGCGCCAGCCGGCCGGCGGCTCCCGGTCGTCGCGCCAGATCGAGTACTGGTCCTCGTCGTTCACCACCACGGCCCAGCTGACCGCGCTTTCTTGGTCACTCATCTTGGTTGTCCTTTCGCTAACAGACCGGAAAGGAGTGCGTCCACGTCTCGCTCGGACAGTGCGCTCACCGGGTCGGGTCGGGCGGACCGGTCGATCTTGCCGGTGGCCGTACGCGGCAGCTCCGGACCGACCTCAAAACGACTCGGCACCATGTATGCGGGTAGCCGCTCCTTGACGTACTCGACCAGGTCTTCCGGCGGCCGACTGGCGTCACGTGGGACCACGTACGCGACCAGTTCGGTGTCGCCACCGCGGGGGCGACCGATGACCGCGGCCGTACCGACCTCCGGGTGGCCGTGCAGGATCGCCTCGATCTCCGCCGGCTCAACCCGGAAGCCGCGCACCTTGAGCTGGTTGTCGAGGCGGCCAGCGAAGGTGATTTCACCGTCCTCGCCGCGAAAGCCGAGGTCGCCGGTGAGATAGAGGCGGTCGCCCGGGGAGCCGTACGGGTCCGGCACGAACCGCTCGGCGGTCAGCGCGGGCCGGCCCAGATAGCCACGGGCGATTCCTTCGCCAGCAACGCAGATCTGTCCCACCGCGCCCAGCGGCACCGCCAGCAGGTGCTCGTCGAGCAGGTGCACTCGTACGTTCTGGATCGGCTTCCCGATCGGCACACTGGCGCCGGTCTCGTCGCCGCGACAGCTGTGCGCGGTGCTCCACACGGTGCCCTCGGTCGGACCGTAATCGTTGCACAGCAAGGCGTTTGGCAGGGTCCGGCGGTGCTCGGCGGCGACTTCCGGCGGCATCGCCTCGCCGCCGATCGCGGCATCTCGCAGGGTCGCCAACGGCTCCGGGCCGGCGGTCAACACCAGCGCGTAAAAGGACGCCATGCCGGTCACGTGGGTGACTCGCTCTTCGCGTATGAGCAGCGCGAACAGCCGCGGGTCACGAGCCTCGTCGTCGGACGGCAGGACAAGCCGTCCGCCGCGGCACAGGCTCCAGTAAATCGCCGCCGCCGACGCGTCGAATGACAGCGGCACGGGCGGTGCGTACGCGCCGGGTGAGAACCGGCCGTCGGCCCACCGCGCCGCTGTGGAGTGCACGATCTGGCGGTGCGGCACCAACACGCCTTTGGGCTCGCCGGTCGAGCCGGATGTGTAGATGACGTACGCGAGATTGTCCGGGAGTGCAAGGTTTTCCAGCCGTCGCTCGGGAAAATCGGCCGATACAGCGGTGCCGTCGACCGCTC
The DNA here is from genome assembly GCF_039530045.1 of Fodinicola feengrottensis. NCBI lineage: Bacteria > Bacillati > Actinomycetota > Actinomycetes > Mycobacteriales > Fodinicola > Fodinicola feengrottensis. The sequence continues at coordinate 250,688 of NZ_BAAANY010000038.1, read as the reverse complement.
CGGGCACTCGACTGGTGAGGTCGTGAGGCGCCACTACGAGATCCAGGCCGGCGGTCATCAGGCGCAGCCGTGGGGCTGGCTGGTCGGGATCCAGTGGGACGTACGCGCCACCGGCCTTCAGCACCGCGAGCATCGCCACCACGGTCTGGATCCGGCGGGCAGCAAGAATGCCGACCATCCGCTCCGGGCCGACACCGGCCGCCCGTAGGTAATGCGCCAACCGATTCGCCGACCGGTCCAGATCCCGGTAGCTCAGGTGCTCGCCGCCGGCGGTCACCGCGATCGCTTTCGGGGTCCGCTCGACCTGCTCCTCGATCAGCTGGTGCAGGCACTTGTCACGCGGGTACGGGGCGTCCGTCGCGTTCGCCTCGGCCAGCACGCGGCGCTCGTGCGCTGTCAGGACCGGCAACTCGGAGAGCCTGGTATCGGGGTCGGCCGCCACCACCTGCGCCAGCCGATCCAGCAGTCGGCTGCCACCCTGGAACGTGGTGCTGTCGGCCCAGAGCGTGACCTCGCCGTTTGTCGCTCGTACGGCCGGCTCGTCGATCGTCCATCGGAGCGAGCCGTGGGTGATGTGGGCAGCCTTTGGCGGGCCGGCCGCGAACCGTACGGCCAGGTGCGGGCCATCCGTCAAGTGCTGAACAGCCTCTGTGGGTACGGGGGCGTGCTTCTTGGCTTCCTGCCAGGCCGCTTGGGCTCGCTCGGCGATGACCGCAAGTGTGGGATCGCCGAGCAGGCACACGCGTACCGGTAGGTCGACCGGCTCGGGCCCCGGCTGCTGGTCCGTCGGCGGGATACCGATCGTGATGTCCCGGCTCCCGGTCAGGCGGGCGACGAGGGCGTACCAGCCGGCGAGCGCCACCTTCGGATCCACCGAGTGGGAAGCCCGACCTGGCCGCTGAGCTGTCTCAACGACCAGATCGGGGACTGTGGCGCCGCGAAGCCGCACTCCCCACCACGCCCCGCTGTCCGAGCTCGGCCGCGGTGTCGGCGGGGCGCCAGCGAGGCGTACGTCGGCGCGTACGCCGCTGTCGACCGCATACTGGCCGGCGATCTCCAAGACCAACGCGCGCAGTCCGGCCGTACCGAGCACCGACGGGTCCGCGGTGACCACCAGGGTGTGTCGGTCGTCTGAGTGTCGGAGCAGTACAAAGCGCGGCACTTCGGTCGTACGGGCGAGGGCGGTCTCGGTGGCGGCAACGGTCTGTTCGGGCGGCCCATCGGTCAGGTCGACCGCTGCCCAGGTCTGTCCACTGTGGACATGATTGCGACGGCGGCGCAGGCAGCCACTCACCGACCGGCGGAGCAGGCCCGGCTCCAGCGGCCCGTCGATCCCAGCGGTGACCGCACTCACCGCCGGCCACCGCGCTGCGGTTCCGGGAGGAATCCCTTCTCCAGCAGGAAATTCATGCAGTTGTGCAGGAATTTCTCGTCAATGGGCGGACACGAGATGCCCTTGCCGGCAATCGCCTGGTGCAGATTCCGGCATTCGCTCGCCGGGTCCAACGCCAGATGCGCCGCGAACTCCATGGGCAGCCCGGCATCACCGCCGGTGTAAAGGAAAAGCACCGGCAGCAGCGGATAGATCGGATGCGACGGATCGACCCGCATCGCCCGATCGGTGGCCTCCTGGAACGGCACCACATCGAAGTCGTAGCCGAAGGACCGAATCCACTCGTACGTCTCGTTGGTAGGCAGGGCTTCGGTGTTCCAGATGTGGAAGATCCGGCCGATCGAATCCGGCCGCAGCGAGGCCGCGATCAGCGCCGCGCTGGCGAAGTCCACCGTCACCGAGTTCAGGATTTCGGTGTAGACCGGCAGGATCTTCAGGTCCAGGAAGCCGCGCAACGCGGTCAGGATGTAGTCGGTCTCGTGACAGGCGCCGGTCTCGGTGTGGCCCATCATGATAGAGGGCCGGAAAATCGTGGTCGGCAGGCCGCGTTCCCTCGCCGTCACCACCATCTTCTCCGCGATCCACTTGCTTTGCGGATAACTGAACGGAACCCGTGGCGGCAGCGGCGGCAGGTCGATCTCCAGGAACGGCCGCGGAATGTACGACCCAACCAGCACGTCGATCGTCGACACGTGGTGGACGAGCTTCGCGCGGGTCCGGCAGGCGAGTCGCAGCACCTCGACAGTGCCGTTGACATTCGGCGCTTTCAGGACCGTGTACGGATAGACGAAGTTGACCAGGGCGCCGTTGTGGTAGATCACGTCGAGAATGCGGCCCAGCCGGTCGAACTCGTCCTCACTTGTCCCCAGCAGCGGTTTCGCCAGGTCGCCGACCACCGCGTGAACTCGCTCGTCCCAGCGCTCGTCCCAGTCCACCTTGAACTTGGCAGCGGTCTCCCGGAGCCGCTCCTGCGCGGACACCGGGTCGTCGGCGCGTACGAGACAATGCACATGCGCGTGGGTCTGCAGAAGCAGTTGCTCCACCAGGAAAATCCCGAGGTAACCAGTGGCGCCGGTGACCAGCACCTGGTCCGGGTCGGCGATGTTCGCCATCGGCAGCCCGGCCGGGGTGATCTCCGGATCCAGCCGTGACTCGGCCACCAGCAGCTGCGGGTCACGTTTGGCCAGCAGGCCCTGGTAACCCTCCTTGCGATAGACCTCGATCGTGGTCGCCACCCCCGCGACGGTGGGTGTGGTGAACAGCGAATGCAGCGGCAGATCCACGCCGTACGCCTTGGAAAGCCGCGAGCCGACCCGCGCGATCAACAGCGAGTTTCCACCGTTGGCGAAGAAATCCTGATGCCGGCCGACCCGCTCGATGCCCAGCGCCTCGGCGAACGCCAGCGCCACCTCGCGCTCGATCTTGGTACGCGGCTCCTGGTAGCCGACGCCACGGTCCAAGTCCGGCGCGGGATCGGGCAATGCGGCTCGGTCGACCTTGCCGCGGTCGGTCATCGGCAAGGTGTCGAGCAGAACGTATTGCTGCGGCAGCATGTACGACGGCAACCGGTCGCGTACGAACGACTCCAGGCCAGCGCGATCGAGCGTGCGGCCGGTACGCGGCGCCAGATAGGCGATCAGTTGAGCGGCGTCGCCGTGCTGGCGTACGACGACCGCAGTCGCCGCGACCGCCGAATGCTCGCCGAGCACGTTCTCGATCTCGGCCAGCTCGACCCGAAAGCCCCGCACCTTGACCTGCGAGTCGGCCCGGCCGAGGAACTCCAGCTCCCCGTCCGGACGCCATCTGGCCAGGTCACCGGTGCGATACATGCGCCCGCCCGGCACATATGGGTCGGGTACGAACCGCTCGGCGGTCAGCTCGGGACGATTCAGGTAGCCGCGTACGACCTGCTCACCGGCGAGGCACAACTCCCCCGGCACGCCGATCGGCGCGAGCCCGAACGCCTCGTCCAGGACATGCACACGTACGCCCCGGACGGGTTTGCCGATCGGCACGGTCATGCCAGCATCGGCCGCCTCGCAGCGGTGGACCGTGCTCCAGACAGTGCCCTCGGTTGGCCCGTATTCGTTGAAAAGTGGGGTGTTTGGCGCAAGTTCATAGTGCCGCGCGACGAGTGCCGGCGGCAACGCCTCGCCGGCCAGGATGACGCAGCGCAGGTCCGCCACGCAGTCCGGCTGGGTCTCCAACAGCACGCCGTACTGCGAAGGAACGCCGTCGAAATGGGCGCCCTTTTCCTCGCGTAGCAAGGCGGCCAGCAACCGCGGGTCGCGTACTTCGTCCTCGCTCGGCAGCACCAACCGGCCGCCGTTGGTCAGCGTCCAGTAGAGGCCGGCGCCGGACGCGTCGAAGCTCAACGGCGCGAGCATCACGTACGCCCAGATGGGCTCCGGGAAGACGCCGGTGCGATTTTCGGTGGCGTTGATGATCGCGTGATGCGGGACCAGCACACCCTTCGGCCGACCGGACGAGCCGGACGTATAAATCGCGTAGGCGGTATTTTGGTTGTCCGTCAACGGTTCCGGGTTGGTGTCCGGCTCGTCGCCGGCGCCGATGGTCTCCTCGACCACGACTTTCCAGTCGCCCTCAGACAACTGGGCCGACCGGCCGGGCGTGATCACCACGGCCGCGACCGCCGCGTCCTCGCAGACATAACGCACTCGCTCGGCGGGGTATTCGGGGTCCAGCGGGACGTACCCGGCGCCGGACTTGAGCACTCCGAGCAGCGCGATCACCGATTCGGGCCGGCGGTCCGCGGTCACCGCGACCAGCCGCTCCGGGCCGACGCCAAGGCCGCGCAGCCGGTGCGCCAGGCGGTTCGCGCGGCGGTTCATCTCGGCGTACGTGACGCGTAGGCCGCCGCCGCGCAAGGCGATCGCGTCGGGCGTACGAGCGACCTGTTCCTCGATCAGTTCGTGCAGGCCGCGGTGGGTGTCGGTGGTGGTGGCGGTCTGTTCCCACGCGGTGATCTGCGCGCGCTCGGTCTCGCCGGCCAACGGCAGCGCGCCCAACCGAGTGCCGGCGTCACCGACAACGTGCCGGAGCAGCACCAGAAGATGATCGAGCATCCGCTCGGCGGTGGCGTCGTCGTACAGGTCGCCGGCGAACTCCAGCACCAGCGAGGCACCCTGTGGCGTCTCGCGCAGGCGCAACGTGAGGTCGAAGGGTGCGAGGCCGGTCGGGATGTCGGCGGGTTGCCAGCCGACGCCACCGGAACGCTGTTCGCCTTCGACTTCCTCGGCGGCGAAACGTACCTGGAAAAGCGGGGAATGGGCCACGTCCTGGCGATGCGGGACGTCCTCGACCAACCGCTCGAACGGCACCGCGCCATGCGCTCGGGAATCGTTGACCGACGACGAGACTCCGGCGAGCAGGTCACCGAAAGTGGGGTCGCCGCGCAACACGCAGCGCACCGGCCAGGTCTGCTGGCAGGGACCGACCATCGACTCCCATTCGGCCCGCTGCCGGCCATCGGTCAGCCAGCCGATCGCGAAGTCGCGCTGGCCGGAGTAGCGCGCGAGCAGCGCTGCCCAGCCGGCCAGCACAATGTCCGGCACCGGCTGGCCGAGCGCGATGACCTGCGACTTCAGGCCCTCCCAGGTCGCCGCAGGTACCGGCATCGCGACCCGGGAACCACGCAGGCCCTGCGCCTTCACGGTCGGCCGAGAGCGGTCGGTGGGCAGCGTCAGCACCGGCACCTCGGCCAGCCGGCCACGCCACCACTCCAGCTGCCGCGCACCCTCCTCGGAGGTGAGCCAGGTGCGCTGCCAGGTCGCGAAGTCCGCGAACACCGGCGCCGGCCTACTGTCCGGCACCCCGCCGTCCTGCGCGAGCGTCCCGTACGCGCGGCGGATCTCGTCCACCAGCAGCTGCCCGGACCGGTCGTCGGCGACCAACTGGTGGGCGACGAGCACCAGCACGTGCAGCCGTGGAGAGCAACGAACCAGGGTGAGCCGTACCAGCGGCGGCGAGGCCGCGTCGAACGGCCGCGCCGCTTCCTCGGCGACCACCTGCCGCAACTGTTCCAGCTGCCGGCCGGCCGCCACGTCACTCAGGTCCACTGTGGACAGTGGTACCCAGCCGGCGATCGAGGCGTGTACGCGTACCGGCCGGCCCTCGACTTCCACGAATCCGACCGAAAGATCGCTCCGCCGCCGGACGACCGCGGCGCAGGCCTGCTGCAACAGTGCGCTGTCGACGACCCCGGACAGCTCGGTCGTCGTCACCACATGGGTCGCGACCTCCGGCGCCATCTGCCGCAGCACCCAATATCGGCGCTGCGCAACGGAAAGCTGGTCAGCGTCCTTGGCCGCCTCAGCCTTGAGCAGCTGGGCGAGCAATTCCCGTTTGGCTTCGAGAGACATCTGATGGACAGCGTCGGGCTCATGCATCGGCGTCGGTCCTCCCGATCCACCACTCCCCGCCTGGGGAGAAGAATGGCTCCGATTTGGTGGGCGCTGATGACGCTAGGCGCCGCGACCGGCCGCGCGCGGGGTGTCAAAACGGACGACGCTACCCGCGTCTGCTTTCCGGCCTCCGGCAACGAGTTTACCGCTCCCGGGACTTTCCGCGTTCTATTCCACGAATGTCGTGAAACAACGCGCACAAAGCAGATCGTCCCCGTTTGCGCGGTGACTGCCCCGAAGGAGCTCTTTGGGGCGTTCAGCCTGGATCCGCCGATCCGCCTTTGTCGTTACGTTTGCAGTGCCGGCGGCCGCGCTTTTGTCAGCAACATGCTCTCGCCAATAACGGGCGGCGTGCTAGCTTTCGCGCCAAATATTTCATTTCTTATCATTCTAGGCGGACCACGTAGATGCGCCCTTCACGTACCCGACTTCTCATCAGCGCCGGATCGGATTGCCCCGTAAAGAACCGTGTCCACGGTCGCCCGCAGCAGATCGGCCGCGGTGCAGTCGAGTTCGCGCGGCAGCTGCGAGTTCAACAGCCGCTCGACCGCGCCGCGGATGATCTCACCCAACAGCTCGGGCCGCGCCGACAGGAGTCCCCGCCGGTGCCCGGCCTGGAACAAGTCGTCCAGCCGCTGGTAGACCACCGCGTCAATGCGCTGCTCCACATGCCGGCGCAGCGCGGCATCGCCGCGTCCGGTCGCCAGCTGCGCCGCGCCGATCCGCTCGAGCTCGCCGCCCGCGGCCATCAGGAACTGCCGCACCTGGTCACCGAACGGCTGGCCTTCGGACTCCGCGGCCGCCGCGAGTAGCGCGCGTTCGACGGCTCCGAACTGCCGATCCAGGACGGCGGTCAGCAGGCTGTGCTTGTCTGGGAAGTGACGGTAAATCGTCTTCTTGCTCATCCCCAGCTCATGGGCGAGATCGTCCATGCTCACCCGGCCGGCCCCGGGTGCGAGGAACAGCCGGCCGGCCGCGTTCACGATCAGGTCGATGCGACCCTCGCCAGAAACTGCGGAAACTGTCTGGGTTTCCATAGTTTCCATAGTCGCGCGCCGGACCGCGGTCGTCAAGGTCGCCGCAAGCCCGGATCAGCTAGAAAGTGGTTTCGGCAAAACCGAAGGTGTCGGGGCGGAAGTCGCAGTGCCGCAGCCAGGCCGGGCGCACTCGTACGTACGCGATGTCGGGGTCCTTGGCGCGGTCCCGGCCGTCCGGATACTGCTCGAAGTAGAACGGCTGGCAGCGCTCCAGTTCCGCGCCGGTGATGATGTCGGCGGTGCCCTCCAACTGGACGGTGACCTCGTCCTCCCACCCGATCACCAACGCGACCTTCGGTTGCCGCCCTATGTTCGCGAACTTGCGGGAGCCTGCCGAGGTGTCGAAGACGATCTCGCCGCGGTCGGTCGCCGCCACCCCGACCAGCGCGGCCTGTGGCGTGCCGTCCGGGCCCTGGCTGGCGACCACCGCGAGACCCCGTTCGCGTACGAACGCGATCAACTCATTGCTGTCCATCCGACATTCCTCCCGGATCCGGTTGACACTGCATGCTGGCACGGACCGGCCAGAGCTGCGAGACGTCCAACCCCCCGAATCGGGATCCACCTCCAAGGCACTTCGCCCCTTGTTAGCCATACAGGTACTGGCCAGTGTTCAGACGTCAGCATGAATGTGCCCCCTGCGTTTACCGGCGATGCGCCTACAAACCGGCTGTTAGAGGCGAATACGGTCATTGAGTGCCGCGGTTCTCCCGCGACGGGGGTGGGAAGACGGCGGCGCGGAGAGGGGCAGGGACGTGGCTGGGAATCTGACCAGGGTGCAGGCTCGGCGGCGCGCCACACTGATCGCGGTCGAGTCGTACGCGGTCGAGCTGGACCTGAGCGGCGACGACCAGACGTTCACCTCGACCACCGTCGCCCGTTTCGGCTGCACGGCACCGGGCAGCGCGGTTTTCATCGACCTGGCAGCGAGCGCGGTGCGCTCCATCGACCTGAATGGCCGGCCGGTCCCGCTGTCCGCCTGGTCCGGCGGCCATATTCGGCTCGGCGCGCTGGCGGCCCACAACACCCTCCGGGTGGTCGCCGACTGCGCGTACTCCCGCACCGCCGAGGGCATGCACCGCTTCACCGATCCTGCCGACGGCTCGGTGTACGTCTACACCCACTTCCAGCCGGCCGAGGCGCACCGGGTGTACGCGTGTTTCGACCAGCCAGACCTGAAGGCGACGTTCGAGCTGGGTGTCGTGGTGCCGGCCGACTGGCAGGTGGTCGCGAACACCCAGCCCGACTCGGTCGGCAAGGCCCGGCTGGCCAGCGGCACCGGCGCCACCCGCTGGCACTTTCCCGCCACGCCACCGCTGCCGACCTACGCCACCTCGGTCGCCGCCGGCCGGTTCCACTCGGTCAGCGGATCCTGGCAGCGGGTGCCGCTCAGCCTCTACTGCCGCCGGTCGCTGGCCGCGTACCTCGATGCCGACGAGCTGCTCGAGGTGACCTGGAACGGCTTCGACTTCTACCAGCGGCTTTTCGGGATGCCCTACCCGTTCGGCAAGTACGACCTGGTGTTCGTCCCGGAGTTCAACCACGCCGGCATGGAGAACGCGGCCTGTGTGACGCTGACCGAGAACATGCTCTTCCGGTCGCGGGTCACCGACGTGCGACACGAGCGGCGGGCGTCGTTGCTGCTGCACGAGCTGGCACACATGTGGTTCGGCAATATGGTCACGATGACCTGGTGGGACGACCTGTGGCTGAACGAGTCCTTCGCGACGTACGCCAGCACCCTCTGCCAGGCCGAGGCGACCCGGTGGCCAGGCGCCTGGACGACCTTCTCGCAGCTCTTCAAGACCTCCGCCTACCACCAGGACCAGCTGACCCGTACGCACCCCATCGTGGCCGACTTGCCGGACGTGGCGACCGCCGAAGTCAGCTTCGACGGCATCACTTACTACAAGGGCGCGTCGGTGTTGAAGCAGCTCGTGGCGTACGTCGGCCGAGAAGCGTTCACGGCCGGCCTGCAGCGGTACTTCCAGCGCCACCAGTGGTCCACCGCGACCCTCGCCGACCTGTTGGCGGCCGTCGAGGCGACCTCCGGCCGCGACCTTGGCTGCTGGTCGAAGGAATGGCTGCAGACCGCCGGCGTGAACACGCTGCGGCCGGACTACCGGCTCGCCGGCGACGGGACCATCGACGGTTTCGCGGTCACCCAGAGCGCACCCGAGGCCCATCCGCTGCTGCGTCCACACCGGATCGCCGTCGGCCTCTACGACCGCGAAGGCACCACCCTGACCCGCCGGCAGCGGCTGGAAGTCGACGTGGCCGGTGATCGTACGAGCATCCCGGCCCTGGACGGCTGCCGGCGGCCGGATCTCGTGCTGGTCAACGACGACGACCTCACGTACGCGAAGATCCGGTTCGACGACCGGTCGCTGGCCACCGTGCTGGCCGGCGCGGCGCACGCGGCGAACACCTTGCCTGCTGGCGTGTGCTGGACCGCGATGTGGGACATGTGTCGCGACGGTGAACTGCCGGCCCGCGACTACGTACGACTGGTCGCCGGCACGCTCGACGCGATCGACGACCCCGGCATGTTGGAGACGCTGCTGCTGCAGACGGTCGCGGTGGCCCGTGACTACGCCGCGCCGTCGTGGCGGCTCACCGGGCTGCGGCAGCTCGCGGACGCCTTGCACCGGATGTTGGTGCTCGCGCCGGCCGGCTCGGACCGCCAGCTGTTCTGCGTACAAATGCTGGCGGGGCTGGCCACCTCCGACGAGCATTTGACCCTCTTGCGGGAGCTGTTGGAGGGTGCCACGCGGCTACCGGGCCTGCGGGTCGACACCGAACTGCGCTGGCTGTTGCTGCGCCGGCTGATCAGCCGCGGTGCCAGCGACGAGTCGACTATCGGAGAGCACCTGCGCCGCGACCGTACGGCCGCGGGACTGCGGCACGCGGCCACCTGCCGGGCCGCGATCCCGACCGCGGCCGCCAAGGCGACCACCTGGCGGCTGCTGATGGCCGCCGACGGCCAGCAGCCGCCCACCAGCGCGGCGATGGTCGGCGCCTCGCTGACCGGATTCGCCGACCTCGACCAGGCCGACCTGCTCGAACCGTACGCACAACGCTATTTCGACGTGATCGTGGCGATCTGGCGCGACTGGCCGGCCGGTCTCGCCCGCCGGTTCGCCACCGCCGGCTACCCCACCCCGGTGATCAGCGAACAAACCGTCGCGATGACCGACGAATGCCTCAGCCGCGACCGCCCGCCACCGGCCCTCAGCACCATCCTGCTGGAGCGCCGCGACGACCAACTGCGCGCGCTTCGGGCCCGTTCCCGCGACTCTCGCGCCTAGCGCTCGACGGCGCGTACGAGCCGGCTGGAGATCTCAGCGACGAGGTCCGGCGACGTGCCGAAGTTGAGTCGGGCGAAGCCGCGGCCGGAAGGGCCGAAGCCGAGCCCGGACGACAGGCGTACGCGTGCGTGTTCCAGAAAGAACTGGGCCGGTTCGCTCGGCAGCTGGAGCGCACGGCAGTCCAGCCAGGCGAGATAGCCGGCGTCCGGTGGCGAACAGTCGATGCCAGCGGATCCCAGCTCAGCCACCAAAAAGTCCCGGTTGCGCTGGAGTACCTCGAGCACCGCCGAGAGCCACCCATCACCCGACCGCCAGGCGGCCAGGGTGGCGAGTACGGCCGGAGTGCTGACGTCACCGAGCAGGTTCGGCGGCAGCCGCGCCAGCCCGGCGCGTACGGAGGCGGAACCGACATGGCCGACCGCGCAGCGCAGCCCCGCCAGATTGAACGCTTTGGTCGCCGAGGTCAGCGTGACCGTACGATCTGGCGCGAGCGACCCGAAAGGCACGAAACGGGCCGGCGGGAAGGTCAGGTCGGCGTGGATCTCATCGGCGATGACCAGCAGGTCGTACGTCTCGGCCACCTCAGCGACCGCCGCCAGCTCCTCGACCCGCATGCATCGGCCGCTGGGATTGTGCGGGTTGACCAGCACCAACGCGCGGACTCGCTGCCGCGCGACCGTCTCGGCCAACGACTCCCAGTCGGCCAAGGGCACGAGCCTGCGCCGCAGATCTTCGACACTCGCCAGCACCGGCGGGTAAGCGGGGGCGAGGACGGCAACCGCGTCGCCTTCGCTCGTACCCACCTGCAGAACAGCCTGAAGGCCCTGGATCAGATCGGTGAACTCCCGGACGTACGATTCGTCAACGGTCCAGTCGTGCCGTACCCGCATGCGCTCGGCGAAGGCCGAACGCAAGGGCGACGCGTCGTCCAGCAGCCACGGCGGATAGCCCAGATCGCCATCCTGGACGTACCGAATCAGCGCCTCACGCACCACTGCCGGCGCCGCGAAGTCCATGTCCGCCAGCCAGGCCGCGATCACATCCGGCTCGCAACTCGCCCACTTCACGCCCGTACGCGCACTGAGTTCCATCAGCCGCGCCTGCGCACGGCCGGCCCCAGCAACAACTGGCCGGCGGCCGCCGCCGCGCACACCGCCGCGCAGGTCAGCCAGAGCACCGGGACACCCAGGCTGAGCAGCCACGACCCGCCGATCGGCGCGACCAGCCAGGCGACCGAGTACGCGAGCCCGAACATGCCGCTGTAGCGGCCACGCAGGTGTGGCGGCGCGAGCGCGGTGATCACCGCGAGCGCGGTGCCGGCCGACAGGATCTCCCCCATCGTCCAGACCGCGACCGCCAGCGCGTACTGCCAGGCCGTGTGCGCGACCGTGTTCAGCCCAAACCCGAGTCCCAGCACCACCGCGCTCGCGGCCAGGCCGTAGCTGTGGTCCCAGCGAGCAACCCACGCACCGACCACCGGCTGGAGCGCGATGATCAGGACGCCGTTCAGCGCGATCACGATGCCGTACACACTGGCTGGCAGGCCGTTCAGCCGCATCGCCAGTGGGAAAGTCGTGAACGACTGCATATACACCAGCGCTTGCGCGAAAATCAGCCCAACAAAAGCCAGCGCCAACCAGTCTTTCGAGATCACCCGGAAAGCTCCGGCGACTCGTACGCCCGGTTCGGGCCGCTTTCGCGTCTCCGGCACGGCCCGCCACACCAGCACCCCGAAGAGCACCGAAGTGACCGCGTCGAGCCAAAAAAGCAGAGTGAACCCGGCCCGGGTAAGCAGCCCGCCGAGAATCATCGCGAGTGAGAATCCGAGGTTCACCGCCCAGAAACTCACGCCGTACGCGCGAGCCCGATCCTGCGGCGGCACCAGGTCGGCGATCATCGCCGTCGAAGCCGGCCGGTACATGTCTAGGGTCAGGCCGAAAAGGAAGGTCAGCACCACCAGCAGCACCGGCGATCCAGTGGATCCAAGCAACAGCAACACCACCGCGTTGGCGACGGTCGAGAAGACCACCGTCGGCCGCCGTCCGACCCGGTCGGCCATCGTCCCGCCGACCAGCTGAGCGCACACCATTCCGAGGCCGCATCCCGAAATCACCAGTCCGGTCGCGGTGACCGACAGGCCACGGACGCCGGTGAGGTAGTACGCCAGGAACGGCTGGACGACGAAACCGACGCGGTTGACGAGAATGCCGCCCCACAGCACCCAGCAGGCCCGCGGCAGGCCGCCGACCGTGCTTCGTACGAAGGCGACGAACCGCGTTTCGGTCGCCGTACCAGCCGCCCTGGTCATCACACCAGCTGCCGGTAATGCCCAAGGTCGAGCATCGGGTCCAGGTCGGCCGCGACGCTGAGGCATCGCTGCGCCGCGTCCGTGTCGCCGATTTCCCGGTAGCACTCAAAAGCCAGGAATGCGCCGGCCGCACCTCGACCGGACCCGCCCCTGCTGGCCGCCTCGAAATGCCGGGCGGCCTCGGCGGGCTGTTCCGCGCGAGCGAAAAGCAGACCAACGAAGAACCGGCTTTCGTAGAAGTACGGCTCGATCTCATCCAACTCGGCGATCTGGGCGGCTACCCCGGCAGGGTCGTGCCCGACCTGGTTCTTGATCGTACTTTCCAGCAAAGTACGATGATTCTCCAGCCACAGGTGGTGAAGGATGGGATTGTCACCGGCCTCTTTTCGAAGCTCCGCATCGGCCTGATAGGACGCCCGCAGCGCATTCGCCGTCTCCGCCGCGTCCTTCTTGCGGAAATGGTAGAGGGCCACACAACGGTGGAACTTGCTCTCCGCCAACTGCGCCAGCCAACGCGGATGTTCTTTGAGATCATCGAGTCCCGCATAGCCGAAGTCGATCCACGGCTTCGCCGGCTCCCACGCCCGGTGAATGCGCAACTCCTGGGTGATCACTCGTACGGTGGCACCGGTACGCAGCACGGCCTCGGTCGCGTTTTTGGTGAAAAACTGGGAAAGCTCGTCGTTCCACGGGTCCTTCGGATACCGCTGGTGCAGGACGCCGGCACGGGCGTACCGCAGGTGCTGGACGATCGGATCGGTGTCATCCGGATCCGGATCGGGCGTCTCCAGCACCGGAAGGTGGGTGGTGAGCGCGCCCAGCAGAACGGTCATTTGCAGGCGCCGCAACGGATCCGGGCCGTACAACCAGTCGCGCCAGACGGCTCGCAGCTTCGAGATCGGCTCACCGGTCTCCGGTGCGTCGGGCGCCAGGTGGTTCGGCGCACGGCACTGGCCAAGGATGAAGGGCCGCAGGCCCGCCGACGTCAGCAATGAGGTCCACGGCCGCGCGAGAATGTCGTTCCGGTCCGCGGTCATCGTGTGGTTCCAGGTCATCCACGCCGTTTTCACGATGACATGGGTCGTGTCGTCGACTCCCATGGTGATCCACGGCAGCCATCTTTTGCGCAGATCCTGGACATCCAGGACCGCTGGCGCACCGAATGCCACCCCGCCGGCTCGGCGCCGGTACGGAAGTTCCTGCCGATCGGCCTCCAGATGCTCGCTGGTAGGCATGTTTTCTCTCCTCGTCCGCGGAAAACGGTGCCGGCCACAGTGGAAGCCGCCGGCCGACGGCTCCCACCGCGAGCGGGTTACCTAGCTGCTGGCCCCCAACTCAAGGCGCAGCACCTGCCGGACCGGCGTACTTTCGGTCGACAGGAAGTAAAAAGGACCCGCCAGTGACTCACGTCGGGTAGGCGATGCACAGCAGGTATTCGAGCTCACGGGTCTCTTCCTTCATCCTTGCCACCTCCCCTCGCGTCCACGATCGCCGGGCCGCGGGCGGCTCGGCGATATTTCCAGCCGGGTGAGCGACGCGCGTAGCAGGACGAACGTAAGGCGCGTTTCGGCATCACTGCTGGGTAGCCGGCCGGACGACTGCCCAGAGTGACCTTTGCCGGAACCCGGAAAGGCAACACCTAGTACTTGACTGGTTGGTACGTCAGAAAGGCGAGGCTGTTACCTACGGTTCGAACGCTGGTCAACCGCAGCGGCTTCGAGTCGCTGGTTTCGCCGAAGAGCCGTTCGCCGGTGCCGAGCACGACCGGAAAGACCATCAGCCGCAGTTCGTCGACGAGGTCGTGCTCGAGCAGCGTACGTACGAGCGGGGTGCTGGCGTAGACGACGATCTCGCCGTCAACCTCTGTCTTCAGCTTTCGCACCTCGTCCACCACGTTGCCTCTAACGACCGTCGCGTTGCTCCACCGGGGATCTTGGATGGTGGCGGACACGACGTACTTGGGCAGGCTGTTCAGCCGATCCGCCCATTCGCCGCGGCGGGACAGCCACCGCGCGGCGAACCACGCGTCGCTTCGCCGTCCCAGGAGCAGGGCCGCCGCGCCGACGGCCTCGTCGAGTTCGACCTCGGCCCAGGCGTCACGGTCCCGCTCCGGCATCTGCCCGAACCAGCCGCCGCGGGCGAAGCCCTGGTCACCGGTCGGGTCCTCGACGACTCCGTCGAGGGACACGTTCTCGCTGACAACGATCTTTCCCATCGTGGATCTCCTTGGGTCGGCTACTGGTGATAGAGACACCGCGAAAGGCGGGAAAGGGCCGCCCCTTTCGCGTTCCCGCTGGTGTCCGTACAAGATGAGAGCCGACGGAAGGTGAACCGAAAGTGCCAGCTGGCGATGTGACGGCCCAGGCCCGCGAAAGTGCGGCGTTCCGGGAACTGACCGAGCCGTACCACCGGGAATTGCAGGTGCATTGCTACCGGATGCTCGGATCGTTCCAGGACGCCGAGGACGCCCTACAGGAAACACTGCTGGCCGCCTGGCAGGGCTTCGCCGGGTTCCAGGGGCGCGCCTCGTTGCGTACGTGGCTCTACCGGATCGCCACCAACCGGTGCCTGAACGCGCGCCGGACGGCCAGCCGGCGCCCCGCGAAGGCGTGGGACATACCGCAAGTGGACCCGCCCGAGCCGACCCGGCTGGGCGAGGTCGTCTGGCTGGAGCCCTTTCCGGACGCTCTGCTGGAAGATGCGCCGCTTGGTCCTGAAGCGCGCTACGAGCTGACCGAGGCTGTCTCACTGGCGTTCGTGACCGCCCTGCAGCTCCTGCCGCCTCGCCAGCTCGCCGTGCTCATCCTGCGCGATGTCCTCGGATTCCCTGCCGTCGAGGTGGCCGGCATGCTCGACGCCAGCGTGGAGTCGGTCAAAAGCGCCCTGAAACGGGCCCGCGCCAGCTTGCGGCACCAACGGCCACCGGCCGCCGCCGACCTGGCCGCGGCGGACGCGATCGTGGCGAAGTTCGTACGCGCATGGGAGGCGGCCGACGTCGAGGCGCTGGTCAGCTTGCTGACCGACGACGTGACCATGTCGATGCCGCCCATTCCGTTCGAATACCAGGGCCGGGACGCGGTCGCCCGGTTCAGCGCGAGCATCTTCCAGGCCGGGCGCAGGTTCCACCTCGTGCCAACCCGCGCCAACGGCCAACCTGCCTTCGGCGCGTACTTGCGCGCCCCCGATGGCACCATGCACGGAACGGGCCTTTACGTGGTCACCCTCGCCGGCGACCGGATCAGCGCCCTCACCCGATTCGAGAACAGCGCGCTCCGGTGGTTTGGGCTGCCGCGATCGCTTCCCAGCTAGGAAGCCTCACGACTGGCGACTTCGCCGATGCGGCCGGATCGCGGCGGCTCTAGCTTTATGCGTGCCAGCGACGATCGCGCTAAGGAGGTCCGCTCCGATGACGCCGCCAGCCTTCGCCGGCGCGTGACATCGCGGTGGCATCCCTTTGACAACCGGGTCTGGAAACATCCGTCGTCCAGGAACCACCGAGAAAGACTTTTTTGCTGCCCTAAAAGGGGATTTCCGCGACGACGACGGATATCGCCGCCCCGATCGGAACCACGCCCACCGGGCTCGGCGCACCAACCACCACGAAAGGCACGCTGAATGGGTCGCCTTTCTCAGCGTAGACAAGGCAGGGCTTCGATGAGCCCGCCCGGTGATTGGCTGGCCACCACCGGCTGGCGTGCGGAGGAGCCGCGCAAGGGGTTTGCCCGCTGGACCGCGCGCTGGTTCGGGCGTACGACAGCGGTGCCCAGCTCGCGTTTTCAGGACCACAGCGAGCCGTTTCCCGGTCATTGGCGACGTTTCCCGGACCCGTGGTCACCGGCCGAGCCGACGGATCCACGGGTTCGCGACGCGCTCGCCGCGGCTCTCGACCAGCTGCCGGCGACCTGGCGCACGATAATCGTCGCCCACGACGGACTCGGTCTCGACGCTACCGCCATCAGCCGGCGATCCGGCCTGTCCCCGCGGCAACAGCGAGCAATCCTGAACAAAGCGCGTGCAGTCGTACGAGATCACCTCGCGCGGGCGCTCATCGGGCCCGGCGACCAATGACCATCGCGCCGCGTACGCTCGCACGCCGGCTGGTCCCACTGCAGGTCGCGGTGGGCCTGCAGGGCCTCGCCCTGTGGGTGCCGGTCGAGAAGCTCTTCATGACCCAGATTGGCTTCACGCCAAGCACAGTCGCGCTCATGGCGGCCGCATACGCGGTCGTCGTCCCCGTGCTCGAAGTGCCTTCGGGTATCCTGGCCGACCGCTGGAGCCGGAACCAGATCATGGTCTGCGCCACCGTCGCGCTGATCGCCAGCACCCTGCTGGGCGGCCTGAGCACCAACGTGCCGACGTATATCGCGGCGGCGATGATTCTCGGCATTTACTTCGCCCTCAGCTCGGGCACCCTGGACAGCGTCGTTTATGACGTGCTCATCGAGGAAACCGGCGACAGCGATCTGTACGCGACCTGGATCGGCCGGGTCCAGATGGTGCAAAGCGGCGCTTTCGTGGTGACCTCGCTCGCCGGCGGCCTGCTCGCCGGGCTGACCTCCGCCAGAGTCACGTATTTTGTTTCTCTCCCGTGCATCGCGCTCTCGATTGTCGCGTTCCTGCGGTTCGACGAGCCACAGCTGCATCGCGCCGCGGAGCCGCTCGCGCTGCGCAGCCATATCGCGCTGACCTACCGGACCATGATCCGAGAGCCGGGCATCGGGCAGGTCGTGCTGCTGGCCGCCCTGGTCGGGCTACTTTCCCAGTCGGTGTTCGAATTCGGACCGCTATGGCTGGTGGCGCTGGCCGCGCCGGCCGTCCTGTTCGGCCCGTACTGGGCGGCCTTGGTCTCCACCCTGGGCGTGGGCGGCCTTCTCACCAGCAAGCTGAACCTCGGCCATCCCTTGTCGGTCGGCGTGCTCGCGGTTGCCGCACCGGCCGCCGCGATCGCACTCACCCTGACGCGGTCACTGGTCGCGGTGATCGCCACTCAGGCGGTGCTCGCCTTGCTGCTCGCCATCATCAGCATCCGCGCCGGAAAGTTGTTGCATGACGGGGTGCCCTCGGCGGTACGAGCCGGCGTCTCGTCCGGGGTTGGCACCCTGTCGTGGCTGTTGTTCCTGCCGTTCTCGCTGGTATTCGGCTGGTACGCGCGCACCCACGGTGTGCCGTCGGCCGGCTGGTTCCTGACCGGCGCCGCGGTGCTGATCGGACTGCTGCTGATTACGTCCGTACGGCGGCCATCCGTCGCCGAACAACCGGCGGATTGCGCCTGCGAGCAGTTCGTCGAGCTGGTCACCGACTTCCTCGACAGCGTGCTGCCACCCGATCTCAAGGAGAGCTTCCAGACCCACCTCGCCGACTGTGTCGGCTGCCAGGACTACCTCGGCCAGATTCGCGACACCATCCGCGCCCTCAAACAAGCCGATCTCCATCTCGCTCCCTGACGAAAGGCTTTCCTTATGTTGCTCGAAAACAAGACCGCGATCGTCTACGGCGCGGCCGGGCCCGTGGGTACCGCGGTGGCTTGCGCTTACGCCCGCGAAGGCGCCGAGGTCCACCTCGTCGGTCGCACCGGGGCGACCCTGGTGACGCTGGCACAGCAGATTCGCGAGGAGGGCGGCACGGCGTACGTCGCCCCTCTCGACGTCCTCGACCGGGCCGCCGTCGAAGAACACGCGGCGGCCGTCGCCGACAGCGGCGGCATCGATATCTGCTTCAACGCCACCCCCAATGACGACGTTCAAGGCATCCCGCTGCTCGACCTCGCCTACCAGGATTTTCTGCGCCCTGTCAGCAAAGCCATCACCGCGCATTTCACCATCGGCACCGCGGTCGGCCGGCACATGACAAGACGCGGCAGCGGCGTCATCCTCGTGATGGCCGGCGGCCGTGAGGCCATCGCCAACCTCGGCGGTTCGCACGTCGCCTGGGCCGCACTGGCCGGGCTCTGCCGACAACTCGCCGCCGAGTTCGGACCCGCTGGCGTACGAGTCACCTGGCTGCTCTCACCCGGCTCCGACCAGTCGGGCGAACCGGACACCGCCGGGCTGCTGCCCCGCCATCAGCCCACTTACGCCGAAGTCGGCACCGTTGCCGCCTTCGTCGCGTCCGACTGGGCCCGCACCATCACCGCCAGCGAAATCAACCTCACCGGCGGAGCCGTTATCGACTGACCACTGTCTACTCGCGGCCGCCGAACTGCCAGTTGTGGACCTCGATGGCGGCATACCGGTCCTCGGACAGGACGGCGCGGGCGGTGTCCGGGTCCGGCGCCCGGAGCAACACCACGGTCCCGAGCCAGCCGGTGCCATCGTCGGACAGGAGCGGACCGTACGCGATCAGCTCGTCATTGTCCGGTGGCTCCAGATCGGCACCTTCGCCAGTCCCGAGACCAATAACCAGGTAGCGGTTGCCGCCCTCGCGGCCGCCAGCGAAGTCCCACATCGTCCGGCCAAGCTTGTTCCGCCACCGCCGGATGAGCACGTCCCGGTAGGCGCCGGCCTGATAATTGGGCTCGTCAAAGGCAAACGCGCGGGCGGTGGCCACATCCGGCAAATCCACAATGTGGATACTGCCGGTGGGTGTGTCCAGATCCTCGCCGAGAGTCGGCCCGCGAGCGATCATCCCCTTCGCGTAACCGTCCATGTAAGACCAGTGCGCTTCGATCAACTCTTCACGCAACGGCATCGAGCCCGGCCGATCGCGGTGATAAAAGACAAATTCCATAGCCCTATTATCCCCTCAGGAAGGCCAGCTCCGGAGGGCGGCATCGAGTACGTTCAGAATTCTGTCCCAGGAAACGTCCGCGCCGCGCGGATGGTGGTGGAATCCGCCGGATTTCTCCAGACTCACATAACCGTGGAATGCACTGCCCAGCAGCCGTACGGCGTCGGTTTCAGCGGGTTCGCCGAGGCGGTAGTCGCGCAGGACCGCCCGAGCGAAAGCCGAATGCCGACGAGCGGCGGGGCCGGCGGCCGTCTCCGGATCCAGCTCGATCTGCATCGCCGCGTACCTGCCAGGACAGGCCTTGGCATAGTCGCGGTACGCGTTCGCGAACGCGACCAACGCGTCCTTGCCGGCGCGGCCGGCGAGGGTGGCGGCGATCTTGTCGGCGAGCTCGTCGAGGGCGAGCGCCGCCAGCCGCTGCCGCAACTCCTGGAAGTTCCTGATGTGGGAGTAGAGGCTCGCGTCCTTAACGCCGAAGCCGCGGGCCAGCGCGGACACCGTCACGTTCTCGAAGCCGACCTCGTCGGCCAGCTCCGCGGCAGCCTGGGTGAGCCGCTCCGCGGTCAGGCCAGCTCGTGCCATGCGTCACCTTCCTAGAGGGCCTAATCATTTGCCTAGGGATCCTAGGCGAGTTAGTTTAGCTGACATGAGATCAGTGACCGAGAAGGAGATCCGCACCTCCTTCGTCAACTGCACCAAGGGCGAGGCGACTCGGCTCGCGGTGCCCCGCGATTTGGCCGAGCGGCCCTGGGACGACCTGGACTTTCTCGGCTGGCGAGATCCCGCCTCGACCGAGCGTGCCTACTTGGTGACCGAGTCCGGCGATGGCCTGGTCGGGGTGGCGTTGCGGGCCGCACGACCTACTGGCCAACGGCGGCAAAGCATGTGCTCCCTCTGCCTGACCTCGCATTCCGGCGGCGGGGTTTCGCTGATGACCGCCCGCAAAGCCGGCCGGAACGGGCAGCAGGGCAACTCCGTCGGGTCGTACGTGTGCAGCGACCTGGCCTGTTCGCTTTACCTGCGCGGCAAGAAGCCGGTCGGTCCCGGTGGCCGGCTGAACGAGTCGCTGTCGCTGGCCGAAAAGGTCGAGCGGACGATGTCGAACCTGACCGGATTCCTGGACCGGGTGACCGCATGATCACGACGCCGATCGAGGCCGGGATGCTGCGCGGTGCACTTGAGGTCGAGCGCACCGACGTTGGCCTGCTGCCGCATCGGCTGCCGACGGCGGCCCGGAGGCAGTTCCCGGATGGCTATCTCGCCCGGATGGAGGCCATGCCGTCCGGGGTTCGGCTGCCGTTTCGTACCGAGGCGACCGTCGTTGAGCTGGACGTACGCCCGACCAAGGCGATAGTCGAGGGCTTTCCGGCCGGACCGGACGGCGTTTACGACCTGCTCGTCGATGGTCGGCTGACCTCTCGTACGAGCGTGTCCGGCGGCAGTGTGCAGACCGTCGACATGACGACGTTCTCTCACGTCACCACGCCCGGACCCGCCGGCACCGCCCGGTTCGCGCCGTTGCCGGCGGGCATCAAAGACGTGGAGATCTGGCTTCCTCACAACGAGATCACCGAGGTCATCGCGCTGCGTACGAATGCGCCGGTGCTGGCCGCGGCTGATCGCGATCAGCGAGTGTGGCTCCATCACGGCAGCTCGATCAGCCACGGCTCGGGGGCCGACGGGCCGAGCGAGACCTGGCCGGCGTTGGCCGCCGCGAATGCCCACGTGGACCTGGTCAACCTCGGCTTCGGCGGCAACGCGATGCTCGATCCGTTCACCGCGCGGGCCCTGCGCGACACGGCCGCGGACCTGATCAGCGTCAAGATCGGCATCAATCTCACCAACGCGGACCTGATGCGCGTACGCGCCTTCGGCCCGGCTGTGCACGGATTTCTGGACACCGTCCGCGAGGGGCATCCCACCACGCCCCTGCTGGTTGTGTCGCCCCTCTTCTGCCCTATCCACGAGGACACACCGGGTCCTGGCGCGGCTGACATCAAGGACGGGCAGGTCCGTTTCCGGGCGACTGGCGACCCGTCGGACCCGAGCCGCCTGACGTTGAACATCATCCGCGCACAGCTTGACCGGGTCGCTGAGCAGCGCGAAGACGCGAACCTGCAGTTCCTGGACGGCCGCGAGCTGTACGGCGATGCGGATTATGCCGAGCTGCCCCTGCCTGACGAGCTTCACCCGAGCGTCGACGGCCATCGACGGATCGCTGAGCGTTTCACCAAACTGGCCTTCGACGGCCCTTTCGCGAGGGCCACTGGCTAGGATGCGCCGATGCGGGTTGTAGCGGTGATCGCGGTCGCCGCGATCGGCGGACTTTTCCTTTTCCGACCACTAAGCCGTCGACAACAGCAGGGCAACCCACAACGTGACAAAAATGACCGTGAGCCCGAAAATCGTCACGGGTCGAATTCTGCGCCCGTACGGGAAGAGGGCGACCCACCCGGCCAGTGCCGGAATGATCAGCAGATCCCACGGCCATCCCACCGCGAAAAACCCCGCAGCGGCGACTCCCGCGCTGAATCCGTCGGCGATCACCAGCCAGTATGGCACCCGGCGGCGCCTGTTTTTGTTCATCGGGCAGCAAAAAAATCGGCGATGATCCGAGAGGCGTCAAGCGACCCGGCGGCTGTCCACGGCAGGTTGGCCAGCGGCGCGCCGGGCCAGCTGTGCCCTCCACCGGGCACTACGATCGACCGCACCTGAGTTCCGGCGGAACAGGACCAGGTCATGTCCGTACCACCGGCGCGTACGACACCAGCTGGCGCGCACCCGTCGAGCCGCCGCCACTTTCCCACCACGTCAACGAAAGGAGCGAACCGGCCACCGCCCTTGATCGGCACCGCGGAGTCGGCCGTACCGTGGATGGCGAGCACTGACACCGAATGCGCGAGCGGACACTGGACGCCGTCGACATTTGCGTTCGCGTCGGCCATGTTTCCCTCCACGGCCGCGACCGCCGTGATCCGCGACGAAAGCTCACACGCCAGCCGGTAGGCCATCATCGCGCCACGGGAGCTGCCCATCACATACACCGCGTCAATTCCGTCAGTGGCACGAAAATGGTCGATGAGAGCGGAAATGAACGCCACGTCGTCGACCCCGGCACGGTGGCAGCACCCGAAAGGTTCCCAACCGCCGTCCACGCCGTCCGGATAGGCGACCACCCAGCCCAGCCGGTCGGCCTGCCGATCGAACCGGGTGAACGACTCCTCCAGAAATCCGTTCTCATGCGTGCCGTGCAGGTCCAGGACAAGGCTCGTACGCGCGGCGCGATGCGCTGGCTCGTACGTGCGATAGTCCCTGTCCCCCAGCGTCTCGACCCGTACGCGACCAGTCCATCCGGCGATCACCGAAGGGCCAGCGAAAACCGCGGCGGCACCGCCGGTGAAGGCCACGAGAGCAACGGCAAAGGCGATGACGACGCGCGCCACCGTCCCCGTCAGTTTTGTCATGTGGCCACCTTCAACCCTGTACCTCAGTACAGAGTCAAGGGCTAGCCTGGATCCATGCGTACCAGCGAGGTCGCCCAGTTGGCCGGCGTGAACCTGCAGACCGTGCGGTTCTACGAGCGGCGCGGCCTGCTGCCGGTGCCGCGGCGACTGCCGTCCGGCTATCGCGACTACGGCCCGGAGGCGGTCGATCTGGTGCGCTTCGTGAAATGGGCCCAGGGCCTCGGCTTCAGCCTCGCCGAAATCGACCAGCTCCTCGACGTGGCACTCGCCGGCGACCTCGACAGCTGCCAGGCCGGTTGGACGTTCGTACGCGAGAAGGTCGCCGACCTCGAGCGCAGAATCCAGGACCTGCGGGCCATGCGCGAATCACTGCTGGGTCTGCTGGAGATTTACTCACAACCACGGGAAAGCTGGCAGTGGCCCAGCGCCGGTTCAGCTGGCCGAGCCGACGACCTGGTACGAGCCATCCGATCCCGGATGGCCCACCGTTAGTGTCGCCGTCCGCTACCTCCACCGTTGTTGATCATGGGAAAATCCCGCACTT